>DASUVG010000028.1:0-23652 GCA_036379135.1 Longimicrobium sp.
CGCCATCATGCACGTGGGCGCGGCCATCCACTACCTGCACCGCTGCGGCTACCTGTACCGCGACCTCAAGCCCGGCAACATCCACCTGCGCGAAGGGGTGCCGGTGCTGCTGGACTTCGACGTGGTGCGCGAGATCGAGCCCATCCGGCGCCCGGCGGACCGGCTGGGGACGGCGCCGTACATGGCGCCCGAGCAGGTGCTCAAGGAGCCGCTGACCGCCGCCACCGACGTGTACGGCCTGGGCGCGCTGCTGTACGAGCTGCTCACGGGCAAGTGGGCCCATGAGGAGCCGGTGGAGGAGGACGAGGACGAGTGGAACGAGTGGGATGACGACGACGAGGACGACGGGCCGGTGGCGCACGTAGTAGAGCGCACCGCCACCCCCGACCGCGAGCTGACCACGCGCGAGCTGGAGCAGCGCTATCCGCAGATCAAGATGCCGCCCGTCCCCCCGCGCGCGCACCTGTCCAGCATGCCGCGCGACCTGGAGGCGGTGGTCCTGCGCGCCATGCAGCCGGACCCGTCGGAGCGGTACCAGACGGTCTCGGGGCTGCTGGCCGCGCTGGCGCCCATGCTCAAGGGCCGCCACCGCATGTGGCCCGAGAACGCCCCCGTCGAGCGCCGCGCGGACACGGAGTCGCGGTAGCGGGCGGAGGATCCGGGGCGGCGGAGGAGGATCGGCGGGCGGGGATGGGTGAGGAGGATCGGCGGGCAACCATCCGTCGCCGGACGGGTCGGTCCGCGCCGCCGGACACCACGGGTCGAAGCCCGCGGCTGGAACGGCCACAAGCCCCGTCCCGGCTCGTTACACTCGCCGAACGGGGCTTCACCCGCTCGCACCGGAAGGCCCGCCGCGCCCGTGTCCGCTAAGGCCGACAGCGTGACGTCGCAGCCGCGATTTCAACGCTCCTCTCCGGACGCGGCCGAAACGCTGCGATGGACGACGGCGCCACAAACGAAAACGCGCACCGCGGCATCAGCCACGGTGCGCGTTCGATCCATCATCCCCGGGTGCTCATCCGGAAGTGCGAGAGGCCATCATCCGTACTTTCGTACTTTCGCACTTTCGCACTCCCGCACTCCCTCAGGGATTCAGCCAGTAGCTCACCTTCAGCACCAGCACGTTGTCGGGCTGGGCGTCGAAGAGCGCGCGGCGGTCGCGGCTCATGCTGAAGTCGCCCACGTACGGCGCAAAGTCGCTGCGGTCCTGCTGCCACGCCAGGTACAGCGTGCTTCCCGGCCGCCACTCCCAGCGCAGCACCGCGTTGCCGCGCAGGCTGCGCAGGTTGAAGTCGCGGTTGGGGACGAAGAAGCGCGGCATGCCGGCGCCCGTGCCCTCGGGATAGACGAAGTAGCCGCCGTCCGTGTTCTCCAGCGCGCCCAGGTCCTCGCCGTACCGCGCGAAGTCGAAGGTGCGGGGCGCGACCAGCTCCGACGGCGTGCCGTAGTCGGCGCTGGAGAGGAAGGGCTGGGCGTACACCTGCAGCGACAGGTCCGGCGTGAAGGTGAAGTTCAGCCGCGCCTCGAGCGCCAGCGTGGTCTGGTCCAGCTCAGACAGGATGTAGCGGCGGCCAAAGGTGTTCACCGCCGCCACGTCGGCGCGCGCCATGATGTACTGCGCGCCGGCGTGAATCCGCGTAAAGGAGGGCGAAAGGGTCAGGTTCCACCGCGGCGAGGGACGCACCGCCAGGTAGGTGCCCGACTGCAGCTGCCAGCCGCCCTCGTCGTCGTTCATGTAGAACGCCGAGGCGCCGCCCGACACCTTCTTGCGGTCGTCGGAGTTCATCCCGCCGCTGATGCGCCAGTTGCCGGGGCGCCGGGCCAACGGCCCGCCCCAGGTAAGGCGGTCGTCCAGCGAGCCGGGAAGGGTGGTGCCCAGCTGCAGGTTGCCGTTCCAGAAGTTGAGCAGCTGCCCGTACCCGGCCAGCTGGAAGTTGTTGTAGATGTGGTCGCCGTCGTAGTTCCACTCGCCGCGGGCGTAGCTGTTGAACTGGTAGAAGCGGAACGTCTTGCCCGGCCGGCTCTCGGTGTACGACAGGGTGCCCTGCAGGTCCGCGCGGTTGCCGCGGTACTGGTAGCCCATGTCGTTCACGTCGTACCCGGGCGTGATGGTGCCCACCAGCAGGGTGGGGCGCCAGTGCCGCCCCTTGCGGTACGAGAGCTGGAACTCGCTCGCCAGGCCGGAGAGCGAGGTCGCCGTGCTGTCGTAGCGCACCTCGTCCTGGTCCGGACGCTGAAAGTAGTGGTACGCGAACGCCTGCTGCGTGCGCGAGATGGCGCGGCGGTCGCCCTGCACGTGGCTGCCGGACACGAAGCCGGTCAGCTGCCACACGCGGTTGGCCCACTGGTGGCGAAAGTCCAGGCCGCCGCTGTACGCCGCCGAGTGCAGCCGCGACTGCAGCACGTCGTCGTCCAGGTCGCGGTTCACCGCCGTCAGCAGGCCGCCCACCACCGTCTGGCCGGCGCGCAGGTCGCGGCGCACGCGGCCCACGAAGTAGTGGCTCAGCGGCTCCACCGGCTGCGAGCCGCGCAGCGAGTCGCCCTCGGCGTCGATGCTGATGAAGCGCGCCTCCTCACGGTTGGTGAGCGCGCTCAGCATCCCCACCGACCAGCCGTTGCGCGTGCGCCCCGACACCTTGGCGGCGCCCAGGATGCGCGTCTCGCCCGGCACGTCGGCCAGCGAGTAGGCCACGCCCACCTGCGGCGCCCGGCCGATGCGGCGCGAGTAGAACGCCGTGTTGCCGCCCCCCGTGCCAAAGTTGAAGAGCTCGGCGCCCTCAACGAAGAAGGGGCGGCGCTCCTGGAAGCGCGTCTCGATGGCGCTCAGGTTCACCTCGGCCGGGTCTACCTCCACCTGCCCGAAGTCGGGGTTGATGGTGGCGTCCAGCGTGAGGTCGGACGTGAGCCGGTACTTGAGGTCGGCGCCGAACGAGGGCGAGTACTCGCGGTCGTCGCGAAAGGGGTTGGCGCCCCGCTCCACGTGCTCGGCCTTCATCACCGTGTAGGGCAGGATCTCCAGCCGCTTGCCCGTGCGCACGTCCGCCAGCCCGTCCAGGTGGCCGAAGCGGGGAATGCCGCCCTCCTGGTTGCGCGGGGTAAAGGCGAACACCGCGAACTCGCCCTTGCGGGCGATCTGCCGCTCCACCTGGATTCCCCACGTCTGCGCGGCCGCGGTGTTGAAGCGCAGCTGGCTGAAGGGAATGCGCAGCTCCGCCGTCCAGCCGCCGGAGTCGACGGTGGTCTGGCCCTCCCAAACGGGATCCCACGAGTTGTCCTCGCCCACCTCGCTGCGGGTCTGGTCGCGCCGCACGCCGGAGGGGTTGATCTCCAGGCCGAAGGCGGTGCGGTGGTCGTGGTAGCTGTCCAGGATGACGGTGAGCCAGTCCGACGCCTCCATGCTCATGTCGCGGCGGCCCAGCCGGGTGGTGACGGGGGCGGAGTCGTGCAGGCGCACGCCCACGTACAGCGCCTCGTCGTCATACACCACGCGCACCTCGGTGCGCTCGGAGACGGGCTGCCCCTCGGCGGGGTCCAGCTGCGTGAAGCTGGTGGCCGGCGTGGCGGCGGCCCAGGCCGCGTCGTCCAGGCGCCCGTCCACGCGAATGGAGCCGGAGGCGCGGGCGGCGGAGATCGAGGCGGTGGCGCCGTGCGCGTCGCCGCCGGACGGGGCCGCGGGCGCGCCCTGGGCCATGCCCGTCACGGGAAAGGCGGCGAGCAGAAGGGCGATGACAGCGTGACGCATGGGAGATGCTGCACTCCAGAGGAAAAACGAAAGGCGGGCCTGCCGGAGAGGACCGCGAATGGGAACGCCGTAGGTGGACGGAATACGCATGGGGCAGCAGCCGGCGCACCATGTGTCTCCAGGATTGATCCTTCTAAATATGGTCTACAAATGCGATTCGATCAAGGTGCGGCCCCTGCACCCCCGCAGGGTCGCAGTTCACGCATGCATCGGCGCCAGATCGACTTGCGTTGATCCAGACGTCGGGGAAGTTCGAGGGGAGGGAGGGATCCCGGCGATCCCGCCAGGTTCGAGCTGCGTCCGTGGGCGGCCCCCTCTCCCGGCCCCTCCCCCGCAAACTGCGCGGGAGAGAGGTGACGCGCACCGAACGCCCGGAGCGCTTCGGAAGGGCCCGGCGCGGATACGGCCTGCGGAAACGGGTCCGGATTCTCCCTTCTCCCCCGTGCTCACCCGTTCACCCGTTCACCCGTTCACCCGTTCACCCGTTCACCCGTTCACCCGTTCCCGACCTACGCCGCGTCGGCTGAAACCGCGCTGCGCACGAACTGCAGCTCGTGCAGCCGCGCGTACAGGCCGCCGCGCCGCAGCAGCTCGCCGTGCGTGCCGCGCTCGCGGATCTCGCCGTGGTGCAGCACCAGGATCTGGTCCGCGCTCTGGACGGTGGACAGGCGGTGCGCGATCACCAGCGAGGTGCGGCCGCGCATCAGCTCCAGCAGCGCCTGCTCGATGTGCGCCTCCAGCTCCGAGTCCACCGAGCTGGTGGCCTCGTCCAGCACCAGCACCAGCGGGTCGAACGCCAGCGCCCGCGCAAAGCTCACCAGCTGCCGCTCGCCCACCGAAAGCGAGGTGCCGCGCTCGCCCAGCGGCTGCGCGTACCCGTCGGGAAGCCGCGTGATGAACGGCTCCGCCCCCACCCGCCGCGCCGCCTCGCGCACCCGCTCGTCGGAGATGTCCGCGTCTCCCAGGCGGATGTTGGACGCCACGTCCTCGCTGAAGAGAAAGACGTCCTGCAGCACCAGGCTCACCCGGCTGCGCAGCTCGGGGACGGGGACGCGGCGGATCGGCACGCCGTCGAACAGGATCTCGCCGCGGGTGGCGTCATAGAAGCGCATCAGCAGCGAGATGATGGTGCTCTTTCCCGCCCCCGTCGCGCCGACGATGGCCACCCGCTCCCCCGGCCGCGCGACGAAGCTTACGCCCTTGAGCACCCACTCGTCGTCGTCCCCGTAGCGGAACCAGACGTCGCGGAACTCGATCTCGCCGCGGCCGGGAGCGGGGAGGTGAAGCGGGTGCGGATCGTCCTCCACCTCCGGCTGCGTGTCCAGCAGCTCGAAGATGCGCTCGGACGCGGCCATGGCCCCCTGCAGGATGTTGTACTTCTCCGACAGGTCCTGGATCGGCCGAAAGAAGCGCCGCGTGTACTGGAGGAACGCCGCCACCACGCCCACCGTCATCGTCCCCCGCAGCGTCTCGCCCCCGCCGTACCACAGGATGAGCGCCAGCGCGACGGCGGTCAGCACCTCGATGACGGGAAAGAAGAGCGCGTAGTACTTGATGGAGCGCAGGTGCGCCTCCAGGTGGTCCGCGTTCACCTGCTTGAAGCGGGCGAGCACCGGCGCCTGGCGCCCGAACAGCTGCACCACGCGAATGCCGCTGACGTGCTCCTGCGTGAACGCGTTGATGCGCGCCAGCCGCACGCGGATGTCGCGGTAGGCGCGGCGGATGAGGCCGCGGAACAGGAAGGTGGCGATTGCGACGAACGGGAGCACGGTGAACGTCACCAGCGCCAGCCGCCAGTCCAGCTGCACCATCATCCCCAGGATGAAGAGCAGCGTGAACACGTCGCCGAAGATGGTGACCAGCCCCGACGAGAACGCCTCGTTCAGCTGCTCCACGTCGTTGGTCACCCGCGTCATCAGGCGCCCCACGGGGTTGCGGTCGAAGTAGCGCAGCGACAGCCGCTGCAGGTGCGCGAAGATCTCGCCCCGCAGGTCGAACATCACCCGCTGCCCCAGCCACGCCGTCAGCAGGGTGTGCGCGTACTCGGCCACGAACGCCAGCACCAGCGAGCCCATGTAGAGGGCCACCAGCGTCCCCAGCAGCCCCGCGTCGCGCTCCGGGATCGCCTTGTCGAGCGCTACCTTGGTCAGGTACGGGCCCGCCAGCTCCAGCGCCGCGGCCGAGAACAGCAGGAACAGCGAGACCGCCACCTGCAGCCTGTACGGCCCCAGGTAGCCCACCAGCCGGCGCAGCAGGCGTGCGTCGGGTTTGGCGTCCGGCTCGTCTTCGTGTGCGTGCGCGTCGCTCACGCGCGCCTGCCCGCGCGCGTGCGCGCAGTACGATGGTCGTTGGAATCACCCTGCATGGCGCGGAACGTAGCGGCGATGCGGCGGACGGGCAACGAGGGTGGGAGCGCGGTCCGGCGGATTCCGAGCTGCGTCCGAGTGGGCCCCCTCTCCCGGCCTCTCCCCCGCACACTGCGCGGGAGAGTGACGCGTACCGATCGACCGGTGCGATCCGGAAGGGAGACGCGAGCAACTGCTTTCCGAAACGGGATCGAATTCTCCCCTTTCTCCCGCGCAGCGGGGGAGAGGGGCCGGGGGAGAGCGGGCCCCGTCAGGCGTAGCTCGCGGCGCGTCGAGACGCTCCGGTCCGCGGTCCGCGCTGCCCTTCCCGCATCGTCCAAATCCTCACGAACGCGCGAAGCAGAATCGGCGTGCTACCCGTAGCTGCGACGCGGTGGGGCCGTCGTTGACAACTTCTGGACACACGCGTAGCTTGGGCACCTCCCCGTCGGTTCCTGCGCCCCACGAAGTGCGCCCCCCGGTCAACGCATGACGTTCGCCGCCTCTTCAGGCAGGCCGCCGCGCCGCGCGCGCGCCGCAGTCCTGGCCCTTGGCGCATCCGCGCTGGCCGCCGCGGCGGCCTGTGCCACCCTGGGCCGCGCTGACGGCGACGTGGTGCTGGGGCTGGCGGTCCCGCTGACGGACGGGGCGGGGGGCGCGGACGTGTACGGCGTGCGCTCGCGGATGGGCGCCGAGCTGGCCGTGGAGGAGCTGAACGCCGCCAACCTGTTCGGCGGGCGCAGGCTGGCCCTGCGCATCGTGGACGACAAGGGCGATCCGGCGGCCGCCATCGCCGTGGCCGACTCGCTGGTGCGCGACCCCGCCGTGGTCGCCGTGGTGGGGCACGTCTACTCCGGCGCCACCATCGCCGCCGCGCAGCAGTACACGGGCCGGCTCCCGGCCGTGGCCACCAGCGCCACCAGCCCGGAGATCAGCCGGCTGGGCGGGTGGATCTTCCGCATGGCGAGCAGCGACTCGGCCAACGCCGTGGCGCTGGCCCGCGCGGCCAACGGGATGGGGCGGCGCATCGCCGTGCTGTACGCGAACGACGACTACGGGCAGGGGCTGGCCCGCAACTTCGTCAGCGCCCTGCGCGCGGCGGGGGGCGGCGTGGCCGCCATGGACCCGTTTCTGGACGATACCGAGGACTTTCGCCCCTACCTGCAGCGGATGAAGACGCGCGGCGTGGACCTGGTCTTCGTCGCCGGGCTGCAGGACCCCGCGGCGCGGGCCATCGCGCAGGCGCAGGAGGTGGGGCTGGCCGCGCGCTTTCTGGGCGGCGACGGCATCGAGGGGCTGGCGGCCATGGGGGGGCGCTACGACGGCACCGCCGTGGGCGTGCTCTTTCACGGGCAGATGTCGGATTCGGCGCGCGCGTTCGTGCAGCGGTACCGGGCGCGCTACAGGGAGGATCCCGACTCGCAGTCGGCGCTGGCGTACGACGCGGTGCGGCTGCTGGCGCGGGCGATCCAGGCGGGGCACCGCGACCCCGCCGGCATCCGGGGCTGGCTGGAGGGTGTGGGCGCGGAGCGGGGCGGCTCGCCGGCCTTCGAGGGGGTGGCGGGGAGAGTGGCATTCGACCAGAACGGAGATCCGGTGAACAAGCGGTTCACGTTGGGAGTGATCCGGGGCGGCAGCATCGTGCTGCCGGAGGCCGGCCGATGAGCGCGGCGTGGAGCCTGCCCGGCGGCGGTGGGATGTTCGACACCCTGCGCAACCGGCTGCGCGCGGGCGCGGCCATCATCGTGCTGCTGGTGCTGGCCGGCGCCGCCGTGTCGGTGTGGAGCCTGGACCGCATCTCCACCGACACCGAAAAGCGGCTCTCGGACCTGCGCACCAGCAGCGAGATCGGCACGCAGCTGGAGTCGCTGATCCTCAACCAGATCGCGGCGGGCGAGCGCTACCTGGTTACCCCCGACGCGCAGTTCCAGCAGCAGTACGGCGAGTTCGGCCGCCGCGCGCACGAGCAGCGGCGCAAGTACAAGGACCTGGAAGACCTCACCACCGCCGAGCAGCAGAAGATCACGGCGGTGGAGCAGGCCCACCAGCGCATCGAGGTGGAGTACGCGCTGGCCCACGCTCAGGTGGACGTAGGCGACCGCGACGGCGCCCTGCGCCGCGTGGCCGCCGTCCGCCCGCAGACGCAGCAGCTTGAAGAGGCCATCCGGGAGATCGGCGCCACGCAGGCGGAAAAGGTCTCCGCCGCCGCCGCGCAGATGGGCCGCGAGACGCGCCAGTGGGAGTTCATCCTGATCCTGGTGGCGCTCTTCGCGGCCGCGGCCACGGCGGCGCTCATCTACATCGCCCAGCGCTACTGGATCCAGGCGCCGCTCGACACGCTGGCCATCAGCGCGCAGCAGCTGGGCGCCGGCGACCTGCGCCAGGGGGTCCACGGCAGCCACGGGGCGATGACGCGCGAGTTCAGCGCCCTCTCCGGCACCTTCGACCAGATGGCCGGGCAGCTGCGCACTATCGTAGGTGAGACGGTGGGGACGGCGGAGCGCATCAGCAACTTCGCCTCGGACCTGTCCAGCATCTCCGAAGAGGTCGCGGCGTCCAGCGGCGAGGTGGCGACGGCGATGGTGGGGATCGCCAGCGGCGCGGAAAGCCAGTCGCACGGGCTGCAGGCCACGCGCGAGGCGCTGGAGGAGATGGGGCACCGCTCCACGGAGATCGTCAACTCCTCGCAGATGGTGAGCTCGCTCTCGCAGCAGATCCACCTGGTCGCCGCGCAGAGCCGCGCCGAGGTGGGCTCCGCGCTGCAAAGGCTGCTGGAGATCCGCGGCGTGGTGACGGACAGCGCGGCGCGGGTCACGGAGCTGGAGCAGGCGTCCATCCAGATCGACCGCTTCGTGGAGACCATCACCGCCATCGCGCGGCAGACCAACCTGCTGGCGCTGAACGCGGCCATCGAAGCGGCCCGCGCCGGCGAGCACGGGCGCGGCTTCGCGGTGGTGGCCGAAGAGGTGCGCAAGCTGGCCGAGGGCTCCGCCCGCGCGGCCAACGAGGTGGCGCAGAACGTGTCCGGCATCCGCACCCGCATCGGCGACGTGGTGCAGACCATGAGCCGGGGGACGGAAAAGGTGCAGGACGTGGAGGAGGTGTCGCGCAGCGCCGACAGCGCGCTGGAGCAGATCCTGGCCGCCGTGGACGGCGTTCGCCTGGCCGCCGACCAGGTGGAAGAGGCCGCCGCACGCAACGCCGCCGCCATGGAGGGCGTGGAGGCCGCGCTGACGGAGGTGTCGGGGACGGCGGAGTCGCACGCCGCCAGCGCCGAGGAGGTGAGCGCCGCCGCCGAGGAGCAGAGTGCCGCCACGCAGGAGATGTCCGCCAGCAGCGCCGAGCTGCTGCACGCGGCCGAGCGCATGCGGGAGCTGGTGAGCGGGTTCCAGACGTAAGGTACGAAAGTACGAGAGTACGAGAGTACGTTGGCAGGCGATGTGGCGAGGCCCGCTCCCCGGTGTGGGGGCGGGCCTCTTTCCGTGTCCGGGCGGGATGCTCCGTGGATCGAGTCTCGTTTTTCCCGCAGACCTGCCCCATCCAACCCCTACGGAATTCTGAAAAGACTTCTTCTCACACGGAGGCGGGCACTCCGCGGCCGGCGTGGACCCGCTCGAAGAGCGCGCCGTACTGCTCCGCGATGACCGACGCGGCAAAGTCCCGCGCGCGGGCGCGCCCCGCCTCGCCCACGCGCGCCCGGAGCGCGGGCTCGTCCAGCAGGCGCTGCACGGCGTCCGCCAGCGCGGCGGGGTCGCGCGGCGGCACCAGCACCCCGTTCACTCCGTCGTGGATGATCTCGGCGGGTCCGTACGGGCAGTTGGCCGCCACCACCGGCGTCCCCACGGCCATCGCCTCCACGATCACGTTGCCGAAGCTCTCGTAGATCGACGACAGCACGAACACGTCGGCCGCGCGCACGAACGCGTGCGGGTCCGCGCGAAAGCCCAGGAACCGCACCGCGTCGGCGATGCCCAGCCGCTCCGCCTGCTCCTGCAGCTGGCCGCGCAGCGGCCCCTCGCCCAGCAGCCAGAGCGTCGCCGGGATGCGCTCGCGCAGAATGCGCAGCGCGTCCAGCAGGTACGAGAAGCCCTTCTGCTCCGCCAGCCGCCCGCTGGCCACCAGCACGGGCCCGGAGGGACGGGACTCGGGCGGGCCAACCTCCGCGTCGGCGTCGTTCAGCCCGGCGTTGGGGATCACGGAAACCCGCCCCTCGATCTGCGGCACCAGCTTCAGCAGGTCGCGCCGCACTCCTTGGGCGAGAGTGACGATGTGGTCGGCGCGGGGGTAGAGGTGCGGAAGCGTGGCCCGCAGAAGGCGCCCGCGCAGCCGCCGCCACCGGTTCACGTCCTGGCGCAGGCGAATGGCGTCCTGCACGCTGCCCACGATGGCCGGGCGGCGCGACTGGCCGGCACACGCCAGGATGGCGACCACGATCGCGTGGCTCATCACCCCGCAGACCACGTCCGGGGAAAGGTGCCCCATCAGGTCGCGCAGCGGCCCGCGCGCGCGGATCATCCGCGGAGCGTTCAGCACGTGAAAGCCGATGTCGCCGGCCAGCTCCGGCTCGTACGAGCCTCCGCCTCGCGCCACCGCCACCGACACCCGGAAGCGGCTGCGGTCCAGGTGGTTGGCTACGCGGACCAGGTGCTTCTCCGCGCCGCCGTTTCCCAGCTGTGAGGTAAAGAACAGGACGTGTACGCGCTTGGTGCTCAAGGGGGGATCGGTGGTAGGGGCGTCCCACGCGCCGTGTTCCCTCGCCGCCCTGCACGAGTGGTTGTGGGATGTGGATCAGCACGATGCGGAGAGCACCGCGCACCGGATCGCAAGCTAACGCGCCGCCGGCCGATGTCAACCACTAAAGGTCCCGTCGGGAGCGCCATGTATGAGCCAAACATAAACACACGACGTCATGCGCTCCGAAAGTGCTTGCAGAAAAACGACTTAAGCAATCGCCTGCGTAAGGCCGCGGCTTGCGGGCCCCTGAAGCTCGTCTCGTACTGGCGGATACCGGACTCGGTCGGGTAAGCAAAAGCGCCGGCTCAAGGGCTTTTTCCAAGGTACACGGCACACGACGGCCGGGCCCGGCGGGAGGCGCCCCTGGACGGCCGGACGACTGTTGCCGGCCTGCTCGGGCTCGTACACGCCGCGCGCCACCGCTCCGACACCCGGAAGCGACTGCGGTCCAAGTGGTTGGCATATGGCTATCCGCGCTCGTGTGGACCGGCGCCTGGGCGACAGCGAGGCCAGTTCTCGTTGACTGTGGGAGGCCATGCAAGCGTTTGGTGAAGATCTGCGCCCAAAAGGCCCACTCCGAGACATCAAAGGGGGCCTCTTCGGCGCAGTGACAAAGGATCTAACGCACCTCAGGACGCGTTTTCCTCACAGACCTGGCCCCACCCCTCCCACCACACGTACCACGTTTTCCCCCCATCAAAGGAGATCTCAATGATCATGTACTCCCAGTGGCAGGTGATATTACCGGCCCCACCCTGGTTTCCGCCCGCTCCGCCACCGGGACACTCGGTGATGTACGTGTCCGGTGGCACACCTGCCTTTGTCGTGTCACGGCGGAGGCGGGTGAGGGGTGCTTCCTCTGGCGGAAATTCATCCCCTCCCGGGTCGGTGGTTATGTATTCTCCACCACCCCAATCGGGCGGGTCATCCCCTCCTCCACATGCGGTGCCGACGGGCTCCAGCGTGCCGTTGTACGCGATCGGATGATAATGATAGGTGCGGCTGCCACCCCAACTCAGCGTAACGAAGCAGTGGACGAGGACCCGAGCGCGGCGCCACCGTGTGGTTCCGTCGACCGAGATGGGATCAGGGTTCGGCGTGGCGGAGAACCAGGCGTAACTCGGGCCTCCCATGGGCCCGCCTGCGGTATTCTGCCAGTACGTCTCGAACTCCTGGCCCTGGAAAACGATAGGCTGGTAGTTGTCGAACCGGGGCCGCAACGTGGTGGGACAGCTTACGTCCCTCTGTGCGGATGCGGAGACCGAGTATAATAAAAGGCCGGTAACAACCGCGATACAGGCCAATCTGGACATGGCAGGTCGATCGGTAGAGGTCAGTGGATGCTACAAGGCATCTCCTCGCCTTCTGCGCTCCTCCCGGCGGCGAAGGGCGACCTCTCGACCGGGATGAGGCAGCCCTCCTTTTTCCAATATCTCATCAGGGGCATCCTCCCAGGCAGGAGCCCAGACCTCCTCCAGCACCGCCTGCAATTCCGGCTCAGAAAATTCGAACAGATAGCCGAACCGCTCCCCGGGCGCCGGGTGCTGAAACATGCGCAGCATCTCCATCCTCACATCGGGCCGCACCATTCCCAGCAGGCGCTCCAGAGCGTCCGCGTCGACATCGGGGACAATCCTGGCCCGGTCTTCTGCAGCGATGCGATAGTCGGCCTCGGGTACTTGAAGTTGTAGCGGCTGCATCTCGGGTGTGGTCATCAGATCTTCTTGCGAGTGTTCACAGCCGTACAGGAGAGCAACACAGGCGACGAACATGAATACTCGCACAATTGCGCTACGTGCATGTCCGCTCATCAGACGCTCCTTCTCATCCTGTTTGCCACGGCCTCCGCATTACGTTAATGCTTATAAAGAGCGACAGTCAAATAAAATTTCGTTTCCCTGGCTACTTCTCCTATCGATTGGGTACAAATCCGCCGCGTTTCAGCACGTAGCGGGGATGTCTCCCATCTGGCGCAGTTCTCGCTCTGAGGTTGAGCAAAAGCACCGGCTCACGGGGCTTTTCCAGGATACACGGCACACGACGGCCGGGCCCGGCGGCAGGCGCCGCGGGGCGGCCGGACGACCGCGACGCAATGCTCAAGACGGTAGCGCTGCGCTTCGGCGCGGATGAAGACGACACGCCGCTACGGTTTACGCCCGGCCCCATGACCGTGTTCGTGGGGCCCAACAACTCGGGCAAGAGCCTGGCGCTCCGGGAGATCGAAGACTTCATCGAGACCGGCGGCGACTCGCTGCGGCACATCGTGCGGCGGCTGGAGCTGCTGCTGCCGCCGGACGAGGAGGTGGAGGACATGGTGCTCTCCCGCGCCGTCGGCGACGGCGAGAAGGAGGGCAGCGTGCGCGTGCTGCGCCTGCGCCACTTCGGCGAATACTGGCGGCGGCGTGCGACGGACGTCGCCGAGCCCGTCGTGGAGCAGGTGGTGGATCTGCACGCGCTCCTTCAGACCCTCGCGTACTCCGACAACCCGTCGGACGAGGACCTGGACCGGCTCTGCCGCGACTTCCTGGCGCTCTTTACCCTGCGGCTTGACGGGCAGACGCGGCTGTCGCTGATGCATCCGCAGGCCGCGGACGACCCCGAGGCGCTCCCAACAAACCATCTGGGCGCGCTCTTCCGCGACGACGAGGCCCGCGAGCGCATCCGCGAGATCACGCACGACGCCTTTGGCCTGTACTTCGTCATCGACCCCACCGAGGGGACGCACCTGCGCGTGCGGATGTCGGAGCGGGCGCCCATGGACGACGACGAGGAGCAGTCCATCACCGACCGCTCGCGCGCCTTTCACGGCCGCGCCAGCGACATCGACCAGATGAGCGACGGCATCCGCGCCTTCACGGGGCTGACGGCCGCGCTGCTGAGCGACGACTACCGCATCATGCTGGTGGACGAGCCCGAGGCTTTCCTGCATCCGCCCCTCATCCGCAAGCTGGGCAAGCGGCTGACGCAGCTGGCGGCGGAACGCGGCGCCAACGTGCTGGCGGCCACGCACTCGCCCGACTTCGTGATGGGGTGCATCACCAGCGGCCAGGCGGTGAACATCGTCCGGCTGACGTGGCGAAAGAACGTGCCGGGCGCGCGGCTGCTTTCCGCCCACAAGCTGTCGACGATGATGCGCGACCCGCTGCTGCGCTCTACGGGCGTGCTGGGCGCGCTCTTCCACGAAGGCGCGGTCGTCTGCGAGGCGGACGCGGACCGCGTGTTCTACGCCGAGGTCAACGAGCGGCTGCTGGCGCACAGGGCCGGCGGCGCGGACGGCGTGGTCTTTCTCAACGCGCAGAACAAGCAGACGGTGCGGCGCATTATCCGCCCGCTGCGCGAGATGGGGCTTCCCGCGGCGGCCATCCTGGACCTGGACCTGCTCAAGGGGCGCGAGGACTTTCGCGACCTGCTGCGCTCGGCGTTCGTCCCCGAGGTGTTCTGGGACCCGTGGGAAGAGCAGCGCCGCCGGCTGCACCAGCAGATCAACAACGCCGACTACAAGGACGGCGGCATCCTTCGCCTGAGCGGCGAGGCGCGCGCGCTGGCCGACACGCTGCTGGCGGCGCTGGCGGAGTACGGCGTGTTCCTGGTGCCCAACGGCGAGCTGGAGTGCTGGCTGCCTGAGCTGGAGGTGGGCGGGCACGGGCCGGAGTGGCTTACGCAGGTGTTCTCGCGCATGGGCACTGACCCGTCCGACGCCGGCTACCAGCGGCCCACGGGCGGCGGCGTGTGGCGCTTCATCCAGCGCGTGGCCACGTGGATCGCCGAGCCGCGCCGCCTGGGGATGCGCGAGGAGCACGTCCCCCTGGACCACCTGCTCGCGCCGCCGGCCCGCGAGGAGAAGCAGGCGGCCGTGGCATAGGGAAGTGCGGGAGTGCGGGAGTGCGTTAGTGCGTTAGTGCGGGAGTGCGTTAGGTGCGTTAGTGCGTTAGTGTGGGAGTGGATCGGGGCGTCCGCTCCCGCTTTGTCGTTCGGGCTGGCTTCTACGGATTGGGCCTCACACGGAGTCAACGGAGTTAGCGGAGTTTTCTCGTGCCTCCATCTGGCTCCACGGAAAGATTCTGGTTGATGTGGGGGGTGGATTGAGATAGATAAGGATGTCCGCGGTTCTGCTCCCCTCCCCATCGAAAGCTCCCATGGCCGATTCCACCGGCAGGTCCTACGTGCCCGCGGCGGGAAAGCACTGGCGCCTGCCGTTTTACGATTTGATGGCGAAGCTGCTGGGCGCGGACGCGGCGCGGGCGCTGTTCGTGGAGCAGGCGGCCTGCCGCGAGGGAGACCGCGTGCTGGAGATCGGCTGCGGGACGGGGAGCCTGCTCCTGCTCGTCAAGAAAGCGCAGCCGGGCGCGGAGGTCGTTGGGCTGGATCCGGATCCGGCCGCGCTGGCGATCGCGCGGCGCAAGGCGGGGCGCGCGGGCGTCGCCATCCAGCTGGACGAAGGATTCGCGGACGCGCTCCCCTACCCCGATGCCTCCTTCGACCGCGTGCTGTCGTCCTTCATGTACCACCACCTGTCGCGCGAGGTGAAGGCAAAGACGCTGCGCGAGGTGCGGCGGGTGCTCAAGCCGGGCGGCCGCTTCCACATGGTCGACTTCGCTCCCGGCGGCTCCGTCAAGCGCGGCTTTCTGGGCCACCTCATCCACGCAGACCGGCACCTGAAGGACAACGCGGAAGACCGCGTCCTCGCCTCGCTGCGAGACGCGGGGCTGGTGGATGCGCGGCTGCTGGCCGTCCGCCCCTCCCGCATCGGAAGCACGGCGTACTATCAGGCATCGGCTTCACGGGCTCACGTATAGAGCAGTTGAAAATAGTGAATCAATGGCGATTCGCTGCTCTACGGAGTGCAGTAGCGTCCGGGGGATGCAGGTAGAACTGCTCTAATACGTGCTGCATATGCTGGTCGCGAAGCTCTCGGGTGTACTCTAGAACCTCCTGCCCGTCCTTGTACATTAGATCATAGCGCCGCGCCTGTCCGGCTTGCTCAAGTAGCGCTAGAGCGTCGGGCGAGAACCTACTTGAGGTCCAAAAAGCAAACTGTAGCCGCACGTTCCGAAATAGATCTTGCCCTAGAAGATAGCCGCGGATTCTTGGTATCTGGATTTCGAGCCATTTGCGAATTTCATCGGCGGTCACCTCACGTTGTGGTCCATATCCTTTACACTCGTAAGCACAGACTTCTTGGTTCTCTTTTATACGCAGGACGTCGATCTCGACCCGACCACCTGAAATCGGGTCCAAGACTTCCATTCCAATCAATGTCGAATTTCCCTCGCGCAAACGGACGCAATGGCCGACAATCATCTCGAACATAGCTCCGCGCAGTCGGTTTGCAGCACCCTCAATCCGGCCCAACTGTGAAAACAGGATTTCGAGTATTTCCGGGTTTTCAGTAGCCGCCACAGCAGCGTTCTCAAGTGTGCGAATCAGGCTTTCAAGGGCAGCGGCAATCTCTTCTCCTAAAAGATTCGCGGGTGTTGTGACCAGTATGAAATTCTCGCGCCCGAACCGTAGGGCTTCCTCAGTAAAGCTTTGGGCAACTAGGATCGGGAAAATTGGCCGCGTTCCTTGACGATTGGAAATATTAGAGACCTTATGCAGGAAATATCCGACCTGCTCTTTCGCAACGCCGTGTTTAAGGAGGACATCTGCTACTACGAATCCGGGTAAGACCCGGCCGTCGCGAACGGCCGGCATAGGGGTTATGTATGAAGGTCCGGCAAGATCCCATCTATACCCACCTACTTCCGGCCTTGGATTATCACCCCGAATGACAATCCGGTCGTAGCTAGCTAAGCCGTTCTTTCTCACCCAGTCGCGTAGAGCCATGAGGAAGATGTCTTCGGCAAGTAGTCTGGCGCGGATCGCATTTGAGTGAAGCGCGTTGAATGGTACACGGCGAGAGAGCCCAACAATATCTCGCCCATCAAGCCCGGTGCCTTGGAACACGAATCCCACATTCAGGAGCCTTTGCAGTATGTCCTCCGAGGTTAGGCGCCGCCCAGCATACGCTGAATCCACCGGACTACTACTGATTACATCGAACATCTCTCGAGGAATCAAACCTCCACGAGCGATCATAGCATGGATGGTGTGTCCGTATACAGAACCGGTCTTCCGCATAGCTTGGAACAGGCCTTCCCAGAACTGCTCCGTGTCTTCTTGACCACTGAGATAGTAGAATCGCTCGTTCCGTGGAAAGATCACGTGCTCCAGCCGAGTAATCGGAGGGCGCACGCGCTCCAATCGCTTTCTAGCAGCATCGGGTTGTAGGCGTTCTTCTACCCTGAGGAGTTGAAGCAGGTCAGAGCCGAGCATCGGCCCGTGCGCATCTAGCAGGCTTTCCACGGTGTCAGACGTGCGTCGCGGCATTGTCAGGTCCGAAGCGGTGCCGGAGGAGAGTGTCACACTGCTCTATTTATAATACATCCCTCAGAGCGAGCCAATATTTTTTTCGCAAGTGTGCTTGATACAATCAGTTACACTACAATCCATTTGTCCGAGCTGTCTTTCTCGCTTCATTCACCCGGACATCCTAGTAATGCTTTTTTATGGGCAAAAGACTTTTTATCGCTGCTGGCGTGCCGCGACCATTCGCATCACATTACCGCAGATCCCCACGAGTCCCGATCCACCCCACGCCGAGAAACCCCGCATGATCCGCACGTCGCTCCGCGCGGGCACCGCCGCCGCGCTGCTGGTCCTGGCCGCCCCGGTCGCCGCGCAGCCCACGCTCCCCACGCGCGGCACCGGCACCGTGGTGCTGCGCGCCGCGCGCCTCATCGACGGCACCGGCGCCGCGGTGGTGCAGAACGGGGTGGTGGTGGTGACGGATGACCGCATCGTGGCAGCGGGGGGCGAGGCGAGCGTGCCGGTGCCGGCGGGCGCCCGCGTCATCGACCTGGGCGACGCCACGCTGCTGCCGGGCTTCATCGACACGCACACGCACATCGTCGGGCGCGCGCTGGGTGATCCGGGGAGCGACGAGGCCGCCGTGCGCGACTATCCCGGCTTCGCCCCCATCCTGGCGACGGCCAACGCGCGCGCCACGCTGATGGCCGGGTTCACCACCATCCGCAACCTGGGCTCGCCCAACTTCGACGACGTGGCGCTGCGGCAGGCCATCGACCAGGGCTACGTGGCCGGCCCGCGCATCCAGACGGCGGGCAACAGCATCGGCACCACGGGCGGCCACTGCGACGAGAACGGCTTCCGTCCCGGTCTGTTCGACGGCGACTACCGGCAGGGGATCGCCGACGGGCCGGACCAGATCCGCGCGGCCGTGCGCTACCAGGCCAAGTACGGCGCGGACGTGATCAAGACCTGCGCGACGGGCGGCGTGCTCTCCGAGGGTGACGCGGTAGGCGTGCTGCAGTACTCCGCGGAGGAGATGGGCGCGCTGGTGGAGGAGGCGCGCGTGCTGGAGCGGCGGGTAGCCGCGCACGCGCACGGCGCCGAGGGGATCAAGGTGGCGGTGCGCGCGGGCGTCGCCTCCATCGAGCACGGCTCGTTCCTGGACGAGGAGGGGGCGCGGCTGATGGCGGCCCGCGGCACCTTCCTGGTCCCCACCCTGATGGCCGGCCGCGCCGTGGAGCAGGCCGCGGAGAGCGGACGGCTGACCGGCCTGCGCGCGGAAAAGGCACGGCAGGCGGCCGCCGCCATGCGCAACGCGACCCGCATCGCGCGGCGCGCGGGGGTGCCCGTCGCGCTGGGGACGGACGCGGGCGTGGGCGCGCACGGCGCCAACGGGCAGGAGTTCGCGCTGATGGTGGAGTGGGGCGGGATGACGCCCATGGAGGCCATCGTCGCCGGCACCAGCAACGCGGCCAGGCTGATGGGGTGGGACAACCGCATCGGCGCGCTGCGCGCCGGCCTGCTGGCCGACATCGTCGCCGTCCCCGGCGACCCCACGCGCGACATCCGCGCCCTGGAACGTCCCGTGTTCGTGATGAAGAACGGGGTGATCTACTCGCAGCCCGCGCAATGACCCGCGCGCGGATCCTCCGTCTCTCGGCCGTCGCGGGGCTCGTGCTGGCCGTCACCGCCTGCGCCCCGTGCCCCATCCCGCAGCCCGCGCCCGCTCAGCCCGTACCGCATCCGCCCGCGCCGCTGGAGCCGTCCAGGGTGGAGCCGGGGGATACGCAGGTGGTGGAGG
Organism: Longimicrobium sp.; assembly: GCA_036379135.1. GTDB lineage: Bacteria > Gemmatimonadota > Gemmatimonadetes > Longimicrobiales > Longimicrobiaceae > Longimicrobium. The sequence goes on from DASUVG010000028.1 coordinate 18,974, forward strand.
TGGAGCCCCCGCGCGCGCTCGAGGTGCAGATCCGGACGACGCAGGAGGGCGCGTCGGGCCAGTTCGCGCCGGGTGAGATCCGCGTGCGGCGGGGGGACGTGGTCAGGTTCCGGATGGCGGACGGGTACTCCATCCACAACGTGTCGTTCGCCCGCATCCCCGGCTCCCCCGGCGGCGCCCTTCTCCCTCCGGACGGCCCCTTCCTGACCCGGGAGGGGCAATCGTGGCAGACCCGCATCGACCTGCCGCCGGGCCGGTACGCCTTTGTCTGCCTTCCCCACGCGGAAGCCGGCCACCGCGGAACGCTGGTCGTGGAGCCGTAGCCGCCGCAAGCATCGGAGCGCCTCGAACGGCATCGAACCGCCCCTCTCCCACGGATTTTCTGGGGAGGGGCCGGGGTGAGGGTCAACAAAACGGGCCCGCGGCTTCCACCGCGGGCCCCCCGTACTTTCGTACTCCGTACTCTCGTACCTGTACTTCCGCACTCACGCACTACCGCACTGACGCACTCCCGCCCTCAGAACACGCTGACGTTGATGTACCGGCGCGGGTTCTGGCGGATGTCCGTCGTGAGCTGGTTCAGGCCGTTGACGGCGTTGTTCAGGTTGGTGTACAGCTGGTCGTCGTGCATCAGCTTGCCCAGCGTGCCCTGGCCGCTCTCGATGCGCGTGACCAGCGACGCGATGCTGGTGCTGGCCTGCTGCAGCGACGCCGTGGCCGCGTCCAGCCGCAGGCTCATGCTGTCGGTGCGGGCCAGGGCGCGCGCCAGCCCGGGCTGCGTCGCCGCGCCCTCGATCCCCTGCGCCGAGCGCGTAAGGCTGCCGGTGAGCGCGTTAAGCTGCTGCCGCTGCTCCGCGGCCAGGGTGGTGAGCGCCACCAGCAGCTCCTGAAGCTGCGCCGTGCTGGCCCCCACCGCGTCGATGTTCTGCCGCGAGAGCAGGTCCTGCGCGCGCAGCAGCACCGTGTCGGCGTTGGCGCCCAGCTCCTGGGCCGTCTCGCCCAGCTCCGCGGCCGTCTGCGTGAGCGTGGTCGCCTCGGTGCTGGGAAGCAGGGCGCCGTCCTTCACCCGCTCCGGGCTGTCGCCGGGCACCACCTCGGCCACCATGCTCTGCAGCAGCCCGCCGGAGACGATGGAGATGCGCGAGTCGGCCGGCACCGGGTACTCCGACTCCAGCTCCATGCTGATCCGCACCCCGTTGGGGGTGATGGTGAAGTCGCGGATGCGGCCGATGTTGACGCCCTTGAGCTGCACCGGGTCGCCCTTGCGGATGCCGCCCGCGGACTGCACGACCGTGGAGATGTGGTAGCGTCCGCGGAAGGTGCCGGGGTCCGTAAGAGCGAACAGCGCCACCAGCACCGCCAGGATGCCGATCACCACGAACAGGCCCACGGATACTTCGCGGCGGGGCTGGCGGATCGGAGCCATGGTCCGAAGGTCCTCGGTTGAAAGTCGTTTGCGCGGCGCCGCGGGCGCCGTGCCGTCTGCGCGCTGGATCATTGCGCCTCTACCATGTCGCTGTCGGGAACGTCGCGCTCCAGAAAGGCGCGCACCAGCGCGTCGTCGCTGTCCCGGAACTCGTCGGCCGTGCCCACGAAGCGCACGCGCCCGTGGTCCAGCATGGCCACCCGGTCCGAGATGGGGAGCGTCCCCTCGATGTCGTGCGTCACGATGATGGAGGTAACCCCCATCTCCTCCGCCAGCTGGGCGATCAGCCGGTGCACCACCGTGCCGTTCACCGGGTCCAGCCCCGTCACCGGCTCGTCGTACAGCAGGATCTCCGGGCGTCCCACGATGGCCCGCGCGATCCCCACCCGCTTGCGCATCCCCCCGGACAGCTCCGAGGGGAGCTTGGCCAGCACCTTGGCCGGGTCCAGGTTCACGTGCTCCAGCGCGCCGCTCACCGCGGACATCAGCCGCCGGTCGCCCAGCTCGCGCTGCTCCTCGTCCGAAAGCCCCTGCGCCACGTTCTCGAACACCGACATGCTGTCGAAGAGCGCGGCGTTCTGAAACACGTATCCCACCTTGCGGCGAATGCGCGCCAGCGTCCGCCGGTTCGCCCGCGCCACCGAGTCGCCGTCCACCACCACGTCCCCCGCGTCGGGGTGGATCAGCCCGATGGTGGTCTTGAGCAGGACGCTCTTGCCCGTCCCCGAGTGGCCGACCACGGAGATCGTCTCCCCCCGGCCGATGGAAAGATCCACCCCCGCCAGGACGGGATGGTCGAACGCCTTGTAGACGTCCCGGTACTCCACCATGGGCTCGCCGCTCATCCCCGCCTCCTCAGTTCAGCAGCAGGGGAGGGAAGAGCGCGTCCAGGATGAGCACCGCCAGCGTCATGGTCACCACCGCGGACGTGGTGTAGCGCCCCACGCCCTCCGCGCCGCCGCGCGTGGCCAGCCCCATGTGGCTGGCCACCAGCGGGATCACCAGCCCGAACGAGACCGCCTTGGACAGCGAGTAGAACATGTCCCAGTTGTGCCAGAACAGCTGCGCGCCGTACAGGAACGAGCGATAGCCCAGCCCCGCCGTGGCCTGCGCCGCGATCATCCCGGCGAACACCCCCACCGCGTCGGCCATCCCCGCCAGCAGCGGCACGGCGATCACCCCGGCGATGATGCGCGGCGCCACCAGCGTGCGCACCGGGTCGCGGCCCAGCGACTCCAGGGCGTCGATCTGCTCCGACACCTTCATGGTCCCCAGCTCGGCCGTGATGCGCGCGCCCACCCGGCCGATCAGCACCACCGCCGTCATCACCGGCCCCAGCTCCAGGACGATGCTCGAGGTGACGACGCTTCCCAGAATGTACAGGGGAACGCCGCTGGTGAACTGGTAGCCGCCCTGCTGCGAGGTCACGATCCCCGCCAGCGTCCCCGTCACCAGGACGATGGGGATGGAGCCCACCCCCATCCAGTAGATCTGGTTCACCACCTCGCGCCAGGCGATGCGGCCGGTGAACAGGTACGCGATGGTGCGCCACAGCAGCGTGGCCATCCCGCCGGCGTGCTCGAAAAAGCGCTCGGCGCCGCGGCCCAGGATGGCCAGGCGGCGCTCCGGCCACGCCGCTGGCCGGGGCGCGGGGAGGTATTTCTCGGCTGCGGTCTCGGCGCCGGCAATGGACGCCGGCTCGCGCGTGGTCTGCATCACCATCCCAAAGTAGAAAAGCGCCGGCCCGGTTCCCCGGTCCGGTCGCGCGCCGCACCTGCGGGTGCGGGCGCGCTCATACACCGGTCCGTCAACTCCGTTCTACGTCCTGCCAGGAGGCGGGTTTAGGGCTCGACGACGGGCATCGGGCCGCGCCCGCACGCCCCCTCCGGACTCGTAAACCTCGCCCACCTCCCCCAAAAAACCCTGGGGGAGGTTGGGGATGCCGAGAGGTCAGAGGCTCGGCGAACGAATCCGAGCCGCGTCCGCGAGGGCCCCCCCGGCCCCCTCCCCCGCTGCGCGGGAGAGGGGGGGAAATTCGATCGCGCTCCGGCAGCTTGGTTCCGCGTCCTCCCTCCCCCACGCAGTTTGTGGGGGAGGGCCGGGGAGGGGGGCGCCCACCATCCCGCACCACACCACCTGGTACCACTGAGATCCCTGCCTTACCCCAACCTCCCCCAGGGTTTTTTGGGGGAGGTGCGAGCCTGAGCGAGCGGAGGGGGCGCGGGGGTCCCGCTACGCCAGCCCCGGCGACGGGTTCTGCCCCGGGTCCATCCGCAGCGCGGGCTCCGGCTCCGGCTCGCGCCGGATGCGCGGCTCGTGCGGCACCGTCACGTCCCGGTCCGCGCCATGACCGCCCTGGCCCCCGCCGTGTCCGCCGCCGCCATGCCCGCCGTCGCTGTGCGTCACGCGGCGAAAGCGGGCCAGGAAGCCCTCGCGCATGTCGTCCAGCAGCTCCCACACGGTGGGGATCACCAGCAGCGTGAGCAGCGTGCTGGTCGCCACGCCGCCGATGATGGCGATGCCCATCGGCGCGCGGAACTGCGACCCTTCCCCGCGGCCCAGCGCCACGGGGAGCATCCCCGCGATCAGCGCGAACGTCGTCATCAGGATGGGGCGCAGCCGGATGGCGCCCGCCTCGATCAGCGCCTCGCGGGTGCTCTTGCCGCCCTCCTTGGCCCACTTGGCGAAGTCGATCAGCAGGATGGCGTTCTTGGCCACGATCCCCATCAGCATGATGATGCCGATCATGCTCATCAGGTTCAGCGTGCTTCCCGCCAGCCACAGCCCCAGCACCACGCCGATCAGCGACAGCGGCAGCGAGAGCAGGATCGCCAGCGGGTCCAGGAAGGAGCCGAACTGCACCACCAGGATCAGGTACATCAGCATCACCGCCACGCCCAGCGCGAAGAGGATGCGGCCGAACACCTCCGTCTGGTCCTCGGTCTCGCCGCCCTGGGTGATCACGTAGCCGGCCGGGAGGGAGAGCCCCGAGATCCGCTGGGTGATCCCGCCGACCACCTCGGAGAGCGGGACGCCCTCGGTGTTGGCCTCCACGTTGATCACGCGGTCGCGGTCCAGGTGGTCGATCTGCGCCGGCCCCAGCTCGCGCCGGACGCTGGCCACCTGCCCCAGCGGAAGGGAGGACGCGGGCCCTCCCTGCGGCCCCGGGATGACGAGCGGGATCTGCTCCAGGTCGCCGGTGCGCGCCCGCGCCTCGGCGGCGAAGCGGACGTAGACGTCGCGCGTCTCGCCG
>DASUVG010000029.1:0-80407 GCA_036379135.1 Longimicrobium sp.
TTCACCCGTTCACCCGTTCACCCGTTCACCCGTTCACCCGTTCACCCGTTCACCCGTTCACCCGTTCACCCGTTCACCCGTTCACCCGTTCACCCGTTCACCCGTTCACCCGTTCACCCGTTCACCCGTTCACCCGTTCACCCGCTCACCCGTTCACCCGCTCACCCGCCGATCACGAACTGCGTGCTCCCGATCCTCCCGCCGCGCTCGAAGTACATCACCACGCTCCGGCCGCTCAGCTGCTGAAGGGCCTGCGCCGCGCCCTCCGCGCTGGTGATGCGCAGGCGGTTGATCTGCAGGATCAGGTCGCCTTCCTGCAGGCCGATGCCGCGCGCGCTTTCGGAAAGGCCCACGATCAGCGCGCCCTGCTCGTTGGTCAGGCCGCGCTCGGCGCGGATGGCGGGAGTCAGGGTGACCAGCTGAAAGTCGCGCAGCGCCTGGATGCGCTCGGCGTTCACGGACGGAAGGTCGCCGGGCTGCACGCGGACGGTGCGCTCGCGGCCGCTCTCCATCACCCGCACCTCCAGCGGCTCGCCGTACGCGGCGTTCAGCAGACCCGCCTGCCAGTCCAGCGGCGTGCGCACCCGCTGCCCGCCGATGCCCGTGACGCGCATCCCGGTGCGCAGCCCGGCGCGCTCCGCCGGGGACCCGGGCGCGACCACGGAGATGCGCACCTCCGCCAGCCGCCGCGGGCCCTCCGTGCGCACCGCCTCTACCTCCGCGCCTATCCAGGCGCGCCGGTACCGCCCGTCGTCCGCCAGGTCCAGCGCGATGCGGCGGGCGCGGTTGATGGGGATGGCGAAGCCCAGCCCCTCGCTGCCGCCGGAGTTGGAGAGGATGGACGAGTTCACGCCGATCACCTCGCCCAGCGCGTTCACCAGCGCGCCGCCGCTGTTGCCGGGGTTGATGGAGGCGTCCGTCTGGATCATGTCCAGCGAGTAGCTGCGCTGGCCGTTGCCGCCCAGGATGTTGCGGCCGATGGCGCTCACCACCCCCGCGCTCACCGACGGCTCCGGGTTGCTGAGCAGAAAGCCGAACGGGTTGCCGATGGCGATCACCCACTCGCCGATCATCAGGTCGTCGCTGTTGCCCAGCGGCGCCACCGGCAGCGCGCGCTCGCCGCGGGGAAGGCGGATGCGCAGCAGCGCCAGGTCGTTCACCTCGTCGCTCCCCACCACGTCGGCGTCGAACTCGCGGCCGTCGGGAAGGGTGACGACCACTTCGGTCGCGGCGCGCACCACGTGCTCGTTGCTGATCACCAGCCCCTCGGCGGTGATGATGAAGCCCGAGCCCAGCCCCGCCGTCTCGCGCTCGGCGCCGGGGGGGAGCATCATCTCCTCCCACAGCGTGCGCGGCACCACCCGCTCGCGCCGCAGCACGTTCACGCTCACCACCGCCGGCGCCACCCGCTCCGACGCCGCCACGATGGCCGTGCGCCGCGAGTCCTGCGCGCGCGCGCTCGCCTGCGCGGTCTCCGGTGATTTCGATGGGGGCGGCGCTTCCAGCTGGTCCAGCTCCCGCTCGCGGGCGGCCTGGTTCCCCGTGGCCGCGCCTCCGCAGGCCGCCGCGAGCGCGGAAAGGAGTGCGATGGCCGGGATCAGCGACGTGCGATGCATCCTGCAGATCAGGGTTTCGGTCGATGGAGGTCCGTGGATCGGGAGACGCGTGTACCCGCCGCGGCGCTCCCGGTTGCACGGAAAAAGTAGGTGCGTGGATGTGTGATGCGGAAGCCCGCGAAGAGGTTGCGGCGCCGCTGGCGGCCGATGGCGTTCGCGACGCGGGCGCGGCGGGGCACCTCCGCCGGGAAAGGCTTCGCCGCGCACGACGCCCCGGGATCCGGCCAGGCTCAGTCCGGGGTGGGGGGCGCCCACCCCGCGGCGCCGTAGCGCCGCGGGATCAGGGACTCGGCCGCCGCCGCGTCCACCGGCGGGGAGAACAGGTAGCCCTGCGCGTAGTCGGCGCCCATCTCCACCAGCAGCGCGAGCTGGTCGGCGCGTTCCACCCCTTCCACCACCACCTCCTTCCCCAGGTTGTGCGCCAGCGCCACCACCGCGCCCACGATGGCCAGGTTGGGCTCTTCGCCGCTGAGGAAGGAGCGGTCCACCTTCAACGCGCTGATGGGCAGGCGGTGCAGGTGCCCCAGGCTGCTGTAGCCGGTGCCGAAGTCGTCGATCAGCATCTGCACGCCGCGGGCGCGCAGCTCGCCCAGCAGCGTCTGCTCCGCCCGGCCCACCAGGGCGCCCTCCGTGATCTCCAGCCGCACCCAGTCCACGTCCACCCGCGTCTCGGCCAGCGTCTGCTCCAGGAACTCCAGCAGCCCGCCGTGCGCGAGCTGGTTGCCGGACAGGTTCACCGTGACGCGCAGGCCGCGGTCCGGATAGCGGTCGCGCCAGTCGCGCAGCCGGGTGCACGCCGCGCGCAGCATCCAGCGGTCGATGGCCACGATCAGCCCCGTCTCCTCCGCCACCTCCAGGAACGCGCCGGGCGCCAGCAGCCCCCGCCGGGGGTGGCGCCACCGCACCAGCGCCTCGAAGCCGGCCACCGTCCCGCCGGGAAGAGCCACGATCGGCTGGTAGGCGGCCTCCAGCTCGCCGCGCTCCAGGGCCCGGCGCAGCTCCGCCTCCAGCCGCAGCCGGGCGAGGGCGCGGGCGTGCATGGCCCGGTCGAACACCTCGCACCGGGCGCCGCCCAGCTCCTTGGCGCGGTACATGGCGGTGTCGGCCCTGCGCACCAGCTCCTCGGGCCCCTCCGCCTCCGGCGCGCGGAGCGCGATGCCGATGCTGGGCGAGACGAACACCTCGTGCCCCTGCAGCGCGAACGGCTCCGCGAGCCCCGCCTGGATGCGCTCCGCCTCGCGCAGCGCGCCGCCCGCGTGGGCCACGTCCTCCAGCAGGAGCGCGAACTCGTCCCCGCCAAAGCGCGCCACCGTGTCGCCGTCGCGCATGAGGGCCCGCAGCCGGTCGGCCACGTCTGCCAGCAGGCGGTCGCCGGACAGGTGGCCAAAGCTGTCGTTGACCAGCTTGAAGCGGTCCAGGTCCAGCACCATCACCGCGAAGCCGCGGTCCGGGTGCCGCCGGTACAGCTCCAGCGAGTGCCGCAGGCGGTCCTGAAAGAGGGCGCGGTTGGGGAGGCCCGTGAGCGCGTCGTGAAAGGCGTCGTGCAGGAGCTGGTCCTCCATCCGCTTGCGCTCCGTCACGTCCTCCGTGACGCCGGCCACCCGGTAGGCTACGCCCCGCGCGTCGCGAACGGGCACCGCGCGCGTGCTCAGCCAGCGCTCCGAGCCGTCCGGGTGGACGAGGCGGTAGGTGGCCTCGGCGTGGCGAACCTGGCCCTCCTCCAGCATGGCCTGGACGGCCGCCCGGTGCTCGGGCGACACCGAGCGGAGCGCGGTGGCGGCGTCCGGGACCTCCCCTGGCGGCATCCCCCACATCTGCTGAAATCCCGGGCTCAGGTACGCCAGGCGCCCGTCCCGCTCCATCAGCCAGAACACCTCGCTGCTGTTCTCCGCGATCTGGCGCAGGCTTTCCTCGCTGGCGCGGAGCGCATCGTTGGCGGAGACGAGCGCGGCCGTCCGCTCGCCCACCACGGCCTCCAGCCGGTCGCGGCTGCCGCGCAGCTCCGCTTCGGCCCGCTTGGCGTCGGCGATGTCGCGCAGCACCACCACGCTCCCCCAGGGCTCGCCGTGCGGACCGTGCAGGGGGTGCACGCCCAGGTGCACGGGTCCGCCGTCCGGGCCGCCCGTGGCCACCTCCACGCCGGCGCCGCCGTTCTCGTGCAGCCGCGCCACCACCTCCGCGGGCAGCGGCAGCACCTCGCCGGCCGGGCGCCCCAGCGCGCCGTCGGCCCGCATTCCGGCGCGGCGCGCGGCGGGGTTCAGGTCCACCACGCGCCCGTCCGCATCCAGCACGTACACCGCGTCCGAAAGGCTCTCCACCACCGCGTGCCGCGCCACCGGCACCACGTCGAACAGCCGGCGCCGGAACAGTCCCCACGCGATCACCAGGTTGCCCAGGGCAAAGGTCCAGGGCGATAGGTCGCGGTTGGGGCTGTCGGCCAGCACGGTGAGCGTGAGGATGGAGCCCAGCGTCGGGATCAGGACGCCCGCCATCACCACGTTCATCTGGGTGCGGTACAGCGGGTGGGTGCGCATCCACCCGGCCGCGAGCACCGCGAACGCCGCCCCCTGAACGAGGTAGATGTAGATCGCGGCGGCGACGTCCACCCAGGTAAATCCGTACACCAGCTGGGTGTACGGCGCGGTGACCGGCTGCGTGCCGGCGCGCACCAGCCCGTGCAGCGGGTCCGTGAAGGCCAGCACCGTGACCACCAGCAGCGGCAGCGTCAGCGCGCCGTACAGGCGCAGCGGGTGCCGCACGGAGCGCCCGCTGAAGCCGTTCGCAAAGGCCAGGAGCGCGGCGGGTAGCACGGCCATCGGCAGGTACTGCAGGTTGTCCCAGAAGAGCTTGGCCCGCAGCCCCGGAGCAGTGACTTCGAAGATGAGGCCCAGCGTCCAGCACGCCTCCGCGGCCGCCAGCACGGCGAACGCGGCTACGCCGGGGTGCGCGCGGCGCCGCCAGCAGTACGCCGCGACCGCCGCCGAGATGGCGGTGGAAAGGGCGTAGGGGAGCAGGAGCACCAGGGCGGTGGAAAGGTGCATCGGTGGGATGAATGCGGCGAGGACCCGGCTCACCCCGCAAAGTGCGGCCGTGCACGCGCCAGCACAACGACGACGCGGCGTGCACACGCCGCGGGACGCGCGGAAGGGGCCCGGGGAACGGTCCGGTGGATGGACGTGCCCGGGTGTCCGCGAGCGAGGCGGTCCCGGCGCGATCGAAGGGAGCGGACCGGTGTCGCAGGATGCGCGACGAAACCCGTGCCGCGGCGGCGCCGTACGCCGCCCCCGTTCGACACGAGGATATTGCGGATAACCCGCCGTGCTGCAAACTTCCGCATCACCCCCGGATCGTCCCGATCAAACCATCCCCATCCTGATCCACAGATGAAGAAGTTCCTTCTGCCCCTGGCCATGGTGGCGCTCACCGCCGGCTCCGCCGCCGCGCAGCGCCCCATCGACCCCGGCGAGCTCACGCAGGGCTCCCTGAGCAGCGGCGACCCGCAGACGCGCGACGGCAGCTACTACGACGAGTGGGCGTTCGCCGGCCGCCGCGGCGAGACGGTGGTCGTCACCATGGAGTCCGGCCGGTTCGACACGTACCTGTACCTGGGCACGCTGCGCCGCGGCAACTTTCAGGAGATCGCGCGCGACGACGACGGCGGCAACGGCACCAACTCCCGCGTGCAGGTGCGGCTGCCGGAGGACGGCACGTACGTGATCCGCGCCAGCTCGCTGCGCCAGAGCACCGGCCCGTACACGCTCACCCTGGTCGGCGGCCGCGTGGCCGATGACGTGGACGAGTTCGAGAGCGACCCCATCGACCCGGTGTACGGCAACCCCGGCACCGACTACGACTCCCGCGGCGGCGGGCCGCTGGCGGCGGGCGACCGCGTGCGCGGCCGGCTTTCCACGTCGGACCCCAAGCTGGACAACGGCGCCGCCTTTCACCTGTACACGTACCAGGCGCGCCGGGGCGAGCGGCTGACCCTCACGCTGCGCTCCCAGGACTTCGACGCGTACCTGGTGATCGGCACGCGCGGCGGGCGCCACGGCATCGGCAACGTGGTCGCGCGCGACGACGACAGCGGGGGCGGCCACGACTCGCGCGTGGACGTCACGCTGCCCACCGCCGGCGAGTACGTGATCCGGGTCAACTCGCTGCTCCCCGAGACGGGCGAGTACACGCTGGAGGTGGAGAGCAGCCTGGGCGGCGGCGACCCCCGCCCCCGCCCCGGCGAGTACGACGACGAGGAGGAAGAGGACGACGAAGGCGTGCTGGATAGCCGCCTGGTGGGCCGCTGGGGGCTGACGGTTCCCAGCGTGCGCGTGCAGGGCGACGACTGGAGCAGCGTGTCGGCCAACGCGTCGATGGGCATTCTGAGCATCGACGAGAGCGGCGCCTACACCTGGCGCAAGAACGGCCGCACGCTGCGCGGGCAGCTGGTGCCGTTCACCCCGCGCCGCGACGCGCAGCCGGGGACGCGGTACTTCTCCATCAACGACGGGCGCGACGAGTTCTACGTCTTTTTCACCCGCGCCCGCGGCCAGCGCTACATGCAGGTGAACGCCCGCCGGACCAACGAGGTGGTCGCCCACGGCTACCGCGAAGGCGGCTCGTACTGAGCTGACTGCGGTTCGGTTGATGAGAAACGGCCCCGGCATCTCGCCGGGGCCGTTTTTGTCTCACCCAGAGGGAACGGAGGGAACAGAGGAATGCGGCGAAAGGCGTTCTCTGTTCCCTCTGTTCCCTCTGGGTGAGCCCATTGTCTTTTGCCGGACCCGGATCACTCCGCGTCGGGCAGATCGGCGGGGGCGTGCTCCTCGATCCACACGGACTTGATGTTGACGAACTCGTGGATGCCGAACGTGCCCAGCTCGCGGCCGTAGCCGGACTGCTTCACCCCGCCGAAGGGAAGGCGCGGGTCGCTGGCGACCATGGCGTTGACGTACGTCATCCCCGCCTCGATCTCGGCGACGAAGCGGCGCCGCTCGTCCGCGTCGCGCGTCCACACGCTGCTTCCCAGGCCGAACTGCGAGTCGTTGGCCAGCGCGATCGCCTCACCGGCGTCCGCGACGCGAAAGAGGGACGCCACGGGGCCGAACACCTCTTCGCGGTACGCGGGCGCGTCCTCCGGGATGTCCGTCAGGATCGTGGGGGGATAGTAGAAGCCCGGGCCCTCCACCTTTGCGCCGCCCGTCAGCAGGCGCGCGCCGGCGGCCACGGAGGTGCGCACCTGCTCGTCCACCTCGTCGCGGATGGCGGCGGTGGCCAGCGGGCCCACGTCGGTGCCGTCGGCCATGGGGTCGCCCACCCGCAGCGCCTCCATGGCCGCCACGAACCGCCGCTCGAACTCGTCGGCCGCGTCCTGGTGCACGATGAAGCGCTTGGCCGCGATGCAGCTCTGGCCGTTGTTGATGCAGCGCGCCTTTGCCGCCGTCGCTGCCGCCGCCGCGAGGTCCGCGCTGGGCATGACGATGAAGGGGTCGCTGCCGCCCAGCTCCAGCACCGTCTTCTTGAGGTTGCGCCCGGCGCGCTCCGCCACGCTCTGCCCCGCCGGCGTGCTGCCGGTGAGCGTGGCCGCGGCCACGCGCTCGTCGTCCAGCATCCCCGCGACGGCGTCCGAGCCCACGAGCAGCGTCTGGAACACCCCCTCCTCGAACCCCGCGCGGCGAAACACGTCCTCGATGGCCAGCGCGCACTGCGGCACGTTGGAGGCGTGCTTCAGCAGCCCCACGTTCCCCGCCATCAGCCCCGGCGCGGCGAAGCGGAATACCTGCCAGAAGGGAAAGTTCCACGGCATCACCGCCAGCACGGCGCCCAGCGGGAGAAAGTGCACCTCGCCGCGCGCGGTGCCGCCCACGTCCACCGTCCGCGGCGCCAGCATGGCCGCGGCGTGCTCTGCGTAGTGGCGGCACACCCAGGCGCACTTCTCCGCCTCCGCCCGCGCCGCGGCCAGCGTCTTTCCCATCTCCGTGGTCATCAGCCGCGCCAGCCGGTCGCGGTCGGCGTCCAGGATCTCGCCCGCGCGCCGCATCTTCTCCGCGCGCTCCGCCAGCGGGGTTCCGCGGTGCCGCGCGAAGGCGTCCGCCGCGCGCTGCAGCTTCGCATCCACCTCCGTCGCCGTCAGCGGCTCGAAGGTCTGCAGCGTCTCACCGGTCGCGGGGTTGATCGTGGCGATGGGCATCTAGCTCTTTCCGGGATTTTCGAGGCTCGCCAGCACGGCTTCCAGGTCGATCACGAGCGACGGCAGGTCATGGGCAACCGTGGACCAGATCACCGCATAATCGACCTTGTCGTAGCCATGCGTCAGGCGGTTGCGCGTGTCGGCCGCGAGCTGCCAGGGAATGTGCGGATGTCGGCCCCGAAGCTCGGGGGATACGCGGCCGGCCGCCTCGCCGATGATCTCCAGCAGCTTCCACAGCGAGAGGCCGAGCATCATGTCGGAGTCGAGATCTGCCCGCGTCCGCCCCTGCGCCAGCCGCAGCGCGTTTTGCGCCGCCTGCAGCATGTGCTGAACGCGGGCGGCGTCGTCAGGGCGACTCATGCCACACCTGAGAGGAGGCGAGCACGCGGTCCAGGTAATAGTCGCTGATCTCGCCGGGCGTGCGCAGGTCGACCTTCCGGCCCATCAGCCCCGACAGCTCTTGCTCCATCGCCGAAAGCCCGAAGTAGCCGGGGATGTGATCGGGATCGAATTCCACCAGGAGGTCGATGTCACTCTCTGGGCTGAAATCATCCCTCAGCACGGACCCGAAGAACGAGAGCTTCCGTATGTGGTTGCGACGGCAGAACTCACCGACCTCCGCCGGGTCTACAGTGACTCGACCTTCCACAAGCGCGTGCATCGTCCGTTTCCCCGTGGGAGTTGCCGCTGGCCGAAACGCGGGTTGTCCGAATCGATTGATGATAAGGGCGCGGCTCCCGCCTGTCAGCCCGCAGGCCGTGCGCCTGCCGCACGATGTACGCGAGGATGGCACTCGCACCAGCGGGATCCCCGCACGCCCATCCAGCCGCGAGAGATCCAGGGACAGATTCCCCGGTCGCGCGCTGGGCCTGGTAGACAGGACGGTCGGGCGCGGCGCTCCCCGCGAAACGACAGACGGTGCGTGTGGGTCGCGCCACCCCTCACCCGCGCGGTTTGCGGGAGAGGGGCCGGGGGCGAGGGCCCGCGCGCGGGGCGACGCCGTAAAACCCTCCGTCTGCACGACGCCGGCGAACACGAGACGGGGCCGCCGCGCACGCGACAGCCCCGTCGTCCACCCGTCCTGCCCGGAGCGATTAGCTCACGAGTTCACGTCGGCCGTGGCCTGGGCCTGCGCGGCCAGCTCGCGAAGCTGGTGGATGGCCAGCGCGTACGCCGCCAGCGGGCAGTCGCCGCTGCGCAGCTCGCCCAGGCGCTCGCGGTAGGCGCGCACCGGCCGCGCGTGCTCCTTCTCCACCTGGTCCAGCGCGCGCCTTCCCTCGCCGCCGTTGCGGGCCAGCACCGCCTGCACCAGCCCCCGCTGGGCCAGCTGCACGTCGTCGCTCAGCACCTGGGCAAAGCGGCGCTCCCAGGGGTCGCGGCCCGCCGCCTTGCGCACCCCCTCGCGCAGCATCGCCGTGCCGAAGCGCTCGCTCACCGCGTAGAACGCCTTGGCCGTCTTCACCTCGTCGGTGCCGGCGCGGCGGGCCACCTCCACGATCTCCAGCAGCTGCGGAAGAAAGCGCAGGGTGATCAGCCGCTCGCCCAGCGTGCGCTCCACCCCCAGGTCCTGCAGCTCGCCCAGCCGCGCCATGAAGATGGCCCGGTCCTCGCCGCTCACCACCCGGGCAAAGTTGCCGCGCAGCACCGCCAGGCCGCGCCGCGCGTCCTCGATCAGCGCGTCCGTCGCGCCGTCGCCGGGGACGTTGGCCAGGATCCACGCCGTGGTGCTCTCCAGCACGCGGGCCAGGCCCGCCAGCCAGCGGTACAGCGTCTCCGACGGGTACTTGCCCTCGAGCGCCGCCACGTCGGCGCGGATCTCCGGCGCCCCGCTGATGCGGCTGGCCACCAGCCACGCCCGCACGATGTCGGGCACCGCCTGCCCCGTGTCGCGCTCCAGGCGATGGAGAAAGCTGCTCCCCATCAGGTCCACCAGGTCGTTCACCAGCTGCGTGGTGACGATCTCGCGGCGCAGCCGGTGGGCGCGCAGCCGCTCCGGCCCGGCCGCCTCCACCGCCTGCGGGGGAAAGTAGTTCACCAGATACGACTCCGTCGCCGGGTCGTCGGGCACCTTGCTGGCCAGAAGCTGCGTCTTGGCGAACATCTTGGCGTGCGCCAGCAGCACGCACAGCGTCGGCCGGGAGAGCCCCTTACCCTCCGTGCGCCGGTCCGCCATCACCGCGGCCGTGGGAATGCCTTCGTTCTCGCGGTCCAGCAGCCGGTCGCGCTCCAGCGCCGCGATCAGCGCGGTGAAGTCGTCCAGCGACTCCGCGGAGCGCCGCTCGTCCAGCGAGACGGCCAGCGACTGGCTCACGTTGTCGTGCAGCACCAGCCGGCTCACCTCGTCCGTCATCTCCCGCAGCAGGGCGTTGCGCGACTCCGGCGTAAGGTCGCCGTCGCGCACCACCGGGTTCAGCAGGATCTTGAGGTTCACCTCGTGGTCGCTCATGTCCACGCCGGCGCTGTTGTCCAGCGCGTCGGTGTTGATGCGGCCGCCGTTCAGGTGGAACTGGATGCGGGCGCGCTGGGTGAGCCCCAGGTTGCCGCCCTCGCCGATCACCTTGCAGCGCAGGTCCTCCGCGTTCACGCGCACCGGGTCGTTGGGCGGGTCGCCCACCTCGGCGTGCGTCTCTTCCGCGTCCTTGACGTAGGTGCCGATGCCGCCGTTCCACAGCAGCTCCACGGGCGCCGTGATCACCGCGCGGATCAGCGATTCGCCGTCCAGCACCGTCACCTCGTCCGCAAGCCCCAGGGCGCCGCGGGCCTCCGGCGTCAGCTCCACCTCCTTGGATCCGCGCGGCACCAGGATCGCCCCCGCCGACATCTTCGACCGGTCGTAGTCCTCCCACGAGCTGCTGGGGAGGTTGAAGATGCGCTGCCGCTCCTCGAACGAGGCCGCCGGATCGGGATCGGGGTCGATGAAGATGTGTCGGTGGTCGAAGGCGGCCAGCAGCCGGATCTGCCTGGACAGCAGCATCCCGTTGCCGAACACGTCGCCGCTCATGTCGCCGATGCCGGCCACGGTGAACGGCTCCTTCTGGATGTCCTTGCCCATCTCGCGAAAGTGGCGCCGCACGCACTCCCACCCGCCGCGCGCGGTGATCCCTTCCTTCTTGTGGTCGTAGCCGTTGGATCCGCCGCTGGCAAAGGCGTCGTCCAGCCAGAAGCCGTACTCCGCCGCCACCCCGTTGGCCTCGTCGCTCAGGTGCGCCGTCCCCTTGTCCGCCGCGACCACCAGATAGGGATCGTCGCCGTCGTGCCGCACGACGCCGGCGGGGGGCACCACCTTGCCGTTCACCAGGTTGTCGGTGATGTCCAGCATCCCGCGCATGAGCGTGCGGTACTGCTCCGCCGCCTCGGCGCCCATCTGCTGCCGGTCGTCGAAGCGCTTGCGGGTGATGAAGCCGCCCTTGCTGCCGTTGGGGACGATCACCGCGTTCTTCACCATCTGCGTGGTGACCAGCCCCAGGATCTCGGTGCGGAAGTCGTCCGGCCGGTCGCTCCAGCGAATGCCGCCGCGGCTGACGGGGGCGCCGCGCAGGTGCACGCCCTCCATCCGCGACGAGTGGACAAAGATCTCGTACAGCAGCCGCGTCTTCTTCAGCTCGTCCACGTCCGCCGAGCGGATCTTGAACGACATGTACGGCACGCCGCCGCTGCGCGCCGTGGGGTCGGCCCCGCCGCCGCGGAAGTAGTTGGTGCGGACCGTCCCTTCCATCAGCGCCAGCAGGCGGCGCAGCGCGCGGTCGTCCGCCAGCGACGTCACCCCTTCGATGGCCGCCGCCAGCCGCCCGCGCACCTCGGCCTCCTTCTCCTTTCCCGCCTCCGGCCCGAAGCGGGCGTGAAAGAGGGCCACCAGCAGCCGGGTGACCTCCGGGTACGCCGCCAGCGCGCGGGAGACGGCGATGCGGCTGGGGATGGCGCCCACCTGAAAGGCGTACTCGGAGTACGCGCGCAGCAGGTCCGCCTCGCGCCAGCGCAGCCCCGCCGCCAGGGTAAGGCCGTTGAATGGATCCTCCACGGCGTCGTTCGCGCGCACGGCCAGCAGCTGCTCCGCCAGCAGCGGCGCGATGTCGTCCGGGATCGGCGTTCCTTCGCGCGTCTGCACCGCAAAGGAGTAGATCATGAAGCCCGGCCCGGCGCTGCGCACGGTGAAGGTGTCCACCTCCAGCACCTTGACCCGGGCGTCCTCCAGAATGGGCATGAAGTCGGAGAGCACCAGCCGGTCGCCGCGCAGGTACAGCTTGAGGAGCGAGCTTCCCTGCGGCGCCGTCTCGCCCTCCATCGGCTGGCGCAGCTGCAGGGCGACGGGCTCGCCGGCCTGCTCCAGCGCTTCCATGTGCAGCACGTCGTGCACGGCCGCGGAGGGCGAGACGGCGGCGCGGTACTCGGGGCTGAGCGCGGGCCCGTAGGTGCGGGCCAGCCGGTTGGCCTCGGTGTCGTCCTTCCGCTCGCGCAGCGCGTCTTCCAGCCGGTCCTCCCAGCTGCGCACCAGCCCCGCCACCTCGCGCTCCAGGGCGCGCGCGTCCGGCACCTGCGCGCCGGGACCGGTGGAGAGGTAGAAGTGCAGCCGCGCGCGGTCGCCCGCGTCCATTGCCACGTGCGAGCTCAGGACGCTGCCCCCCACGCCCTCGGCCAGCCGCTCGCCCACGATGCGGCGGGCCTCGCCGCTGAACCGGCCACGGGGAAGGATGACCATCACCGCCGCCTCGGCGCGGGCGCCGTCGGCGCGCACCACCACGCGCACGTCCTCGCTGAACAGCGAGGCCAGCGCCGCCTGCACCTCGTCCGCCAGCTGCGCCTCGGAGGCCTCGAACAGCTCCTCCTTGGGCATGCTGTTGACGATGCTGACGATCTCCTTGTAGTCGTGCCCGCCGGGGCGCGCGCCGCTGGCGTCCAGCACGCGCTGCAGCTTGCCGCGCAGGATGGGGATGTCCTCGGCCGCCGCGCCGTACGCCTGCGAGGTGAACAGCCCCAGAAAGCGCCGCTCGCCGCGGATGCGTCCCTGCTCGTCCAGGATCTTGACCCCCACGTAGTCCATCCGCGCGCGGCGGTGCACCGTGCTTTCGCGGTTGGTCTTGCTCACCATCAGCACGGGGCCTTCGAACAGCCGCGAGCGCAGGTCGTCGTCCATGCGGCTCACCGGCACCGGCGACTCGTACGCGCTGGTGGACGCGTCGCGCAGAATGCCCAGCCCGCTCCGCGGCCGCACGGAGATGGTGGCCGCGTCGCCCTCGCCCTCAATGACGTACTCGCGGTAGCCCAGAAAGACGAAGTTGCCGTGCCCCAGCCAGCGCAGCAGCTCGGCGTCCTCGCGCACCTCCTCCGCGCGGTCCGGAAAGCGCGCCGCGTACTCCTCCACCCCCCGCGCCACCTCGTCCAGCATGGCCACCATGGCGCCGAAGTCGCTGGTGGCCTCTACCACGTCGGCCAGGCTGCGGCGCAGGCCATCGCGCACCTCTTCGCGGCGTGCGTCGTCGTGCACGCGCGCCACCTCGGCGTGGGTCAGCGCCTCCAGCGTCCCCCCCTCGCCGCCCACCTCCACGATCTCGCCCGCGTCGCTGCGGCGAATGCGCAGCACGGGGTAGACGTACTGGTGAATGGCCAGGTCCTGCCCGGCCAGGTACTCGCGGATGGTGTCGACGATGAAGGGCCGGTCGCCCACCTCGGCCCGCAGCACGGTCACGCCGGCGCTCCACCCCTCTTCCTCGGGGTTCACCACCTGCACGTTCACCTGGTCCGGACGCGCGCGGCGCAGGAACTCCCACGCCCCCAGGGTCATGGCGGCCAGCTGGCCGGTGTCGCGCCCTTCCAGCAGGTGGCGCGGCGACTTGGCGAAGAAGGCGCGGGCGAACTGGCACAGCAGGGGGGTGTCGGGACGCCCCAGGCCAGTGAGGTGCGCACAAAGCTCGTCCACCGTGACGGCGTGGGCGGGCGGGGTAAGCGTAGTGCTCATGCGGCTTTGATGCTTGTTATTGCCGGGTTTCCGCGCCGGGCGCTCCGGCGGGGGCTGCAATGTAATCGCCGGGGTGGATTTTGGCACGCCGCTGAGCAAAGTCCGTCCAGACGGCAGATTGCCTTCCCTCGATTCGTCGCCCCTGCGCCTATCGGCTTCCGCCACCACCTGCGTTTTCCGCGGAACGAACCGTCTGCGGATCCACGACGCAGACGCGGGGGTGGCGCGAGAGGACGGCTCGAAAGATCGCACATCAGGTGGTGCGGGTGGCTGGATGCGGGGATCGTCGATGGGCGTCCGGGGGGACCGCCTGCATCCTCTCGAAAAAAATGCGGATGGCCCCCTGCCGCATTCCGTCTCTCTCCCGTTCCCGACAGCCCACGCCGGCTCGTGCCTCGTCGACCACCGCGCCATGCCTCCGCTCACTGGACCCAGGCCTCCAGCCCGGAGACCAGAGGAACCGGCACGAGAAAACTCCGCTGACTCCGCTAACTCTGCGTGAGGCCCATTCTTTTGAGGATTCGGGATGATGCGGAGAAACGGGGAACGCCGGAGATCAGCATGATTCCATCGACGAAAAAACCCTTCCCCACGCTGGCGGGGAAGGGTTCGCATCCATCGATCGACGGATCTCGTCGACCGATCCACATCGTCAGATCTTCCAGCTGACGCCGAACACGGGGACCAGGGGAACGTCGCTCAGCGGCAGCACGCCGCCCTCGCCGCCGCCGCTCTCGGAGAAGCGGTAGAACAGGCCGTCGCGCTGGTCCAGGGCGTTGATCACGCGCAGGTACGGCGTGAGCTCCGTGCTGCGTCCCCCCACCCGCGGCGTCCAGGTGCGCGAGATCTCGGCATCGATGCGCAGGAACGCGTCGGAGAAGGTGGAGAGCGGGGCGTCGGTGTCCAGGTCCACGTTGCTGTTCTGGTCCGACGCCGGGATGGAGCCCGTGCCCAGCGCACGGTCCGCCAGGTTGCTGAACTGGCGCGACGAGACCGGCGCCCCGTAGGCGATGCGCACGCCCACCACGCTGCGCCGCCACGCCACCCCGCGCACCCCCGCGCTCACCGTCTGCCGGCCCAGGAAATACGCCGACTTGCCGTTCTCGTCCGGCGAGCTCCACGCCCAGTTGAGCGAGTAGCCCAGCCACCCGGTCAGCGTCTCGCCCGACCGCCGCACCCACACGTCCATCCCCGAGTTGTGGGCCGTGGACGACATGGTGCCCACCACCGCCGTGGGGGTGGGAAGGCCGTGGAAGCGCTTGTAGAACCCCTCCAGCCCCAGCCGCACCCCGCCGCGCATCTGCTGGTCCAGCCCCAGCGACAGGTGCGTGGCGCCGGCCACCGACAGGTGCGTGGGGATGCGCACGGAATCCGCGAAGTTGCGCAGCGACGAGCCGCGGGGCAGGGGCCGCGGCACCCGCACGTACTGGTGGTAGCGCCCGCCCGCCAGCGTGAGCGCCGCCCCCTCGCTCACCAGCACCGTGGCCGAGGCGCGAGGCGCCAGCGTGGCCTTGCCGCCCACGGAGAACGCGTCGCCGCGCACGCCGCCGCGCAGCACCACGTTCGACGCCGGCTGCCAGGTGCCGTCGATGTAGCCGCCCGCCGACGAGCCCGAGGCCTCGCTGCGCAGCAGCAGCTGGAACTGCTCCGGCTGGGTGGCCGCCTGCTGCATCCAGGTGCGCTCGAACGAGGCGCCGTAGCGCAGCAGCACCGGACCGTCCATGCGGGTGAAGTCCGCCCCCGCGCGCACGCGGTCGCTGCGCCCCACCAGCTGGAACCACCGGTTGCCGTAGCGCAGCGGCATGTCGCCGTCGTAGCGCCCCGCCGCCAGCGTCATCTCCACGTCCGCGCCCTCGAAGCGGCCGCGGTAGCGCACCGACCCCGCCAGGTTGCCCCACCGCGCCTGGGCGTGCCCCCCGCTCAGGGCGCTGTCCATCCGCACCCCCTCGGTGTTGGCGAACAGGGTGGTGGAGATGCCGCCTTCGGGAAGGGGGATGTCCAGGCGAAAGAGGCCGTCGGCGAAGTCGTAGGGAAAGGGCCGGCCCTGCAGGGCGCTGAAGGCCCCGCCGTGCAGCGTGCGCACCGAGCCCAGGTAGCGGGCCGCGCCCAGCGGCCCCTCCACGCGCCCGCCGGCCGACACCATGTCCACCATCCCCGACGCCCCGGGGCGCTCGCGGCCGCTGCGGGTGGACAGGTCCATCACGTACGAAAGCCCGCCGTCGTACCGGGCCGGCGCGCCGCCCAGGTACAGCCGCGCGGATCCCACGACCTCGGGCTCGAAGGTGTCGATTAGCCCGCCCATGTGAAAGGGCGCGTACACGGGGGCGCCGTCCAGCAGCACCAGCTGCAGGTTGGCGGACGAGCCGCGGACGTACAGCGCGTCGTTCACCGTCCCCGGGTCGGCGGGGTTGGTGGTGAAGCCGTTGCTGAGCGCGCTTCCCAGCCCGCCCGCGTTCTCCACCGTCTGGTGCTCGATGACCACGCCCAGGTCCGGGCGCGCGGCGGCGGTGCTGTCGGCGCGGGGGTCGGCGGGGCGGACCACGCGGACGGCGTCCAGGGCGATGGGGCGATGGGTGAGGGCCACGTCCAGCAGCAGCTCGCCGGGGGGCACCAGCACCTGCATCTCGGTGGTGGCGTGCTCCAGGTGGCGCACCCGCAGCACCTGCGTTCCCGCGGCCACGTTCAGCCGGTAGGCGCCCGCGCTGTCGGAGATGGCGTGCACGGTGTTGCGCCCGTCGTCGGCCTCGACCACGGCCAGGGCGACGGGAAGCCCCGACGGCTCGCTCTGCACCGTTCCACGGATCACCGCGCGCGCCGGGTCCTGGGGCGGGGCGGCGGCCGTGAGCAGCGCGGCGAGCACGACGGAGATCAGCATCGTATGTGTGGCGTCTCTATCGATCCGGGCGGCCGGCGAAAGGGCCGGGCCGCCCCGTGGTTCCGGTGGATGGGGCGGCCGCGCCCGCGGGGGCGGGGCCGTGCCTTCAGCTGCCGCCGGCGCGGAACACCGGCTCGGTGGCGGAGCCCGCCACCCGCGGGGCCAGCGAGCGCAGCTCCCCGCCCTCCTTGGCGGCGAACACCCGGCCGTTCACCTCCACGAACGCCGCGGTGGCGTCGGCGGGAAGGGTGATCACCAGCTCGCCCGGGCCGGCGCCCAGCACCTCGATGCGCCCCGGGCCGGTGCGGAAGCGCGCCGTGGCGGCCGCGCCGGTGGCCGTGACCTCGGCCTTGGCGCCCGGCACCAGCCGCGCGCGCACCCGCAGCTCCGGCGACGACGCCGACACCGAGATGCGCACGTGCCCGTCGGAGGGGAGGATGGAGATCGCCTTGGGGGCCATCTCCACCGGCGCGGGGGGCGCCGCCTGGGGGGCGGGCTGCACCGGCGCCGGCTGCGCGGGGCGCTCGGTGACGCCCAGCCCGCGCACCCACTCGCGCGCGGGCGATCCGGGAAGGGCGGCGGCCGCGGCGGCGCCGGCCACGGCCAGCACCAGCACGGCGGCGCGGGGGAGCGCGCGGCGCGCCTCCCTGAGCGCGCCGCCGCCGCGGCGGTGCCGCGCAAAGGCGGCCTGGGCGGCCAGCACCGGCGGCGCGGCCTCCACCAGCCCCAGCAGGGCCGAGGTGCGCGCCGTCAGCCCGCGCAGCTCCGCCAGCTCTCCGGCGCACGCGGGACAGGAGGCCAGGTGGGCCTCCACGCCGGCGCGCGCGCCGGGTGGGAGCTCCCCGTCGAGCAGCTCCTGCATCGTTCCTTCACCCAGGTGTGTCATCCTTCCTCCAGTCGGGCGTCGTACACCGCCAGGAACCGCCGGGTCGCGCGGGCCAGCAGCGTGCCTACCGAGCCCGGGGCCACCGCGGCCACACGGGCGATCTCGTCGTATCGAAACCCCTCCTCGCGCATCAGCAGCATCTGCCGGTCGCGGGCGGGGATCTGGTCCAGCGCGGCCTTTACCGAGGCCACCTTGCGCTGGCGCTCCAGCGCCTCGTCGGGCGCGGGAAGTGCGGACGGCTTCCACGGCGTGGCCGAGAGCAGCCGCTCCCGGCGCCGCGAGGTGCGGGTGCCGTCGCGGAACAGGTTGGTGGCGACGGTGAACAGCCACAGCCGCGCCTCCTGCTCCGGCATGGTGCGGCCCAGCAGCCGCACGAACGATTCCTGCGCGATGTCCTCCGCCGAGTCCTGGTCGCCGGTCAGGCGGTGCAGGTAGCGGAACAGCGACGGATACACGTCGCGGAACAGCGCGTCGTAGTCCGTGTTGCCGCCGCTGACGGCGCTCACGGCCGCTCCGGGCGCGGCAGGCTTCGCGGCGGCGTCCCGGGCGGGACGGTCGGCATGCGTTGATGGCACGAGGTCATCGCTCGGGAAAACGCCGATTTTCGGGGCCGGAACGGGGATGGGGTTGGGCGCCCCGCGTCCGGCGATGCTGAGAGAACGCCCCGCCGCCGCCAATCGTGACACGGCCGGGGCCCCCGCGCAACCCTTTGCGCTGTCACGAGGTGCGGGGCTGGAGCGTTCTCCCGGTGCAAGACCGCGCGGCCCGGCGTGCCGCGCCCGCACCGCCCCGACTCCCTGTTTTTCCAAGGAACGATGAAGATCCCCGCGCTGCTCGCGCCGGCCCTGTGCCTGGCGCTGGCCGCCTGCAACGACGTAGCCCTTTCGCTGGTGTGCCCCGACCAGCGGCAGCCGTCGGTGGTGGTGGGCGTGTTCGACGTGAACACCGGCGAGTCGGTGGCCGCCGAGTCTCACGGCTGGTTTACCGTGGCCGGCGTGACGGACTCGCTGCGCCACGCCGTGCGCGCCGAAGGCGTTCCCCAGCTCTTTGCGTTCGGCCCCCCGGGCGTGTACCAGGTGCGCGTGCAGCGCCCCGGCCACGCCGAGTGGGTGCAGAGCAACCTGGTGGTGCAGGATGCCGAGTGCGGCCCCGCCACCGTGCGCCTGGTGGCCACGCTGCAGCCCGCCCAGTAGCCCGATTCCCCTTCCATACGCCCGTGGCCGTCCCATGAATCGCGCCCTGCGAGCCGTTCCGCTCTCCCTGCTGGGCCTGGCCGCCGCGTGCGGAGAGTCGCCGGCCGTCTGCCCCGACCCGGGGGTGGCCCTGCCGGTGATCACGCCCAGCCTGAAGGTGGCGGTGGTGGACTCCGTCACGGGCGGCAGCCTGGTGCCGGGGGCGCGGGGGCGGTGGATCGTGGGCGCACAGACGGACTCGCTGTACAACTGGGGAAGCACGCTCGCCGGCTTCGGTCCCGCCGGCCGCTACTCCGTCGCGGTGGAGGCGCCCGGCTACCGCGCCTGGGCCCGCAGCGACATCCGCGTGCGCGCCGGCACGTGCGCACCGCAGACGGAGGAGGTCACCGCGCGGCTGCAGCGGGAGTAGCCCTCGGCCGCTTCTCCGGGTGCATCCCTGCCCGGGAGGGATTCTTCTCTTTCCAGGATCCGGGACTACTGCCAGCGGAACAGGCGCAGGGAGAGGACGAAGCCGATCACCATCCACGCGGCCAGGATCGCCAGCTCGATGGCGTAGCCGCTGAGGGGGAGCGCGTCGTTGTAGATGGCGCGCAGTGCATCGTTCAGCGCGGTGAGCGGGAGCGCCTGGACCACGGGCTGCAGCGCGTCGGGGTAGCGGCTGGCGGGAAAGAACACGCCGGAGAGCACGAACATCGGCAGCATCACCAGGTTCAGCACGCCGCTCACGCCCTCGATGGTGCGCGCGCGGGTGGACGCCAGCAGCCCCAGGCCGGCGAACGTCATGGCGCCCAGCATGATCACCAGCGCCAGCGCCGCCAGCGACCCCTGCACCTTTACTCCGAACGCCAGCCAGGCGAACAGGATGATGGGCGGCACCTCCAGCGCGATGAACGACATCCGCGCCAGGATCTGCGCGAGAAGGAAGTCGCGTTTGCGCATGGGGGTGCTGGACATCCGCTTCAGCTGCTTCTTCTGCCGCATCTGCACCAGCCCGAAGCCCATCCCCCACATCCCCGTCGACATCAGGTTCATCCCGATCAGCCCCGGGAGCACCCAGTCGATGTAGCGCCCGCCGGGGCGCCGCTCGCGGTCGTGGATCGACGGAACCCGGTCCGCCGCCCCCGCCGCGCGCTGGACGATGCGGTCAGCCACGAGCTGCGCGCTGCGGCTCTCGGCGCGGGCGGGATCGTAGCGGTAGGTGAGCACGTCACGCCCGGCGAGCAGCACGGCGACGTCGCCCTTGCGGATGGCGCGCTCCGCGGCGTCGGCGGAGAAGATCTTCAGATCCACGTCCGGCGATGCCTGGAGCGCGGCCGTGTACCGCTCGGCGAGGGAGCCGCGCTCGATGCCTACGGCGGCGCGCTCCGCCGGGCGCTCGCGAAAGGCGAGGCCCAGGCCCACGGCCATGATGATGGGGAACCCGAAGGTCCAGAACAGCGCCTCGGGCTCGCGCAGAAAGCTGCGGATGCGCGCCAGCGTGAGCTCGCGCAGGGCGTTTGGCTCACTCATTCGTCAGCACTTGTCCAGCGGAGGGGAGACCCCGTGAGATCGGCAGAGCGCCCGGACACCCATCCAAGAAGCGTACCCACGCCGCGCGGCGGCCCTCCGGCACCGCCGGGTGACGGCCGCCGTTCCGGGGTGAAGCGCCGCGCGGCCGGCGCAGGGGCCGCCTTGACGCGCGGCGCCGCTCTGATTTATTTTTGTGAAAACATGCGTCGTAAAAGAGCTTTTTTGCACCGCCGCGTGCGGAATTCGCGGCGGTGCATTTTCGTGCCTGGAAAAGGCGTGGAACAAGCGTGCCGCCGCAGGTGTCAAAGGCCCCTGCGTCCGCCTGGACGATCCCCTCGAGGTACGGAAATCCGCGTGTGTGCACGCTGTTTCCGGGCATCCTGGTTGTAGATCGAGGCTTTCCGGCGCCGGAAGGTGCCGCGGCGGAGTTGTTTCCCACGTGGCCGGTTCCACTCGCTAAACCAAGCGCATTCCGGACGTGCCATCCACCCTTCACCCCCC
Source organism: Longimicrobium sp. (assembly GCA_036379135.1). Lineage (GTDB taxonomy): Bacteria > Gemmatimonadota > Gemmatimonadetes > Longimicrobiales > Longimicrobiaceae > Longimicrobium. Next base: position 20,718 of record DASUVG010000029.1, read on the forward strand.
CCGGCGGGCCGCGCGATTCCACCGTTAATTGACGGGTTCGCGCACCCGCTCCGCCATTGGCCGCCGGGTTCCGGCGCCTGGCCGGCAGGGGCCGCCGGCCGACCGGCGAGCCAGACCGGCTCGCGCACGCCTCACTTCCACACGACCAGCCCATGAGCAGTCATCCCGGTGCCACCATCGTCTCCATCGACCACATCCAGCTCGCCATGCCCGCCGGAGAAGAAGAGGCGGCCGAGCGATTCTACGCGGGCGTGCTGGGCTTTACCCCCCGCCCCAAGCCGGACTACCTGCAGGGCCGCGGCGGCTGCTGGTTCCGCTCGAACGACGTGGACCTGCACCTGGGCGTGGACGCCAAGTTCACCCCGGCCACCAAGGCGCACCCGGCGTTCCTCACGGAGAACCTGGCGGCGCTGGAGGCCAGCCTGAAGGCGGCGGGGGTGGAGATCGTGCTGGACACGCAGCTTCCGGGGTTCGAGCGCTTCTACTGCTCGGACCCGTTCGGCAACCGGCTGGAGTTTCTGGAGCGGACCGACCCGTCGCGCCGGCGGGCCAGCGATGACTGAGCCCGGGCTTCCTTTCCGTACGAACGCGGCCGCCACGCCGCCGCCGTTCACGGTGACGGTCATCATCCCCACGCGCGACCGCGACGAGGACCTGCACCGCTGCCTGGAGTCCATCCGCGCCAGCTGCCGCACGTGCGCGGTGGAGGTGATCGTGGTGGACGACGGCTCGCGCGTGCCGGTGCGCCCGCGCGTGGTGTTTCCCGAGCCGCTGCGCCTGCGGGTGATGCGCAACGAGACGCCGGTGGGCTCCGCGGCCAGCCGCAACGCGGCCGCGGCGGTGGCGGAGGGCGAGGCGCTGGCCTTTCTGGACGACGACGCGGTCATCCCGGAGCACTGGTTCCGCGTGGTTCAGCGGGAGCTGCACCCGGAGCGCGGGGCCATCACCGGGCCGGTGCAGGGCTTCGACCGCTGCGTGGTGGCCCGCGCCCGGCAGATCCGCTACGACGAGCGCTACCACGACCTGGACACCGGCGCCGACATCAACTTCCTGGCGGGGGGCAACTCCGTGGTGTGGGCGGACGCGTTCCGCCGCGCCGGCGGCTTTCCCGTGCTTCCCACGGCGTCGGACAACGCCTTTCTGCGCGCGCTGCGGGGGCTGGGGGTGCGGTGCTACTTCGTGCGCGACCTGACCATCGGCCACCGCAACAGCAAGGGGCTGGTGTCGGCCGTGACGTGCGCCTTTCAGGCGGGGCTGGTGAGCGGGGCGCTCCCGGCGCCCCGGCGGCAGGCACCCCGGCCGTCGGCGCCGCGCCGCGGCGAGCCGGCGGCGCGCGCCCTGAACCGGTTTCTGAACCTGTGCTTCAAGCTGGGACGCGCCGCGTCGGGGGTGACCCGGCGCCGCACGCCGGCCTCCCCGATCCTTCAGGAAAACTCCGCATGACGTACCCGGTTCAAACGGTGCTGCACCACACCGCGCAGGCGTTCCAGGCGGCCGGCATGGACCCGGCCGCCGCCGCGACGGTGGCCGGGGTCATGGTGGACGCAGACGTGCGCGGACACCACTCGCACGGCCTGCAGCTGCTTCCCGTATACCTGCAGCGCATCCGCGAGGGGGGCATCGACCCGCGCGCGGAGCCGGTCTGGGTGCGCGAGGACGCGGCGCTCGCCATTCTGGACGGGCGGGGCGCGGCGGGGCAGGTGGCCGCCGCGATGGCCGCCGAGCGCTGCGCCCGGCTGGCGGCGCGCTCCGGGGTGGCCGCGGTGGCGGTGCGCCACACCAACCACGTGGGGATGCTGGCGGCGTTCCGTGAGCCGTTTGAGCGGCACGGCGTGGTGGGGCTGATCCTGAACCTGGCGGGCACCAGCGTGGCGCCCCCGGGAGGCCACCGGGCCACCATGGGCAACAACGCGGTGGCGCTGGTGGTGCCGCGCCCGGGCCAGGACGCGTTCTGCGTGGACTTTGCCACGGGCGCGGTGGCGTGCGGCAAGATCCGCCAGGCGGCGTCGAAAGGGCAGGTGCTGCCGGAGGGGTGGCTGCTGGACGGGAACGGGCAGCCTTCGACGGACCCGGCCAGCCTGGACGAAGGAGGCGCGGTGCCGGTCTTTGGCGGGCACAAGGGGCTGGCGCTGTCGCTGATGATCGAGCTCGTGGCGGGCGCCATCGGCGGGGGGGTCACCAGCCGCGGCGTGAACCGCCAGCGGCTGAACCCCGGCCGGGTGATGGACTGCGCGCAGATGTTCATCGGCCTGCATCCGCCCACCTTCGGCATCGACAGCATGACGCCGTTCGTGGAGGAGCTGGACTCGGCCGTGCGCGACAGCTACCCGGCGGGCCCGCCGGAGCTCTACTTTCCCGAGCAGGTGGAGGCGCGCGCGCGGAACGGGGCAGAGTCGGCCGGGCTGGCGCTGGACGAGGACGTGGCGCGCCTTCTGGGGCTGTGATGGCGGAGTCTCCTTCTCCGCTGGGCGTGGCCGTCGTGGGGACGGGCGCCTCGGCCGGGCAGCACCTGGAAGCGCTGGAGGACGTCCCCGGGCTGCGGGTGCGCCTGGTGTGCGAGCCCGTCGCGGACGCGCCCGTGCCGGACCAGGTGGCCGGCCACGCCGTCGTCCGCGGGCTGGACGCGGCCTTCGGGCCGGAGATCGACGTGGTGGCGGTGTGCACGCCGCCGGGGACGCACGCCGAGGTGGCGCGCCGCGCCCTGCGCGCGGGCAAGGCCGTGGTGGTGGAAAAGCCGCCGGTGCTGGACGAGGCGGAGCTGCGCGCCCTGCTGCGCGAGCGCGACCGCGCCGGGCGCCCCGTGGGCGTGATGTTCCAGCACCGCTTCATCCTTTCTCCCCGGGCGCGGGCCCTTCGCTGGTCCGGGCGCACCGCGGCCTGCCTGGAGGTGTGCCGCCCCCGCCCCGCCGCCTACTTCGAGAAGGCGCCCTGGCGCAGCGACCCGGCCCAGGCCGGGGGCGGCACGGTGGCGCACCTGGCCAGCCACTACCTGGACCTCGCCTGCCAGCTGCTGGGCGCGCCGGAGCAGGTGGAGGGCGTCGCGGCGTGCGACCACCATCCCGGGATCGACACGCGGGTGGCGGCCTCGCTGCGCTTTGCGTCGGGGGCCACGCTGGCGCTGCTGTGCACGGCCAACGTGGAGGAGCGCAGCGAGCGGCTCACCATCCGCGACGGCGGCCGGCTGCTGGAGATCGAGAACGGCCGCGTGCGGATCGCCGGACCGGAGGGGGTGGACGAAGCGGCCCCGCGGGTGAAGGTGGAGCTGCGCCGCGCCGTCTACGCCGAGGTGGCGGAGGCCGTGCGGCACGGCCGGACGGCGCTGCCCACGGCGGACGTGGAGCACGCGCTGGGCGTGGTGCGGGTGCTGGAGCGGGTGCGCGCCCTTGCCCTGGCGTCGTGCGCGCCCCCGGCGGCGGAAGAAGGCGGAGGTGCGGACGGATCCCCGGACCCGCTGCTCGTGGCGGAGGGGGCGGCATGAGGCTGGGGATCATCGGCGACGAGATCAGCCAGGACCTGGACGAGGTCGTGCGGCTGTGCGTGCGGCACGGGTACGAGGGGGTGGAGATCCGGTCGGTGTGGGGGAGGTCGCCGTCGGAGCTGGACCGGGACGACTGCCGCCGCATCCGCGCCACGCTGGACGCGGCGGGGCTGCGGGTGGCCAACTTCGCCACGCCCGCCTTCAAGGACGCCCTTCCCCGCACGGCGGCGGACCGCGCGCGGGTGCGGGAGGTGCTGGAGCGCTCGATGGAGCGGGCGGCGTGGCTGGGGGCGCCGTACGCGCGCGTCTTTTCCTTCTACCACGGGGGCACGCCGGACCCGGCGGCCGCGGCGGCGGAGATGCGCGAGGCGCTGGCGGGGTGCGCGCCGCCACCCGGCTGCACGCTGCTGCTGGAGAACGGGATGCGGACCAACAACCCCGACGCCGAGAACACCGCCCGGCTGCTGCAGGGGCTGAAGGGCGCGCCGCTGGGGGTGCTGTGGGACCCCGGCAACACCTGGTTCAGCGGATGGGACCGGCGGCCCTTCACGGCGGCGTACGACCTTCTGAAGGACCACATCCGGTACGTGCACGTAAAGGACCCCGTCGGCTCCGACCGCTACGTGCGCCTGGGCGACGGCGAGGTGGACTGGCGGGGGATCGTGGACCGGCTGGCGCGCGACGGCTTTGGCGGGTGGATCTCGCTGGAGACGCACTGGCGCCTGGACCGCGTGCTCTCGCAGCCGGAGCGCGACACGCCGCACGGCGAGTCGTTCTCCGCGGGGGGGTACGAGGCCAGCAGCCAGTGCATGGCGGTGCTCGCGGAGATGGTGCGCGGGACGGGGGAATGACGGACGCGGCGGGGGCGACGGACCCGGTGCTGCTGGTGGGGGCGCAGCGCTCGGGCACCACCGCGCTGGCCCTGCGGCTGAACGAGGCGTTCCGCGACGCGGGCGGCCTGTTCACCGTGAACGGCAAGCTGCCGTACTACCTGCGGCGCTGGTGGGGCGATCCCGCGGCCCACCGCCACCTGCGCGCGGACGAGGTGATCCACGGACTGCGCCGCAAGCCGCCCTTTGGCCCAGACGCGGATGCGTTCCTGGCCCGCGCCGAGGAGGCGCTGCGCCGCGACGCCGCCCGCTGCGCGGCCGCGGGCGGCGGGGACGGCGGCGGCGGGCTGGAGGGGATGCGGCGCCTGTGCCGGGAGGCGTACGGCGTGCCCCGCTGGGGCGACAAGTACAACGAGTACCTGCTGGAGCTGGACCACCTGCACGCCCTGTTTCCCCGCGCCACCTGGATCTTTCTGGCCCGCGACCCGTCGGAGGTGGTGGCGTCGCTGCTGGACTGGCCCGGCGACCGGCCCTGGAACCCGCGCGACGCCGGCGCGGCCGCGCTCAAGTGGGCGGCGTGGAACGGCGAGTGGCTGCGCTTTCGGGAGCGCGTGGAGCCCGCGCGGCGGGTGGAGCTGCTGTACGGCGACGTGGCGGCCGGACGCCGGGGCGCGCTGGACGACTGCCTGGGGTTGGACCTGGGCCCCTACATGGAAGGCTTTTTCCCCCGCCCCCGCACGGGCCCGCCACGGCTGCCGCCGGAGGCGGAGCGCACCTGGGCGAGGTTGGCCGAGATCTGCAACCCGCGGTAGCGAACCAGGAGCTCCATGTCGAACCGCGAGGTGATGGACCCCGCCACCGGGTCCGCGGCGGGCCACCCCACCGTCGTCTACTACCACCACGTACACCCGTCGCTGCGGCACTACACGTCGCTCACGCCCGGCGACTTTGCGCGCAGCCTGGACGTGCTGCAGCAGGCGCTGGCGCCGTGCGACCCCCGCGCGCTGTGGAACGGGGGTGCCCCGGCGCTCCCGGAGGCCCCGTCGTTCCTGCTCACCTTCGACGACGGGTACCTGGACACGTGGGAGCACGCGCTCCCGGAGATGGAGGCCCGGGGCCTGCGGGCCATGTTCTTCGTCACCACGGAGCTGGTGGGGGTTCGCGACGCGGACGGCGGCCCCACGGCCAACTTTCTGGACTGGGAGCAGTGCCGCGAGCTGCAGGCGCGCGGGCACCTGGTGGGCTCGCACAGCGTGCTGCACCGCCCGCTCACCGACCTTCCTCCCGCCCAGGCGGCCGAGGACGTGCGCGCGTCGCTGGACGACGTAAGCGCGCGGCTGGGGGCGCCATGCCCCTTCTATTCGTATCCCTTCGGCTTCGTCCCCGAGAGCCCCGTGTGCCCGCCGGGCGTGTGGGGGTTCGGCACGGTAAAGGCGGCCGCCCGTCCCTGGTCCGCGCAGCCGCACAACATCCGGCGCACCTACCTTCCCACGGGCCAGGTGGACGACTGGCCGGCGCTGGCCGCGGGGTGGCGCGGCCAGTGGGGATGATCCGCGGCCGGGAAGCTGGACAGGGCACGGGATTCTCTCTCTTGAGAATGCCGCAGTGTTCCTGAGCCTGAGTGGGTGCTGTCCACCCTCCCACACGGACAGTCGTCCTGAGGAAGGCGCCGCGCCGCATCCAGCGGTGTGCTGCCGCGTACGAAAAAGCAACGACGAGAGGGGTACAGAGGAGCAGAGAACAGCCAGAGATACAGAGGAGAATCCGTTGCCTCTGAATCTCTGGCTGTTCTCTGTCCCTCTGTACCCCTCGCCTTTTCCGGATTCAAATCATACCGGGTCTTTTGCGGAGTCGGTATGATCATGATGCGCGATCTCGAGAACCATCCGCCACGTCCACGATCGAGGTGAGCGGCACGCTTGCGGAACGCGAATCGTTTTCCGGATCCGGATCGCTCCGGAATAGACGAAGGACGCGGAGAACCAGGCTGGTTCTCCGCGTCCTTCCTGTTTCCCACCGGGCGGGAGGAGGGCGCTAGGACGTCCGCCCCTCGGCCACGACGTGCTCGACCTGAGCGAGAATGTCCTGCACCAGCGCCTCGATGGTCTCGGGGCGGTACTGGTTTGCGCTGTACTGCACGGTCAGCGACAGCCGGTCGCGCACCAGGTCGGCGGATACCTTTACGCGGTAGTGCTCGTGGCCGCGCGGGCTGCGTGCGCTGCCGGTGGCGGCGCCCACGGGCCGCAGCGGCGACGCCCCCGCCTGCGGCGCAAAGGCCGAGTTCAGCTGGCCGCGGAAGTTGAGCAGCACCTCCGCCTGCGGAAGCGCGGCCATCTCCCCCCGCACCTGGGCGTCGGGGTGCAGGTAGCGCAGCATCCCCCATCCCATCCCGTCGCTGGGCATGGCCTCGAAGTAGCCGCGCACCACGTCCAGCGTGCGCTCCCGCCCGTCCAGCGCCGACGACACGTCCAGCAGCACGGGGTGGATGTTGGTGAGCCACCCCACCGTCCGCGACAGGTCGATGTCCTCGAACACGGCGTTGCGGCCGTGGCTGTAGACGTCGATCAGCAGCCCGCCCCAGCCGGTCCAGCGGCCGAACGCGCGGGCCAGGGCGCCCAGCAGCACCTGGTGGCTGTACACGCCCAGCCGCGGCGCCTCGCGCAGCAGAAAGGCGGTCTGCTCGGGCGTGAGCGCCACCTTGATCTTCTGCAGCGAGCCGCGCGGCGTCTCCACCCCCTCGAAGTCCACCGGGAGCCGGCCCACGCGCTCCCACGGCAGCCCGTGCCAGTACGCGGCGTCCGCCTGCATCGCCTCCCGTGCGGCGTACTCCGCCTGGCGCCGCGTCCACTCCGAGAACGCCATGGAGGGCGGCGACAGCCGCACCGCGCCGCCCGCCGCCAGCTGCCCGTACGCCTCGGCGAAGTCGGCGGTCAGGGCGCGCAGCGACACGCCGTCCACCACCAGGTGGTGAACCACCAGCACCAGGCGCGGCGGCCGCGCCTGGCCGAAATCGACGATCCCCACCCGCATCACCGGGCCGGCGTGCAGGTCCAGCCCCCCGTGCAGCCGCGTGCCGGCGGAGCGCACGGCATCGTCCATCTCCTCCGGCGTCGCGTCCGCGAAGTGGAAGGTGGAGACGGGGATGGGATCGGACGATTCCGGGATGTGCTGCGACCACGCCGCGCCGTCGCGGACGAAGCGCAGCCGCAGGGCGTCGTGGCGCTCCAGGAGCAGGTCCAGCGTCGTGCGCAGGGCCTCCACGTCCACGGGCCCGGCGCTCTCGAACACCGAGTCCATGTTGTAGTGCGTCAGCTCCGCCAGATCCCACTCCAGGAACCGCCGCTGCGCGGGGCTGAACGCCACCGGGCCCGGCCGCACGGGCGCGTCGGCGGTCACCAGCCCGGTGGAGCTGGAGGCGTGCGCCGCCAGCTCCGCGATGGTCTGGTGCTCGAAGAACTGCTTCGGCGTCAGCTTGAGCCCCTCCTGCCCGGCCCGTGACAGCACCCGGATGGTGAGGAGCGAGTTGCCGCCCAGCTCGAAGAAGTTCTCGTGCACCCCCACCACCCGCTCCAGCCGCAGCACCTCGGCCCAGATGCCGGCCAGGATCTCCTCCGTGCGCGTGCGCGGCGCCACGTACGCCGCTTCTCCGCCGCCGGCCTCGGGGGCGGGAAGGGCGCGGCGGTCCACCTTGCCGTTGGGCGTCAGCGGCAGCCGGTCCAGCAGCACCCAGGCGGAGGGGACCATGTAGTCCGGCAGCTTGCGCTTCATCCCGTCCCGCAGCGCGCCGGCCTCCACCCCGTCGCCCGCCACGTACGCCACCAGCCGCCGCTGGCCGGGCGCGTCCTCGCGCACCACGACCACGCCTTCGCGCACGCCGGGCTCCCGCGCCAGCACGCTCTCCACCTCGCCCAGCTCGATGCGAAAGCCGCGGATCTTGACCTGGTGGTCCAGCCGCCCGCCGAACTCCACCGTTCCGTCCGCCCGCCAGCGCACCCGGTCGCCGGTGCGGTACAGCCGCTCGCCGTCCGCCGCACCGAAGGGATCGGGGACGAAGCGCTCGGCCGTGAGCGCGGGGCGCCCCAGGTAGCCGCGCGCGATCTGCCGGCCGCCGGCGTACAGCTCGCCCCACACGCCGGCCGGCACCGGGCGCATCTCCCCGTCCAGCACGTACACGCGCACGCCGCGCAGGGGACGGCCCAGCGGCACCACGCCCCCTTCGACCTGCCGCGGCACCTCCATCGCCAGCACGCCGACGGTGGTCTCGGTGGGGCCGTAGTGGTTGCAGACGACGCACTCCGGCTGCAGCGCGCGGATCTGCGCCACCAGGGCGGGGTGCAGCTCGTCGCCGCCCAGCACCACGCGGCGGCGCGGCAGCACGCCGCCCACGCCGGGGACGGCGATGAGCGTCTCCAGGTGCGACGGCACGATCTTCATGCAGTCCACCGGGTTGCGCGCGAAGTACGCGGCCAGCGCGGGCGCGTCCACGCTGCGGTCGTGGGAGATGACGTGCAGCTCGCCGCCGCCCAGCAGCGCGGGAAAGAGGACGGTGTAGCCCAGGTCGGCCGCCAGGGTGGAGACCATGGCGAAGCTGCGGCACTCCGCCAGTCCCAGCCGCTCGCTGGCGGCGTCGACGTAGCTGGCCAGCCGGCGGTGCTCCATGGCCACCAGCTTGGGCCGCCCGGTGCTGCCGGAGGTGTAGATGAGGTACGCCAGCTGCTCCGGCGCGGTGGTGTTCCGCGGGTCCTCCACCGGCTCGTCCCGCACCCGCGCCCAGTCGGCGTCCAGCCGCAGCAGCGAGGCGCCGCTCCCGGCGAAGCGATCCGCCAGCGCGGCCTGGGTAAGCAGCACGGGCGCGCCGGCATCGGCCAGCATCCCGGCCAGGCGCTCGGCCGGCTGGGTGGGGTCCAGCGCCACGTAGGCGCCGCCGGCCTTGAGCACGCCCAGCAGGCCCACGATCATCTCCACCCCGCGCTCCACGCAGAGGGCCACGCGCACCTCCGGCCCCACGCCGCGGCCGCGCAGGTGGTGCGCGAGCTGGTTGGCGCGGGCGTTGAGCGCGGCGTAGGTAAGCCGCTCCTCCTCGTGCACCACGGCCACGGCGCCGGGCGTGCGCCGCACCTGCGCCTCGAAGCGGGCGTGGACGACGGACTCCCCCCCGTCCCGCGCTTCGGCGCCGTTCCACTCCTCCAGCACCCGGCGGCGCTCGGCCGGCGACAGCAGGGGGAGCGCGGCGACGGGGCGGTCCGGATCGGCGGCGACGGCCCCCAGCAGCACGCCGAAGCGCTCCAGCATGCGCTCCGCGGTCTCCGCGTCCCACAGGTCGGTGTCGTACACCAGCCACGCCCGCAGGCCGTCCTCGCGCTCGGCCACGGTGAGCGTGAGGTCGTGCTTGGCGGTGCGGCTCTCCTCCTCCAGCACCTCCACCCGCACCCCCGGCAGGGCGAGGTCCACCCGCTCGTTGTTCTGCAGGACGAACATCACCTGGAAGAGCGGCGTGTGGCTCAGGCTGCGCTCCGGGCGCAGCTCGTCCACCAGCGTCTCGAACGGGACCTCCTGGTGCGCGAAGGCGCCCAGCGTGGACTCGCGCACGCGGCGCAGCAGGCCGCCGAAGGTGGGGCCGCCGGACAGGTCCGCGCGCAGCACCAGGGTGTTGACGAAGAAGCCGATCAGCCCCTCCACCTCCGCCCGCGTGCGCCCGGCGATGGGACTGCCCACCACCACGTCGTCCTGCCCGGCGTGGCGCCCCAGCAGCACCTGGAAGGCGGCCAGCAGCACCATGTACAGAGTGGTCCCCTCCCCCCGGGCCAGCGCCTGGAGCCCCTGGTGCAGCTCCGCGCCGTAGCGCGCGTGCAGCGTGGCGCCCTGGTGGCGGCGCACCGCCGGGCGGGGCCGGTCCGTGGGGAGCTCCAGCAGCGTGGGCGCGCCCGCCAGCCGCTCGCGCCACCAGGCCAGCTGCGGCTCCAGCGCGTCGCCCTGCAGGTGCCCGCGCTGCCACAGGGTGTAGTCCGCGTACTGCACCGGCGGCTCCGGGAGCCGCGGCGCCTCGCCCCGGGCGAACGACGCGTACAGGTGCGACAGCTCGCGAAAGAGCACGCCCATGCTCCACCCGTCGCTGACGATGTGGTGCATGCACAGCAGCAGCACGTGCTCGTCGTCATCCACCCGCAGTAGCGACGCGCGAAAGAGCGGGCCGCGGGCCAGGTCGAAGGGGCGGCCGGCGTCCTCGCGGACGCGGCGCTCCACCTCTGCCCCGCGCTCCGCCGGCGGCACGGCCGCCAGGTCGGCGGCCGGCAGCGTCCACGCATCCGGCGCGGGGAGCACCACCTGCTCCGGATCGCCCGCGGGGCCTTCGCGAAAGACGGTGCGCAGCGACTCGTGGCGGCGGACGACCTCGCCCAGCGCCCGCTCCAGCGCCCCCGCGTCCAGCGCGCCGCGCAGGCGCAGGGCGGCGGGGATGTTGTAGACGGTGCTCTCCTGCTCGTAGCGGTCCAGGAACCAGAGCCGCTGCTGCGCAAAGGAGAGGGGAAGCACCTCCGGCCGCGCGGCGGCCCGCAGCGGCGCGGCCGGCTCCTCCGCCGGCGCGGGGCGCAGCCGCTCCACCTCGCGGGCCAGCGCCTCCAGCGTGGGCGCCTCGAACAGGGCGCGCACGGGGAGCTCCACGCCGGCCGCCTCGCGCAGGCGCGACACCACGCGCGTGGCCAGCAGCGAGTGGCCGCCCAGGTCGAAGAAGTGGTCGTGCGCGCCCACGCGCTCCACGCCCAGCACCTGCGCCCAGACGTCCGCCAGCACCTCCTCCGCCGGGGTGCGCGGCGCGACGAACTCCGCCTCGCCGCCGCGCTCGGGCGCGGGAAGGGCGCGGCGGTCCACCTTGCCGTTGGGGGTCAGCGGCAGCCGGTCCAGCACCACGAAGGCGGCGGGGACCATGTACTCCGGCAGCGCGGCGCGCAGCCGCTCGCGGACGCGCGCCACGTCCAGCCCCGCATCCCCCGCCACGTACGCCACCAGCCGCCGGTCGCCGGGCACGTCCTCGCGCGCCAGCACCGCCGCCTCGCGCACGGCGGGGACGGCGGCCAGCACGCTCTCGATCTCCCCCAGCTCGATGCGGAAGCCGCGGACCTTGACCTGGTCGTCCAGCCGCCCCAGGAACTCCAGCGCGCCGCCCGGGCGCCAGCGCACCAGGTCGCCGGTGCGGTACAGCCGCTCGCCCCAGGGGGCGGCGACGAAGCGCTCGGCGGTGAGCGCGGGACGGTTCAGGTAGCCGCGCGCCAGCTGGGCGCCGCCCAGGTACAGCTCGCCGGGCACGCCCACGGGGACGGGCTGGCGGAGCGCGTCCAGCACGTACGCCCGGGTGTTGGCGATGGGGCCGCCGATGAGCGGCCGTCCCTCGCCGTGCGCGGGGACGGGCGCGCAGGTGGCCACCACGGTGCATTCCGTGGGGCCGTAGTGGTTCACCAGCGCGAACGGCGCGTCCGCCGCCGGCCGCGCCTGCAGCTGGTCGCCGCCGGTGAGCAGCGTGCGCAGCGGCGCGCCGGCCGGCCACGGCAGCGGGAGCATGAGCTCCGCCAGCGGGGTGGGGACGAAGGTGCAGGTGATCCCCTGCTCCACCAGCCAGTCCCGCAGCGCCTGCGGCTGCAGCGCCGCGCCGGGCGGGGGAACGTGCAGCGCCGCGCCGGAAAGCAGGGTGGGCCAGATCTCCCACGCGGCCGCGTCGAAGGCCACCCCCGCCACCTGGGCGGTGCGGTCCGCCGGCCCCAGCGCGTACGCCCGCCGGTGCCAGTGCACCAGGTTACCCAGCGCCCGGTGCGCCACCATCACGCCCTTGGGCAGGCCGGTGGAGCCGGAGGTGTAGATGACGTAGCACAGGTCGTCCGGCCCCGCGTCCGCGGCGGGGGGTGACGTCGGCTCGTCCGCGACCCGTCCCCAGTCGGCGTCCAGCCGCAGCACGGCCGCCGCCTCGCCCGCGAAGCGCTCCGCCAGGTGCGCCTGCGTAAGGAGCACCGGGGCGCCCGTGTCGCGCAGCATGAAGCGAAGGCGCTCCACGGGGTGCGCAGGGTCCAGCGGCACGTAGGCTCCGCCGGCCTTCAGCACGCCCAGCGCCCCGACGATCATCTCCGGCCCGCGCTCTACGCAGAGCGCGACGGGAACGTCGCGTCCCACGCCGTAGCGGCGCAGGTGGCGCGCGAGCTGGTTGGCCCGCGCGTCCAGCTCCGCGTAGCTCAGCCCGCCGCCGTCCCACGCCACCGCCGGGGCGTCGGGGGTGCGGGCCGCCTGCGCGGTGAACTGGGCGTGGATGGTGGCGCCGGCGGGAAGGTCCGCCGCGGTGGCGTTCCACCCTTCCATCACCTCCCGGCGCTCGTCCGCCCGCAGCAGCGGCAGCTCCGCGGCGGCGCGGTCGGGGTCCGCGGCGGCGGCGCGCAGCAGCACGCCGAAGTGCCCCAGCATCCGCTCGATCGTCCCCGCGTCGAACAGGTCGGTGTCGTACTCCGCCCACACGTCCAGCCCGGCCGGGCCCTCCGCCGCGAAGAGCGTCAGGTCGTACTTGGCGGTGCGGCCCCGCACGGGGAGCGGCTCCGCGCGGACGCCGTGCAGCGCCACCTCCGCGCGCGCGTTGTTCTGCAGCGCGAACGCCACCTGAAAGAGCGGCGTGTGGCTCAGGCTGCGCTCCGGGCGCAGCTCCTCCACCAGCTTTTCGAACGGAAGCTCCTGGTGCGCGTACGCCTGCAGCGTGGCCTCGCGCACGCGGCCCAGCACCTGGCGAAAGGTGGGGGCGCCGGACAGGTCCGTCCGCAGGGCCAGCGTGTTGACGAAAAAGCCGATCAGCCCCTCCAGCTCCGCACGGGTGCGCCCCGCGATGGGGCTGCCCACCACCACGTCGTCCTGCCGCGCGTACCGCCCCAGCAGCACCTGGAAGGCGGCCAGCAGCACCATGTACAGCGTGGCCCCCTCGCGGCGGCCCAGGGCCAGCAGCGCGTCCCGCAGCTCCGCGTCGTACGCGGCCTGCGCCACGGCGCCGCGGTGCGCCCGCACGGCCGGGCGCGGGCGGTCGGTGGGGAGCTCCAGCAGCGTGGGCGCGCCCGCCAGCCGCTCGCGCCACCAGGCCAGCTGCCGCTCCAGCACCTCGCCGCGCAGGTGCTCGCGCTGCCAGACGGCGTAGTCGGCGTACTGCACGGGGAGCGGCGGGAGCGGCGCGGGCTCTCCGCGCACCTCCGCCCGGTACAGCGCGTCCAGCTCGCGAAAGAGCACGTCCATGCTCCACCCGTCGCTCACCACGTGGTGCATGCACAGCAGCAGCACGTGCTCGTCCGGCCCCGTCCGCGCCAGGGACGCGCGGAAGAGCGGCCCGCGCGCCAGGTCGAACGGCTGCTCCGCGTTCTCGCGCACCAGCCGCTCCAGCGCGGCGTCCGCGTCCACCCGGTCCGCCAGGTCGGTCCGCGGCAGGGAAAAGGCGGGCGGCGGGGGGAGGATGACCTGCTCCGGCTCGCCCCCCGCGGCTTCGCGAAAGACGGTGCGCAGCGGCTCGTGCCGATGGATGACGTGCCCCAGCGCGCGCTCCAGCGCCGCCGCGTCCAGCGGGCCGCGCAGACGCACCGCGGCGGGAAGGTTCAGGAAGGCGCTCCCCGGCTCCATCCGGTCCACGAACCACAGCCGCTGCTGCGCGTGGGAGAGCGGGAGCGGCAGGTCGCGGGCGACGGGGCGCAGCGGGGCCGCGGCGCCGTCCTCCCCGCGCAGCGCCTCGATGCGCCCGGCGAGCGCCCGCACCGTGGGCGCCTCGAAGAGGGCGCGGACGGGAAGCTCGGCGCCGAACGCCAGGCGCACGCGGGAGACGACCTGCGTGGCGAGGAGGGAGTGGCCGCCCAGCTCGAAGAAGCTCTCGGCCACCCCCACGCGGTCCAGCCCCAGGACCTGCGCCCAGATCCCGGCCAGGAGCTCCTCGGCCGGGGTCCGCGGCGCGGCGCCGGCGCCGCCGTCCGCCGCGCGCCCGGGCGCGGGAAGGGCGCGGCGGTCCACCTTGCCGCTGGGGGTGAGCGGCAGCGCGTCCAGCGCCACGAAGGCGGAGGGCACCATGTGCTCCGGCAGCCCCGCCCGCAGCCGCGCGCGGAGCGCATCGACGTCCACCGCCTCGCCCACCACGTACGCCACCAGCCGCGTCCCGCCCGGCGCATCGTCCCGCGCGGCGACCACGGCCTGGCGCACGGCGGGGTCGCGCAGCAGGGCGCTCTCGATCTCCCCCGGCTCGATGCGGAAGCCGCGGACCTTCACCTGCGCGTCCATGCGCCCCAGGAACTCCAGCTGGCCGTCGGGGCGCCACCGCGCGCGGTCGCCGGTGCGGTACAGCCGCCCCCCGGGGGCCGGGGAAAAGGGGTCCGGGACGAAGCGCTCCGCCGTGAGCGCCGGGCGGCCCAGGTATCCGCGCGCCACCTGCGCGCCGCCGATCCGCAGCTCGCCGGGGACGCCCACCGGGGACGGCTCCCCGGCCGCGTCCACCACGTACGCGGGGGTGTTCGCCACCGGCCGGCCGATCGGCACGGGCGCGGCCGGATCGACCTCCCCGCCCCCATGCTCCCACGCGGCCGCGGTGATGGTGGCCTCGGTGGGGCCGTAGGCGTTGAACAGGCGCACCCCCGCCGCCGCCCGCGCCCATGCGTTCACCGCCTCGGGGGATACGGCGTCGCTCCCCGTGGCCACCAGGCGCAGCGCGCGGGGCGGGGCGGCGTCCATGGCCGCCACCCAGGCGTGCCAGAACGGCGCGGGAAGGTTGGCGACCGTCACCCCCTGCGCGTCCAGCCAGCGGGCAAAGTCCGCGGGGTCGGGGACGGCCGCGGGGCGCAGCACCACCGCGCCGCCGGTGATCCAGGTGGGAAAGATCTCCTCCGCCGCCACGTCGAAGCTGAGCGCGGCGAACTGCAGCACGCGGTCGGCCGCGGAAAGCGCGTAGCGGGCGGCCATGGCTCGCGCGTGGTTGGCCAGCGACGCGTGCTCCACCCCCACCCCCTTGGGCGTGCCGGTGGAGCCGGAGGTGTAGATGACGTACGCCAGGCTGCGCGGCGTGCCCCGCGGCGGCGGGTTGCCGGCGGGCTCCGCGGCAAAGGCGTCCGCGTCGTCCACGTGCAGCACGCGCGCGCCGTGCGCGGGGAGCGCGTCCGTCAGCGACGCGCGGGTCAGCAGCACCGGCACGCGCGCGTCCGCCAGCATGAAGGCGATGCGCTCCCGCGGGTACGCGGGGTCCAGCGGAAGGTAGGCGCCGCCGGCCTTGAGCACGGCCAGCAGGGCCACGCCCATCTCCGGAGAGCGGTCCAGGCAGACGCCCACGGCGACCTCCGGACCCACGCCCAGGGCGCACAGGCGGTGCGCCAGCCGGTTGGCGCGCGCGTTCAGCTCCGCATAGTCCAGCGCGCCGCCCGGGTGCACCAGCGCCGGCGCGCGCGGCGTGCGCGCCGCCTGCGCTTCCACCAGGGTGTGGATGCAGGCGTCCGCGGCGGGCGTGCGCGGGGCGTTCCACTCCACCAGCAGCCGTGCGCGCTCGTCCGCTCCCAGCAGGGGCAGGTCGCGGACGGGGAGGTCCGGGCCGGCCGCGGCGCCCTGCAGCAGCGCCTGGAAGTGCGCCGCCATCCGCTCCATGGCGTCCGGGCGAAAGCGGCCGGTGCGGTAGTGCAGCACCGTGGTCCACGCGTCGGCGCCGTTCTCCACCGCCAGGGTGAGGTCGAAGGCGGCGGTGCCCAGGTCCACCGGCACGGGGAGGGCGGACACCCCCGGGAGCGCCAGGCCGCCGAAGGCCGCGTCGAAGGCGAACATCACCCCGAACAGCGGCGCCTCCACCAGGCTGCGGTCGCGGCGCAGCGCCTGGACCACGCGGGCCAGCGGCGCCTCCTGGTTGGCGCTGGCGGCCAGCATGGCCGCGCGCGCACGCTGCAGCAGGGCGCGGAACGGCTCGTCGGGCGAAACGCCCAGGCGCACCGCCAGCGTGTTGGCGAAGTAGCCGATGACGTCCTGGGTCTCGGGGCGGGCGCGGTTGGCGGCGGGGGTGCCCACCACCAGGTCGCGATCCCCCGTGTAGCGGTGCAGCAGCGCGGCGAACGCGGCCAGCAGCACCATGTACGGCGTGGCCCCCGCCTCGCGCGCCAGCGCCTCCACCGACGCGCGCAGCGGCGCCGGGATCGGCCGGCGCAGCTTGGCGCCCGCGCCCTCCCCCGCGGCGTCGGGCGGGGCGTCCGCGTGCAGCGCCGGCGGGTCGGGGGCGTCCGCCAGCTCCCCGGCCCAGTAGCGCACCTGCTCCGCGCCGGGGGGCGTGCCGGTCCACGCCTGCTGCCACGCCGCGAAGTCGCGGTACTGCAGCCCGGGCGCCGGGGGGAGGGCGCCCCCGCCCTCCACGCGCCCGGCGTAGAAGGCGCGCAGCTCGCGGAAGAAGATCTCCAGCGACCAGCCGTCGCAGACGATGTGGTGGACGGCGATCCCCAGCAGGTGGGCGCCGGGTCCGGTATCCACCAGCACCACGCGCAGCAGCGGCCCCGTGCGCAGGTCGAACGGCCGCCGCATCTCCGCCGCGAGCCGCTCCACCGCGTCCGGGTGCGGCACGCCGGCCGCGTCGATCCGGATCCACGCGAAGTCGGGCTCCGCGCCGACGTGCTGCACCGGCGCGCCGTCCAGCAGGTCCACGCGGGTGCGCAGCGCCGAGTGCCGCTCCACCACGCGCGCCACCGCGGCCCGCAGCGCCTCCACGTCCAGCGCGCCCCGCAGGGCGAACGCCACCGGCATGATGTAGAAGGCGCTGCCGCCCTCGATCTGGTCCGCCAGCCACAGCTGCTGCTGCACGTCGGACAGCGGCACGGGGGCGCCGGGGTCCGCGGGCGGGATGGCGCCGGGGGCGGGGCCTTCGAGGCGGGCGCGCAGAAGCCGCCGCAGGGCGGCGGCGCGCTCGGCGGCGGGATCGGCCAGCTGACCGGGTTGCGTCATCGGGTACGGCTGCGTGGAAATGCGGGCGTCAGCCGGCGGCGCCCAGGGCGCCCACCAGGCTCTCGCCGGCGGCGCCGGCGGCGGGCTCCAGCACGGCGGCCAGCCCGGCCACCGTGGGGTTCTCGAACAGCGTCTGCACGGGCGCCCGCACGCCCAGCACCGCCTCCGTCCACATGCTCACCTTGGTCGCGAGCAGCGAGTGCCCGCCCAGGCGGAAGAAGTCGTCGTGCACCCCCACCCGCTCCAGCCCCAGGACCTCGCACCAGATGCCGGCCAGCACCTCTTCCACCGCGGTGCGCGGGGCTACGTACGCCCCCTCGTCCGCGCCCCACGCCGGCGCGGGGAGCGCCCTGCGGTCCACCTTGCCGTTGGGGCTGAGCGGCAGCGCGTCCAGACGAACGACGGCCTGGGGCACCATGTGCTCCGGCAGCCGCCGCCTGAGCCGGTCGCGCAGCGCCACCTCGTCCAGCGAGTCGTCCGCGGCCACGTACGCCACCAGCCGCCGGTCGCCGGGCACGTCCTCGCGGGCGACGACGACCGCGTCGCGCACGCCGGGGTGGTGCGCCAGCACGCTCTCGATCTCCCCCGGCTCCACGCGAAAGCCGCGGATCTTGACCTGGTGGTCCACCCGTCCCACGAACTCCAGGTTGCCGTCCGCCAGCCAGCGTACCCGGTCGCCCGTGCGGTACACCCGTTCGCCCGCGCGGAACGGATCGTCCACGAAGCGCTCCGCCGTAAGCTCCGGCCGCCCCAGGTACCCGCGCGCCAGCCCCGCGCCGCCGATGTACAGCTCGCCCGCCGCGCCGGTGGGCACCAGCGCCCGGTGCGCGTCCAGCACGTACATCCGCATGTTCTCCACCGGCCGGCCGATCGGGGCCCTGCGCTCGGCGGCCGGCTGCTCCGGCACGTCGTAGATGGTGCAGCAGATGGTGGCCTCGGTGGGCCCGTAGCCGTTCAGCACGCGCAGCCCCGGGACCGCGCGGCGGATCTCCGACAGCAGCGGCTCGGAGATCGGCTCCACCCCCACCGCCAGCCGGCGCATGGACGAACGCCCCGGGTGCGCGTGCAGCCAGTCGCGGTACTCCGCCAGGAAGAAGGGCGGCACGTACGCGCCGCTGATGCGCGCCTCCGCCAGCCAGTCCAGGAACGGCCCGCACTCCCGCGCCACCTCGCGCGGCGGCACGCACAGCGCCGCGCCGCACAGCAGCGGCGTGAAGATCTCCAGCACCGACGCGTCGAAGCTGATGCTGGTCCACACGCTGCAGCGGTCGCCCTCCCCCAGCCGCGCGTGCCCCTGCAGGCTCTCCAGCAGGTTGGGCACGCCCCGGTGCGGCACCATCACCCCCTTGGGCGTGCCGGTGCTGCCGGAGGTGTAGATGACGTACGCCAGGCTCTCCGGCGTGGCGGCGTCCTCGGGCGCCTCCGCCGGCTGGCGCGCGATCGCGTCCCCGTCCCCGTCCGCGTCCAGGCGCACCACGCGCGCGCCGCACGCGGGGAGCGACGCCTCCAGCCGCGCCTGCGTCAGCAGCACGGACGCGCCGCAGTCTTCCAGCATGAAGGCCAGGCGGTCCGCGGGATACGCCGGGTCCAGCGGGACGTACGCGCCGCCCGCCTTCATCACCCCCAGCATCCCCACCACCATCTCGATCCCCGGCTCCACGCACAGTCCCACCCGCGCCTCGTCGCGAACGCCCAGCGCGCGCAGGTGGTGGGCCAGCCGGTTGGCGTGCGCGTCCAGCTGCGCGTACGTCAGCCGCTCGCCGGCGTGCTCCACCGCCGTGGCGTGCGGCGTGAGCCGGGCGTGCCCGCGGACGATGCCGTGCACCGTCTCCGCGGCGCGGGGCGCGGCGGTGTCGTTCCACGCGTCCAGCACCCGGCGCCGCTCCTCGTCCAGCAGCACCGGCAGCGCGGCGACGGGCGCGTCGGGACGGTCCAGCGCGCCCTGCAGCAGCACCTGGAACTGCTCCACCATCCGGTCGATGGTGTCCTCGTCGTACAGGTCGGTGTTGTACTCCCACACCATGGTCACGTCGCCCGCGTCGGCGCCGCGGCGCTGCTCGGCGCGGGGGATCACCACCACGGCGATGTCGAACTTGGCGGATCCGTTGCTGTGCCCCTCCGTCGCCTGGATGGAGAGGCCGGGAAGCTCCAGCTCCGGCATGGCCGCGTGGTGGAAGTTGAACGCCACCTGGTAGACGGGAAGGTGGCTCAGGCTGCGCTCCGGCTGCAGCGCCTCGACCACCCGCTCGAAGGGGAGCTCCTGGTTGGACTGCGCGTCCAGCACCAGGTCGCGCGAAGCGGCCAGCGCGTCGCGGAAGGTCACGCCGTCCGGCATGCGCACCCGCAGCGCCAGCATGTTCACGAACATGCCGATCAGCTTTTCCGCCGCCTGCTGTCCGCGGTTGGCCACGCTGCTCCCCACCACGAAGTCGTCCTGCCCGGTGTAGCGGTGCAGCAGCGCGGAGAAGACGGTGAACAGGGTGGTGAAGAACGACACCCCCTCGCGCCGGCTGAGCTCCTGCGCGCGGACGGCGAGGTCCGGGCGCAGCGGGATGCGCTTGCTGCGTCCGTGAAAGCGCATCACCGGCGGGCGCGGATGGTCCGTCGGCAGCTCCAGCACCGGAGGCGCGCCGGCCAGGCTGCGCGTCCAGAAGTCCAGCTGCCGCCGCGCCGCGTCGCTGCGCAGCCACTCGCGCTGCCAGAGCGCGTAGTCGGCGAACTGGATGTCCAGCGCCGGAAGGACGGGGTCACGGCCCACGGCAAAGGCCTGGTACAGCTCCACCATCTCGTGCACCAGCAGCCCGTACGACCAGCCGTCGTGGACGAAGTGGTGCTCCACCTGCGCCAGCGTCCACTCGTCGTCCGCCGTGCGGTACAGGCTCCACCGGATCAGCGGCAGGCGCGACAGGTCGAACGGCTGGTGGAACTCCGCGCGCAGCCGCTCCTGCAGCGCCGCCTCGCGCTCCGCCGCGGGGAGCGCGCGCAGGTCCGTTTCGCCCAGCGACACCGCCCACGGCGCGCCGATGCGCTGCACCGGCCCGTCCGCCCCGCGGACGAAGGTGGTGTAGAAGATCTCGTGGCGGCGGACGATCTCCGTCAGCGCCCGCTCCAGCGCGCCGGTGTCCAGGCGGCCCGACAGGCGAAAGGTGCCCTGGAAGTGGTACGAGATGAGCTCCGGCGACAGCTCCTGGAAGAACCAGACGGATTCCTGGGCGCTGGACAGGGGGATGTCGCCCGTGCGCGGGCGGGGCCGGGACCCCAGCTCCGGCGCGCCGCCGCCCGCCGCCGCCCCTTCCGCCACCGCGGCGAACGCGGCCAGCGTGGGATGGTCCGCCAGCGCGCGCAGCGGCAGCTCCACCCCCAGCTCGCGCCGGACGCGCGACATGGCCTGCGTGGCGGAGAGCGAGTGGCCGCCCAGCGCGAAGAAGTCGTCGTGGACCCCCACGCGCTCCACGCCCAGCACCCCGGCCCAGACGCGCGCCACCGCCTGCTCCACCCGGGTGCGCGGGGGCTGGTAGTCGTCCGACGCCGCTCCCCACGCCGGCGCGGGGAGCGCCCTGCGGTCCACCTTGCCGTTGGGGCTCAGCGGCAGCCGGTCCAGGACCACGAACGCCGCGGGGACCATGTGCTCCGGCAGCCGCTCCTTGACGCGGCCGCGCAGCGCGTCGGCGTCCACGCCCCCGTCCGCGGAGACGTACGCCACCAGCCGCCGGTCGCCCGGCACGTCCTCGCGGGCGACGACCACGGCCTCGCGCACGCCGGGGTGGTGCGCCAGCACGCTCTCGATCTCCCCCGGCTCGATGCGAAAGCCGCGGATCTTCACCTGGTGGTCCACGCGCCCCACGAACTCCAGGTCGCCGTCCGCCGTCATCCGCACCCGGTCGCCGGTACGGTACACCCGCTCGCCCGCGCGGAACGGGTCGTCCACGAACCGCTCCGCCGTCAGCTCCGGCCGGCCCAGGTAGCCGCGGGCCAGCCCCGCCCCGCCGACGTACAGCTCGCCCGGCTCGCCGTCCGCCACGGGGGCGCGGGCTTCGTCCAGCACGTACAGCCGCGTGTTGGCCACCGCCCGGCCGATGGGCGCGGGGCGCTCCCGGTCCGCCTGCTCCGGCACGTCGTACAGCGTGGCGCAGATGGTGGTCTCGGTGGGGCCGTACCCGTTGATGACGCGCAGCCCGGGGACGCGGCGGCGGATCTCCGCCAGCAGCGGCTCGGAGATCGGCTCCACGCCCACCAGCAGGCGGCGCATGGCCGAGCGCCCCGGGTGCGCACGCAGCCACTCGCGGTACTCGGCCAGAAAGAAGGGCGGCACGTAGGCGCCGCCGATGCGCTCGTCCGCCAGCCACTCCATGAACGCGGCGCCGTCCCGCGCCACCTCGCCCGGCGGTACGCACAGCGTGGCGCCGGCCAGCAGCGGGGCGAACACCTCGTAGACGGAGACGTCGAAGCTGATGCTGGTCCACACGCTGCAGCGGTCGCCCGGCCCCAGCGGCGCGCGCGCCTGAACGTCGTCCAGCAGGTTGGGCACGCCGCCGTGCGGCACCATCACCCCCTTGGGCGTCCCGGTGCTTCCGGAGGTGTAGATGACGTAGGCCAGGCTTTCCCCGGTAGCGCCGTCCTCCGGCGCCGGGTCCGCGTCGCCGGCGCCCCAGCCGGCGTCCGCGTCCAGCCGCACCACGCGGGCGCCGTGCGCGGGGAGCGACGCCTCCAGCCCCGCCTGCGTCAGCAGCACGGAGGCGCCGCAGTCCCGGAGCATGAACGCCAGGCGCTCCGCGGGATACGCGGGATCCAGGGGAACGTAGGCGCCGCCCGCCTTCATCACCCCCAGCATCCCCACCACCATCTCCACCCCGCGCTCCACGCAGATCGCCACCCGCGCCTCCGCCTCCACGCCCAGCGCGCGCAGGTGGCCCGCCAGCCGGCCGGCGCGCGCGTCCAGCTGCGCGTACGTCAGCCGCTCGCCGCCGTGCTCCACCGCCACCGCGCCGGGCGTGCGCTGCGCCTGGCGCGCAAAGAGCGCGTGAAGCGTCCGGGCCCGCGGATCCGTTCCGCTCTCCGGGGACGGGTGCGCACCGGGAGCAGCGGGTGTGGGAACGGCGGCGGGTGAGTCCTGCATGGTCACTCTCGGTCGGGTAGGTCCCGGGGAACACGAAGGAACCCCGGCGGTGGCGCGGCCCCGGCTCCGGCCCCGTGGGGCGTCCGGCGCGCGGAAGGTACGCGAAAGTTCCGGCCCCTCCACGCGCAAACCGCTTGCGGAGGGGCCCGGTGTCCTGGCAGCGGGCGCGAGTGAAAACCGTGGCCGGAGAAGACCGCCGGAGGGAGTCCGTGCGGCCGCTGTCCGCGGGGCACGATCCCTCCCGCAGGGCCGTCGCCGACCACGCACGGGGAGCGCCCGGATGGAAACATATTTTTCTATAATGTACCCAGAAACGCGCGTCGGGTCAAAGGCCCGGAGCGCGCCGCCGCAAAGAACCCCGCCCGCGGCCAACAGTTCCCGCCCCCGGAACCCGGCGCCCCCGCCGGTGCGTCCAGCGGCCGCCGAACGCGGGGAAAGTGGCTGGTGGAGCGCGGACGGAGCTCGCCCGGCCCCGTCGTCGAAACGGTCCGCGGATCCCGGCAGGGTCCAGCGGCGACGGCCGTGAGCCAGTCGGATCCCGGTGCCGGGCGGAGACACCGGAGGAGAGGGGCCGCGGGTCAGGCGGCGGGCGCGGGGTCCTCCACCCGCCGCAGCCGGGGATAGCGAAAGCCCGCGAACGACGCCGCCATCACAAAGGCACCGGTGGCGATCAGCAGCATGCCGATCCCCCGGCCGGTGCCCGCCCCCACCAGCGCGCGCAGCCAGGGCGCCTGCCCGTGCGCCCGCGCCAGTGGCCCGAACACGTGGTCGGCCAGCGGGCCGGCCATGGCGTAGGCGAGCGGAAGGGTGATCCACGACACCGCCGCGCGCGTGGCGAACACCCGCCCCTGAAGCTCGGAGGGAACGCGCGTCTGCCAGATGGTGCGGCTGCAGGCGTTCCCCACCGGGAGCATCGCGTAGACGGTGAACAGCCCCGCCGCCACCGTCACCGGCGACGGACGCAGGCCAACCACCATCAGCCCGCACCCCATCACCACCCCCGACGCAAGGACCCCGTCCACCAGCCGGGCCGGGCCGCGCCACGACGTCATCAGCACGCCGCCCAGGAACATCCCCACGCTGCCGAATGCCACCACCGCGCCCAGCACCGGCTTGGAGGCAAAGCCCAGCACCAGCGGGGTGGTGAGCGCCTGCAGGGTGCCGAGTCCCAGGTTGAGCAGGGCAAAGAACAGCAGCAGGGTCAACAGCCCCTTTCGCTCGTGGATGAAGCTCCACCCCTCGCGGGCCTCGCTCCAGAACCCCATGCCGATCTTTCGCTTTCCCACGGGCCCGTGCTGGCTGGGAAAGCGGACCATGAGCAGGGTGAGCAGCGCCACGGCAAAGGTGGCTAGGTCCATCAGCAGAATGCCCCGCAGCCCCACCACCGGCATCAGGCCGCCGGCGAGCAGCGGGGCCACGATGGTGCCGGTTACGGCCCCCAGCTCCACCAGCCCGTTGGCGCGCGGCAGGTGCGGCCGTGAAACCAGAAGGGGGAGCGCGGCGTCGTAGGCGGGCCTGCGAAACGCCCCGGCCCCCGATCCCACCGCCGCCAGCAGGTACACGTGCCAGGGGGCCAGCCGCCCGGCCGCCAGCAGCGCGAGCAGCCCCACCGTGCGCACCGCCCCCACGCCGATGCTGCGCAGCATCACCTGCCGGCGGTCGGCGCGGTCCGCCACCACCCCCGCCACCGGCGACAGCAGGATCCCCGGCAGCGCCCCGATGGCCAGGCTCAGGGAGAACAGGGTGACGGAGCCGGTGGTCTCATAGATCCAGATCCCCACCGCGAAGTTGGTGAGCCCGGTGCCCACCAGCGACACCACCTGCCCCAGCCACACGGCCAGAAAGGTGCGGGCGCCGGGCTCCGCAAGAAAATCGCTCCAGCGGATCGCCGCCGCTCCGTTGTCGGCGCCGCCGCCGGAGCGGGACTGCTTGGGCATGTGTGTCGCGGCGGAAGTGGGCGGAGCGGGCGGCGGATGGACGCTGCCCGCCCCACGCGGTGAGAACGTGTCCTGATCTGAAAGCGGCCGATAATTAACGGAGCACCGCCGGACCCGCAACCGCGTCGTGGTGAACGGGCACGCCGGGGTAGACGGCGCGCGCCACGTGCGCCTCAGCCGTGCGGTGAGGCATCAGCGGGCTCTCCGCGGGAGGGCGGGGATACCACGGACGGAGTGGAGGGGTGATGGGGCGGGTGAAGCGCTACAGGGCACTCCTGGGCCGCCCGCCCACCTCACTCATCGCGGAGGGCGCGGCCGGTCATGGCGAGGAACACGTCGTCCAGGGTGGCGCGGTGGGTGGTGAGCGCGGTCAGCTCCCCGCCGGCCGCGCCGATCATCTCCAGCAGCGGCGGCAGCGAGCGGTGCGGCTCCTCCACCGTCAGCAGCGTTGCCTCGCCGCGGCGGGTGACGCGGGTGACGGAGGGCAGGGCGCCCAGCCGCTCGTCGGGCGGGACGGCGGTGGCGGCGAACTCGATGACGTGCGCGCCGCCCAGCGAGCGGATGAGCTCCGCCGGCGTCCCCTGCGCGATGATCTGCCCGCGGTCCAGGATGGCGACGCGGTCGGACAGCTTTTCCGCCTCGTCCATGAAGTGCGTGGTGAGCAGGATGGTGCCGCCGCGTGCCAGGAACGCCTCGCAGATGTCCCACAGCTGCCGCCGCGACTGCGGGTCCAGCCCCGTCGTCGGCTCGTCCAGGAAGAGGATGTCGGGCGATCCGGCCAGCGCGCACGCCACGGACAGCCGCTGCCGCTGGCCGCCGGACAGGTGCCGCACCTGCGTCTTCGCCTTCTCCGCCAGCTGCACGAAGTCGATCAGCTCCTCCGTGGACGGACCCTGGCGGTAGAAGGAGCGGAACATCCGCACGATCTCCCCCGCCGTCATCCGGTCGGGGAACTCGCTTTCCTGCAGCTGCACGCCCAGGCGCTCGCGGATGGCGGCCTCGTCGCTGTCCCAGCGCATCCCCAGGATCTCCACCTCGCCGCCGTCGGGGCGCTGCAGCCCTTCCAGCACCTCGATGGTCGTCGTCTTTCCCGCGCCGTTGGGCCCCAGCAGGCCAAAGCACTCGCCGCGCCGCACCTCCAGGTCCAGCGAGCGCACCGCCACCGTCTGCCCGAAGCGCTTGTGCAGCGCGCGGCACCGGATGGCGGGCGCGGTCTCGTTGGGATCAGCCGTCATGGGGGAGATTCGGCTCAGGATCAGGATGCGACGCGGTGAAGATACGGCTCTCTCGAGTCACCGACAGAGATGCTACGCGGAGGACGCGGCGCAGGCGTCGTTCTGCTCGAGTGCAAGAGTCGCGTCGGAGTTGAGGCGTGCATACAAAGCTTGACTCGATGTGGACTACCCCCTACGTCTACGAAGGCGCCTCGGCATACCAGCTGACGCAGAACACGTGCAGTCATCGCCATGCTCTTTGCGAATCTGATCGGGTAATCCCTGGTTGCGGACGCGCCGGTGCATGGGACGCCGCACACGACCGGGCCGCCGAGTCCACGAAGGTGGACTTTGCGTAGTCGCAGCGGCGAATTCATTCGCTCCTGCGGGCGGACGGCACGTTACCGTTTCAGATTCGCAATGGGCATAATGGGGACGACGCATCGGGGATTGCCCGACTCAGCCTCAGACGTATGCGCTCGCGGGTAGGTTAGCGCGATCGCGACCAGGATCAGCCCTCTCTTCCATCTCTTTCTTGCGACAATGGGAATCCGCGTTTTCATCAGCCACTCGTCCAGCGACAAGCCGCAGGTCGAAGCCCTCGCCGTCGCGTTGCGCGAGCGAGGGATCGACCCATGGCTGGACAAATGGGAGATCGGTCCGGGCGACGACATTGTAGCGAGCATCAACCGCGGCCTGGAAGAGGCTGGCGCCGGGCTCGTGGTGTTCTCGCCGCATTCGCGCGAAAGCCGCTGGGTGGAGGCCGAGGTCAGCTACCTGACCTATGCGCGGATTCAGGAAGGCAAGGCCCTGATCCCGGTGGTGCTGGGTGATGGCGTGTGGGTACCGCCGCTTCTGCGCCCGCTCGCCCGACGCGGCATCGAGGAGGTCGAAGCGATCGCGGACGCCCTGCACAATCGCCGTGTCCGTCCCTCGCCCCCTACCGCGCCGGAGCGGGGAAGGACCGAGCGCGTACTGATCTCCCTGCGGCGCGCGGACGAGAGCGGCGTTCGGGTGACCGTGAGCATCGGCGGCGAGGAGCACGCCAACCTCTCCGCTCCGGCGCTGCCCCGAACGCTGGTGGAGGCACAGTCGGCCTTTCTGCGCGGCATCCGCGCCGGCGTGCGCCGCAACCCGACGGCGGCGGAGCGCGCGTCACAGGAAAGCGGGCTGGCGCAGCTCGGCCGTGCGCTTCGCGACTTCTGCCTGCCGGGGGGTTCGGGCGAGGCGCTCGCGACGCTGGTGGATGGCGCCCTTGGAACAACGGTGGAGGTCTGCTTCGAGGCGGAGGATACCACACTGCTCGGGCTGCCTTTTGAAGCCTTGCGCCTGCCCGATGACCGTCCGCTTGCCCTTCAGCCTTCGGTGGTGATGCTCCGCCGGCCTGCCGGGCTGCGCGCCGAGAACGTCGAGCCGCTCGCGGGACCGCTGAAGGTGCTAGTCGCCGTGGGTGCACCGGACGAAGGGAACACCAGCGCTGCGGTGCTGGACCAGGAGCACGAGCTGCAGAACATCCTGGACGCGGTGATCGTGGCGCAGCGGCACGAGAACGTAGAAGTGCGCATCCTAGAGGTGGGCAATCCGGAGGTGATCGGTGCCGCGATTGCAGCCGACGCCTATCACGTGCTCCACCTGTCCTGCCACGGCATGCCCGGCGCGCTGGAGCTGGAAGACGAGGAGGGCCGCGCCGTGCGGACGACAGCCGAAGGGCTGGTCGAGCCGATCCGCCGGACGCAGCGCCCGCTTCCGCTGGTGTTGCTGAATGCCTGTCACGGCGGCGTATCCGATGGGCAGACAGCCAGCCTTGCCGAGTCGCTGCTGCGCGCCGGAGTTCCGGCGGTCGTGGCCATGCAGACGACGGTCAGCGATTTCTACGCGACCGAGTTCGCCCGCGCCTTCTACCATCACCTATCCTCCCGCGAGCACCTGCTGGCGAGCCGCGCACTGGTCGCTGCTCGCCAGGAGCTGGAGCGCAGGCGTCAGGAGGATGCCGCGCGCGGTGCTTCGCTCGCCGAAACCCAGCCCGAGTTCGCGACACCCAGCCTGTACGTTGCCGGCGAGGAGCGCCCGCTGGCGGACTTTGCCCGTAAGAAGCAGCCGCTGAGTATCCGCCCGGTCTACGAGGTGGCGGGGCCGGTGCCGCAGCTGCGCATCGACGACCTGATCGGTCGCCGAAAGGAACTGCGCGAGACGCTGCGCACGCTCCGCGATCCCTCGCGCGAGTACGCAGGTGTGGTGCTCACCGGCATCGGCGGCGTGGGCAAGAGCGCGGTGGCCGGGCGGGTAATGCAGCGCTTGGCGGAGGACGGCTGGCTGGTTCCCGCCCACGCCGGCCGTTTCGATATCAAATCCATCGCTGCCACGATCGGCAGGCAGTTGATCCGGAAGGGCAGCATTGAAGGTAAGGAACTCGGAAGAAGTCTGGTCACGGATGATGTGGACGATCTCACGCGCCTCGATTTCGTCCAACAAGCTCTGGCCGAAGAGCCCGTTCTGCTGGTGCTGGACGACTTCGAGCAGAACCTGCAGACGGGCGGCGGTGCGTTCCTGGACCCCGACGCAAGTGATTACCTGCGGCTGCTGGCGGAGAGCGCGCGCCGCGGGCGCCTGCTGCTCACGTGTCGCCATCCCGTACCAGGCGCGGAAGACTATCTTCGACGGGTCCCCGTGGGGCCGCTCAGCCGGGCAGAGACGCTGAAGCTGCTGCAGCGGCTGGATTCTCTGCGTGACTGTGATCCTTCCGACCTCATGCTGGTTCTGCGGCTGATTGGCGGCCACCCGCGGATGCTGGAGTTTCTGGATGCCGTGATGCGGGGCGGAAAAGGCCGGCTGCCGCACGTAACGCAGAAGCTCCGGGAAGTACTCGATACGCAGGATGCTACGTCCGGTGCCGCAGCTGACCTGCAGGGAGGAATCGCCGCGGCGGCGGCGCTCGGCGCTCGTGACGTGCTGCTGGCGGAACTGCTCGACATTGCGCGGAGCAAAGGCGTGGACGAGGTCCTGCTGCAGACGGCCACGTCCAACCTGCCGGTGGACGCCGCGGGTGTGGCGCGGATGCTGGCCGACGGCGCGGAGGGTGAGCGGGAAGAAGTGGCGCGCGCGTTGGAGCTGCTGGAAGACCTGTCGCTGGTCCACCGCTTTCCGGACGACAGCTTCTGGGTGCACCGGTGGACCGCGGAAGGACTTGACGATCTCGTGGACAGTGAGACCCAGCAGGTGCGTTACGCCCGGGCGGGGCGCTACCGCTGGTGGCGTGTAGAACACCAGAGCCAGAGCCTGAATGACGGCGTAGAGTCCGTGCGGAACTTCCTGGCCGGCGCAGACTTTGATGCCGCGGTTGACGTTGCTCACGCCTGTTTCGGCGCGCTCCGGCAATTCAGACAGTTGATCGGGCTTGCCGCCCTCGCCTCGGAGGTATTGGAGATAGTGCCGGCGGCACACCCCGGTTTCGCATCCATTGCCGACGAGGAGGCCAAGGCCCACCTGGCGCTTGGCCTCACGGACCGTGCTTTTGCCCGCTACAAGGATCTACTGGCGCGCGCCGAGCGCCTGGCGCAAGCCGAGCCCGAGCGCGCCGACTACCAGCGCGACCTCTCCGTCTCCTACAACAAGGTCGGCGACCTGTACCGCGACCTCGGGCAGGGGGAGCAGGCGCGCCAAGCATACATCACCTCGCTCCAGATCCGAGAACGCCTGGCGCAGGCCGAGCCCGAGCGCGCCGACTACCAGCGCGACCTCTCCGTCTCGTACGAGCGCGTCGGCGACCTGTACCGCGCCCTCGGGCAGGGGGAGCAGGCGCGTGAGTACCTCATGAAAGACTTGGCTATCGCCGAGCGCTTGGCGCAGGCCGAGCCCGAGCGCGCCGACTACCAGCGCGACCTCGCGCTGTCGCATGAGCGAGTCGGCGACCTGTACCAAGACTTCGGGCAGGGAGAGCAAGCGCACCAAGCGTACGTTACCGCGCTCGATATTCGAGAGCGATTGGCACAAGCAGAGCCCGAGCGCGCCGACTACCAGCGGGAGCTCTTGGTGCCGTACCAACGAGTGGGCGACATGTACCGCGGCCTAAGGCAGCCGGAGCAGGCGCGCCAAGCATACATCACAGCGCTCCAGATCGCCGAGCGCTTGGCGCAGGCCGAGCCCGAGCGCGCCGATTACCAGCATGTCCTCTCCGTCTCCTACAACAAGGTCGGCGACCTGTACCGCGCCCTCGGACAGGGGGAGCAGGCACGTGAGTATTACCTGAAAGACTTGGCGATCACCGAGCGCCTGGCGCAGTCCGAGCCCGAGCGCGCCGACTATCAGCGCGACCTCGCCGTCTCCTACCAGCGAATCGGCGACCTGTACCGCGACCTCGGGCATGGGGACCAGGCGCACAAGGCATACATCACCTCACTCCAGATCGCCGAGCGCCTAGCGCAGGCCGAACCCGAGCGCGCCGACTACCAGCGCGACCTCGTGATCTCGCTGATCAGGGTGGGCACCACCGACAATGAAATCTCGGTCAGAGGCCTCGGACTGCAGCGGGCGCTGACGATTGTTGAGAAATTGCAGAGTCGCGGACAGCTTCCCCAGAGGGATGCGGGGATGGTGGAGTGGGTTCGCGGGTTGCTCCGCGAGATCAACGGCGCGTAATCGCCGCGCTTCCTTCCGGGTCGGCCAAGGCGCCAGTTCGGAAGGATCCACCCCGCAACCCTTACACCCCCATCCGCGGCTCACCTGCCGGGGCGGCGACTTCCGTCTGGCCGGTGCCGGCGGGGCGGGCGGCGGCGCCGTGTTCGCCGACCGGCTGCACGTCGGTGGGGTCGTCGGTCTGCGCGATGACGTCGCGTGCCACGGCGCGCACCAGCTCGTCGCGCGAACCGTTGAGCGCCTCGCGCGCGGCGCGAAAGCGCAGGCCGCTGCGCATGCACGCCAGGTCGCACAGCCGCAGGATGCGCTGTACGGAATCCTCGTCCAGCGGCTGGCGGGTGCTGGTGTGCGCCGGCGCCACGGACGCGCCCGCCGCCCGCGCCTGCAGCAGCGCCTGCGTGTGCGAGAGGGTGGCGGCGCGTACATACAGCTCGATCGCCATGTCCCCCAGGCGCGTGACGATGAACTGCCGCTCCGGAATGTTTTTCCCGTGCCGCCGCAGCGCACGCTCGGCCGCCACGCGCAGGTCGCGCGTATGCTCCACCAGGTAGTCGAAGTGCGTCTGCAGCCGCGGATGCACGTCCGTCTCCAGCGCCGGCTCTCCGCCACCGAACGCCATCCGCACGCGGTCCGCGGCGAAGTCCGTCAGCAGGCCGATCTGCTTGACCGGCTCGCGCAGCGCAGCGGCCACCTCCTTGAGCGCCTCGCCCGGCCCCTGCAGGCCGGAGAGCCCCACGAACAGGCGCAGGATCTCGTTGGTGCCTTCAAAGATCCGGGTGATGCGCGCGTCCCGGTACATCCGCTCGTAGGGATAGCCCTTCACGAAGCCGCGCCCGCCGGCGATCTGCACCACCTCGTCCACGGCGCGGTCCAGCGCGTCGCTGTTCCACACCTTGGCGGCGGCGCTTTCCAGCGCGTAGTCCACGTCGCCGCGGTCGTTCAGGCCGGTGGTGAAGTAGGCCACGCTCTCCGCGGTGAACGCGTCGGCCGCGAGCTCGGCCAGCTTGCCCTGGATGCTCTCGTAGCTCACCAGCGGCTGGCCGAACTGCTCGCGGCGGCGCGCCCAGTCCGTCGCCATCCGCAGGCACTGCTTCACCCCGCCCGCCGCGCCGGCGGAAAGGCCCTGCCGGCCGGAGTTCAGCACGCGCATGGCGATCTTGAAGCCCTCGCCCGGCTCGCCCAGCACGTTCTCCGGCGGCACGCGCACGTCCTCGAAGTACAGCTCCGCCTGGTTGCTGCCGCGCGCGCCCATCTTGCGCAGCGCGGGCCCGCGCTCGTAGCCGGGCATGTCGGGGCGCAGGATGAACGCCGTCACCCGGTCCACCATCTTTCCGTCGCGCTCCACCGGCGTCTGCGCGAACGCCACGATCACCTCGCTGAACGAGCCGTTGCCGATCCAGATCTTGCTGCCGTTCAGGATCCACGATCCGTCCGCCTGCCGCTCCGCGCGCGAGCGTATCCCCGCCGCGTCGCTCCCCGCCTCCGGCTCCGTCAGCGCGAACGACGCCATCCACTCCCCCGTGGCGGCCTTTGGCAGATAGAGCGCCTTCTGCGCGTCGGTGCCGGCCAGCTGGATCCCCTTGATGCCGATGGACAGGTGCACGCCCAGCATGATCCCCAGCCCGGGATCGAAGCCGGTCACGTACTCGAAGATGCGGCAGTACGCGCTCTGCGACAGCCCCATCCCCCCGTGCTCTTTGGGGATGGAGATGCCGAACAGCCCCATCCGCTTCAGCCCCTCGATGGCTTCTTCGGGAATGCGCTCGTTCTCGTCGATCCACTCGCGGTCGAGGTTGGCCTCGCAGTACGCGCGCAGCCGCTGCAGAAAATCGCTCACCAGCCGGTCTTCTTCGTCGCTGATGCGCGGATAGGGAAAGAGGATCGAGTCGTCGATGCTCCCGTGAAACAGCTCGCGCGTCAGGGACGGCTTTTCGTTGGCCATGCGTCAGGACCGGCTGCGGGAGGTGAGGTCGATGGAAGCAGGTGGAGCGATGCCGCCGTGCGGGGCTTCGCAAGAATCATCGCTCCACTCCGTTCCGGAGGATGCCGTCCGCCCCGGGAACCAACCGTGCGGGGCGCGCGGGAGCGGGTCTGCATCCTCTTTACGTCATCTGTTTGCTTCGGCGTTTGTTTGGTACGGATTCTGCGGATGTGGACGGGCAACTGGTTGACAGTCAATCACTTGAACGCATAGCAGGAGAGGGGACGATGACGGACCGCAAGACGCAGGAGCAGGCGGAGGAGAGCAACATGATCAAGGACCCGGACAACTGGGTCACGGGCGACCAGCCGATGACCGGCGCCCAGCGCTCCTACCTGCACACGCTGGCCGAAGAGGCGCACGTGGAGGTGGACGACGACCTCACCAAGGCCGAGGCGTCCAGGAAGATCGACGAGCTGCAGGAAAAGACCGGCCGCGGCGTCGACTGAGGCACCTTCGTGCCGACCGGGCGTTCGGCCGCGAAGCGACGGGGCCCGCTTCCGCACCATAGGAAGCGGGCCCTCCGTTTCTGGAGACTGAAGCCGCAGGCGTATCCCCGTTGCAGGTCCGTCGAGATTATATCAGCAACGAAATTCGGCCCGAACTTTCGATAGGGATTCCCGTTATCAAAAGTTCAGGCTCCAACCTTTGATAACGCGGTCCGCTCTACGGGTCGTAGCCCGGAAAGAGCTCGGACGGGGCGCCGAACTCCTCATCCCACGATTCCCATGACACGTCGGTGGGGCCGATGACGACCTCCACGGCGATCCACCGGCCGTTGCGCATGCGAAGGAGCGCGTAGATCCCGTCGTCCATCAGCCCCTCGCGCCACTCCTCCTCCAGCGGCGTGCCGGCGTAGTCGTACATGGGCCTGCCGCGCGGGTCGAGCGGCTTTACGTCGGCGAACGCCCAGCCGTTCAGCACGCGCAGGTCGCGCACCTCGAACCGCAGCGAAACCCCGATGTGGTGCGCGACCGCCTCCCGCAGCCCGTCCATGATCGCGGCGCGCTCGGGCGACCCGCGCTCCGGCGTCCGCACCCGCTGCGCGGCCGCCGGCGACGCGAAGGCCAGCGCCAGGGCGAGGAACAGCGCGGGGCGAAGGAGCGGGCGTGCACGCATGTGGGGCCTTTCTATCGAGGGAAGCGGTCGTGGTCAGGGATCGTACGATTGCCGCGGCGCGGGTGCAACGGGTGCGCGGGCGGGGTCCTCGCCCCGTGGGATGTCCGTGATCGGCGGTGATCCGGGCTCCGGGTCACCGCCTTCGCGGTTCGTGCGCTTCGCCGCCCGGCCGCGGGCGCCGCCGTTCTTTGCGCGGGGGGGATGCACACCTATCTTGGCTCCCTGGCCTCCATCCGCATCGAGGGCGTCCGCGGCCCCCCTGCGGTGCCTTCCCCCGACCCGAACGGCCGATGTCGAACCGCGTCTGGTCATGCGTCCTGCCGCTGCTGCTGCTCTCCCTGCTGGCGGCGTGCGACGGCGATCCCGCGGCGTCGCGGCCGGCGCAGGTGCAGGCCGTATCCGGCAGCGGGCAGAGCGGGCTGACGGGGGCCGCGCTCTCCGCCGAGCTGGTGGCGAAGGTCACCGGCAGCGGCGGCAGAGGGGTTCCGGGAGTGGCGGTGGAGTGGGACGTGGACGCCGGCGGCGGAACGCTCTCCGCCACCGGCACGCTGACCGACGCGGCGGGCGAGGCGCGCGTGCGGTGGACGCTGGGCCCCGGCGCGGGAACCTTCACCGCGCGGGCGACCGTCGCGGGGCTGGCGGCCGCGGTCTTTTCGGCGACCGCGACGCTGCCGCGTCCCGCCGCCCTCCAGGTCGCCGGCGGCAACGGGCAGACGGGCGCGCCGGCCGCCGCCCTCGCGGACTCGCTGGCGGTGCGCGTGGTCTCGGACGAAGGGCGCGCGGTGGCCGGCGCGACGGTGGCGTGGAGCGTGGCGGGCGGCGGCGGCGCGCTCAGCTCCGCCACCTCGACGACCAACGCGGCGGGGATCGCGAAGGTGCGCTGGACGCTGGGCCCCGCGGGGCCGCAGTCCGCCACCGCCACCGTCGCCGGGGTCGCGCCGGCCGCGTTCAGCGCGCACGTGGTGCCCATCGCGTCGATCACCTTCTCGCCCGCGCAGGCGGTGGTGGTGCGGGGCAGCACGCTGCAGCTGACGGCGACGCCGCGCGACTCCGCCGGCAACCCGCTGGCGGGCCGCGCGATCACGTGGTCCACCTCAGCGCCCGAGGCGGTCACGGTGGACGCCGCGGGGATGGCGCGGGGGGCGGGGCGGGGCGCCGCCACCATCACGGCAGCCGGCGAGGGGCGCAGCGGCACCGTGGTGGTGACCGTGGCGCCGCGGCCTCCGCAGCCGACGTCGCTCTCCCTTTCCCCCCAGCAGGTGGACGTGAGCGCCGCCGACGCCACCGTCGACGTGCGGGTCTCCGCCCGGGTGGACGCCGGGCTCCGGCAGATGCACGTGGCGGTGGACGACCCCTCGCGGGACCAGCGCCGCACGTGCACCGGCAGCGCCGCCCCCACCGACGGCACGTCGGAGCTGGGGATGTGGACGTGCGCCCTCCACCTTCCCCGGGGCTCTGCCGCGGGCACGTGGCACGTCAGCACGCTCTCGCTGCTGGACAGCGCCGGCACGGCCGTCAGCTTCACGGAGCCGGAGCTGGCCGCGCGGGGGTTCGACACCGGGTTGCAGGTGGTGAGCGAGGGCGGGGACGTCACCGCGCCGGAGCTCATCTCGCTGGTGGTGGTCCCGCCGGCGGTGAGCCTGACGGGCGGCAGGCAGCAGCGGGTGGACTTCACCTTCACCGCGGCCGACGCGGGAACGGGCGTGGCGATCGGGGCGGTGTTCCTCAATCCGCCGAACGGCGGCGGCGGCGGGTGCACCGCCGACCCCGCAGAGGGGATCGGCGCGGCGGCGGGAACGTTCCACTGCTCCATGTTCGTGCCCACCAACGGCGTGCTGGGCGCCTGGGGCATCGACCTGTACCTGGACGACGTGGTGGGCAACACGCGCAGGTACACGTCGGAGCAGCTGCAGGCGGCCGGCTTTCCGTTTCGCGTGCTCGTCAGCCAGTAATCCCGGATTCTGAAAGGGAATGGGCCTCACACGGAGTCAACGGAGTTAACGGAGGGCAAAACTCCGTTGCCCCCGTGGCGGAAATCAACAGGCGGTGGTCCGGGCTCCGGACCACCGCCTGCCTGCATCCGCATCCGTCCGTATCAGCGCCGCCCGTCCAGCACCATGTACCACGGGCCGCCCAGGGGCTGCGAGTGGTGGGTTCCATGATCGTCCAGCAGCGCGTGCGCCGGGGGGAGCGCGTGCCCGGGAGCCACGTAGAGCAGCCAGGGCCGCCGGCCGGCGGGCGCAAAGGCCACGGTGGACGCGGTGCGCCGGGCCCGGACCATCCCCTCGCGCTCCAGCCAGCGCTGGTACGCCGCGTACTCATCCCGCGAGATGCCGTCGCGCGCCAGCACGTCCCCCAGCAGCCGGTCTCCCTGCTCCCCCTCGATGGTGCCGGGCCCGTCCTCCAGTCCGTAGTAGCCGTTGAGCAGCACGTTGCCGTTCATCACGCCGATCACGCGGATGCGCGGGTCCTTGGCCAGCGCGTCGGCCAGCGGCTGCAGCCGGTCCACCGCCGCGGCGGCGTAGATCTCCCGGGTGACGTGGTTCAGCAGCAGCGTGGCGGCCACGGTGGCCGCCAGCGAGGCCAGGGCCAGCAGCAGGTGCCGCACTTTTCGCTCGTTCGGACGGTAGAGCGTGTGGATGACGACGCCGAACCCGCCCAGCCCCACGAACATCACGCCGAACATGCTGACGACTTCCAGGTTCCGCCCCGCCAGCCCGTTCAGCAGCGCGCCCGCCAGGATGAGGGAGAGCCCGGCGTAGCCCAGGACGTAGAACAGCACGTGCGCGTTCACCGGCTTTTCCGTGCCCGGCACCCGCCGCGGCTCGCCGTCGCCGGCGTACGGCACCAGCGCGGTGGAGGTGGGGGCCGCGGCCGCCGTCGTCGGCCGCGCCTCCGCCACCCTGGCCGGCATGCTCATGGCCCCCTCCGGGGCTCGCCGGTCCCGGGCGCCGCGGCGGCGGCCGAGGGAGCCTGCACGGGAGCGGTCACGGCGGACGGAATGGCCGGCGCGCCTGCGGATGTCGCGGTCAGCGAGGATGTCGCCGCCGCGGCCGGCGGGGGGGTGGCGGGCATGGAGACGGTGACGGTGTCCACCGGGACGGGCGGGCACGGCGTCATGGCCTTCAGCTCGCCGCGCCGCCTGGCCACGGCGGACCGGGCGCGGGAGCGCGACAGGCTCCAGCTGCGCCAGTCGGCGTCCGCGCGGTCCCAGCGCGCCAGCACGCGATCCGCCGCGTCGCAGCGAAGCTCGTGGCGCACCGCGGGGAGCGCGGCCAGCAGCGGCGGCACCGCGTCGGCGCTCAGCGAGGCGGCGTACGGCGCGTCGAAGCGCAGCGGAGCGTCGGCGCGGGCGGCGTTCACGCGGACGATCATCCCGTCCGGATTGACGACGTGCAGCAGCACCAGCGCCTCCAGCGCCGTCGTCAGCGCGCCCCAGGCGAACCGCTCGCGGCGGCCGCGCAGCACCGTCCATCCGAACCATCCGAACACCACCCCCAGCCAGAGCATGAACGCCGTGGTGTACAGGCGCAGCTCGGTGAGCCCGTACGCGCCCTGGTACATCCGCATGCGGTGCAGCGCGCTCCCCATGATCACGAACAGCAGCGCCACCTGCGCGCCCGCCAGGACGCGGAAGACGCGCTCGTGCCCCGGCCGCTCGCGGCGCAGGAGCCAGTCCGCCAGCAGCAGCAGCGGCAGCACCATCCCGGCCACCGTCACCAGCTCGAAGAAGCCGCGCCGCGCGTACTGCGAGAAGGTGGTCGTCCCCGGCTGCATCACCACGTCCGCCGTCCCGAAGAAGTAGGGGAGCTGGACGATGACGAAGGCGAGGAAGAGGAGGTCGAGCAGGCCGATCACCATCCCCACCTCCACGATCCCCAGCGCCAGCGACTCCGGCCGGCTGACGCGCGGCCCCGGCTGCTCGCCGCCCAGCGTCATGGTGCGCAGGATGCCGCCCGCGATCCACGCCACCAGCAGCGCGAAGAGCACGTGGCCGACGAGCAGCGGCGCGTCCACGCGAAACCCGCCCAGGAGCCGCGAGAACCGCGCGTCCGCCGCCGCCAGCAGGCTGCCGAACACCAGCAGCAGCGGCAGGGCCAGCGCCGCCCCGCGGGCCACGGAGACGCCGTGGCGCGCCGCGCCCTCGGTGCGCACCTCGCTCCAGCGCACGTCGCGAAAGAGCAGGCTGGCCGCGCCCACCGCCGCGTCTCCGGCCGAGGTCGCGACGCCGATGGCATGGTGCGCCAGCCCCGCCAGCCGCACCTCGCCGCCGCGGGCGCGGAGCATCGCCAGCCCCAGGATCACGCCCAGCGCCGCCAGGTCCAGCGCCTTGAGCGTCGTGGAGTCGCGCCAGGCGATCAGCGCCGCCGTGGCCAGCGCCAGCGGCATCCACCCCACCTGCACGTCGTCCACGTCCGCCCAGCGCTGCAGCGCGGCCACCGTCATCACCAGCGCCAGCGTCCACAGGGTCAGGTTGATCCCCCATGGCGCGCTCCGCAGCAGCGCGTCGCCCGCGATCCCCAGCCCCACCGCCGCGCCCGTGACGCCCAGCCCCACGCGCGTCCGCTCGCTCACCTGCATGGAGATCCGCGCCGGCGCCGTGGGCGCGGGAGTGCCGTCCATCGTGCTCATCGAGCCGCCGTCCTTTCAGAGGTAACAGAACCCAGCTTCCGATCCGCCCCAGTGCGCGTCGATCGGCATCGAACTGCGTCCGAGGGGCGCCCCCTCTCCCGGCCTCTCCCCCAAAAAACCCTGGGGGAGAGGTGACGCGCTTCGGCCAGCCCCTTCGCGCGGCCCGCTACAACCCGTCTCCGCCGCGTTCCGTCGTCCCGCCCCCGGCGAATGAATTCGCGGCTGGGACAACGCGATGTCGGCCTTCGCCGACGGTCACCGCGGCCGTGGTGCGCCCCGCCAATCCCGCCGTTGCCGACGCGAGGTCCTTCGGTCGCGCGCCGGGTGCGGTATGGCGGATAGTGCATCGCGGCGCTCCCTCAGGAAGTCACGGCCTTTTCGCCGCATCACACCATCACACCCGCACTCCCGTGCTCCCGCACTCCCGCACTCCCGCACTCCCGCACTCCCGTCACGCACTCTTCACCAGCCCGAACCGCCGCTCGCGTCCGGCGAACCACTCCACCGCCTCGCCCAGCGCCGCGGCGCCGAACTCCGGCCACATGCGGGGGGTGAAGTACAGCTCCGCGTAGGCGCACTCCCAGAGGAGAAAGTCGCTCAGGCGCTGCTCGCCGCCGGTGCGCACCAGCAGGTCCACGTCCGGCGCCGGCGCGTCCTCGCCCACCGCCTGGCCAAGGAGCGCGGCGAACTCCTCGCGCGGCAGCTCGCGGCCGCCGGCCAGCGCGGCGGCGCGGACGAGCGCGTCGCGGGCGGAGTAGTCGATGGCGATGCGCAGCGTCAGCCGGCCGCACTCCGCCGTGGCCGTCTCCGCCGCCTCGATCTGCCGCCGCAGCGCCTCGCCCAGCCGGTCGCGACGGCCAATGACGCGCAGGCGCACGCCGTTCTCCACGCAGCGCGCCGTCTCGGACGCCAGGTACGCGCGGAACAGGCGCATCAGCGCGCTCACCTCGCGCGGCGGGCGGCCCCAGTTGTCCGATGAAAAGGCGTAGAGCGTCAGCGTGCCGATCCCCAGCCCCGGCGCCGATTCCACCACCCGCCGCACCGCCTGCGCGCCCTCGCGGTGCCCGGCCACGCGCGGCAGCCCGCGCATCGAAGCCCAGCGGCCGTTGCCGTCCATGATCACGGCCACGTGCAGCCCGCCGCGCCGGGTGCCGATCTGGAAAGTTCTTTGCATCGTAAAGTCACCGGGTAAAAAAAGGGACGGTTCAGCGGTCGCGCACGGCCTGGATGAGCGCTTCCATGTGGTTGAGGTACGCCTCCAGCGACGCCCGGCCGCTGTCGGTCAGGTGAAAGTCGGTGCGCGGCGTGCGCCCCTCGAAGCTCTTGGTGCACTCCACGTAGCCCGCCTCTTCCAGCTTGCGGGCGTGCACGCTCAGGTTGCCGTCGGTCAGGCCGAGCATGGACTTGAGCTCGTTGAACGACAGGGAGCGGTTCACGGCCAGCGCGCTCACGATCCCCAGGCGCACGCGCTCGTGGATCAGGCGGTCCAGCTCGGGCGAGCCGTCCTGGGCCGCGCCCGCCACGCTGCGCAGGACCGACGACGGACGATCCGGGTCGGCCGCGCGGTTTGCCTCAGCCACCGTGCCTCCTCGCGATCACGATTCCAAAGATGACGTGCAGCCCGCCGAAGCCCGCCGCCATCCACCCGTTCCCCCACCCCGCCGGCGACATCAGCGCGCCCGCGCCGAACACCATGAAGCACAGCCCCATCACCGGCACCGCGCTGACCGAGAACGCGCCCGCGGTGATGATGCCCGCGCCGTACAGCAGCATCCACATCCCCGGCAGCAGCGCGTCCATCCCCGCGCGGAAGAGGAAGATGGTGAGCACCCCGCCCGCCACGATCGGCGGCGCCAGGCTGAGCATGAACTTGCGCCCGGGCCCGGAGAGCATGGGCATGGCCGCCGACCGCGCCTTCATCGCCGTGGTCAGCACGCCCACCAGCACGGAGACGATGGCCGCGCTGGACCACGTGGCCAGCCAGTTCTCCGGCGACACCTGCCGCGAAGCCAGCAGCGAAGCCAGCACGCCGGTGATGCCGATCACCACCTGCCCCCAGCCGCTGAGGGCCGTAAAGCTCCCCGCGCGCTCCATCGTCTCGCGGATGAAGCGCAGGTTGTCCATCGCCCGCTCGTGCAGGTCGAGCGACGGTTCCTGGCCCTCCTCCGGAGGCAGCGGCTGGATGGGATGAATCTTCGCCATGGGGTAACGATGCGAGGGCGAACGGCGCCTGTCAAGTGCTTTGCGATGTAAAGCAAGGGACGTGCCGGGTGATGATCATACCAGAAGCATCCTCATCCCCGTGCGACGAGCCCGTCTGGGGGCGGTGGCCACGGGGGTCGGAAGCTCGACGAACCAGATCACGCTGGCGTCCGCGAGACGCCCCCTCTCCCGGCCTCTCCCCCAAAAACCCCTGGGGGAAAGGTGACGCGCTCCGACCGGCCGCGGCGCAAAAGCCCGCCGGCGCGAGCGTCCTCCGGAGCGGGATCGATGTCCGCTGATTCGGCTCGTCGAAGGCATCACGCTGGCGCCCGAGAGGCCCCCTCTCCCCCGGCCCCTCTCCCCCGCTGCGCGGGAGAAAGGGGAGAATTCGATCCCGTTTCCGCAGACTGTATTCATGTCGGCCCCTGCCGAAGCGCTGCGCACGTCCCGCGCGCGTCGTTCCCGCGCTGTTTGCGGGGGAGAGGCCGGGAGAGGGGGCCGCCCGCCAGCGCAGTCCGTAGCCGGTCGGACCGCCCCGATCCCTGCCCTGCAACCAACCTCGCCCAGGGTTTATTGGGGGAGGGCGCGAGGCGACGAGCGGGAGGGGGCGCGGCGGGTCGCGGCGAGGCCTGCTTCGGGCTCTGGCTCGGCCCTGCTAGAAACTTGACACCGGCCACGGGCGGCGGGTACACTCCCGCCCCTGATGCGCCATGAAGCCTCCCCCCCGTCGCACGAGTTCGAGGTCGTCCGCGACCCGCTCTGGAACACCATCCGCCTGGACCCGGCGGCGGTCCGCATCATCGACACCGCCGAGTTCCAGCGGCTGCGCCTCATCCGCCAGCTGGGGCTGGCCTACCTCGTCTATCCCGGCGCCACGCACACCCGCTTCGACCACGCGCTGGGCGTCTACCACCTGGCCCGCTGGGCGCTGGGGCTCCTGGCAGACCGCGGCGAGCTGGACCGCATCGACCCCATCGACTGCACGCTGGTCCCCTACGCCGCGCTCCTGCACGACGTGGGGCACTATCCCTTCTCGCACGCGCTGGAGGAGCTGGGCGAGGAGCTGATCCCGTCCAACCACGAGCAGCTGGCCGAGCGCTTTCTCCTTTCCGACGGCATCCGCGGCGCGCTGGAAGAGTTGGCGCCCG
This sequence comes from Longimicrobium sp., assembly GCA_036379135.1. Classification (GTDB taxonomy): domain Bacteria; phylum Gemmatimonadota; class Gemmatimonadetes; order Longimicrobiales; family Longimicrobiaceae; genus Longimicrobium. The sequence continues at coordinate 61,958 of DASUVG010000029.1, forward strand.
ACGCCCCCGCGCGGATCGGCGAGATGATCCGCGGAGCGTCGGGGTCGCCGCTGCAGGGGCTGGTGTCGGGGAGCCTGGACCTGGACAAGATCGAGTACCTGCGCCGCGACGCGCGCTTCTGCGGGGTGCCGTACGGCGAGGTGGACGTCGACCGCCTGCTGCACGCCATCACCCTTCTCCCCGACCCGCAGACGGGACGCGCGGAGGTGGGGATCCACGAGAAGGGGCTCTCCGCGCTGGAATCGCTGCTCTTCTCCAAGTACCAGATGTTCCGCAACGTCTACTGGCACCACGCCGTGCGCGCGGCCACCGTGCTGTACAAGCGGCTGGTGCAGGACGCCCTGCGCGGCAGCGTCGTCAGCGCCGAGGAGCTGGTGGGGCAGTCCGACGAGCGGCTGCTGACCATCCTGGAACTGCGGGCGGAGTCGCGGGACGATCCCGCGGCGCGGCGGGTGGCGGAGCGGTGGATCCCCGCCGTACGCCGCCGCCGGCTCCCCAAGCGGGCGCTGGAGGTGCCGGGCGAGGCGCTGCGCGAGCTCCCCGCGGACGTGTGGATAGGCCAGGACACGGCGCTGCGCGAGGCGCTGGAGGCGCGGCTGGCGGCGGAGCTGGGGCTGGAGGAGGGGTGCGTGCTGGTGGACTACCCCGAGAAGCCGCGGATGCTGGGGCTGGACCTGCTGATGCTGCGCCGCTCCGGCGCGGTGCAGCGGCTGACGGAGACGGGGCGCGCGGGACTGATCGACCTGCCGCGCGTCTCCGGCGAGCTGTACCACACGGCGCGCGCCTTTCGCATCTTCACCATGGAGCGCCGGGAGCTGGACGCGGACCGGGTGCTCTCCATCCTCGCCCTGCCGCCGGAGGCCGCGCGGGAGCGGCTGGCCGCGCAGGAGCCGCTGCTGTGAGCGACGCGAACCCGCGCGGCCACGGCGCGCACGTGCTGATCGCGGAGGACGATCCGTCCGCGGCGCGCGTACTGCGCCTGCTGCTGGAGCAGGCCGGCTACCGCGTCACCATCGCCCCCGACGGCGAGGAGGCGATGCGCATTCTGGACGAGCAGGGTGCGCCGGACCTGCTGCTGCTGGACTGGATGCTCCCCGGCGTCTCGGGGCTGGAGATCTGCCACCTGGCACGCCAGCGGTGGGACGCGCTGCGGCTTCCCATCCTGATGGTGACCGCCAAGACGGACCCGGAGAGCGTGTACGCCGCGTTCGACGCCGGCGCCAGCGACTACGTGGGCAAGCCGTTTCGCGGCGCGGAGCTGCGCGCGCGCATCGACGCGCACCTGCGCACCAGCCGGCTGGTGGAAGAGCGCGCGCGGATGGAGGGGCACCTGCGCGAGCGCGACAAGCTCTTCACGCTGGGCCTTCTCGCCGGCGGCGTGGCGCACGACCTGAACAATCCGCTGGCCGTCATCAGCGCCCACGCGCAGCTCCTTCTTCGCCGCGCCGCGGACCCGGAGAGCGCCGAGCAGCTGCGCGACATCATCGGCGCGGTGGACCGCTGCTCGCGCATCGTGGGCGACCTGCTGAACTTCGCCCGGCGGCATCCCACGGAGCGCGGGCCGGTGGACGCGGCCGACGTGGTGCGCGCCACCCTGGGGATGCGCGAGCGCAAGCTGTCCACCTCCGGCGTGGAGGTGCAGACCGACCTTCCCCCCGAGCTGCCTCTCGTCGCGGGGGACTGGCACCAGCTGCAGCAGGTGTTCCTGAACGTGATCGTGAACGCGGAACAGGCCCTGCACGAGCACGGCGGAACGCTGCGCATCACGGCGGCCGAAACGGCGGAGCCCACGGACGCCGTGATCGTGGAGATCTGGAACGACGGCCCGCCGATCCCGCCGGCGGCGCTCCCCCACATCTTCGATCCCCTGTTCACCACCAAGACGGGGGACGAGGGGACGGGGCTGGGGTTGTTCATCTGCCGCCGCATCGTCCGCGAGCACGGGGGGTGGATGGACGTGCGCAGCGGCGCGGAGGGCACGGCGTTCACCATCCGCCTCCCCATCTACCCGGAACCGACCTGAACCCGTCACCCCGGAGCCGCCCCATGCGCACCCTGGTTCGATCGCTGGCCCTGCTGGTGCTTCCCGCCGCGCTCGCCTGCGGCCCCTCGCGCGCGGGCGGCGCCGGCGGCGCGGACTCGGTGCAGACGTCGCTCCCCGCGGGCGCGGCGGACGCCGACGCGCGGCTGGCCGCCTCGCCGCGCCACGGCGAATGGGCGATGGTGAGCGTGGACGGCGGCGCCGACAGCGTGCGCGCCTGGGTGGTCTACCCGGAGCGCCGCGGCCGCGCGCCGGTGGTCATCGTGGTCCACGAGATCTTCGGCGTGAGCAACTGGATCCGCGCGGTGGCGGACCAGCTGGCGGCGGACGGCTTCATCGCCATCGCCCCCGACTTCCTGACCGGCTACAACGTGCGGAACGGACCGGACGGCCAGCCGGTCCGCGACAGTGCCACGGCGGCGGTGCGCAGGCTGGACCAGGGGCAGGTGCAGCGCCGCATCGACGCGGTGGCGCGCTATGGCATGGCGCTCCCCGCGGCGGTGCCCAGGTACGGGATCGTGGGCTTCTGCTGGGGCGGATCGGTGTCGTTCGCGCACGCCGTGCACTCCCCCACGCTGGGCGCGTCGGTCGTCTACTACGGCACCTCGCCGGCGTCGGACCAGCTGGGCAGCGTGCGCGCGCCGGTGCTGGGGCTGTACGGTGAGAACGACGCGCGGGTGAACGCCACGGTGCCGCCCGCGGACTCGGCCATGCGCGCGCTGGGCAAGACCTTTCAGCAGGAGACGTATCCCGGCGCCGGGCACGGCTTCCTGCGCCAGCAGGACGGGCAGAACGGCGCCAACCTGGCCGCCGCGCAGGCCGCGTGGCCCCGCACCATCGGGTGGTTCCGCCAGCACCTGGGACGGTAGCGCTCCGGCTGGGGGCGGAGATCGGGGCGGTTCGACGGATACCGAACTGCGTCCGCGAGGCGCCCCCTCTCCCGGCCTCTCCCCCAAAAACCCCTGGGGGAGAGGTGACGCGCTTCGACAGAATCCCGCGCGCATGGCCCCGCCGAAGCGCGATCGAATTTCTCCCCTCTCCGTGAGGAACGAACGGGGAGGGGCCGGGGGAGGGGCACCCCGCGGACGAAGTTCGATGCCTGTCGCCGTAACAATGAGGCCCCGTCCGCAGCGCGCGGACGGGGCCTCTCGTCATCCACCGGAACCCGCCGTCAGTATATGTAGACGGGTGTCCCTACGGGCGCGTTCTCGAAGACGAACTCGATGTCGTCGTCGAACAGGCGCACGCAGCCGTGCGTGCCCCAGAAGCCCACGGCCAGCGGGTCGTTGGTGCCGTGGATCAGGATGCCGTCGCCGGTGTCGAGCTTGAACTTGCCCAGCACGTCCGGGATCTCGCGGTTCACCGTGCCGAACGGCGGGATGTACATCACGCCCCCGAACACCAGCGGCCGTTCCGCCGGAATGGTGTCCACCACCTCTCCGCCGTTCACCGTCACCAGGTGCCGGCCGCGGCGCACGATGCGCCCGCCCTCCTCCAGCGGAATGCCAGCGGCGGGGAACTGCCGCAGGGGACCCTCGTGCAGCCCCTCGTAGTGCCAGTCGGGCGGAACCCACATGGGATCCGGCTGCTTGGCGAGCACGGTGCGGCGCCCGCGGGGCGTGCTGAAGTCGCGCATCCCGATCCCCAGCGGCCCCCGAACCACCCCCATCCCCACCCCCGCCGCCGCCTCGATCAGCGTGTCGCGGCCGTCGATGAGCCACAGCTTGCGGTCGTAGATGGAGACGACGATCCGGCGCCCCGTGGCCGCGTTGGCGGCGCGGCGCCAGCGCACCCACTCCAGGCTGTCGGCGCGGTTGCGGGGCGCGGTGGGCGCCGGGTCGGGGTTGTCCACCCCGATGCGGCGCAGGCGGTCCGCCATCAGCTCCTCGCGCGAGACCAGGCCGCGGGGACGGCTGTCCTCGGCGACGGGAACGGTGTCGCGGGGGGCCTGCGCCAGGGCGGGAGCGGCGATGCAAAGCGCGGACAGGGCGGCCAGCCCCGTCGCGCGAAGACGGTGAACCTGCGGGAACATCTGTGTGACTCCTGAAACGATGTACGGCGTTCTCAACCCCATGAGTCTGGCGAAAACATCCGCCGCGTCAATAGGGGCGAGGGTCGGCACTCCCCGCCGCCCGCGGCGGCCGGCGGACCCCGGCGGGGCGGGAACGGGGAAGAACGGGGGGAGGATGCGGATTTCAGGCCATCCGACGGCCTGCCGCGGCACGGCACGATGCAAACCTGTGCCGCAGAATGCATGACGCCGCGACCCGCGCGAGGTCACGGATACCTCTGCCGCCAGCGGTGGGTTCCCGGCCGCCGTCTCCGGACCGGATAGCAACGGCGCGGACAATCCCCCAATCGGACTCTTTCTGCTACGGGATTTGACGACAGAGGCAAAAAACGGTATACTCAGTGCATCCACTCAACGGCTGTCCCAAGCAGGCCCGCCCCAGCCGCACGGGGGAACGCGTCCAGGCGCGCACCCTTCGCCGCGGCAATCACGGATGCCTTTTCACGACACCTTAGGACGACGACGGCCGCCGCAGGCGCACTTTGCGCGCGGACCGGACCGTCCGGAGCACGCAGACCCGTCCCCCCGATCCCGGAGCTCACGTTGCACTGGAAGTTCAAGGCCGGGCCCCTGCCCGGCGTGGCGGCGCTCGTTCTGCTGCTGGCCGCCTGCGGCGCGGGCGGCGGCGAGGTCGCCATCGGCACGGCCGGCCCCTTCGAGGAGGGCTACGCCCGCATGGTCCGCCGCGCGGTGGAGATGGCGGTGGACGAGATCAACGACGAGGGCGGCGTGCGCGGCACCCGCCTGTCCGTCGTGGCGCAGGACGACGGCGGCGACGGCGTGAAGGCCGCGCAGATCGCCGAGCAGTTCCTGGCCGACGACAAGGTCAGGGCGGTGGTGGGACACGCCAACTCCGGCGCCATGGTGGGCGCCGCCCGCGTGTACGACCGCGGCCTGGTGTCCGTCATCCCCAGCGCCACCTCGCCGGAGCTGACCGGCGTGTCGCCCTGGGTCTATCGCGTGACCACGAACGACTCGACGAACGGCGCCAACCTGGCCCGCTTTGCCGCCGGGCTGCAGGCGAAGCGGGTGGCGGTGCTCTACGAGAACAACACCTACGGCCGCGGGCTGGCCGCCGCCTTTCGCGCCGCCTACCCCGGCGAGCTGGTGGGCGTCGATCCCATCGCGGGCGACGGCAGCCTGGTGGAGCCGTTCATCTCCTACTACAAGCAGGTGGCGCCGGACCTGGTGTTCGTGGCCGGCACCGAGCTGAGCGGGCAGGCGCTGCTGCGCGAGGCGCGGCGGCAGGGTTTCTCCACGCGCTGGGTGGCCGGCGACGGCTGGTCCGGCGTGGTGACCGACACCGCGGCCAGCGAAGGCGTCTACGTCGCCGTCCCCTTCAGCATCCGCGACACGCGGGCCGAGGCGGTGCGCTTCGTGGAGGCGTTCCGCACACGCTACGGCGTGGAGCCCGACGCCAACGCCGCCATGGCGTACGACGCGACCCGGCTGCTCGCCAGGGCGATGGCGGAGGTCGGCTTCGAGCGCGAGGCCATCCGCGGCTACCTGGCCACGGTGCGCGGCGAGCGCTCGTACGCGGGCGTCACCGGCGCGCTGCGCTTTCGCCCCGACAGAGATCCGGACCGCAGCGGCTTCGTGATGACGCAGGCGCGCGGCGGCACCCTTGTCCCCCTGGAGGCCCAATGACCCGCCGACTCTGGTCCGGCATCCGCAGCCGGCTGGTGCTCGGCTTCGGCATCGTGCTCGTGCTGCTGGCCATCGCCGGCGGGGTGGGATGGCGGTCGATGACGGTGCTCACCGGCGCCATCCGCCACTCCATGCAGGGGGTGGAGCAGGACGCCCGTCTCTCCGTGACGCTGTCGACCGACGTGGCGCGCGAGATCGCGGTCGCCGCCCGCTACATCGAGCACGGCGAAAGCGCGGCGGTGGAGTTCGACTCGCTGCGCTGGCAGACGCACCGCACGCAGCGCCAGCTTCTGCGCCGCGACGGGCAGACGCAGGAAGAGGTGGAGCTCGTCGTCGGCATCGACCAGCGGCTCTCCGAGGCGGAGGTGCGCTACGTGGCCGCCCGCCGCCTGGCCGAGCTGGACCGCGCGGACGAGGCGTCGGCGCAGGCCGACACGGCGCGCGCCATCGAGGCCGCCATGCTGGGAGACCTTTCCAGGCTCGCCCAGGTCAAGGGCGCGCGCGTGGGCGCGGCGGAGCGGGAGCTGGAGGGCGACGCGTCCGCCTGGCGGCTGATCCTGGCCGGGCTGCTGCTGACGGCGCTGCTGATCGGCTGCGCGGTCGTCTACGCCGTCCTTCGTTCCATCACGGGCCCGCTGGACAAGCTGGCCGCGCACGCCGGCCGCCTTTCGGAGGGCGACCTGACGGCGCGCACGGATGACCGCCTGCCGGACGAGCTGCACATCCTGGCGACGGCGATGAACCGCACCAGCGACTCGCTCTCGCGCATCGGCGCGGGGGCGGGGCAGGCGGCGGACGGCATCACGGCGTCGGCGGAGGACCTCACCACCATCAGCATCCAGCTGGCCGCCGCGGTGGGCGAGGTGACGATGTCCATCGAGCAGGTGTCGGAGGGCGCCACGGGGCAGGTGGCGCAGCTGCGGCGGGTGGACACCGCGCTGCACGCCATGCTGGAGACGGCGCAGCGGATGGTGGCCGACGTGCGCGAGGTGGCCGGGCTGGCCGCCAGCATCGAGCACGAGGCGCAGGCGCGCCGCGCCGAGACGGAGCGCACCATCGGCACGCTCTTCAAGATCAAGGCGACGGTCGAGGCCGCCGCGGAAGAGACGGTGGCGCTGAACGCGGCCGTGGCCGACGTGAGCAGCTTCGTCCGCACGGTGAACGATATCGCCGAGCAGACCAACCTGCTGGGGCTGAACGCCGCCATCGAGGCGGCGCGCGCGGGTGAAGAGGGCCGCGGCTTCGCCGTCGTGGCCGACCAGGTGCGCAAGCTGGCCATGCAGGCGCGCGAAGGGGCCGAGAACGTGGCCACCATCACCCGCACCATCACGCAGCGGGTGAACAGCACCGCCCTGGCCATGCAGGCGGGCGCCACGCACGTGGAAGAGATCGAGCGCGTCGCCCACGCCGTGGAAGGCGCGCTGACGACCATCGTGCACGCGGCGGAGCGCACCCGCGTGGCCGCGGACCGCGTGACGGGGCTGGCGGAGGGGAACGCCGCCGCCGCCGTGGATGCCGCCACCGGCATCGCCGCGGTCGCGGAGACGGCGGTGGTCCACGCCGAGACGGCGGAGGGCGTGCGGGCCGCCACCGCGCAGCAGGAAAGCGCCTGCCGCATGGTGGCCGAGGCCACGGAGCGCCTGACGGGGAACGCGGGCGAGCTGCGCAGCCTGGTCGGCGGGCTGCGCGTGGCGCCGGTGGAGGCGGAGCCCGCCGCTCCGCCCAAATCCGCCGACCGCCCCGGGGGGCGGATCGCCGTGCCCACGCTCTTCATCCCCGGCCCGCAGCCGGAGGACGAGCTCGCTCCCAAGCGGCGGCGCAGAAGGACGGCCGCGCTGACCTGAGCGGAACGCCGCCGGACCTTTTCCCATCGACCGACACCCTCCTCCGCATCGCGCGGAGGAGGGTGTTTTTCGTTCCGGCGCCCGGGAGCGCGAAGACCCCATTTGCGCGACGGCGCCGGTGCGTGCATTGTATGGGTCGCAGTTCACTCTGTATGCTTCTCTTGACGATGTATATACCGGGTGATAGAATTCGATGAAGAAGAATGCGATCGAGGAGTTTTCGGGCTGGTACGAGGAGTTCGACTGGGACGAGTCCAAGCGGCTGCGCACCCTCGACGAGCGCGGCATCGACTTTGCCGACGTGGCGCTGCACTTTTTCGCCAGGTCGCCGTTCTTCAGAAGAATGGTGGTGCGCGACGGGGAGACGAGGTGGCAGGCGTTCGGGCCGTTCGGGGATTACGGGCGTTTGGTGTCGGTCGTATATACGGAGCGTGAAGGGGTTTGCCGCATCATCTCGGTGAGGGCGGCGAGCGACAACGAACGAAAGGAGTACCATGCCGCCGTACAGGCTGGATGAGCTGCCCGAGGGGCGCACCGATTGGGCGCGGCTGGACCGCGAGGCGCGGGAGGCCGGCGGTCCCGGCAATGACGATGATGAAAATCCGCTCTGGACGGCGCAGGCCTTTGCCGAGGCGGACCTCATCACCCCCGGCGGGCTGAAGCGCACGCCGGTGTACATCCGCATGTACCAGGCGGTGCTCGACTACTACCGGTCGTTCGGAAAGGGGTACCAGACCCGCATCAACAACGACCTGCTGGACCTGGTGCGCAAACGCCAGCGGCAGGCGAGCCGCATCCATCCCGTACGGCAGCGGCGGGTGCGCGTGGCGCGCGGCACGCAGTCGTGGGAGGGGCGCGCCACCACCCCGCGGGCAGGGTAGGGAGTGTCCACGCTCACGCTGAACGAGGACAGCTACCCCAGGGTGCGCCTGCGCGGCGTGTACCTGCTGCACGCGCTGTTCGAGGACGGAGGCGCCGGCGCCCGGCTGAACGGGCTCGACTACCTGGTGGACCTGTCCGTGGGCCGGCGTTCCGCGCTGGAGGTGGCCGTGGCGCTCACCGTCGCCACGCCGGAAGAAGCGCCGGTGCGGCTGCGCGTGAGCTACGGCGCGGACTTTCTTCTGCCGGAGGGTGTTTCGGAGGCGGATCGCGAAGAGGTGCTGCGTGAGACCGCCTACGAGGTGGCGCCGGCGGTCCTGTATTCGTACATCCGCCAGATGGTGGAAGACCTGACCGGCCGCGGCCGGGGAGAGCGCGTCACCCTGCCGTTTCTCCCCATCCCGCTGGAGATTTCGGACGACGAGCAGCGCGTTCCCGCGGCGCCCGCGGACTCCTGACCCGTCCGGACCGTGTTCGTGGTTCATCCCGACTCCTGAGCGGGAACGGTTTCGGCGCAGAGGACGCAGAGAGCAGCGGCTCTCCGTGTTCTCCGCGCCTCCGCGTTGAGGCAAAGCATCTCGCGGATCCCGTAGCGTGCCGGTCCGGAGCGCGAATGGGCCCGCGGATGGGGCGGCGCTCCGGGCCACGGCCGTTTCCCTCCTGAAACTTCGGCGGTACCTTTCCCGTTCACCTCCACACCACCGCCGGAGCGCGCCCTCTCGCGCCGCGCGGCCCTCTCCCTGCAACCCCCCAGCCCGGATGTCGCTGATTTCCGTACGCGACCTCACGCACGTCTATCCAGGCGGCGTGACGGCGCTCCAGGGGCTCACCCTGGAGCTGGAACCCGGCATCATCGGGTTCGTCGGCGCAAACGGCGCCGGCAAGAGCACCTTCATCAAGATCCTCCTGGGGCTGCTCACCCCCACCTCGGGCGACGTGCGCGTGTTCGACCTGGACGCGCGCACGCAGAGCCTGCAGATCCGGCAGCGGGTGGGCTACATGCCCGAGCACGATTGCCTTCCGCCCGACATGACGGCCACGGACTTCGTCTCGCACATGGGCCGCCTTTCCGGCCTGCCGAAAGCGGCCGCGCGCGAGCGCACGGCCGAGATGCTGCGCCACGTGGGGCTGTACGAGGAGCGCTACCGGCACATCGGCGGCTACTCGACGGGGATGAAGCAGCGGGTGAAGCTGGCGCAGTCGCTGGTCCACGATCCCCGTCTCCTTCTCCTGGACGAGCCGACCAACGGGCTGGACCCGGCCGGGCGCGAAGAGATGCTGGAGCTGGTGCGCCGCACGGGGCAGGAGTTCGGCATCGCGGTGATGGTGTGCAGCCATCTGCTGGGCGAGATCGAGCGGGTGAGCGACTTTCTGGTGGCCATCGACGGCGGCACGCTCAAGAGCGCGGCGCCGCTGGGCAGCTTTACCGGCGAGCAGGCGCTGCTGGCCGTGGAGGTGGACGAGGGGAGCGAGGAGCTGGTGGCGCGGCTGGCCGCGGCGGGGCTCACCGCGGTGGAGGACGGCGACCTGGTCGTCATCCCCCTGCTGGACGACCGGCCGTACGACGTGGTGCGCGACGCGGCGGCGGACCTGGGCCTGTCGCTGGTGCGCATGGAGCGGCGCCGCCACACGCTGCAGGAGCTTTTCCGCGCCCCCGCGGGCGCGGCCGCCCACACCACGGAGGGAGCGCATGGCACACGCGCTTGATGCCGCAGCCGGCACCATCTACGACATCGGCTACCGCAACTACGAGGGCGCGCGGCTGGGCCGCGGCTACGCCTTACGCACCCTGTTCATCCACTCCCTGCGCAGCATCTTCGGGCTGGGGCGCGGCGGGCGCGCGCTGGTGGTGCCGTGGGCGCTGTTCGCCGCGATGGTCTTTCCCGCCGTCGTGACGGTGGCGGTGGCGGGGATCAGCGGGGGGATGATCAAGAACATCATCGACTACCACGAGATCTACATGTGGGACTCGATGATGCTGGCGCTGTTCTGCGCCGCGCAGGCGCCGGAGCTGGTGAGCCGCGACCACTACAACCGCGTGCTGCCGCTGTACTTCAGCCGCGCGCTGCGCAAGCGCGACTACGCGCTCGCCAAGCTGGCGGCCATCTGGACCGCGGTGTTCCTGGTGATCGTGACCCCGCTGCTGATCATCCTGGCGGGACGGCTGGGGCTTCCGGCGGACTTCGGCGCGGCCTTCAGGGAGGAGTCGAAGCACTTCGTCGCCATCCTTGGCACGCCGATCGTCTGCGCGCTGGTGTTCGGCACGCTGTCGGTGTCGCTCGCCTCGTACGTGCCGCGGCGGGGGCTGGCCAGCGCGCTGGTGCTGGGCGTCTTTCTCCTCACCGCGCCGCTGGTCGCCATCCTGATGGAGACGGTGGAGGCGAAGTGGAGCGTGCTGCTGAACCCGGTGCTGGTGGGCACGGGCGCCATCTGGGAGCTGTTCGGTGAGCGGCACGAGCGCGGCAGCGTGCTGCGCCAGGCGGACCTGCCGCCGGAAGCCTACTACGCGGCCGTGGCGGCGTACGCGGTGCTCTTCACGATTCTCCTGCTCAACCGCTACCGGAAGATCAGCGCATGAGCGTCCAGACGCTGAACCCGCCCGCCCCCGCCGCGGCGTCCGCGCCGGTCCGCGGCGCCGCCGTGGAGCTGCGCAACGTGTCGCACTGGTACGGCAACGTGGTGGCGGTGAACGACGTTTCCTTCTCCCTGGGGCCCGGGATCACCGGGCTGCTGGGGCCCAACGGCGCAGGAAAGAGCACGCTGCTGCACATGCTGGCCGGCTTTCTGGCGCCCTCCGCGGGAGAGGTGCTGGTGGACGGGCGGCCCGCGTGGAAGAACCCGCAGATGTACCGTTCGCTGGGGCTGGTGCCGGAGCGCGAGGCGGTCTACCCCTTTCTGACCGGCTACGAGTTCGCGCTGATGAACGCGCGGCTGCACGGGCTGCCGGATCCGGAAAAAGCGGCGGAGCGGGCCATCGACATCGTGGACCTGCGCGCGGCCATGCACCGCAGGATCGGGGGATACAGCAAGGGGATGCGGCAGCGCGCCAAGATCGCCGGCGCGCTGGTGCACGAGCCCCGCATCGTGCTGCTGGACGAGCCGTTCAACGGGATGGATCCCGCCCAGCGCATGCAGATGATGGAGCTGCTGCGGGGGCTGGCGGACCAGGGCAAGACGATCCTGATCTCCACGCACATCCTGGAAGAGCTGCACCACCTGGCCAACAACGTCCTGGTGGTGGTCGCCGGGCGCCTGGCGGCGTCCGGCCACTTTCGCGAGATCCGGCGGCTGATGACGGACCGGCCGCACATCTTTACCCTGCGCTCCAGCGACGACCGGCGGCTGGCCAGCGTGCTGATGGCCAACGGCTCGGTGCAGGGGGTGGAGCTGGCGCACAACGGCATCGTGGTGCACACGGCGGAGCGGGTGGGCTTTTCGCAGTACCTGCCGCGGGCGGCGCGGGATGCCGGGATCACCCTGTACGAGGTGCGCCCCACGGACGAATCGCTGGAAAGCGTGTTCTCTTACCTTGTGAAGCGATGAGACACTCGGTCGAGCTGACGCTGGCGCGGCTGGCCGCCCGCCAGTTCCTGGGGAGCCGGCGCGCGCTGTGGGTGCTGGTGCTGGCGGCCATTCCGATCCTGCTCGCGTTCATGATGCAGCAGGAGGCGGGGGGCGAAGTCAAGGAAGCGCTCGAGGACGCGGCCGACCTGTTCCAGGGGCTGATCGTCTCCGTGCTGCTGCCGATCGTGGCGCTGGTGGTAGGCACCAGTGTGTTCGGGGCAGAGGTGGACGACGGCACCATCACCTACGTGCTGGGCAAGCCGGTGCCGCGCTGGCGCATCGTGATCACCCGCATCGTGGTGGCCGGGCTGCTTACGGCGGCGGTGCTGGTGCCGACGACGCTGCTGTCGATGGTCATCGCGCTGCGGGGGATCGATGCGCCGGGCGTGCCGGTGGGATTCACCGTGGCGGTGGCGGCGGGGAGCTTTCTGTACTGTGCGCTCTTCGTGGCGCTCAGCCTGAGCACGCGGCGGGCGCTGGTGGCGGGGCTGGCGTACGTGGTGATCTGGGAGGGGCTGCTGAGCAACACCTTTGGCGGCAGCCGCGCGCTGAGCATCCGCCAGTACACGCTCTCCATTGCCGACGGGCTGGGGAACGTGCGCGGCAACGACCTTTCGCGGCTGAACGTGAACACGGCGCTGATCATGGCCGCGGTGGTCACCGTGCTGGCTACGTTGTACGCCATCCGCCGCCTGCAGCGCTTCGAGATCGGCGAGGCGGCTTAATTTTCCCGCGTTCGCACGAAGGAGCGATCACCCGGAGGACGCGGAGGAAAAGAGTGAGGACGCGGATGAAGCCCTCATCCGTGTCCTCCTCCGTTATTCACCTCAAATCAACTCAGAGCAGCATAGAACGAAAGAACCCATGTCGCATCTTCTTGGGCAGCAGTAGGATGGGTGTTGTCTAGGCAACCATCCGTCCACAGACCCTCGAATCCACGACATGGGTGAAGAACAAGGTACACTCTTTTCCCCGGAATACAACCGCTCGATCCAGGTGGAGGCGCGCTCCGAGAAGCTGACGTCAGACGCGGGGGCGCTGCTGATGCGCGAGGTCATGGAGCGGTTGGGCTACTCGGAACTGTTCGCGCAGCACTTGACCGATCCGCGCGTGGCGGAGCGCGTGACACACCCCCAGATCGAGCTGATGCGGACCGCGCTGCTGCTGCTGGCACAAGGCTGGAGCGGGCAAGCAGATGTGGGGCTGGTGCAGGCGGATCCCGCGTTTCGCACCGCCGTTTCCAGCCGGCGGGGGCAGCGTCCGTTGCGCGAGGCGACCGGACGAGAGGCGGAGGGGCTGTGCTCGCAACCCACGCTGAGCCGGCTGCATCAGGATCTGGGGATGCAGGCGAACCGGGAGGGACTGCGCTCCGTCTTGCTGAAGGGGGCCGAGCGGCGAATGCAGCGGCAGACTCGGCAGCGCGAGACGACGCTGGATCTGGACTCGGTGCCCTACGAGGTCTTCGGGCACCAGCCCGGCAGCGCCCGGAATGGTCATTACGGGATGCGCTGCTACCATCCGCTGGTGATGCGTTCGGAGGAGGGGGATTACCTGGCCGCGAAGCTCCGCCCTGGCAACGTGCACACGGCCGATGGCGGGCTGCAGTTCGCGCTGCCGATCCTGCGCCAGGCGCAGGCGTGGGCGGAACGCGTCTGGCTGCGGGTCGACGCCGGATTCCCCGAGGGGACGTTCCTGGACCGGCTGGAGGAGGAAGGATTTCTGTACGTGGCGAGGCTGAACGGGAATGCGGTGCTCAAGCGGATGGCAGCGCCGTACGTCACCCAACCACCGGCCGAGGGGCAGGTCCGCACGCACGAGCTCATCTACCGAGCGGCCAAGTGGTCGCATCCGCGGCGAGTCGTCCTCGTGGTGGTGGAGCGGATGCGCGAGCAGGGAGAACTGTTTGTCGATCACTTCTTCCTGCTGAGCAACGTATCCGTCGCCGATGTGCCGGCAGAGGCACTGCTGGAGAAGTACCGGAAGCGAGGCACGGCCGAGAAGGACTTCGGCGAGTGGAAGCAGGCGTTGGACGTCTCGCTCTCTTCTTCGCCGCGGCCGAAGAGCCACTATCGCGGCAAGGAGGTGCAGACGCCCTACCACGAGCCGGACAGCTTCGCGGCCAACGAGGTGCGTCTGCTGCTCAGCCTGATCGCGGCGAACCTGATGCACGCGGCCTCTGCACTACTCGAGCGTGGGGAGGATACCCGTCCGAGCCGCGAGCGCTTCCGGCAACTCGTCCTGAAAACCGCCGCACGTGTGGTGCTGAGCGGGCGGCGCATCACTTTCGTGATCGACTCGTCACGCGCGGCCCTGTGGCGACGCTGCGCACGCAAGCTGAACCAGCTCTACCCGGTCCGTGGCTCGCCCGCGCACCAAGCCCTGCCCGCACCAGCGTAGTACCTATCGGGTGGGAATTCGAGAGGCAGCGCTTCCTCCCGGACACCCGTGGGGAAAGGGGGACTGTGCGCCCAAGAGCCCTTCCCACCCTTGAATCACTCTCTCCATGCAGAGATCAAAGTCAAACAGCAAATGTTTGCTGTTACGTGAATAACCGAGGCTGATATCTGAAGGCAATTCGATATCACCGGTTTTTACCACCGCCACGTTGTGTCGACCAAGAGCTCCAATCAGCATTCCGAGCTCAAGGATGACGTTCTGTCGCGCGCGCGGCCGCGTACCGTTACCGCCTGCTTTACGCGCATGACCCATGTCATCTGGAGTGAGAAGGACGATTCCGAAACCGGCAGCGTCATCTCCTGAAACGATCTGCTTTTCCAGTGCTTCGATAATGGTCAGCCCTCCTCCAGACGATCGTGCGAGCACAAATGGCTCCAACTTCAGTTCGTGCAGTACGAGTTCAAGTTGCTCTCTGGCGACGAGATCATGACCGTGGACGACGAAGATTTTCTTGCTCTTGGGTTTTCGCTTGGTTGGAACCACTGAGGAAGATGTGGAGGGTACCTGGCGCTTGAGCCGGCGCTCCAGGAACTTGCTGACGACCTCCTCAATCTTGTCGCGCGCGGCCGGCTTTCCTTGAAAAACAAGCCTTCCCGTCGTGGGCGTCCACGTGCAGATGGCTCCCGTCGCCGTACGAAGAACGTACAGATTGTCTCTTTCTTCTACCTCGACACGGGTCCCAGAACCAGCAATCGCTTGCCGCAGATCTTGGACAGAGCCTGAATATTTCACGATCCCCTCTCATGCAGCTTCTGGACACCTGCGAGCGTTGCAACGTACGAGCCACCAGTGGGATACCGGGACGATAGCTCGAAACGCAAAAAAAGGGGCGCCGCAACCCGCGGCGCCCCTCGTTCATCCATCTACCGAACTGCTGGTCCGATCACACCAGCGGCATGGGGACCGGCTTCTCGCCGGAGTAGTCGTAGAAGCCCTTGCCGCTCTTGCGGCCGAAGTAGCCCAGCGAGACCATGCGCTTGAGCAGCGGCGGAGAGGCGTAGCGCTTCTCCTTGTACTCGTCGAACATGATGCCGCCGATCTTGTCCAGCGTATCCAGCCCGACGAAGTCCGAGAGCACGAACGGCCCCATCGGGTAGCCGGTGCCCAGCTGCATCCCCTTGTCGATGTCCTCGATGGTCGCCACGCCCTCGGAGAGCGCGCGGATGGCGTCCATCATGTACGGCACCAGCAGCAGGTTGACCACGAAGCCCGAGTTGTCCTTGCAGACGATGGGCTCCTTGCCCAGCGACTTCGCAAAGGCGAACGCCGTGTCGAACACCGCCGGGTCGGTGGCGATGGTCTTGACCACCTCCACCAGCTTCATCACCGGCACGGGGTTGAAGAAGTGCAGCCCCACCATCCGCTCCGGCCGCTTCGTGGCCGCTGCCATGTCGGCGATGGTGAGCGACGAGGTGTTGCTGGCGAAGATGGTCTCCGGCCCGCAGACGGCATCCAGCGTCTGCCACATCTGGTTCTTGACCGCCAGGTCCTCCACCACCGCCTCGATGATGATGTCGCAGTCCTTCAGGTCTTCGAGGTTCGTCGTCCCCTTGAGCCGGCCGACGATGGCATCGCGGTCCTCGGCGGCCATCTTGCCCTTCTCCACCGCCTTGCCCAGCTGCTTGCCGATGCCGCCGAGGCCGCGCTCGCACAGCTCGTCGCTCACCTCGCGCACCAGCGTCTCGTAGCCGGCGGCCGCCGCCACCTGCGCGATGCCGCTGCCCATCAGCCCGCACCCCAGCACGCCGACCCGCTTGATCTCCGCCATCCTGGTCTCTCCTTTGTCAGTCACGCCGCCCGCGACGGGACGGATCGGGTTGATGTAAAGCGCTGTCAGCAGGGACCGCGGTTCAGGTCGCCCTGCTCGTCGACGTGAATCGGCCACAGGTCCGCCGAAAGCGGCTCGGCCACGATGCACAGCCTGCGCTCGTCGGCGCGCACCACGCGCGGCTGGCGAAAGTGGCGCAGCGAAAGCGGCTGCCATCCCACCACGCGCAGCGCGTCCATGGTGGATGCGTACCGGCCGCCGTGCTCCATCCGGTACACCTGCTGAAGGGTGTACGCCTGCTTGAGGAGCGGCCCGGCCTCCGCCATCCGCGACTCCGGGGGCACCTCGCCTCCGCGAGCGGGCTCCGCCAGGCGCGGCGCCGTGGGATCGCCCGCGACGGCCGGGATCGCGTGATCCGGCCGGTGGCGCGTGTACCGGATGCAGCGCGCCGGGCGGTCCGTTTCGCAGAGCGAAAGGAGCGAGTCCGCGCGCGCCACCGCGTAGTCACCGGGGCTGGACGTCAGCAGCGCCCCCTCCCAGGTGATCAGGATGCGGGCCGGCTCCACGAGCTCGTATCGCCCCACGCCGCGGAACTCGGCCCGGCGCAGCAGCACCCGGCCTCCCGCGAAGAACTCCACCTGGTCCGCCGCGCCCTGCCAGCGCCCCACGACGTCCGACGAGGGCTGCACCGCGGCCGGCGCATCCGCGGTAGCCGAGTCCGCCGGCGCCCCCGCCAGGCGCTCGGCGCCGGGCGTCCCGGGGAGCGCCGGGTCGATGACGGCCCCGGCTTCCGGCGCCGGCGCCTCGGCCCCGGGCCAGTCGCCGCCGCACGCGCCCAGCAGCAGCGCGCAGAGGAGGACGACACATCCACCGGCGATGCGAGAGCCCGCCATCACTCGCCTACCGCCCGTCCCGCGGCGGCCCGCCGATGCGGAAGCCGCCGAAGCTGCCCCCCACGCTGAACCCGCCCCCGCCCCAGGGCGGCGTGCGCGGCGCGGGGACCTTGAGCTCGTTGTGCTCCAGCCGGTCCAGGAACGATTCCAGCTTGTCCTGCGTGGAGTGCTGCACGGCGCCGTAGATCCCGCGCATCCCCAGCCACGAGCCCAGCAGGGTGGGCACGCTCAGCAGGGCCAGCGGGTCGATGATGGGGGTGGCCAGCACCACCGCCGCGATCGCCGCCGCCCCGCCTCCGCCCACCGCCGCCGCGCCGGCCGCCAGCCCCGCGCGCGTGCCGGCCGTATCGACCGTGACCTCCACCAGGCAGCTCTCCGCGTCCAGCGCGGCCACGGAGACGTCCAGCTGAGCCAGGTCCATGGCGGCGTGCGACGCGCCGAACTTGCGGGCGGCGCGCCCCATCACCGCGGCCACGCCGGTGCCGCGCACGTAGCGCGTGCGGTCGGGAAAGCGCCGCTGCACCAGCATGTACTCGCACTTGAGCAGGTACTCCTCCACCAGCAGCCCCACCGCGGCGGCGGGACGGCGGACGGTGCGGGCCGCGCGAATGCTGCCGGGCCCCATCGCCTTCGCCAGCACGCCGCGCTCCTCCGGCGGCCGGCCGCGCACGTCGGTGATGGCGCGCCGCACGGTGACCGGGTCCAGCCCCAGCTCCTGCCCGATGCGGATGACCTCGCCCTCCGGGATCCCCTCGTCGGGCGTGCCGGACGCGGACTGGATCTCCACGGCGCGGCGGATGACCGCCTCCAGCTCCTGCGAGCTGAGGCGGCGCGCGGGAAGGCCCCCGCCAGGTGCCGGCGGCTTTGCGGGAAGACCGCCGCCCGAAGGTCCGCTGGAGTCGGTCATGGGAGAAGGATCAAGTGCCCAGTGCCCAGGTTCAAGTAGAGCGATCTACTGGGCACTGGATACTGGGCACTTGACACTCGTGTTTCAATCCGCCGCCTGCGCCTGCTCGCCCGCGGCCGGGAACGCCTCCACCACCAGCGCGATCCCCTGCCCGCCGCCGATGCAGGCC
Organism: Longimicrobium sp.; assembly: GCA_036379135.1. Classification (GTDB taxonomy): domain Bacteria; phylum Gemmatimonadota; class Gemmatimonadetes; order Longimicrobiales; family Longimicrobiaceae; genus Longimicrobium. Next base: position 80,198 of record DASUVG010000029.1, read on the forward strand.
GTGCCCAGGCCAAACTGCTTGCCCTGGCGCCGCAGCTCGTGGAGAAGGTGCACGGTGATGCGCGCGCCACTCATCCCCAGCGGGTGGCTCATGGCGATGGCGCCGCCGGAGACGTTGGTGCGCTCGCGGTCCAGCCCCAGCTCCTTCTCCACCGCGCAGTACTGCGACGCGAAGGCCTCGTTCACCTCCACCAGGTCCATCTGGCCCAGG
>DASUVG010000030.1:0-26126 GCA_036379135.1 Longimicrobium sp.
GCCCTCGGCCACGTCGTCGGGGCCGATGACGATGGTGCGGCGGGCGCCCAGCGCGGAGGCGTTCTTGAACTGCTTGCCCACGCCCTGGTGCTTGAGCGCGTAGTCCACCGACGCGCCGCCGTCGCGCAGGCGGTGCACCAGCGCCAGCACCTCCGGCCGCTGCTCCGGCGTAACGGGGATCACGTACCAGTCCAGCGTCTGGCGCGTCTCGGGGAGCAGGCCGCGGTCCGTCAGCAGCTCCTTGAGCACCACGTCGCCCATCCCGAAGCCCAGCGCGGGAAGCTGCACCCCGCCCACCTGCGCCAGCAGGTTGTCGTAGCGCCCGCCGCCGCAGATGGCGCGCAGCTCGCCGCGCGCATCGAACAGCTCGAACACGATCCCCGTGTAGTACGCCAGCCCGCGCACGATCGACAGGTCGAAGCGCACGTACTCCATCAGCCCCATCGCCCGCAGCTGGCCGAAGATCTCGCCCATCCGCTCGATCTCCGGCGCCACGCCCTCCGTTTGGCCGTACGCCTCGCGCACCGCGTCGAAGTCCGTGTGGCGAAAGATGTCCAGCGTGCGCTCGACGGCGTCGTCCGGCATCTGCGCCTCGTCGCGCAGCCGTTTGGCGATCACCTCGCGCGGGTCGCGCTCCAGCTTGTCGACGATGTTGTAGACCAGGATCAGCTGGTCCTCGGGCACCCCCGCGTGCAGCAGCAGCGCGCGCAGCAGCCGCCGGTCCGACACGCGCGCCACGAAGTCCTGCTCCGTGAGCCCGAACGCGCGCAGCATGTCGATGGCCGCCGCCAGCAGCTCCGCGTCCGCCGCGGGATCGTCCTCGCCGATGATGTCGAGGTTGAGCTGAAAGTGCTCGCGCAGCCGGCCGCGCTGCTGCCGCTCGTAGCGGAACAGCTGCGGGATCGAAAACCACTTGATCGGCTTGCGCAGCCCGCCCGCCCGCGCGCCGGCCATGCGCGCCAGCGTAGGCGTCATCTCCGGACGGAGCGAGATCTCGCGGCCGCCTTTGTCGGTGAAGTTGTAGAGCTGCGTTACGATCTCGGGGCCGGACTTTTCCGTGTACAGCTCCAGCGGCTCCAGCGGAGGCCCGTCGTATTCCTGAAAGCCGTAGCGGCGCGCGACCTCGCGCCACGTGCGCATGATGTGCGCGCGTACGGCGAAGTCGTCGGGGTAGAAGTCCCGAAAGCCGGGCAGTGCCTGAAAGTTCGCGTTAGACATAGCCTTCGAATGTAGCGCGAAGGCGGCGGGGGGAGCAACCGCCGTCGAAGCCGCCACCACGGGAGAGTGATCCGGCTGCCGCCGGCCGCCTCGTCACGGGCGGGTGAACCGCGGCTGGAAATGCGAGAAGCCCCGCAAAACCGCTCGGGGCTTCGTGTCCGGCTTTCGGTTCGATCGCCATCTGGCCAGGGGCGCCGGCCTGCGACGACCCGAGCAGGTGAAGCCCCGCCGGGCGAGCTCCGCGAGCCCAGGGCGGGGCTTATCGCCGTTCCAGCCCCGGGCTTTAGCCCGGGGTGGCGGCGCGGGCGGGGCTTCGTCGTCGGCCGGCGCGATGCGGTCGCGGTTACCGCCCGAACGAGAACCGCGCGCCGAGGGAGATCATGTCGGTGTGCAGCGGCGTTGCGCCGGGCGTCTCCGTCCACGCCCAGCGCCGCACCAGGTCCGCGCGCAGGCCGAACGCGCCCAGCACGTGCACGTCCAGCCCCGCGCGCGCGGAGGCCATCCGCGCCACCCCGGACCGGCTCTCCCGCGCCCACCGCACCGCGCCGCCGGCCACGCCGGCGTACGGCTCCAGCGGCCCCAGGCGCACCGGCCGCACCATGACGCCCAGCGCGCCCGAGGACCGCAGCTCCGCGCCGGTCTCGCACTCCGCCTCGCTGGCCATGCAGAGCCGCTCGATGTACCCGCCGTAGGGGCGCGTCCATTCCGCCGCGACGGACCACCCGCTGCCGATCGGCATCTCCGCCACCAGGGACGCGAGGACGTTCAGCTCGGCCCCGCGCGAGTGATCCACCACCGCGCCCACCTGCGGCGCGACGATGATGCGCGCACGCGGCACGGGGCCCTCCTGCGCGGAAGCCCCCTGCATGGAGGCGGCGGAAACGGCGACGGCGAGAAGCAGGGAACGGACGAGGAATCGTGTCATGGCGGGATGGGGAATGCGGGTGATTCGGGAGTTCGATACGGAAACATCTCATCAACGCGCGAATCCTCCGGTCCCGGACGCGGTTCGTCCGCGAAGGCGGACAGCGTGCTTCGTTGCCGCGAATTGATTCGCTCCGCCGCGGCCAGCGCCGCCCGTCAGACGACCGGGATCTCCATCGCCGCCAGCGCGTCGCCGACGGTGTGCACGGAGCCGGTGACGAGCAGCGTGCCGTACGGCGCCATCGTCTCCGCGCGCATCAATGCGGCGGAGAGGTCCGGGATCACACGGACGGGGATCCGCGGGTCGAGCGAGCCCGCGACGTGCTCCGGGTCCCAGCGGCGCGACGCGGGGGCGGTGGGGGCGATGGTCAGGATGGCGGCGTCGGCACGGGCCAGGAGCGGCGGCAGCATCTCGTCCCACTCCTTGTCCGAGAGAATCGCCGCGACCAGCACCAGCGGACGCGGGAGATCCAGCCCGTCGAGCGCGTCCACCAGCGCCGCGACGCCGGCGGGGTTGTGCGCCACGTCGAAGATCCACGTCCCGCCGCGCTGCCGGACCACCTGCATCCGTCCCGCCCACCGCACCTCCGCGAACCCGGACGCGATCGCCTCCCACGACGGCCGCGCGTCGTCCGGCAGCACGCCCAGGAGCTCCGCCGCGAGCGCCGCGTTGCGCGCCTGGTGCGCGCCGACGAGGGGAATCCGCATCTCACGTGATCCCCAGCGCTCCGACTCCAGCCGGAAGCGTGTCCCGTCCAGCGACACGTCGACGTCCGAGACGCGCGCCACGCGGTCCAGCTCCACGAACGGCGCGCCCGCCGCCTCCGCGCGCCGCCGCAGCACGTCCAGCAGCGCGGGCGCGCTCTCGCCGGCGACGGCGGGGACGCCGGGCTTGAAGATGCCGGCCTTTTCCCCCGCGATCCCCTCCAGCGACTCGCCCAGGTACTCCACGTGGTCGCGCGCCACGTTGGTCACCGCCGTCGCCAGCGGGGCGATGACGTTGGTGGAGTCCAGCCGCCCCCCCAACCCCACCTCCACCACGGCGAGATCGACCCCCGCCTCCGCGAAGCAGAGGAACGCGAGTGCCGTGGTCGCCTCGAAGAAGGTGGCGCCGGTGCGCTCGATGGCGGGGCGCAGCCGCGCCTCCGCGTCCGCCAGCAGCGCCGCGTCCACCGGCCGCCCGCCGATGCGGATGCGCTCCGCGAACGAGACCAGGTGCGGCGAGGTGTAGAGGCCGATCGTCCGCCCCGGGTGCGCCGCGCGCAGGGCGGATTCGCAGAGCGCGCTGACGGAGCCCTTGCCGTTGGTCCCGGCGACGTGCAGCGCACGAAAGCGCCGGTGCGGATGGTCCACACCGGCGAGCAGCTCCTCCGTGCGCTCCAGCCCCCAGCGAATGCCGCCCGACGTGCGGGCGAACAGCCAGGCGCCGGGATCGTCCGCCTTCATTGCGTGAACGGGTGAAAAGGTGAACGGGTGAACGGGTGAGGGGGTGACGGGGCGCGATCACCCGTTCACCCCCTCACCCGTTCACCCTCTCAGGCAGCTTCCGACGCGCGGAACGCCTCCGACGCGGGGAGGCCGAGCATGTGGCGCAGCAGCTGGCTCACCCGGCCCTTCATCTTCCGGCGGTCCACGATGTCGTCCAGCATCCCGTACTCCAGAAGGAACTCCGCGCGCTGAAAGCCCTCCGGCAGCTCCTGCTTGATGGTCTGCTCGATCACCCGCGGCCCCGCGAACCCGATCAGCGCCCCCGGCTCGGCCAGGTTCACGTCCCCCAGCATGGCGTACGACGCCGTCACGCCGCCCGTGGTGGGGTCGGTGAGGATGGAGATGTACGGCAGCCCCGCCTCGTGCAGCTGCGCAAGGACGGCGGAGGTCTTGGCCATCTGCATCAGCGAGAAGATCCCCTCCATCATCCGCGCCCCGCCCGACGCCGAGACGATGATGAACGGCGTCCTGGCCTCCAGCGCCCGCAGCCCCGCGCGCGCCAGCTTCTCCCCCACCACCGAGCCCATCGACCCGCCGATGAAGGAAAAGTCCATCACGCCCAGCGACAGGGGGATGCCGTCCAGCTCGCCGTCGCCCGTCACCACCGCGTCGCCGTACGCGCTCTTGCGCTCCGCGGCGGCCAGGCGGTCGCGGTAGGGCTTCAGGTCCACGAAGCCCAGAGGGTCGCCCGAGCGCAGCTCGCGGTCCTTCTCGCGAAAGGTGCCCTCGTCCGTCAGCAGCTGCACGTAGCCGTCGGCGCCCAGCCGCAGGTGGTGGCCGCAGTTGGGGCACACGTTCCAGTTCTCCCGCAGCTTTTCCTTGTAGACGATCTCGCCGCAGCTGGGGCACTTTTCCCACAGCTCGCCCGGCAGGTCGCGGCGGTCGGCCGCCTGCAGGCGCGTCTTGGGCTTTCGGAACCAGGCCATGAGTGTATCCGGAAAGACGGAGAAAGCGAGGTAAACAAATGTAGTCAGGGGCGCGCGAGGGGACTCGCTAACGCCCCTTCTCTGCGGCGACGCGTTCCACCACCGCCATCGCCAGCAGGTTCACCAGCAGGAACGAGCCGCCGTAGCTGATGAAGGGGAGCGGAATGCCCGTCACGGGCATCACCCCCACCGTCATCCCCACGTTGATCAGCACGTGCGTGAACCAGCTTCCCAGGATGCCGATGGGGACCAGCGAGGCGAACGGGTCGCGCGCGCGCTCGGCCACGCGGATGAGGCGCCAGAAGATGAACCCGAAGCAGCACAGCACCGCCATCACCCCGATGAACCCCAGCTCTTCGCCGATCACGGAGAAGATGAAGTCGGTGTGCTGCTCGGGGAGGAAGGCCAGCCGCTTCTGCGGGCCGTCCAGGTACCCCTTGCCCCACAGCCCGCCACTGCCGATGGCCACGCGGCTCTGGATGAGGTTGTACCCGCTCCCCCGCGGATCGATGCTGGGGTCCAGGAACACCATGAAGCGCGCCTTCTGGTACGGCTTCAGCACGTTCCACAGCGGCAGCGCCACCGCCCCCGCCACCGCGTTGGCCATGAAGATGGAGACCTTCTCCGACAGGAACGCGTTGCGGTAGAAGAGCAGCGCCAGCAGCAGGATGATGTAGACGCCCCACACCCAGGGGTTGATGGAGATGAACAGGCTGAGCAGCGGGCTGACCAGAAAGAAGATGGTGGTCAGCGGCGTGCCCGCCCAGTACAGGCACCAGATCAGGATGGACGCGAACGCCAGCGCCGAGCCCAGGTCCGGCTGCAGCATCACCAGCCCCATGGGCAGCGCCACCACGCCGATCGGCTTCCACAGCGCCCACAGCGTCTTGGGCGGCTCGCGCCACTCCCCCAGCACCCGCGCCAGCATGAGCGCCGTGGCGATCTTGGCCATCTCCGACGGCTGCAGCCCCACCGGCCCGATGCGGATCCAGCTCTTGGTGCTGGCCGCCGTGCCGCCGCCGCTGCCGAACACCAGCGCCGCCATCAGCAGCACCAGCCCCAGCGCGTACGCCGGCTGCGCCCCCCACTCCAGCCACCCCACCGGGATGCGGAGGATGAGGGGGATGACGAGCATCGCCAGCGAGAACCACATCAGCTGCGCCCGCCACGTCCCCTCGGCGCGGGTGCCGGGAACGTCCACGTTCCCGGCGCTGAAGATCATGGCGATGCCGAAGATCGCCAGGGCGATCACCAGCCAGAAGAGGATGGGGTCGCCCAGCCGGACGGGACGGTAGCGCTTCACCGCGTCCTCCCCGCCCCACGCGCGAACGGGAGCCGCGCGCGCCGCGCGGCTCCGCCGTGGTCCGTCCCCGGAATCCCCCGTCTGGTTCGATTCACCTTCACACCACCGACTTGTACGCCATGGCCGCCGCCAGCCCCACCGCCGCGGCGTAGACCGCCGCCAGGGGCGAGGCCAGAAGGAGCGTGCTCACCGGGCCGGCCAGGTTGGGCCGGATGAGGAGCACGTACACGATCACGTCGTACAGCCACTTGCCGGCGAACAGGTACAGAGCCAGCAGCACCGGGCTGTCCCCGGACAGCCCCTCGCGCGAGCGGGCGCCCAGAAAGCCCAGGATGGAGAGCGCCACCGCCCCCGCCCCCATGGTGAGCGGGTGGGCCGCGCCGTCCAGCACGCCCAGCACGAAGCCCAGGCCGGCGGCCTGCCCCGCGCGCAGCCGGCGCGAGGCCAGCAGCAGCGCCACCACCAGCAGGTCCGGCGCCAGCGCCCCCAGCCCCAGCCCCACCCGCAGCAGGAAGTAGAGCACCACCAGCACGGATATGAACCCCACGAACTGCCAGCGCGTCCCCTCCGTCATCCTCTTCCCCTCACCCGCGGCTGACGTCGCGCGCGCCCGACGGATTGTTGGGCGGCGGCTCCACTCCCTCCGGCACCCGCGGCTCGCCCGGGAACACCGGGCGTCCCGGCAGCTCCGGCGTGGGGTCTACCCGGCGCGGCCGCGGACGCGGCGCGGCGGGCCGGGGCGCCGTGCGGCGCGGCGCGGCCGCGGGGGCCGCCGGCGTGGCCGCGTCGGGCGAAAGCGCCCGCGCCGTGTCCACCCGCACCCGCCCCGACAGCCGCACCCCCCAGGCGCTGGCCAGGTCCTGGTCCGTGGGCGCCCGCACCGGGTCGCCCAGCACCAGCACGTGCCCCATCTGCGCCGGCGACACCAGCGGCCGCACGTAGTAGATGCGCAGCCACCCGTTGGGGTCCTTGCCGCTCCCCGACACCGTCCCCACGGGAATGCCCCGCGGGTACACGCCGCCCTCGCCGCTGGTGACCACCATGGTCCCCGTGTCGGGCGCGGTGTGGAACGCCACCGGGCTGAACGCCAGCACCGCCTCGCCGTTGGGCCCCTCCAGCGAGCGCGCCACCCCGTACGTCTCGCCGTCCACCGTCATCACGCTGGCGCGAAAGCGCGGATGCGTCCACGCCAGCATCGTCGACGACTCCGTCCCCAGCTGCCCCACCTGCCCCGCCAGCCCCTCGGCCGTGATCACCGGCGCGCCGGGCTTTACCCCGTCGCGCGCGCCGGCCGAAAGGCGCAGCACGCCCTCGGACCCGGGCCCCGCCTCCGGCCGCGCCTCGGCGGCCTTGAACGAGTAGGTCAGCCGCTCGCGAAAGCCCAGCAGCTGCCGCAGCTGCCGGTTCTCCGCGGCCAGCGTGGCCTGCCCCACCAGAAAGCTGGCCAGCGAGTCGCGCTCGGCGCGCAGGCTGCTGGCGTCGGCGTAGCGCCCCTGGCGGTCGGCCGCGCCGCGCTGGACGGCGATGAAGGGGCGCAGCACGGTGGCGCGCAGCGAGTGGCCAAGGCCGTCCTTGTACACCTCGGGCAGCATCATCACCAGGGCGCTCAGGGCCGCGAACAGCCCCGCCACCGCCAGGTCGCGCTTGCGGCCGCGTTCGCCCGCGCCGCGCAGGTAAGGTCTGAAGGCGCTCAGGAGGTCAACACTCCCTTGTATTTGGCCACGTCGTCCAGGATGCGCCCGGCACCCCGCACCACGCAGGTAAGCGGATCTTCGTCCACGTGGATGGGCAGGTTGGTCTCGCGCGCGATCAGCGTGTCCAGCCCGCGGATGAGCGCGCCGCCGCCCGTCATCACGATCCCCCGGTCCACGATGTCGCTGGCCAGCTCCGGCGGGGTGATCTCCAGCGCCCGGCGCACCGCCTCGACGATGGCCTGGATGGGCTCCTGGATGCACTCGCGGATCTCCTGCGAGTGCACGCGCACCGTCTTGGGGATGCCGCTCACCAGGTCGCGCCCCTTGACGTCCATCTCGCGCTCGTCGCCGGTGCTGTACGCGCTGCCGATCTGGATCTTGACCGCCTCGGCCGTGGCCTCGCCGATCATCAGGTTGTAGTTCTTGCGCATGAAGGTGACGATGGCGTTGTCGATCTCGTCGCCCCCCACGCGGATGCTGGTGTCGCAGACGATCCCCGACAGCGCGATCACCGCGATCTCGGTCGTCCCGCCGCCGATGTCGATGACCATGTTGCCCGTGGGCGTCTCCACCGGCAGCCCCACGCCGATGGCGGCGGCCATGGGCTCGGCCACCATGTAGACCTCCTTGGCGCCCGCCGCCGACGCGCTCTGCCGCACGGCGCGCCGCTCCAGCTCGGTGATGCCGCTGGGCACGCCCACCACCACCGTGGGCTTGAGCTTGAGGAACCGCTTGCTGGTCACCGTCTCCAGGAAGTAGCGGAGCATGATCTCCGTCACGTCCACGTCGGCGATCACCCCGTCCTTGAGGGGGCGCACCGCGGTGATCCCCTCGGGGGTGCGGCCCAGCATGCGCTTGGCCTCCAGCCCGATCCCCTTGATCTTGTTGGTGGCCTTCTCCATCGCCACCACCGAGGGCTCGTTCAGGACGATTCCCTCGCCCTTTACGTACACCAGGGTGTTGGCCGTTCCCAGGTCGACGGCGATGTCGTTGACCGGGATGAAGCTGCCCGAGCGAAACCAGCGAAAGGCCATGTCGTCCGTCTGAGCTTTCTCGCCGGGGCCGGTGCGGCTCCGGACGCCTCGGGCAGAACCGGCTGCCCGTGTCGGGTTGCGAGGTGGGGTTGCCGAAAGTCGGCAAAGTTAGGCCGCCCCACGAACATACGCAACCCGAACGCCCGTGCCCCCGCCCGCGACCGCCGCGTGCTCATGCAGGCGGCATGCCGGGGGTGGGCGGGTGTTTCCGGGAAGACGGTGCCGTGAGGGGAGCGTTGAATCTGCTACGGTTCCAGATTTACGCAAGGGCGGCGCGACCGCGGCCCCGCAAACCCCTTCCCCGCGCCGCAGCCGGATGCCGAAAAGTGAGGCGCCCAGCGGCGCGGCAGGCGCGCATCATCCATCTGCTACGGAATCAGAGGGACTTGCAGAGAAGTTCATGGCGGGTTTAGAATGCGTGCACAATGCGCCCTCGCATCGCCGGCGCATCAAACCGGGGATCCACATTCGAAACCAGGAGCACGCCATGGGCAAGCTGCGGCTGAAGCTGGAGGAACTCGAGGTCGACACCTTCGCGACGGGCGCGGACGGCGCGCCGGCGCGGGGGACGGTGGATGCGCGCGCGGCGACCGCCAGGCCGCTCTGCATCCCCACGCTCAAGACGGACCTGACCTGCTGTCCCTGCACGCCGATCCTCTGAACCAGGAGACGACGATGACCAAGCTGCGGCTGAACCTGGACGACCTCGCGGTCGACACTTTCCACACCGCCACGTCCGGCGGCGCCTGGACGGGCACGGTCGACGCGCACGAGGCGCAGACGATCAAGACGGTGTGCGCCTCGCTGCTGGCCTCCAATCCCACCTGCTGCCCCTGCACGCCGATGATCTGACGCCGGCGCGCCGCGCCCCGGCTCCGGCCGGGGCGCTTCCTTTCCTCCTCGAACCATCGGGACGCGCCATGAACAAGCTGAGGCTGCGGATGGACGAGCTGGCGGTGGAGTCGTTCCCCACCAGCGACGCGGACTTCGGGACGGGCACGGTTCACGGCCAGGAGATCCCCACGCCGCCGTACTTCACGTGCAAGCCGTGCCTGCTCACCAAACCGACGGACTGCCCGTGCACGCCCTGAGCTGATCGCGGCGCCGTACGCCGCGCGCGCGCCCGGCCACTCCGGCCGGGCGGCACCCTTCCCCTCCGTGATCGGACACCCCATGAAGAAGCTGAAGCTGCAGGTCCATGAGCTGGCGGTGGAGTCGTTCCCCACCCGCGAGATCGAAGGAGAGACCGGCACCGTCGACGGGCAGATGGCGCCCACGCCGCCGTACAAGACCTGCCCCGCCGCCACCCGGATGACGTACGACTGTCCCTGCACGCCCATGGTGTGACGCGGCGGAAGGATGGCGGCGATTCTCCCCATCATCACTCCGGAGGAAGCGATGAGGAAGCTGAAGCTGCAGGCGGACGCGCTGGCGGTGGAGTCGTTCGCCGCCGGTGACGCGAGCGGACAGGCAGGGACCGCAAAGGCGAACGAGCTGTTCGCGACGCGTCCGGAAGTCTGCGATCCGTTCACGCTGCCGCCGCGCTGCGCCTGAACGAAAGAATCACGCGGAGGACGCGGAGGAAACGAGAGGGAGGACGCGGGTGAAAGCTTCATCCGTGTCCTCCCTTCTTTCCTCCGCGTCCTCCGCGTGATCATTGCCGGTCCCGGGAGGCACACGCCGGGAGCCGGGGATCCGCATCAGCGCCCCGTCGATCCGAAGCCGCTGGCGCCGCGTCCAGACTCGCTCAGCTCCGTCGCCTCTTCCACCTCCGGCGCGACGAACCGGGCGAAGACGAGCTGCGCGATGCGCGTCCCGCGGGGGATGGGCACGGCGTCGGCGCCCGCGTTCCACAGGATCACCTTCAGCTCGCCGCGGTAGTCGGGGTCGATGGTGGCGGGCGAGTTGGGAAGGGTGATGCCGTGCCGCAGCGCCAGGCCGGAGCGCGGGCGCACCTGGCACTCCACGTCCGCCGGCAGCTCCATCGCCAGCCCCGTGGCCACCAGGCGCCGCTCCCCCGCCTGCAGCACGAAGTCCGGCTCCGCCGACGCCACGTCGTACCCCGCCGAGCCCGGCGTCTGCCGCGCGGGCAGCGGCAGGTCGGGGTTGGAATCGAGCCGACGAAAGCGGACGCGGTCCATCTCTGACGATGCCAGGGGTCAGGAAGGTCGTGGAGGGACCGAACCAGCCGGCCACTCCGGGTCATCTGTGACAAACTTCATTCGAGCAGGGTCCGTGAACGCGGAGATTTCCCGCTCGATGATATCGCCCGCTCGCGCGCTCACCGCTGTCGCCGCGGTCACCGTGAGCACCCGACACACCGCCGTCGCGATCCCTTGCCCATCGTGCTTCAACTGGAGCACGCGCAGGATAAAACCACCTGCAAGCCGTTGATCCTGCTCCAGCCAGGTCTGGCCCCGAGCAACCTCGAGCTGATCCATTTTGTCCATCTCCCGACGAAGAGAGCGGGGATACACACCGGCTGGGTGCACCCCCGCTCCATTCAGGTTCACTGCGCCGGGCTTATGCCAGGACTTGCTCCACCGGCGTGTACGGCAGATCGAACGCCTCGGCCACGCCGGGATACGTCACCTTGCCGTTCACCACGTTCAGCCCCAGCGCCAGCGCGGGGTCCGCGCGGCAGGCTTCCTTCCAGCCCAGGCGCGCGAGCCGCTGCGCGTAGGGGAAGGTGGCGTTGGTGAGCGCGAGGGTGGAGGTGCGCGGCACGCCGCCCGGCATGTTGGCCACGCCGTAGTGGATCACGCCGTCGATCTCGTAGATGGGGTCCTCATGCGTCGTGGGGCGGATGGTCTCCACGCAGCCGCCCTGGTCCACGGCCACGTCCACGATCACCGAACCGTTCTTCATGTTCTTGAGGTCGGCGCGCTTGATGAGCTTGGGGGCCTTGGCGCCCGGCAGCAGCACCGCGCCCACCACCAGGTCGGCCGCCTGCACGCGCTCCATCAGGTTGTGCCGGTTGCTGTAGATCATCTCCACGTTGGCCGGCATCACGTCGCTCAGGTAGCGCAGGCGCTCCAGCGAGGTGTCCAGGATGGTGACGCGGGCGCCCAGCCCCGCCGCCATCTTGGCCGCGTTCGTCCCCACCACGCCGCCGCCGATGATCACCACCTCGGCCGGGGCCACGCCGGGCACGCCGCCCAGCAGCATGCCGCGGCCGCCGTAGAACTTCTCCAGGTACTTGGCGCCGGCCTGGATCGCCATCCGCCCCGCGACCTCGGACATGGGCGTGAGCAGCGGCAGCTCGCCGGTGGCCAGCTGCACCGTCTCGTACGCCACGCACACCGCGCCGCTGTCCATCATGCCGCGGGTAAGCGGCTCGTCGGCGGCAAAGTGAAAGTAGGTGAACAGGAGCTGGTCCTCGCGGGTGCGGGGGTACTCCACCGCGATGGGCTCCTTGACCTTCATGATCATCTCGGCGCGGGCCCACACCTCTTCCACGTCGTGCATGGTGGCGCCCACGGCCTCGTACTGGTCGTCGGTAAAGCCGCTGCCCAGGCCGCCGCCGCGCTCCACCATCACCTGGTGGCCGGACTGCACCAGGGCCTCGGCGCCCGCGGGCACCAGGGCGATCCGGTTCTCGTTGGTCTTTATCTCTTTCGGGACGCCGATCAGCATCGTCACGCAGCGGTTCAGGGTACGGTCCACGGCCGGGGCCCGTTCAGCACGGGCGGGCGACAATATACACCCCGGAGTGCGTTTGGCGAGACTCTGGACAAACTCGGGTGCGGGAGTGCGGGAGTGCGGGAGTGCGGGAGTGCGGGAGTGCGGGAGTGCGGGAGTGCGGGAGTGCGAGAGTGCGGGAGTACGAAAGTACGAAAGTACGGAGGTGCGTGGGTGCGTGGGTGCGTGGGTGCGTGGGTGCGTGGGTGCGTGGGTGCGTGGGTGCGGGAGTAATACCTGTGACGCGTTTCCGCGGGCCCTCTCCCCTGCCGACTTCGCCGCTCGTTCCTCGCGGCTCGCGGCGACCCCTCCCCCAACCTCGGGCCCCAACCTCGGGGGAGGGGTGGTCCGTTTCCTCGGCGATGGTGCCGGAAACAACCCCTCCCCCGCAGTTTGGGGGAGGGGTCGACCGCCGTCGCGAGGAACGAGCGAAAGGCCGGTCGGGGGAGAGGGCCCGCGGAAACGCGTCACCCGTTCACCCGTTCACCCCGACAGCGGGTGCACGGGGCCGGGATGCGGCTCCAGCAGGCGCAGCACGCGGCAGGGGTTGCCGGCGGCGAACACACCCTCCGGCACGTCTTGCGTCACCACGCTGCCGGCACCGATGACGGAGCGCGCGCCGATCGTCACGCCGGGGAGGATGATGGCGCCGCCGCCCACCCACACGTCCGAGCCGATCGTAATCGGCTTCGCCCCCTCCAGCCCCGCGCGGCGCGTCTGGTAGTCCATGGGATGCGTCGCCGTGTAGATCTGCACCGCCGGGCCGAACATCACGTCGCTGCCGATGGTCACCCGCGCAACGTCCAGCACCACGCAGTTGAAGTTGAAGAACACGCGGTCGCCCAGGTGGATGCTGGATCCGTAGTCGCAGAAGAACGGCGGCTCGATCCACACGCCCTCGCCCGCCGCGCCCAGCAGCTCGCGTAGGATGGACGCCCGCACCTCCGTCTCCGCGCCCGCCGAAGCGTTCAGCGCGCGCAGCAGGTCTCGCGCGCGCCGGCGCTCCTGCACCAGCTGCGGGTCCGCGGCATCGTACAGCTCGCCCGCCAGCATCTTCTCCTTCTCGCTCCTCATCCGCCCCATCTCCCCAGATGCGTCGTCCCGCGCGCTACCGCCCCCCGAAGCGCCGCAGGAACGCGGCCGCGAAGGGCGAGCGCTCCACCGCGGCGGCGTCCAGCGGGTTCCCCCACCATATGCCTTCGCTGTTCGCGAGCAGGATGAGAGTCAGCCGCTCGTCTGGCAGCTTGAGGTAGAGCGCGGAATACTGCTTCTCCCACCAGCCGGCGTGCCACACCACCCGGCGCCCGTCCACCTGCTGCACGTACCAGCCGATGCCGTACGGCAGCACCGCGCCCGACGGCGAACGCCCCGCCCGCCACATCTCCGCCTTCGATGCGTCGGAGATCAGCCGCCCCTCGTCCAGCGCCACGTCGAAGCGCGCCAGGTCCGTCACCGTCGAGATCACCCCGCCCGCCGCGCCGTCGCCCTGCGGACCCGGCGGATCGGACCGGACCAGCGCGCCGGCTGAGTCCACGTGGTACGGCAGCGCCAGCGCCCCGGCGAGATCTTCCCGCAGCGGCAGAGCGCGGTGCTGGCGCGCGGACTCCGTCATCCCCGCCTTCGCGAACACCTCTTCCGCCACCAGGTCGCTGAACGCGCGCCCGGTCACCTGCATCATCGGGCGCGAGGCCCAGGAGTAGGAGATGGGATTGTAGTAGAAGCGCTCCCCAGCCGTGCCGTTCATCTGCATCGAGAGCACGTGCCGCAGGGTCACGCGCGGCGAGCAGTCGTAGTCCGCGAAGAAGATGCGCGGCCCCTCTGCCTTCGCCTCCGCGCAGAACTCGGTCCAGTCGGCGAAGCTCGCCATTGGCCGGTCGAGGTCCAGCACGCCGCGCTCCACCAGCCGCATGGCCGTCACGCCGGAGATGGTCTTGGTGACGGATGCGATGTTGAACGGGGTGTGCTCCGTGGCCGGCCGGCGCGCCTCCACGTCCGCCCAGCCGTACCCGCGCGCCAGCACTACGCGCCCGTCGCGCACGATGGCCACGGCGAGCCCGGGGATGCGGTGCGCCTGGCGCAGCGAGTCCAGCTCCGCCGCGAACGCCTGCACGTCCGCCTCCTGGGCGCCCACGGGTGAGCCGACGCCCGCCGCAACCGCGGCGATCACGAGCGTGGCACGACGAAACGACGGGGTCCGGTTCATGGCCGTGCCGTACGGCGGGAACCGCGCCGCGGTTTCCGCGCACCCGTTCGTTCGCATCACCCGCGCGGGCATTCCCACGCGAGCAGGTGAAGCCCGGTTTTGCGAGAAACGAGCAAAGACCGGGCTTATGGCATTCCCAGCCGCGGGCTTCAGCCCGTGGCGCCTGGTCGTGCCCCCTGGTCGTGGCGCCTGGAATCTTCTCAATCCCCGTGCTCACGACGAAGCCCCCGCCCGGCGAACCGGGCGGGGGCTTTCGAACATCCGCGGATGCGGGAAAGGCTTACGCCTCGCCGCCGCCGGCCGCCGGGGCGCCGCCTTCGGACGCCGAACCGCCGGCCTTCTGGCCCTCCAGCTCCGCGATCGCGGCCTTGCGGCTCAGGCGCAGGCGGCCCTTCTCGTCGATGGAGAGGAGCTTCACCTGCACCACGTCGCCCTTCTTGACCACGTCCTCGGTCTTGTCCACGCGGCCCGCCTGCAGCTCGGAGATGTGCAGTAGCCCCTCCGTGCCCGGCATGATCTCCACGAACGCGCCAAAGGTGGTGGTGCTCTTCACCTGGCCCTCGTAGATGCGGCCCACCTCGGCCTCTTCCGTCATCCCGGCAATGATCCGGCGGGCACGCTCGCCGCCCTCGCCGCTCACCGACGCGATGGTCACCGTGCCGTCGTCGTCGATGTTGATCGTGGCGCCCGTGGCCTCCTGGATGCCGCGGATCGTCTTGCCCTTGGGCCCGATGATCTCGCCGATCTTGGCCGGGTCCACCTTGATGGTGATGATGCGCGGCGCGTACACCGACAGCTCGGCGCGCGCCGACGGCAGCACCTTGTCCATCTCGTCAAGGATGTGCATCCGCGCGCGGTTGGCCTTCTGCAGCGCCTCGCGCATCAGCTCCAGCGACAGCCCCTCGATCTTGATGTCCATCTGGATGGAGGTCACGCCCTCGCGGGTGCCCGCCACCTTGAAGTCCATGTCGCCCAGGGCGTCCTCGCTGCCCAGGATGTCGGTGAGCACCGCCACCCGGTCGCCTTCCTTGATCAGCCCCATCGCCACGCCGGCCACGGCCGCGCGCATGGGCACGCCCGCGTCCATCAGCGACAGCGAGCCCGCGCACACCGTCGCCATGGACGACGAGCCGTTGGACTCCAGCACGTCCGAGACGATGCGCACCGTGTAGGGGAACTCGTCGAACGGCGGCAGCATGGCCTCCAGCGCCCGCTCGGCCAGCGCGCCGTGCCCGATCTCGCGGCGGCTGGTGCCGCGCATCGGCTTGACCTCGCCGGTGCTGAACGGCGGAAAGTTGTAGTGCAGCATGAACGACTTCTTCTGCTGCGTGGGAAAGTCGATGGTGTCGTAGGCCTGCTCGTCGCCCTGCGTGCCCAGCGTGGTCACGCCCAGCGCCTGCGTCTGCCCGCGGGTGAACAGCGCCGAGCCGTGCGCGCGCGGCAGCACGCCCACGTCGATGCTGATGGGCCGCACCTCGTCCAGCCCGCGGCCGTCGGAGCGCTTGCCCGTGGACAGGATCATCTCGCGCGTCTCGCGCTTCTCCAGGTCCTTGACCACGTTGCCGACGTCCTTGTCGCTCTCCGGGAACTCCTCGGCCAGCGCGGCGGCAACCTCGGCGCGCACGGCCTTGAGAGCGTCGGCGCGCTCGTGCTTGCCCGGCACCGTCAGCGCCTTCGTGACGCCGCCGGCGGCCATCGCCTCCACGCGCTCACGGATGGTGGCGTCCACCGCGCGCGGCGTCCACTCCATCGTGGCGGGCACATCCAGCTGCGCCAGCATCTCCTTCTGCAGGCCGATCAGCTCCTTGATCCCCACGTGGGCCACGGTGAGCCCCTCGGCGATCTCTTCCTCCGGCACCTCCAGCGCGCCGCCCTCCACCATCATGATCGCGTCCTCGGAGCCCGCGACGATGATGTCCAGGTCGCTGTACTCCAGCTGCGCGAAGGTGGGGTTGAGCACCCACTGCCCCTGAATGCGCCCGATGCGCACCGCCGCCACCGGCTCGGCAAAGGGAATGCGGCTCATGTTGAGCGCCAGCGAGGCGCCCGTGAGCGCGATCACGTCCGCGTCGTTCTCCTGGTCCGCCGAGATCACGTAGACGAAGACCTGCGTCTCGTTGTAGAACCCGTCGGGGAACAGCGGGCGCAGCGGCCGGTCGATCAGGCGCGCGGAGAGGATCTCCTTGTCGCTGGGGCGGCCTTCACGCTTGATGAAGCCGCCGGGGATCTTGCCGGCCGCGTAGGTGCGCTCGCGGTACTCGATGGTCAGGGGGAAGAACGGAAGGTGGGTCGGGGTGTCCTGGGCGACCGCGGTGCACAGCACCATGGTCTCGCCGAACTGCACCGTGCACGATCCGTCCGCCTGCCGGGCCATCTTTCCCGCCTCGAGGATGAGGGGGCGCCCCGCGAACTGTCTTTCCAGCTTTGCCATTTGGTTCTTTCCTTTGGATTGCTCGGGGGAAGCCGCACTCCGGGCAGCGCTCCCCCGCAGGCGGAGCCCGGTCGCTTTGATGTCCACTTCGTCGCCGCTGTGCAAAAACGCACGCCGGCCGCAGGGTCCATGCCCATGCGGCCGGCGTGTTTACATCTGGTCCTGCATCCCGCCGTGCGAAGGCCGCCCGGGGGTCGCGCAGTCGGCGGACCGGCGCATGGCCGTCCGCACTCCGCTCCCCCGCGCCGCCGCCGCGCCGATCAGTGGCGAAGCCCCAGGTCGGCGATGAGGGCGCGGTACCCCTCCAGGTCGTTGCGCTTCAGGTAGTCCAGCAGGCTGCGGCGCTGACCCACCATCTTCAGCAGCCCGCGGCGGCTGTGATGGTCCTTCTTGTGGGCGCGAAAGTGCCCGGTAAGGTCGTTGATGCGCGCCGTGAGCAGCGCGATCTGTACCTTGGTGCTGCCACGATCGTTCTCGTGCAGCTGGTACTTCTTGATGATGTCGTCGCGGTTCTCTACCGTGAGCGCCATGATCGGAGCCTCCTGAAGAGTCTGTGCTGGTCGGGAAGTCAGCCGATCCAATCGAACGAGCCGAGCGGATCAACAACAAGCAGGAGAATTTAGCGGCTCCTCCCCCATCTGGCAACCCGCCGCCCCACCGGTCCGCCCGGAGCCGCGGACGCGGCGGCGCCGGGAGGCGGACCCTCCGCGCCCCGCCGCTCGCGCCGGAGCCCCGGTGGAAGATGTATTGGCGCGAAAAACCTTGACTTCCGCCGCCGCCGGCGCATCCGTACAGAAGCCGCCTATCGCCTCCCGGGGCGGCCCCTTCATCTCGGGACCCTTTCCTCCCCGCGGGATCCCTCGCCATGCGCACCCTCCCGCAGCTCCGCCTGCGCCGGGCCGCCATTACGGCCGCCCTCGCCTGCGCCCCGCTTGCGCCGCTTCACGCACAGGAGCCGGCGCCTCCCCTCACGCCCGCCCCGGCCGCATCCTGGCGCGTGCCGCCACCTCCGTTCGCGGCCTTGCCGGGACTCCCGGGTACGGTGGACGTGGCCTTCAGCGTGGGCGTGACGCAGACCCAGCGGTGGTACGATGCCGGGGGAGAGCCCGGAACCGTGGAGGACGGAACCGCGCTCTCCGCCGAGGTGCGCTGGTGGCCCGTGCCGTGGGTGGGCCTGCGCGTGCAGGCGGGCCGCTTCGAGGGGCGAATCGCGACGGCGTTCCCGCTCGCCGGCAGTGGCGCCACCCCTTCGCAGGAGCTGAGGGCGACGGTATACGATGCGTCCCTCGTGGTGCGGCCGCTGGCGGCCCTGCACGTTCCCGCTCCCCTCGCCGCCGCCTATGCGTTCGCGGGCGGCGGCGCCGCCAGCCTGGACGTCTCGGGCACACCGGACACGCTGCGGGCGTGCTCCGACTTCGAGTGCTCCGACCTGGAGAGGTGCTCCGACCCCGAGGAACGGGAACCGGGCTGCTTCACGACCCTGACTTCCCGCGGCACGGTCGAGCAGCTCACCGCGGGGGTGGGAACGGACCTGGTGAGCGTGGCGGGGTTCACCGTCTTTGCCCAGGCGTCGCTGCACCGGTACCGGCCGCCGGTCGAAGATCCATACGCCCCCTCCCAGCAGCAGAGCCCACGCGAAGGCGCGGCGGTGCCGATGCAGCTGGTCATCCCCGGCAATCCCGGCAAGCCCGCGGCCACGGGCGACGTGGTGACCCGCCGCTTTGCCGCGGGCGTGCGCCGCACCTTCGGCAGGGCGGCCGAGCCCCCGGTGTCACCGCCACTGCCGCCGCCACCGGTCGAAGTGCGCCCCCCCTCCCCCAGCGCGGGCGGCATGGTGGTGGTGGCGACGGTGCAGCCCGGCGCGGAGGTGTACCTGGTGCCGCGCTCGGCGCTGGAAGACGACCCCGGCCTGCGCTGCCGCCTGCGGCCCGTGCTGGGAGCCGACTCGTACTACAAGGGCCGCACCACCGCCGCACAGCCGCTGCGCGTGCCGGGAGGCGCGCGGGCGTGGGTGCTGGTGGTGCGCCAGCAGGTCACCATCGGCTCGCGCAGAGTCTGGCACGTGCACGAGCAGCGGGTTCAGCTCGGCGGCGGAAGCCTGCTTCCCGTGCAGCTGAACATGCTTCGCGACGGCAGTCCACCCCAGCCGTGCCCCCGATGAGCGCCGAGACCCAAAAGCCCGCGGGCGACCCGCTGGAAGGTGTGCCGAAATACGCCAGGCTGGCGCTGCTGGCCCTCGTGGCCGTGGCGCAGGCGGTCCCCGGCTACTCCATCCTCTCCGCCGACGACTGGCATCCGCCCGACATGGGCCCGGTCTTCGCCGTGACCGCGGTCATGGTGGGCGCCGGGATGATCGGCATCCTGTTCATTGCGCGGCGCAAGGTGCTGGCGCTGCGGGCGCGCGTGGTGGTGGCCATCTGCCTGGGCTCGCTGCTGCTGAGCCTGGGGCTGATCATCGTCTATCGCACCGCGCTGGACGCCCGGGTGGTGCGATACACCTGGGCCGAGCAGGAACGCGTGGAGATGATTCCGTTCGGCACCTCCCGGTGGACGAACCCGGTGCTGCTGCGCCGCGTCCGCAGCGCCAACGGCGGTGGGCCGGCGTCCCTCTACGCCATACGCCCCAGCCACCTGGCGCGCACGCTGGAGGAGTACGGGCCCGACGAGGTGCAGCCCCTGCTTTCCGACGGATGGCGGATCGCCACCAAGGGCGTGCTGTGGACCAACTACGTGGCGGTGCTGCTGCTGGTCGCGGGCGCGTTCGGCGTGGCGGCCGTGCGGCTGGGCCACGAGATGACGCCCGCCAAGCCCGCCGCCGCGCCTGAAGCCGACGCCGACGACGCACCCGCGGCCAGCCCCACGCCTGCCGCCTCGGCGCCCGCCGCCGGTGTCGCGGCGGGCGCCGGACCCGTCGCGGTCGGCTCGCCGGGCGCCGGAGCGGGCGCGCCCCCGGCCAGCGTGCCGGCGGAGGTTCCTTGGGAAAGGCGGGTCGCGGAGCTGGAAGCGGAGCTGCACCGCGTCCGCACGCAGCTGGGCGACGCGCGGACGGCGCCCTCGCGCAACGGCCACCCGCGCGAGCCGCTGGTGGTGCGCGCGGAGCTCCGCACCTCCGGGTGGCTGCTGCTGGGTGCGGCGGCGATGGCCTGGTGGATCAGCGGGCGGGAGAGGGAGAGCGGGCCACGCGGCGGGCCACGCACGCCGGGCTAGGAGCGGATCGCGTCATGCAGTGTTCCACGCGCCGGCGCGTCCCGTGCCCGGCGCCATTTGTCGTCTCGGGCGCGACAATGAATGCGATCGGCGGCGTTTCGGGGAGTGGCGCCAGTGCCGGAAGAACCCGCCGCGCGCTATCTTCCGGTCATGAGAACGCCACGAATCTACGTAGACACGTCCGTTATCGGGGGATGTTTCGATCCAGAGTTCGCTCTCTGGTCGAACGGGCTGTTCAAGGATTTCAGGCTTGGGATCTATGCGCCGGTGCTGTCGGCCATCGTCACCGCGGAGATTCAGCCGGCGCCGGAACCCATCCGCGGCAAATACGCGGAGCTGGTGGAGCTCGGGGCAGAGATTCTGCAACCTGACGCGGCAGCCGAACAGTTGGCGCGCGTGTACATGGACCGGAAGATCGTGCCGCCAAAATACTCTGACGATGCGCTGCACATCGCGCTCGCCACGACCGCGGACGTGGACCTGCTCGTGAGTTGGAACTTCAAACACATCGTACACTACGACAAGATTCGCCTGTTCAATGCCGTAAACATGGAATTGGGATACAAAGCCCTGCAGATCTACTCTCCTCGTGAGGTAACGCACTATGAAGAAGAAGCCGTTTGACACGGTCGCGTTCACGCGGCAGATCCGGGATGCGCACCACGAGCAGTTGAAGGACGCCAGCCCCGAGGAGCGCATTCAGTTCTATCGGGACAAGGCGCGCCAGCTGCACGAGGAGTTGGGCTTGCCCGCCATCGACTCTGGGTTGACCGCGGGGCGCGGGCCCGCGATCTGACTCCTGCGCGGTTCCTGCCGGCTCGACGTTCAGCGGCTCCCGCCGCCGCGCCCGTCCAGCCCCAGCATCCTGCGGCCGTCGCGCTCGTCGCCGCGGATGGCGTCGACGAGGGCATCCACCGTCGCGAAGGGGCGGATGTCGCGGATGCGGTCGACGACCTCCACGCGCACGTGGTCGCCGTAGATGTCGCCGCTCCAGTCCAGCAGGTGCAGCTCGATGGTGGGGGCAAAGCCGGGAAAGGTGGGACGCGGACCCAGGTGCAGCAGGCCCGGGACTCGCTCGCCGCGCACCCGGCCGTACGCCGCGTAGACGCCCTCCTTCGGCAGCATCTTCTCCGGGTCTCCCACCTCGATGTTGGCGGTCGGAAAGCCGAGCTCGCGCCCCTTTCGCTCCCCGCGCACCACCACGCCCTCCAGCCGGTACGGCCGCCCCAGCAGCCGCGCCGCCGCCGCCGCGTCGCCCTCCGCCAGCAGGCGGCGGATGCGGCTGGACGACACCGGCTCGCCCTCCGCGTGAAACGCCTCCACCACGTCCACCGCGAAGCCGATCTCGCGCCCGATCTGCCGCAGCGTCTCCACGCTCCCCTCGCGGTCCTTGCCGAACCCGTGGTCGTAGCCGATCACCAGCTCGTTCATCCCGATGCGGCCCAGCAGGATCTCTTCCACGAAGCGCCGCGCGGGGTAGCGCTGCAGCGTGCGGGTGAAGGGGATGAACACCACGTACTCCAGCCCCGACTCCGCCAGCACCTCGCGCTTCTCGGCGAGCGTGGTCAGCAGCGGCGGGGCGTGCTCGGGGCGTACGACGCGCAGCGGATGCGGATGAAAGGTGACCAGGATGCTGCGGCCGCCGGTGGCGCGCGCGCGGCGGCAGATCTCCTGCAGCACCTCCCAGTGCCCGCTGTGCACGCCGTCGAAGGTGCCCACGGTCACGATCGCGGGGCGGCCGTCACGCGGCAGGGCGGGCGGCAGCGCGGGGTCGATGGCGAACTCGGCCACCTCGTCGGCGCGCATCATCCAGCCCCCGCGAACACCTTGCGCGGCCGCACCACCCCTTCCACCGCCTCGCCCACCGCCAGCAGCTCGCCGCCCGCGGAGACCACCGCCACCGGGCCCTCCGCCGCGAAGCCGTCCGGCGCCTGCACCGCGCGCCCGTGCCTCAGGTCCGCCTCGCCGCGCTCGTCCGCCACCACGCGCGGCAGGTGCGACACGGCCTCCGCCGGCGCCAGCATCGCCGCGCGCACCAGCTCTTCTTCGCCCAGCCGGTCCATCGGCACGGCGCGGGCGACGTCGTGCGGACCGATGCGCGTGCGGCGCAGCTCGCGCAGGTGCCCGCCCACGCCCAGCGCCTCCCCCGCGTCGCGCGCAATGGCGCGGATGTACGTCCCGCTCCCGCACTCCACCTCGAACACGACGTCGGGCAGGTCGATCGACAGCACGCGGACGGCGTGGATCGTCACCGTCACCGGCGTGCGCTGCACCTCGCCCCCGCGCCGCGCGACGGCGTACATCCGCTCCCCGTCCACCTTCTTGGCGGAGTAGGAGGGCGGCAGCTGCTCGGTCGTCCCCACCTGCGCCGCCAGCACCGCCTCCACCTGCTCGCGCGTCAGGCCGCTCCAGGCGTCGGAGGATGCGATGACTTCGCCCGTGCGATCGTCCGTGTCCGTCGCCTCACCCAGGCGCATGGTGGCGACGTACGTCTTCGCCAGCGGCGCGAAGTACTCCGCCAGCCGCGTCGCCGGGCCCACGCAGACGAGAAGGAGGCCGGAGGCGAACGGATCCAGCGTCCCCGTGTGCCCCACCGCCCGCGTCTTCAGCGCGCGCCGCACCGCCGCCACTGCGTCATGGGACGTGGGGCCGACGGGCTTGTCGATGGGAAGGACGCCGCAGGGCGCGGTCGGGAGGCTCGCGCTCACGGGCAGGCTCCCGCGTGGGAGTGCGTGAGTGCGTGAGTGCGTGAGTGCGTGAGTGCGTGAGTCCGTGAGTGCGTGAGTGCGCGCGGAGCCGCAGGGATGGCGCGGCGCCCGCCTCCACGAGCGGATGAATTCGCCGCCGGAAGCACGCAAAGTCCGCCTGCGCGGACCGTGCCCGAAGGCGTGGGCGCGCTGCGGCTGGTCACGAGGAGCCCGACAGCAGATTCCTCGGTCGCGCCACGCATCGTCGTGTGGGCGAGGGCGGCGCGGCGCTCCCCCGGAACGACCGATCGGCGCTTTCCGATGAGATCGGATGAGCGCCGGCGGATCTCCCTGGCCGCGGACGCGCAGGTGCGTGGAACGCCGCACGCGGCCGGGCCGCCGAGTCCGCGCAGGCGGACTTTGCGCCCTTGCAGCGGCGAACTCGTTCGCTCACGCGGGCGGAGGGCACGCATCCCGGCCGCAATCACCGCGATCGGCATCAACCGCCCGGGCAGAGGCAGGCCAGACGAACCGCTCACTCCTTCTCCTGCTCCACCGGATCGTCCCCGTCATCCGCCTCGTCCGCGGCATCGGCCCGAACCGCCTCGTCCGCATCCCCCGCGTCATCCGAATCTTCCGCGTCGAGAGGCTGATTGCGCTGCTCGGGCGGGAGCGCCTGGCGCAGCAGCTCCTCGATGCGCAGCGCCTCGGCCAGCACGCGGTCGGCCTCGAAGTGCAGCTCGGGAACGCGGCGCATGTGCAGCCGCCCGCTGAGCTGCTTGCGGACGAACGGCGCCGCGCTGCGCAGCCCCTCGATGATCTCCTCGCGCTCCGTCTCGTCGCCCAGCGACGTCACGTAGACGCGCGCGTGGTCCAGCTCCGGCGAGGTGACCACCGCGGTGATGGTGGCCAGCCCCACGCGGGGATCCCGCACCTCGTCGCGCACGATGAGGGAGATCTCCTGCTTGAGCTGCTCGTTGATGCGGTCGGTGCGTCGGAACTTGGGCATGTGCGTCTGGCCGGCTGCGCGGCGGAAAAGAAATTCGAGGGACAGGTTACAGGGAACAGGGGACGGGGGGCAACTGCTCTCCCCCGCCCCGCTCGGCACCCGTCCGGATCGAAAGAAGGCGAGGGGACAGGATGCGAGGACCGGTCCAGCAGAACGGCGGCGTCTGCCTCCGTCCCCTGTGACCTGTCCCGGTTCCCTGTCCCCTCGCCGTCCGTCAGTAGAACGTCGTATACGAATCGATGATGCGCGCCCTGCCCTCCTCGGCCACCATGCGGTCCGCCGACGAGAGCACGGACTGCGCGTGGCGGCGGTCCTCCGACACCACGCACACCGCGATCTCCGCCCGCTGCAGCAGGTCCTGGTGCCCCGTCTCCGCCGCGGAGACGTTGAACCGGGCGTGCAGCCGGTCCTTGAGCCCCTTGACCACCGAGCGCTTTTCCTTGAGGGAGGCGCACCCGGGGATCTGAAGGTCCCACACCACCAGTCCCACCGTCATCGGCTCTCAGTGCGTGAGTGCGTCAGTGCGTGAGTGCGGAAGCGCGGCCACTCCCGCACTCACGCACTTCCGCACTGACGCACTCTGTCAGGCGTTCGCCGCCCGCTCCTGCTCGGCGGCGATGCCGGCCAGCGTACGGGCGATCTCCTCCACGCGGTAGCACTCCAGGATGTCGCCGATCTTGACGTCGTTGAAGTTGCGGATGTTCAGGCCGCACTCGAAGCCCTCGCGGACCTCGCGCGCGTCGTCCTTGAAGCGCTTGAGGCTCTCCAGCTCGCCCTCGTACACCTGCACCGCGTCGCGCACCACGCGGATCTTGCCGCGCCGGTCCAGCACGCCGCTGGTGACCATGCAGCCGGCCACCGTCCCCACGCGCGGCACCTTGAACAGCTGGCGGACCTCCGCCGTGCCCAGCATGACCTCGCGCTCTTCGGGGGTCAGCAGCCCCTCCATCGCCGCGCGGACCTCGGCCACCGCCTCGTAGATGATGTTGTACAGGCGGATGTCCACGTCCTCGCGCTCGGCCACGCTCCGCGCCTCGCCCGTGGGCCGCACGTGGAAGCCGATGACGATGGCGCCCGAGGTGGACGCCAGCAGCACGTCGCTCTCGTTGATGGCGCCCACGCCGCGGTGAATGACCTGCACCCGCACCTCGGCCGTGGACAGCTGCTCCAGCGAGTCGGACAGCGCCTGCACGGAGCCGTCCACGTCGCCCTTGATGACCAGGTTCAGGTGCGCCTGCTCGCCCCGGGCCAGCATGCGCGACAGGTCCGTGAGCTTTACCCCGCGGCTCTTGATGCGCATGCGCTTCTCGCGCTCCAGCCGCTGGCGCGTCTGCGCGATCTCGGCCGCGCGGTCCGCTTCCATGGCGATCAGCTGGTCGCCCGCGCCGGGGACCCCCTGCAGACCCAGGATCTGCACCGGGATGGCCGGTCCGGCCGCCGCGACCGGCCGGTTGCGCTCGTCCAGCATGGCGCGGATGCGGCCGCTGTACATGCCGCACACCACGTGGTCGCCCACCCGTAGCGTACCGTTGGTCACCAGCACCGTGGCGACCGGGCCCTTGCCGATGTCCAGCTGCGCCTCGATCACCGTCCCCACCGCCTCGCGGTCGGGGTTGGCCGTGAGCTCCTGGATGTCGGAGAGCAGGAGCACCTTCTCCAGCAGCTCGTCCATCCCCTGCCCCTTCTTGGCGCTGACCTCGGCGCTCATCACATCGCCGCCGAAGTCCTCCAGCACCACCCCGTGCTGCAGAAGGTCCTGCTTGACCTTCATGGGGTTGGCGTCGGGGAGGTCCACCTTGTTCACCGCCACGATCAGCGGCACGCCGGCGTTGCGGGCGTGGCTGATGGCCTCGATGGTCTGCGGCATCACCGAGTCGTCCGCCGCGACGACGAGGATGACGACGTCCGTCACTTCCGCGCCGCGGGCGCGCATGGCCGTGAAGGCGGCGTGGCCGGGCGTGTCCAGAAAGCTGATGGCGCGCCCGTCCGGCAGCTGCACGTGGTACGCGCCGATGTGCTGCGTAATGCCGCCGGCCTCGCCCGCGATGACGTTGGTCTTGCGGATGTAGTCCAGCAGCGACGTCTTGCCGTGGTCCACGTGGCCCATGACGGTGACGACGGGCGGCCGGGACTGCAGGTCCTCCGGCGCGTCCTCTTCCACCGCCTCTTCCATCTCGGCCCCGTACTCCTCCTCGCGGACCGCCTTGAAGCCGAACTCGTCCAGCAGCAGCTCGATCTGGTCGAAGTCCAGGCGCTGGTTGATGGTGACCATCAGCCCCAGGTTCTTGAACGCCGACCCGATGATCTGGTTGGCCGGCACG
>DASUVG010000031.1:0-22106 GCA_036379135.1 Longimicrobium sp.
GGCGGAGGGCACCAGCCGCCGCTACCGCATGCCGTCGGACCGCATGGACGCCGATGCGCGGCAGCTCTGGCAGCTGGTGCGCGGGCAGGTGGCGGCGCTGGGCGCGGCGGAGCAGGACGCGCAGCGGCTGCGCAGCGTGCTTGCCCAGCGCTCCACGCGGTCGCGCGAGTTCTTCTCCTCCGCCGCGGGCGAGTGGGACCGCCTGCGCGCCGAGCTCTTTGGCCGCCGCGCGGACCTGGTGGGGCTGCTGGGGCTGCTGGACGACTCGTGGACCGTGGGCGACCTGGGGTGCGGCACCGGGCAGATCTCGCAGTCGCTGGCCCCGTTCGTCCGCCGCGTGGTGGCCGTCGACAGCTCGCCGGCCATGCTGGACGCGGCGCGGGCGCGGCTGGCCGGGCTGGAGAACGTGGAGACGCGCGAGGGCGAGCTGGAGTCGCTCCCCATCGCCGACGGCGAGCTGGACGCAGCCATCGCGTTCCTGGTCCTGCACTACGTCGCCGAGCCCGCCGAGGCGCTGGCGCAGGCGGCGCGGGCGCTGCGCCCCGGCGGGAGGCTGCTGGTGGTGGACATGATGCCGCACGACCGCGAGGAGTACGTCCAGGCCATGGGCCACGTGTGGCAGGGGTTCGAGGCGGGGCGGCTGCAGGGGTGGATGTCGGAGGCGGGGCTGGGCGCGTGCCGCTACGTCCCGCTGCCGCCCGACCCGGCTGCCAGGGGCCCCGGCCTGTTCGCCGCGAGCGCGCGCAAGCCCTCACCCGCGGCCTGAGAGCCGCACACTCTCCCGCAAGCGGGAGAGGGGATGAACGGCACGGGCTCCGGTGCGTTCAGGACGGCGAGGTGCGGGATGGTGGGCCGCTCCCCCTCGCCCACCTCCCCCACGAACCGCGTGGGGAGGGAGAACGGCGAAAAGTGCCTCGCAGCGGGATCGAATTCTCCCCTTTCTCCCGCGCAGCGGGGGAGAGGGGCCGGGGGAGAGGGGGCCGCGTCGGGCGCAGCTGGATCCCCGTCGTCGAGCCGAGATCCTGTCCCTACCCAACCTCCCCCAGGGTTTTTTGGGGGAGGTGGGCGAGCTTTACGAGCCCGGAGGGGGCGCCTCGCGGCCGCCAGTCCGGTGCCGTTCGAACCGCCCGGATCGTTCCGGACCCGTGTCGATCGATCGAGAAGCAGTGTCGTCGCAGATGGTCGTAGAAGGCTGTTCCCCGTACCCTGTATCCTGGAGCTGACCGTGTCCGCAGTCGCCGAGCTTACCCATCCCTTCGCCGCCTCCGCCGAGGCCGGCCGCGAGCCCTTCAAGGTGCGCGACCTTTCCCTGGCCGAGTTCGGCCGCAAGGAGATCCGCCTGGCCGAGCACGAGATGCCCGGCCTGATGGCCCTTCGCGCCGAGTACAAGGGCGATTTCCCGCTCCGCGGCGCAAAGATCATGGGCTCGCTGCACATGACCGTGCAGACCGCCGTGCTCATCGAGACGCTGGTGGAGCTGGGCGCCGACGTGCGCTGGGTCTCGTGCAACATCTTCAGCACGCAGGACCACGCCGCCGCCGCCGTGGCCGTGGGCCGCGACGGCACCGTGGACGATCCGCAGGGCGTGCCGGTGTTCGCCTGGAAGGGCGAGACGCTGGAGGAGTACTGGTGGTGCACCGAGCAGGCGCTCATCTGGCCCGACGGCACCGGCCCCAACCTGCTGCTGGACGACGGCGGCGACGCCACCCTGCTGGTCCACCGCGGCGTGGAGTACGAGAAGTCGGGCGTGGTCCCGGCCTTCGACGCGGAGAACGAGCCCGAGGAGTGGGGGATCATCCTCGAGACCCTGCGCCGCACCATCGCCCAGGAGCCGGGGCGCTGGACGCGCATCGCCGCCGAGCTTCGCGGGGTGTCGGAAGAGACGACCACGGGCGTGCACCGCCTGTACGAGATGATGAACGCGGGAACGCTGCTGTTCCCGGCGATCAACGTCAACGACTCCGTCACCAAGAGCAAGTTCGACAACCTGTACGGCTGCCGCCACTCGCTCACCGACGGCATCCTGCGCGCGAGCGACGTGATGCTGGCCGGCAAGGTGGCCGTGATCTGCGGCTACGGCGACGTGGGCAAGGGGTGCGCGCAGGCGCTCAAGGGGCAGGGCGCGCGCATCATCATCACCGAGATCGATCCCATCTGCGCGCTGCAGGCCGCGATGGAGGGGTACCAGGTGACCACGCTCGAGGACGTGGTGGAGACGGCCGACATCTTCATCACCGCGACCGGCAACAAGGACATCATCACCGTCGACCACATGGCGCGGATGAAGGACAAGGCCATCGTGGGCAACATCGGCCACTTCGACAACGAGATCGACATGGCCGGGCTCAAGAAGCAGGGGATCGAGCGGATCAACATCAAGCCGCAGTACGACGAGTTCGTGTTCCCCGACGGCCACAGCGTGATGATCCTGGCCGAGGGGCGCCTGCTGAACCTGGGCTGCGCCACGGGCCACCCCTCGTTCGTGATGAGCGCCAGCTTCACCAACCAGGTGATGGCGCAGATCGAGCTGCACACCAACAACGAGCAATACGAGAAGAAGGTGTACGTGCTGCCCAAGAAGCTGGACGAGAAGGTGGCGCGCCTGCACCTGGACAAGCTGGGCGTCAAGCTCACGCCGCTGTCCCAGAAGCAGGCCGACTACATCGGCGTGCCGGTGGAGGGGCCGTACAAGCCCGACCACTACCGGTACTAGTCGGTACGAAAGTACGAAAGTACGAAAGTACGGTTGATGAAGGCGGGGCGGGGGAGCGATCCTTCGCCCCGCTCGTCGTTTCTGGAAGGAAACGCCCGGGAGGGGTGCCGCTCCGCCCGGTCGTGGAGGCGGAAGGTTCTCAAGATCGCGCATCAGGTGATGCGGACGGCTTGTTCCAGCGCGCTGCGGAGATCATGGGGGTGATCTGCATCCCTCCCCAAAAAATTCTCATGGCCCCCTGCCGCGCTTCCATCCCTCTCCCGTTCCCGACAGCCTCAGGGATCGTGCCTCGTCGACCGCCGCGCCATGCCTCCGCTCACTACGACCAGGCTTCGCACGGTGGACGCAGAGGAAACGGCACGAGAAAACTCCGCTAACTCCGCTAACTCTGCGTGAGGCCCATTCTTCTGGCGGATTCCGATGTCGCCTCGGTCGCGGAGCGAGGCTTCTCTCCGCGCCTCCGTGAGAGGGTCCTGCGGTGGCCACGGGCGCCCCCTCCGCTCTGGATCGATCGATCCGCGACGTCCGGCAGGGCTGAAAGACGGCTGCACACTTGCGCGAACCGCACGGGCGACGCACTGTGTCCAACATTGCATCCAATCCGCCGTACCCTCCCGCGCTTCCAGTCCGGCACCTCCAGCCCACGGTTCACCCATGTCGAAAGCCCAGGCGCTGCCCGGAGCCGGATGACCTCGGCAGCCCGCGCGCGGGATGGCTCCTCGTCGGCGTACGCCCACGTCCGCGAGCTGATCGTCAGCGGCAAGCTGGCGCCGGGCGGCCGCGTGATCGAAAGCGAGCTGGCCGAGCGGCTGGGGACCAGCCGCACCCCCGTCCGCACCGCGCTGCACCGGCTGCAGGGCGAAGGCTACGTGATCGCCCGCCGCGGAGGCAGGCGCACGCAGCTTACCGTGGCCCCGCTTACCCGCGAGGACGGCCGCGAGCTCTTCTGGATCGTGGGGGAGCTGGAGGCCATGGCGGCCAACTGGGTGGCCCGCGGCGACGGCGGCGACCGCCACCAGGTGGCCGAGGCCATGCTGCGCACCAACCACGAGCTGCTCCTCGCCTCCGACGCCGATGCCCCGGACCCGGCCCGCCTCTTCGACCTGCACACGCGCTTTCACCAGACGTACGTGGACGCGTGCGGCGGACCCCGCATGCAGGCCATGCACGCCGTGGTAAAGCCCCAGGCGGAACGCTACCGCCGGCTCTACAGCACCGCGCTGGGCGGGCACATCCACGCCTCGCTGGCGGAGCACGAGGCCATCATCCACGGCATTGGAGATGGCGACGCGGAAGGCGCGGAGCGGGCCGTGAAGGCCAACTGGCGAAACGCCGCCGAGCGCCTGGCCCGCGTCATCGACCGGGTGGGCGAGCGCGGCAGCTGGTAAGGACGCAGATCCCTTCGCCCCCCGCGGGCGTTTCCCCTCCGCCGCACTCCTTCCAACTCGCGGCGGACGCATCATCCCTCACCCAGGAGGCGCTGAATGCAC
Organism: Longimicrobium sp.; assembly: GCA_036379135.1. Lineage (GTDB taxonomy): Bacteria > Gemmatimonadota > Gemmatimonadetes > Longimicrobiales > Longimicrobiaceae > Longimicrobium. The sequence goes on from DASUVG010000031.1 coordinate 4,204, forward strand.
CATCCAACTCGTTCGGGTCCGCCCCGGCGGGGCTCCCGTCCCCGCGCATGGCTCCGGGCGGCGCTCGTCGCGGCCGCGGCCCTGGCGGCGGCGGCCCCGCCGGCCGCCGCGCAGCAGGGCGAGCTTTCGGGCGTCGTGGTCGAGGCCCAGACGCAGCGGGCCGTGGCCGGCGCGCAGGTGACGGTGCAGGGGCAGACGCGCAGCGCCGTGACGGACCCCGAGGGCCGCTTTCGCCTGACCGGCGTGCAGGGCACGACCGTCACCCTGCAGGTGGACCGGCTGGGCTACGCCCGCGTGACCCGCCAGGTGGCCGTGGGGACCACGGGGATCCGCATTCCCGTCACCGAGGCGGCGCTGTCGCTGGACGCGGTGGTGGTCACCGGCACCCCCGGCGGCGCCGAGAAGCGTACGCTGGGCAACGCCGTCACCCGGCTGGACGTGGCCGAGACGGTGCGCGAGCAGCCGGTGAACAACATGTCGGACCTGCTGAACGCCCGCGTCCCCGGCGTGGTCATCATCCCCGCCACGGGGAACGTGGGCGGCGGGTCGCGCATCCGCGTGCGCGGCGTGAGCAGCCTTTCGCTGGCGCAGGAGCCGCTGATCTACGTGGACGGCGTGCGGGTGATCAACGACGCGGCCACGGGCCCCATCAACCAGGGCTTCGGCAGCAACAGCATCTCGCGCTTCAACGACATCAACCCCGAGGACATCGAGAGCATCGAGGTCATCCGCGGCCCCGCGGCGGCCACGCTGTACGGCACCGAGGCCAGCAACGGGGTCATCCAGATCATCACCAAGCGCGGCTCCGCCGGCGGCACCCGCTGGGACATGAGCGTGCGCCAGGGCGTCCTGTGGTTCCAGAACCCCGAAGAGCGGGTGTGGACCAACTGGGGGGTGGACCCGTTCACGGGCGACACCACCTCGCTGGACATCGTGGAGCAGGAGGCCGCGGCCGGGCGCGAGGTGTGGCAGACGGGGCGGGTGCAGTCGTACAACCTGTCGCTGAACGGCGGCACCCCCACCGTGCGCTACTACCTGTCCGGCGGCATGGACCGCGACGAGGGGGTAGAGGCCAACAACCAGCTGCGCCGGTGGAACGCGCGCGTGAACGTGACGGCCGAGCCGCGCTCGGACATGGACGTGCGGGCCAGCGCGGGGTACGTGAGCAGCTTTACCTCGCTGCCGCTCGAGGCGGGCGGCGGCGGCACGGCGTGGACCACCTTCTTCGCCAACCCGGCCAACGTCACGCTGGCGGACGGCACCCCCAACCCGCGGCGCGGCTTTCACAGCGCCACCCCCGAGGGGTACCGCTACGCCTACGAGGACTGGCAGGACGTGAACCGGTTCACGGGGAGCATGGAGCTGAACCACCGCCCCACGGGGTGGCTGGCGCACCGCCTTTCCCTGGGCGCGGACGTGACCCGCGAGCGCAACGTGGAGCTGGTGGAGCGGATGGACGACCCCGCGTTCACCGGCTTCTTCACCCCCGGCGAGATCCGGGGCTACCGCGACGAGCGCGGCCGCAACATCAGCTTCACCACCCTGGACTACAGCGCGGCGGCCACCACCTCGCTGCGCGCCAACGTCTCGTCGCAGACCAGCGTGGGCGCGCAGGTGTACCGGCGCCTGCTGGACAGCGCCACGGCGGCGGGCTCCGACTTTCCCGTGCGGGGGCTGCGGGCGGTGAGCGCGGCCGCCGTGCGCAGCGGCGCCAGCAACTACGTGGAGGACGTGACCGTCGGCGCGTACGTGCAGCAGCAGTTCGGGCTCAACGACCGCGTCTTCGTCACCGCCGGCCTGCGCGCGGACGACAACAGCAACTTCGGCGAGAGCTTCGACCTGGTCTACTACCCCAAGCTCAGCGCCTCATGGGTGGTGAGCGACGAGCCGTTCTTCAACCTTCCCTGGGTGAGCGGCCTCAAGCTGCGCGCGGCCTACGGCGAGTCGGGGCAGCAGCCGCTGTTCGCCACCTCCATCCCCAGCTACCGCGTGGTTCCCGGGCCGGGCGGGATCTCCACCATCACCCCCGACAACGTGGGCAACCCCGAGCTGGGGCCGGAGCGGGGGAGCGAGATCGAGATGGGCTTCGACGCCAGCTTTCTGGACGAGCGGCTGGGGGTGGAGCTCACCTACTACAACAAGCTCACGGAAGACGCCATCCTGCAGCGGGAGATCGCCCCCTCGCTGGGGTATCCCGGGCGCCAGTACTTCAACGCGGGCGAGATCCGCAACACCGGCGTGGAGCTGCTGATCCGCGGTACCCCCATCCGCCGCGAGAACGTGGAGCTGGACCTTACGCTCAACCTGGCCACCAACCACAACGAGCTGCTGGACCTGGGGATCGCGGGGCTCGACACGGTGCAGTCGGGCACCTTTACCCGCCACGTTGAAGGGTACCCGGTGGGCGCCTGGTGGGAGAAGCGGCTGGTGGACGCCCAGTTCAACCCCACCACGGGCCGGCTGATCGCGGGGTCGGAGATGTGCGACAACGGCAACGGGGGCACGGTGGCGTGCACGGCGGCGCCGCAGCTGTTCCTGGGCCGGCCCACGCCGTCGCGCGAGGGCGCGTTCATGCCCGCGCTCACGCTGTGGGGGCGCCTGCGGCTGGCGGGAATGCTGGACTTCAAGCACGGCTACCACAAGCTGGACGGCAACCTGCGCGTGCGCTGCGTCCTCTTCCTTCGCTGCCGTGAGAACTGGTATCCCGCGGAGTACCTGGACGACCCGGCGTGGCTGGCGCAGACGCAGCGCGGCGGCACGTACGTGAACGGGCTCATCCGTGACGCCAGCTTTACCCGGCTGCGCGAGCTCTCGGCCACCTACACGCTGCCGGGAAGCTGGGCGGGCCGCTTCGGGGCGTCGCGGGCCAGCGTCAGCGTGGCGGGGCGCAACCTGCACACCTGGACGGACTACGGCGGCATGGAGCCCGAGGCCTCGTTCCTGGGCGGCAGCCGCGGCGGCGGGAGCGCGCAGTGGGAGCAGAACGTCACGCCGCAGCTGGCGCAGTTCGTCACCACCATCAACCTGAGCTTCTGAGAAAGGGGGAGCGATGAATTCGACGACGCGACACCGCGCGGCGCTCCGCCCGGGGCTGCTGGCGGCCGTGCTGGCGGCGGCGCTGGGGATGGGGGCCTGCGACGCGCTGGACGACCTGCTGAGCGTGGACCGGCCCACCACGGTGCCGGCGGAGGTGACGGAGGACCCGCTCAAGGCGCAGCTGATGGTGAACGGCGCCGTGGCCGACTTCGAGTGCGCCTTCGGGGCGTACGTGGTGATGGGCGGGCTGATCGGCGAGGAGTTCATCGACGCCACGCAGACGGCCGACCGCTGGCCGTACGACCGGCGCGAGGTGCAGCCCGGCGACAGCCGCTACGCCACCTCCTCCTGCCAGGCCATCGGCGTGTACACGCCGCTCTCCACGGCGCGCTTCACGGCGGACGGGGCGCTCGCCCGGCTGCAGGGGTGGACGGACGCGCAGCTGCCGGGGATGAGCCGCCAGCGCCTGATCGCCACCGCGGCGGCGTACGCGGGGTATTCGTACCTGCTGCTGGGCGAGGGCTTCTGCTCGGCGGCGGTAAACCAGGGGCCGGAGCTCACCCCGCAGCAGATGTTCGCGCTGGCGGAGGACCGCTTCACCACGGCCATCGCGGCGGCCGTGGCGGCGGGGACCACGGCCGAGGACCTGAGCCTGCTCAACATGGCGCGCGTGGGGCGGGCGCGGGCGCGGCTCAACCAGTCCGCGGCCACGCCCTCCAAGCTGGCGCTGGCCGGCCAGGACGCGGCGCTGGTCCCCTCGGGCTTCGTGCGGCAGGCCACGGCCGCCGGCCCGGGCGACGACCGCCGGCTCAACCGGGTGTTCTCGGAGAACAACCAGGGGCAGTCGGTGGCGGTGGGCACGCGCTACCGCGGCCTTACGGTGAACGGGGTGGCGGACCCGCGGGTGGTGGTGACCGACGCGGGGCGTACGGCCACGGACGGCACGCGCATCTGGGTGCAGAACAAGTACGCCAGCCTGGCGGCGGGCATCCCCATCGCCAGCTACGACGAGGCGCGGCTCATCCTGGCCGAGGTGGCGCTGCGCTCCGGCGCCCCCGGCGACGCGGTGGGCATCATCAACGCGCTGCGGGCCACCCAGAGCGTGGGCGCGTACTCCGGCGGCACCGGCACCGCCGAGGTGACGGAGCTGCTGATCGAGGAGCGGCGCCGCGAGCTGTTCCTGGAGGGGCACCACCTGTACGACGCCATCCGCTTCAACCTGGCGCTGCAGCCGGCCACGGGAACGGCGTTCTCCAAGGGCGGCACGTACGGCAGCACCAAGTGCCTGCCGCTCCCCAACGTGGAGCGCTTCAACAACCCCAGCATCGGCGGCTGATCCTCGCCGGTTCCGGTAGATGACGAAAGCCGCCGCGTCCCATCCGGGGCGCGGCGGCTTCGTCATGCCTCGCAAAAGATCGCCTCACACGGAGTCAACGGAGTCAACGGAGTTCGCTCGTGCCTTTCCCTCCATCTCCGATGCGGATGCAGGCTCTCGAAGAATTGCCTCACGCAGAGTTAGCGGAGTTAGCGGATTGAAGATCCGTCGAAATCCCCCCCATCGTACCGAATCCCCCGGGCATTTCGTCGCGCAGAGGATCAGAGCAGGGAGGGTGGAGGGAACGGCACGAGAAAACTCCGTTGACCCCGTTGACTCCGTGTGAGGCCTGAATCTGGTGAAGTCCTGGTGGGCAGGAGAACCGCGGAAACGCGAAGGGGCAGCCCGCGAACGGCCTGCCCCTCGACGTGGATCACCCGCGGGACGGGATCAGTTGCGGTCCCACCACACGCGGTTGTTCAGCGAGGCGCCGCCCTGCCGCTCCACGGCGGCGGTGAGGTTGGCGGCGTTCAGCGACTGCTCGCTCACGGGATAGGGAAGCCGCACCGGGATGCGCCGCTCGTTCAGCGCGTCGCGCCCGGGGGTGAGCGCGGGGCCGTCCAGGCGGCGCCACTCGGCCCACGCCTCGGGGCCGTTGCCGTACAGCGCGATCCACTTCTGCAGCGCGATGCTCTGCAGCCCCGCGTACTGCACCCGCGGCTGCGCCAGGTACGCGTCGATCGCCGCCGTGGAGATGTCGGTGAACGCGTCGCCGCCGATGTTGAACTGCGTCATGTGCGCCCGGATTGCCGCGCGGTACAGCGCCGCCGCGTCGCCGGTGATCCAGCCGCGCTGCGCCGCCTCGGCCTGCAGGAACAGCACCTCGGCGTACGTCATCACGTACGACGGGGCGTCGGCGCGCGCGAACCACTCGCCGATGCGCGAGATCTGGTTCAGCGGCTGGTCGCGCGTGTCGCCCGGCAGCTCGCCCCGGTAGGTGCCCGCGCTGGTGGGCTTGGCGTAGAACGCCAGCCGCGGGTCGTTCAGCCGCGACAGCGAGTCCACCATGGTGCTGCTGATGGCGTGGTCGATGCGCGGGATGTTCTCGTACTCGTAGATGGGGTGGCCGTTGGTGCCGTTGGCCAGGTACCACAGCACCGCGTTGTCGGCGTTGCTGGTGAACACCCCGTCCGCCAGCGCGTCGGCGAACTCGGCGGCCGACGCGGCGGGCGTCGCGTCGCTCAGGCGCATGGCCATCCGCAGCCGCAGCGAGTTGGCGAAGCGGCGCCACTTCTCGGGGTCGCCCCGGTACAGGATGTCGGCCGCGCCCATCCGCGCGCCGGTGGGCGTCAGCAGCGCCGCCGCGTCGCGCAGCTCCTTCTGCATGCCGGCGTACACCTCCGCCTGCGGATCGTACGCCACGTCGTTGCCGGCGCCCGGCTCGCGGATGCGCAGCGCCTGCGAGTAGCCCACGTCGCCCCACAGGTCCGTCACCACCTGAAAGGTGTACGCGCGCATGATCATGCCCATGGCCTGCACGTTGGGCCTCCCCTCGGCGCGCCCCTTCTCCACCACCTCGGCAAGGTCCTGCAGCGGGCCCGCGTAAAAGGCCGTCCAGTGCGTCTGCGAGTTGCCGTCGCTGATCTCGTAGCGGTCCTGCTCGCTGAAGCGGCTCTCGGCGTAGTGCTGCACGAACAGGCCGGTCAGGTCCATGTTCAGCCCGTCGCCGGTCGTGCGCCCCACCGCCGCCTCCACGGCGTTGGTGAACAGGTACTCGGCCGCGGCCACCTCGGGCTGGTTGGGGTTCTCGTTGAGCTCCGTAAGGCCCCGCTCGCAGGCGGCGGCCCCCGACGCCAGCACGGCAAGGAGCGCCGCGCGGCCAGGGATGCGAAGATGTTTCATCGGGCTCTCCTCCTCAGGGCGTTACGGAAATGTTGAACCCGATGCTTCGCGCCGAGGGCAGCTGCCCGTACTCGAAGCCCTGCACGTTGCTGGCGTTGAACGCGGTCTCGGGGTCGATGTTGGGAACGTCCGTCCACAGCTTGAGGTTGCGCCCCACCAGCGCCAGACTCACCCCGTGCACGCCCATGCGGCGGCTGAACGAGCCGGGGACCTGGTAGCCCAGCCGCACCTCGCGCAGCTTTACGAAGGTGGCGTCGTACACCCACTCCTCGCTGATGTTGGTGAGGCTCTTGTGGTACGCCTGCGCCGTCACCACCCGGTCGTTGGGCACCGTGTCGCCGTTCACCACCTTCACCCCCTCCACGATCATCCCGCCGCCGTCGGCGATGGCGTGCGCCACCTCGCGCCCCTGCAGCGTCTCGTACAGCACGCCCGAGCGGCGGCCGTACACGTTGGTGAGCGAGAAGATGTTGCCGCCAAAGCGCCCGTCCAGCGACGCGCTCAGCGCCAGCCCTGCGTACGAGACGCGGCTGCTCAGCCCGCCCGTCCAGTCGGGGTCGTACTTGCCCAGCCGCTCGATGGGGCCGTTGGCCAGCGGAAGCCCGCTGGTGGCGCTCACCACGATGTTGCCCTGGCTGTCGCGCACGTACTTGCGCCCGTACATCACGCCGTACGGATCACCCGGCCGCGCCTGCACGCTGACCGTGTAGTACGAGCCGATGGTCAGCGACTGCAGCCCTTCGTACAGCTCGTCCACGTTGCTGCGGTTGCGGGTGTAGTTGGCGCTCACCTCCCACTCCAGCCCGCTGGACAGGCGAAGGGGGGTGGCGTTCACCAGCAGCTCCACGCCGCGGTTGGAGATCTGCCCCGCGTTCAGCATGCGCTCCGTCACGCCCGTCAGCGGCGTCACCTGCACCGGGACGATCTGGTTGCGCGTCACCTTGTCGTAGTAGGTGAGCTCCACCCCCAGCCGGTCGCCCGCGCCGCGCAGCTCCGTGCCGATCTCCCACGACTGCGTGCGCTCCGGCTGCAGGTTGGGGTTGCGCAGACGGTTGCTTCCGCTGAGCCGCGGGTTGTTGTTGAAGAACTCGTCGGTGACGTACGGGTCGATCAGGTTGTACGGGTCGGTGTCGTTGCCCACCTCGCTCCAGCTCGCGCGCACCTTGCCGTACGACAGAAAGGGCACGTCCGCCAGCTGGGTGAAGATCAGGTTGGTGGAGACCGAGGGGTAGAAGTACGAGCGGTTCCCCTCCGGCAGGGTGGACGACCAGTCGTTGCGGCCGGTGGCCTCCACGAAGAAGGTCTCGCGCCACGCCACCTGCGCCGAGCCGTACAGGCTGTTCACCCGCTGCCGGCTGCGGCGGTCGGTGAGCGAGGGCTCGACCGCCTTGTTGCCCAGGTTGAACAGGCCGGGCACCACCAGCGAGTCCACGAACGCGCCCTTCACGCGGCCCGTGTTGTCGCGGCGGTTGCCGCCGAAGTTGGCGCCGAAGTCAAAGTCGCCGCGGGCCGGCAGGCTGGCCGTGAGCAGAAAGTCGCTGTTGGTCTCCTGCTCGAAGATCGTCGTCTCGCCGTACGCCCCCGACCCGCTGCGGCCGATGGTCCCCGCCTGGTAGGTGCGGATGCGGTTCTCCTCGTACCAGTCGCTGCCGGAGCGCACCTGTCCCGTCAGCCACGGGGTGAGCTCGTAGCGCAGGCTGGCGCTGCCGATCAGCCGGTCGCGGGTGTCGCCGTTGCCGTTCACCAGCGACGTCCAGTACGGGTTGTTGTTCCAGGCGTTGTTCCAGTTGAACTGCGACCCGTCCTCGTTGCGCAGGCGGCTGCGCAGCACGTTGGTGTCCACCTGGCGGCCGAACCACATGAACTGCCACATCACGTTGTCTTCGCCGTACCCCTGCGCGGGGCGGTTCTCGGCGTCGCTGTTGATGTACTGCACCGACGCGTCGGCGTGCAGCCGCTCCCCTAGCCGGCTGGAGCCGTTCAGCCCCGCCGTGGTGCGCCTGAGCCCGAAGCCGGGAACCATCCCCTCCTGGTCAAGGTGCGCCACCGACAGCCGCACGTTCATCCCCTCGCGGCTGGCCGCGAACGCCGCGCTGGTGTTGGCCGTGCGCCCCGTCTCGAAGAAGTCGCGCACGTTGTTGGGGTGCGAGACCCACGGCGCCGGCTGGCCGTTGCTGTTGAACTGGCGGATCATGAGCCCCGCGTCCAGCCGCGGGCCCCAGCTCTCGTCCGTGTCGTCGAAGGTCCCCTCGCCCCGGCCGTCCACGTAGTCGTACTGGCCGTTGAACCCCTGCCCGTACTTGTTCTGGTAGCGGGGCAGGCGCAGCGGCGTCTCGAAGGTCACCAGGCTGCTGGCGGTCACGCCGGCGTCCTGGCCGCGCCCGCTCTTGGTGGTGATGATGATGGCGCCGTTGGCCGCGCGCGAGCCGTACAGCGCCGCCGCGTTGGGCCCCTTGAGCACCGTGATGGACTCGATGTCGCTGGGGTTCAGGTCCTGGATGATGTTGCCGTAGTCGATGGCGTTGTAGCCGGTGCACCCGGCGCAGGTCCCGGGGCTGTAGCCGGGGGCCGAGTTGCTCACCGGCACGCCGTCCAGCACGAACAGCGGCTGGTTGTTGCTGGTGAGCGAGTTGGCGCCGCGGATCACGATGCGCGAGCTCCCCCCCGCCACGTTGGAGTTGGTGATGGTCACGCCCGACACCTTGCCCGAGAGCGCCGTCACCAGGTTGGTCTCGCCGCCCTGGGCCAGCGCCTCGCCGCTCACCTCCTGCACCGACGTGCTGATCTCGCGGCGCTCGCGGGGAATGCCCAGCGCCGTCACCACCATCTCGTCCATCAGCACCCCCGCCGCACCCAGCGAAAAGTCCACGCTGGCGGTGCCGCCGGCGGCGACGCTCACCTGCTCCTGCCCGGACGTGTACCCCAGCCGCGTCGCCCGCACGGTGCGGGTGCCGGCGGGCACGTTGCGCAGCTCGAACCGCCCCTCGGGGCCGGTGAGCGCGCCCAGGCTGGTGCCGTCCACGCTCACGCGGACGCCCGACAGCGGGCTCCGGTTCTGCGCGTCGGTCACGGTTCCCTGGATGGTTCCCGTTCCCTGCGCCGCCGCGGGCCGTGCGGCCGCGGATAGCAGGGCCAGGAAGGCGAGCAGCCAACCGAGTTTGCGCATCAGGGTGCTCCTTGGAATGGGTTAGGGCCGGACGGAAGACGGGGCACTACGCGCCGCGGGTGGGCGGCCGTCGGCGTACGAGCACGAAAGGGGAAGAGAGCCGAGGGCGCGCACGGCTGCATTGGATACAATGTTGGACACAATGCTGCACGCGACGCCCGCGCGCAAGCGCGGCGCCCAGCGGGTTCCAGTCCGCGGAGCGCCCGGCGGGGATGCCGCCTCATTCCCGCGTATCGGCGTAAAAGGCTTGCAGAAGGTTCTGCGGTCCCGCGCCGGCGGCAGGGGATGCCGCGCGGAACGGCTCAGGGGCGTTCAGGACGATTACCGGAAAGCGGGTGTACCCGGGCGGACCGAAAGGGGTGGATTGGCCGCAGTCTACATCCGTCCCGCGGCCCCGGCAAGAGCGTTCCGTTACAAACGGGAATCCGCCGGAGGGCCGTCGCGGCGGATGGATGGATATACGGAATTCTTTTCACGCCGCTCCGTCGCCGCGGCCATGCGGATCGTGCCGGAGAACGTTTCTCCGAGGGCGCTACGTCCGCCCGGGGCCGCCGGTGCGGGGGCGCACCAGCGGCTCGCGGGCGGGGACGGGATCCGGCCTGCCGAACAGGTAGCCCTGCAGCAGGTTGACGCCCAGCTCCGTCATCACCGCCCACTCCTCCTCGCGCTCGATCCCCTCCGCCAGCACCAGCTGCCCGTTGTCCTGCCCCAGCCGCGCCAGCGCCGCGCACACGTCGCGGTGCAGCGTGCTCTCCGGCGCGCGCGACACCATCTCGCGGTCGATCTTGATCAGGTCTGGGTTCAGGTCCGCCAGCAGCGACAGGCCGGACCACCCGCTCCCCACGTCGTCCAGCGCCACCTTGAAGCCGGTGGCGCGATAGTAGGCCAGCAGGTTGCGCAGGTGGTCGCGCCTGGGCACGTGCTCCGTCTCCACCACCTCGAAGACCACGTGGTCCGGCTCCAGCCCGCTCTCCGCGACGGCGCGCACCGTGGTCCGCAGGCAGAACTCCGGGCGGTAGACGGCGGTGGGAAGGAAGTTGACGAGGAGGTGGTGCGGCGGCCCCAGCCCGGCCGCGCCCGCGTTGCGCAGGTGCAGCTCGCGGACGTGGCGGTCGAGCATGAAGGTGAGCTGCTCCTGGCGCGCCCAGGCCAGCAGCGTGGCGGGGCTCACCAGCGCGCCGTCCGCCGCGCGGCCGCGCATCAGGCACTCGTACCCCCACACCTGCAGCGTGCCGGCCCAGAAGATGGGCTGGTACCACGTCTCCATCCGCCCCTCCGCCAGCATCCCCGCCAGCGGCGAGCTGTCCACGCGCGCCATCTCCTCCAGCGGCTGCGCGTGCAGCAGCGTGACCAGCTGCTCCTCCAGCGCCACGCCGCGCTTTACCCACCCCGCGCGCAGCCCGGCGTAGCGCTCCGCGTCCAGCTCCGTGCGCAGGAACGCCGCGACCTCCGCCACCCCGGACCACCGCGATCCGCTGCCCACCTCTATGCGCACGGCGGCGAGCGCGGGGTGCACCCGCCAGTCTTCGCCGGGCGTAAGCCCCTGCAGCTCCGGGTATCGCTCCAGCTCCGGCGCCAGCACCACCAGGCTGCGCGCGTCGGTGCGGCATTCACACGGATGGGAATGGGTGTGGGATGAAGTCACGAGAGACGTGTCCAGGTCCAATGCTCGGGATGCTCGTCCGCAAAGGCGGACTGCGTGATGTCGTCGCCGCGATCTCCACCGCTCCGCCGAAGCCGCTGCGTCACGTCCGGTGATCCGTCGTGCGCCCGCTCGCCTTTCCCACGAACCCATGGCCGCAGGAACGACGATGCCCAGCGCCCGTGGAAGAGATCCGGGCACTGGGCATTCCGCGATCGGTACCGCCGTTTTCCCCTCAGGCCTGATGCGTCCAGACGCGCACCCGGTCCAGGAACGCCCGCACGTCCAGCGGCTTGGCCACCATGTCGTCGCAGCCGGCCTGCAGCACGCGCTCGCGGGCGCCTTCCATGGCCGTCAGCGCCACGATGGGCACGCCGCTCAGCCCTTCGGCCGCGCGGATCTCGCGCGTGGCCTGAAAGCCGTCCACCTGCGGCATCATCATGTCCATCAGGATCAGGTCCGGCCGCTCCGCCAGCGCCAGCTCCACCGCCTGGCGTCCGTTCGCCGCCTCCACCACCCGGTAGCCGAACGCGTCCAGCAGCGTGCGCAGCGCGTCGCGGCTGTCCTCGTGGTCCTCGGCGATCAGCACCAGGGGCGCGCGCGACGCGTCGGGGCCGCCGTGCTCCGGCGGGCGCACGGACGAGATGCGTGGCACCCGGGCCTGCCGCGGACGGTCGGCAAGCGAATAGTACGAAGGCGCCTCGGTGGGCGGCGGCGAAGGAAGAGCCATGCGGTGTCTGGGGGTGCCGAGCGGAACCGCGGCGGGACCGGATTACGGTATACGCAAATTCCGCCAGCCACAGAAGCAATTCACATGCCCGGCCACGCACAGCTAAGTGCGCTTTCTGCGCTCCTTTGGAATCCCGGCATCTGCCTGCCCCGTACGGCGATTGGCGGCAGGCGGGCGGGCGGCGTATCATCTTCCGTCATCCACCCCTGTGACCCAGGCCAGAGACACGGATGCCCCGGATGCAGCTCACCCGCCGCGTGCGGTTCAGCGCGGCGCACCGCTACCACCGCCCCGCCTGGAGCGAGGCGCGCAACCGCGAGGTGTTCGGCCCCTGCGCCAACCCGCACGGCCACGGGCACAACTACCTGCTGGAGGTCACGGTGGAGGGCGAGGTGGACCCCGTCACCGGCTTTTCGGTGGACCTGGGGATGCTGGACGCGGTGCTGCGCGATGAGGTCGTAGAGCCGCTGGACCATCAGCACCTGAACTTCGTGGTCCCCGAGTTCGCCCCCGGCGGGCTGATCCCCACCACGGAGAACATCCTGGCGCTGGTCTGGCGGCGCATCGAGCCGCGGCTGAAGGGCGCCCGGCTGGTGCGGCTGCGGCTGCACGAGAATCCGGATTTTTACGTGGAGTACGAGGGCAGGGAATAGGGAATAGGGAACAGGGAATAGGGAACTGCAGAGTGGAGGCGGTGGACGACGTGCTGACGCCGCTGCGAGCCGGACCAGATCGCGGTGGACTGCGAGCCCGGTGACAGCGCCGGCACGTTGCAGAACCGTAACGAGGTGGTGCAGGTCGGACGCCCCTGGCGCGCGACCCGGGTTGCGACGGCGGGTATCCCGTCGGCGTACCGGATGCGGATGTGGAGCGGTTCCGTCGGCGCGCCGTGGGACCGCCGCCGGGAGTTCCCCGTCAGTCCGCTTCCCTGCCTCCGCTGACCCGGACGCAACAGGGGCGGATCCGCCCGATGCGATCCGCCCCCGCCACCGTCCATCACCCCGTCACCCGTTCACCCCCTCACCCGTTCACCTACTCCCTCGCCTCCCGCAGCCCCCGCGTCGCCGGCTGCGGCACCGGGGCCGTGACCCCCGGCGCGTACCGCGGCACCCGCGGCCCCAGCACGTTCGCGCGCACGATGTGCCAGAGGGCCGCCACGCCGTCGCGCCACCCGATCTTCTTCCCCTCGGCGTAGGTGCGCCCCGCGTAGCTGATGGGCACCTCGTAGATGCGCGCCCGCGCCTGCGCCAGACGCGCCGTGAGCTCCGGCTCGATGCCGAAGCGGTCCGTGCGCAGCGGCAGGCTCTTGAGCAGGTCCGCGCGCACCATCTTGTAGCACGTCTCCATGTCGGTCAGGTTCAGGTCCGTGAACATGTTCGACAGGAGCGTGAGCGCCCCGTTCCCCACCCGGTGCCAGAAGTAGAGCACCCGGTGCGGCCCGCCCAGAAAGCGGCTGCCGAACACCGCGTCCGCCCGCCCGTCGGCGATGGGCTCCATCAGGCGGGGGAGCTCGAAGGGGTCGTACTCCAGGTCCGCGTCCTGGATCACGATCACGTCGCCCGTGGCCGCCGCGATCCCCGTGCGCACCGCCGCGCCCTTGCCGCGGTTGCGCGGGTGGGCCAGCAGCCGGTGGATCACCCCCTCGGCCTCCAGCGCGCGCAGCCGCTCCAGCGTGCCGTCGGCCGAGCCGTCGTCCACGCAGATGATCTCCATGTGCAGCGGCACCGCGCGCACGCGGCGCACGCTGTCGGCCACCGTCTCTTCCTCGTTGTACACCGGCATCACCACGGAAAGCAGAATGCCGGCGCCGGAATCGTGCATCGTCGTCATACTTCGTTCTTCCGGGCCACCGCGATCAGGCTCTGCCCCACGGGGGGCGTCCATACCCGCTCCAGCGCCTGCACCCACGGGATCACCCAGCGGTCGTAGATCCGCGCGTCGCGCGCGCTCACCGTCTGCCTGCGCAGCACCTTGCCGCTCAGCCACCACGCGGCCACCCCGGGCAGGTTGGTGTACTGCACCCGCAGCGGCTCCAGCCCCGCGCCCCGCAGCCGCTCCGCCAGCACCGGGCGCGTGTAGCGGCGAAAGTGCTCGAACGCCCGGTCCAGCGAGCCGTAGATGGCCGGCACCGCGGGGACGAACAGCAGCAGGTGCCCCCCCGGCGCCAGCAGCCGGTGCGCCGCCCGCACGAACGCCGCGTCGTCGCGCACATGCTCCATCACGTTTACCGCCACGATGGAATCCGCCGATCCGGCCTCTCCCGCATCTTCCAGGTACCCCTGGCGGGTGCGGACGTGCGGCCGGTCGGCAAAGCGCGCCCGCAGGTGGGGGTAGTTGTTGGCCGCCGGCTCCACCAGCGTGAGCTCCGTTTGCGGCGCCGCCTGCAGCAGGTGCTCCGCAAAGGTGCCGATCCCCGCGCCCACCTCCACCACCCGGCGGCCCAGGTACGGGCTGAAGCGGCGGACGATCCAGCGGTAGTAGTTGCGCGCGCCGGCCAGGGCGTCCAGCTCCTCGCCGGAGTAGGTGAACGCCGCCGCCGCGTCCTGCGTGTGTGCCGACAAGGGTCCGGTTCGGTGGATCGGGGTGGGAGGGGGATCGCGGGAAAGGCTTCGCCGCGCGCGAAGGGATACATCCCCGGCGCCCCGTCCGCCAGAGGCCTGGCGCACGTCGGGATGGCTTCAGGCAGAACCCGCCCGCCCTTAAGCGGACGTTTCCCGACAGGCACTCCGGGCGCTTGCTTGACACGGGCCGGGCCGTGCGCCAGATTCCGCGCCGCATCTCCCGCTCTACGTTGAACTTGCCCACACACGCATCAGGAGGACCGGTGGCCCGCGCCGCTGTTCTCATGCTGGAAGACGGCCGCGCGTTCCGCGGCGAAGCGTACGGCGCGGCCGGCACCGCGTTCGGCGAGGTGGTCTTCAACACCTCCATGACCGGGTACCAGGAGGTCCTTACCGACCCCTCGTACAGCGGGCAGATCGTCACGATGACGTACCCGCTCATCGGCAACTACGGCGTGAACGCGCAGGACGAGGAGAGCGCGCACCCGCAGGTGGCCGGCTGGGTGATGCACGAGGCGCCCCCCGTCTACAGCAGCTGGCGCGCGGCCGAGTCGCTGGACGACTACCTCAAGCGCCACAACGTGGTCGGCATCACCGGCGTGGACACGCGGTCGCTCACCCGCCACATCCGCTCGCTGGGCGCCATGCGCGGCGCCATCGCCGCCGCCGACGTGGACGCCGACGCGCTGCTGGGGCAGATCCGCGCGCAGCCGCAGATGGCGGGGCTGGACCTGGCGTGCGGGGTGTCGACCGACACGCGCTACACCGTTCCCGCCGCCGGCGACGCGCGCTTTCGCGTCCTGGCGTACGACTTCGGCGTCAAGTCGCACTCGCTGCAGCTGCTGTCGCAGAAGGGGTGCGAGGTCGTCGTCCTTCCCGCCGAGACGCCGACGGAAGAGATCCTGGCCGCGCGGCCGGACGGGCTGTTCGTCTCCAACGGGCCGGGCGACCCGGAGGCCGTGGGGCACGCGCTTTCCGCCATCCGCGAGCTGGCGGGGCAGGGGACCCCCGTGTTCGGCATCTGCCTGGGGCACCAGCTCATCGCGCGGGCGTTCGGGGCGGAGACGTACAAGCTCAAGTACGGGCACCGCGGCGGCAACCACCCCGTGCGCCGCCTGTCCGACGGCGCCGTGGAGATCACCGCGCAGAACCACGGCTTTGCCGTTCGCGGCGACGAGGGCGGCATCCCCGGCGCGCCGGAGCTGCGGGTGACGCACATGAACCTCAACGACGGCACCGTCGAGGGCTTGGAGCACCGGGAGCGGCCGGTTTTCTCCGTGCAGTACCACCCCGAGGCGGCGCCCGGGCCGCACGACTCGCGCTATCTCTTTGACCGGTTTGTGGATGAGATGGCCCGCCGTCCCGCCCCCGCCGAGCGAGATGCTTGACGGCGCCCGGAGCGCGGATTATCCTTCCGCCCATACTAAGTGACCTTCCACCAGATCGTTAGGGCACTTCACCCGCGCCTCTCCGGCCCGGCCGCATCTGCCGCTCCCGCATCTGATCGGACGCATTCGGCCATACCGGGCCGGCCCGCTCCACGCACCCGGCGCGGAACTCCCTGCCCGGAACACCACGATTCGCGCGGAATTGGCGCATCCTGCGCCCCATTGCCTCGCACGCAGCCACGCACGGCACCAACCCCCAGAGGAGCTTCTCACATGACCAAGGCGGACCTCGTCCAGCGCGTCGCCGACACCATCGGGCCCGGAGTGACCAAGCGCGACTGCGCGGTGGTGGTCGACGCGTTCCTGAACGCCGTCAAGGACGCGATGGCCGAGCACCAGAACATCGAGATCCGCGGCTTCGGCACCTTCAAGGTGCGCGAGCGCAAGAGCCGCCTTGCCCGCAACCCGCGCACCGGCGACCCGGTGGAGGTTCCGCCCCGCGCCGTGCCCGTGTTCAAGCCCTCCAAGGAGCTGCGCGCCATCGTGGAGGAGCGTCCGCTCGAGGTGTGAGCCGCCGCGACTGAAAAACGCTGCGTTCGAGGTGCCGGTCGGCGCCCGCCCCTGTCCCGGGGCGGGCGCCGATTTTGCGTCCGGGTGCCCCACCCCCCGATCCCGGAGCCCCGGACATGCCCTACAGCTCTGACCGCGCCGCCTCGCGCTACGCCCGCGACCGCGACCTGCTTCCCGCCGGCCCGCGCATGGGCCCGTATGAGCTGCGCTACGACGTGCGCCGCGGATACGAAGGGCCCCCCGCGCGCCCGCTCCGCGACGCACGGTCCCCGGACGTTCTCCTCTTCCGCGCGCGCGAGAAAGACGGCCGCGCGGACTGAATCTCCGTCCCTCGCGGAGCGGAGGGGAAGCGATCCAGCGCAGAGCAGAGCCGAAGCGAGAGCTCGCAGGGGAAACGACATCGTTCCCTGCGGGCTCCTTTTTTCTCTGCGTCGAAATGCCGCGCCCGGGGCGCACGGGAAGGATTCCAGGCAAACCGGATTGTCGCGTGGTTCCACACCGTCGGGGCTGCCTGCCCGCACCGGACCGGGCGACCCGGGCCAACCCTGCGGCGCGTTCGTGCATCCATGAAGATGCGCCGCCGCGTACGGAGTGTGGAATGCAACTTTTCCGCGCGTCGCGCGTACCCGCAGAGGCGCCGGATGCGCGCGGGCGAGGGGACGGCGGGCGTCGCGGAACAGGCATCGCGGACCGGCTTTGGCGCCGCGGCGGCGCATCACCGCGCCGAACGGCGTGCGGCCTCGCGAAAAAAGGCCTTGACTTCACCGGGACCCGACTTACTTTCGGGCCGAATGAGTATCGTGGCCGGCATCCTGTTTGCCGTCCCGCCAGCGGGCCCCCAGCAGTATCGCGTCTACCAAGGAGACTTCGGAATGCCCAACGTGATGGCTCACCCGGCGGTCGGTGAGGAGCTCGACCTGGAAGAGATCGTTGCCCGCTTCGAGGAGGAAGGCACCGAAGAAGCCGACTGGAGCGACGAGGAGGGAGACGACTGGGGTGAGGACGACGACCTCGAGGACGAGGACGATTGGGACGACGACGAGTGGGACGAGGACGACGATGACGACTGGGACGGCGACGACGACGACTGGGGCGACGACGAAGAAGAAGTCTGACGCGTAGCCGCACCGCGCCCGGGCCCGCACCGCACGGCCGCCGGAAACCGCCCCGGCGGCCGCCGCTTTTTGCGGGTTTTTCTCCGCCCGCACCGCGGCAAACAGATGGGCGGACGGGGGGTTGACGGGGGGTGCCGCCCCCATTATACTTCTCGCCTTGCCACGAGCCACGGCTCGCACGGTTTTGATTGACAATCAGGGTGTTGGAAGATGTCTGTGTGGGCCTCGTGCGGGGGCATACCTTCCCCCGCGCCGGCGCAGGCGCTCTTTCGGGAGCGACGGGCGCAAGAGGATACAAAGGCAAATTTCCGGACGAACGGAACACGTTCGATCCAAAAAGAGCTGTTCAACTCATGGAGAGTTTGATCCTGGCTCAGGACGAACGCTGGCGGCGCGCTTAACACATGCAAGTCGTACGGAGTCACCCTTTCGGGGGTGGTTCAGTGGCGAACGGGTGCGTAACACGTGAGCAACCTGC
>DASUVG010000032.1:0-22061 GCA_036379135.1 Longimicrobium sp.
ATGGCAAACTGCTTTTTGCGGCGCAGGGCAACGTATCCTTTCTTGGGTGCGGCCTCGAACTCACCCCACGGCTGGATGGCGGCCATCACCGCGTCATGGATGGAACGCAGATGCGCCTTCTTGCCCGTGTAGATGTCGGCCAGCGGGGCGGCGTCGCCGTCGTCGGATGCGGGGGCGGCGCCCTTGCTGCCCGCCGCGAAGTGGGCGAGCGAGTTGGCGTCGCCGTAGCCCAGCCCGTACGTCTCCATCAGCCAGGCGCGCACCTCGCCGTGCTTCGCCTTGCCGGACGCGGCGATCGCGGCGCCCAGCGCAGCCAGGTCCTGCCCCGTCTTCGCCTCGATGTTTCGCAGCTGCGTGGCGAGCGCCTGTTCGGGACTGCTCATCTGCACCTCTTCATGAAGCCGTCCCTGAGGAGATGGGAGAGTGAGTCTTCTCTGAAGCATGGGAGGCTGGCCGCTCCTCCACCAGGAAGACACGGCCAGCCTCACACACGGATCGACCCGGAGGCTGCCCGTTCGCCAAGCTACCCCTGCTGCGCGCCTCGGGTCAAGCGGCTCGGATCGCAACGCGCGTCCACCTTTGGCCGGGACGCGATCGTGCCGCACCCGCGGCGGAGTTGACGCCATCCGCGCCGCCGTGGCAGAATGCGCGGCTCGCGGCACCGAGTCCAACGCCAGTCAGATCCCGTACCATGACCGACCTGCCCCGCTCCGCCGTCTTCGTCAACGCCGCCGAGGTGGCGGTGTGCACCGGTCCGCCCCGCGCGTCGGAATCCGACGATCCCGCGGGCGTGCTGCACGGCGTGGCCGTCGCGGTGGTGAACGGCATCGTGGAGGCGCTGGGGCCGCAGGACGACGTGCTGGCGGAGCATCCGGGCCTGGAGCGGGTGAACTGCGCAGGGAGGGTGCTCACGCCGGGGTTCGTGGACAGCCACACGCACGCCGTCTTCGGCCGCTACCGGGTGGAGGAGTACGCGCTGCGCTGCACCGGCGTGCCGTACATGGAGATCGCGCGGCGCGGCGGCGGCATCAACGCCTCCGTGCGCGATCTGCGCGCGCGTAGCGAGGACGAGCTGGTGGAGATGGCGCTCCCGCGGCTGGAGGAGATGCTGCGCGGCGGCACGACGACGGCGGAGGTCAAGAGCGGCTACGGCCTCTCCACCGAATCTGAGCTCAAGACGCTGCGCGCCATCGAGCGGCTGAACGCCCTGCAGCCCATCGAGCTCATCCCCACCTTCCTGGGCGGCCACGAGCTCCCGCCCGAGTACCGCGACGACCGCGCGGCGTACGTGGACCTGCTGGTGGAGGAGATGATCCCGGCCGTGGCGCAGGCGGGGCTGGCGCGCTTCTGCGACGTGTTCATGGAGCCCGGCGTGTTCGGGCGGGACGAGACGGAGCGCATCCTGCGCGCGGGGCTGGCGCACGGGCTGCGCCCCAAGCTGCACGGGGACGAGCTGGAGGGGAGCGGCGGGGCGGAGCTGGCGGCGGAGCTGGGCGCCGCGTCCGCCGACCACCTGGGCGACATCAGCCAGGCCGGCATCGCCGCGCTGGCAGCGTCGTCCACGGTGGCGACGCTGCTGCCGGCGACGCTCTTCTTCCTGGGCCGCCCCCGGTGGGCGCCCGGCCGCGCGCTGCTGGACGCCGGCGCCACCGTCGCGCTGGCGACGGACTTCAACCCAGGCAGCTCGCCCACGCCGTCCATGCACTTCATCCTCACGGCCGCCTGCAGCCGCATGGGGATGAGCCCGTCGGAGTCGCTGCGCGCCGCCACCGCCGGCGGCGCCGCCGCGCTGGAGCTGGCGGACGGCCGCGGCACCCTGGCCCCCGGCGCCCCGGGCGACCTGGTGCTCTGGCGCGCCTCCTCCGCCGCCGAGATCCCCTACCGGCTCGCCGCGCCGATCGTCGAAGGCGTGTGGAAGGCGGGGGAGCGGGTGGTGTGATCGGGTTCGGCGAGATCCGTCCGTTTCACGGCAGGGAACCGGGTGCGCACCCGCGGCGTGGGCAGATCCGCGGCTTCTCCCATCACCGCTGATCCTTCGTCGGGTTTCGTCCGGACCGAACCGGCTTCTTCAACCGGAATCAACAGTCTGGCATCCATCCCCGGAAAACAGTAAATAGCAAAAAGCTGGCATCCGCAGTCCCACCATCATTCAAGGATCTCCATCATGTCCGATCCGTCGACGTGGGTAACGCGAAGGACCTTCCTGCAGCACGCGGCGCTGGGCGCCGGCGCCATCATGGTGAGCGGCGCATGGCAGTTCGCGTTCGCGTCCAACGAAACGGCGCTGATCGACAGCGTGGGCGAGGCGTGCAGACGGCTGGCGCCGCTCGGCTGGCGGCAGATGCTGCTGGACGCCACCGGGGGCGGCCTGGACATCGCGGCCGGCGACCTCGCGGACCAGCTCACCAAACCGCTGACCATCGACCGCAACCATCCGGGCTTCGGCGACTTCAACGTCGCGGGCACGCGCGCCATCGAGGCGGGCTCGCCCGACCGCAGCCTGCTGTATCATGCGTTTGCGTCCCCCGGCGTGTGGTCGAACCGTGCAGGCGTGGAACTGCGCGGCTTTCCCACGCTGGCGGAGATCGAGGCGGTGGAGAACTACGTGTACGGCGTGCGGCCTCCCACCCTGCAGAGCCTTCGCGCGCGCGCCGCCGGCAAGCGGCTGGGGATCGTCGTGTTCGCGCTGCAGTACCGCAACACGCCCAACTCGGTGCACGGCCGTCACGCCGAGCTCTGCTTCTCCCGCACCGGCATCGCCCGCATCGGCACCATCGAGCCGCTCTACAACCCGCGCACCCGGGGCTTCGAGCCGGTGGATCCGGCGCGTCCGTTCGATTTCCGGGTGGTGCCGCAGCGCTTCGCGGCCTACGTCGCCATGGAGGCCAGGGGCGATGCACGGAGCTTCGGTCCGCAGGACGCGCTGCACGACGACCACCGGCGGAAGTTCTGGGTGCCGCTGCACAAGCTGTTCAACGGCACGGAGTGCATCGCGGGCACCGACATCGCCCTGGAGGTCACGCGCGACCTGCGCAACGACGCGCTGGCGCAGTTCCACAGGTGGCTGCAGAGGGAGCGCTACCAGAACAACTGGAGTGGCCGGGACCTGGAGAACTTTCCGTTCGTGATTCGCAACGAACGCATTGCGTCGTTCTCCACCCGCGCGGAGTTCGGCGCGGGGCTCATCGAGCCGCGGCCCGCGCCGCTCGCCAGCGTGGCCGAGTACCAGGGCCGCCGGCTCACCTGGCCGGTGGATCCCAAATTCAGCGGCGATTCCAGCAACCTCGCCTTCTCGTCGGCGCAGGTCATTCCCGGGCCGGGGACCGAGTCGCCGACGTACATGTACGACACGGCCCAGGGCACCGACCGGCCGGCCCCCGAGTATCTCAATCTGCGCCACCGGGTGCATGCGGACGGCAGCGTCGACAACCTGAACGCGCGGCCCGACATGATGGAGATCATCGAGGCGGGCGACTACCAGGCGCAGCACCACATCGACCACGTGGGCGACGGCTGGGTGGAGGCACGCTGCGCCGCGCTGGAGGCGGCCATCCCCACCCGTGTGCCCGCGTACGCCGTCGTCGGCCCGCCGGACTTCTTTCCCAAGGTCAGCCAGCGCGACCTGATGAGCTGGTGGAAGCGCGAGGTGCCGCAGCCGGTGCGCGCGGCGCTGTGGGCCATCCAGCCGCTCACGCTCTCGCAGACGCGCATCGCCGCCAACATCAAGCTGCCGATCGGCTTCAAGGCCGACGACACCACGGTCACCGCGATCGTGACGCAGCCGGGAGAGGTCAGCGGGCCCGCGCAGGCGCCGAACGCGCCGCTTCCGCAGGAGCTGACCGGGCTTCCCGACACCTCGCCCGGCCTCTTCGATCCCGGCTGGGACACGAGCCAGGGGATCCAGCGCAAGTTCCTGTCGCCGACGCGCAAGTTCCTGGCGGGGTACGGCCTGGGCGCTCCGTTCGTGGAAGACGCCAAGCTGTGCGCCGCGTACGGCGCGTACTGGCCGGGCGTGTCGCCGGACGCCACGCGCGCCTTTCAGCCCGCGAAAACACTGAGCGGAATCGAGTATCCCTGGCCGACCATCGCGCCGCTCACCGACGAGGAGATCGGCATCGTGCCGGCCGCGGGCGGCAGGTTCATGCCGTGGGACGGCGTACGCGGCCCGACGGTGAGAACGGTGGGCGGCCGGCAGGTTGCCGCGTACTCCGACGCGATGCGCGTGGACTACCTGGACATGATGGGCACCATGACGGCCGCCCTGACCTCGCGCATCGACTTCGACGAATACACGGCGCGCGTGATGGCGATGTCGCGCGTGTACTGGGGTCTCGGCATCCGCGACCCGGAGATCGAAGGGAGGCATCGAAGCCGACGGGACGCGTACATCGAGATCATGGTCGCCAAGTCGAAGTGGGCGGTGCGCTCCTTCCAGGCCGTGGCCGCGGGCGACGCGACCCTCGCCGCCGCGGAAGCGGCGACCGGCGTACGGCTGACGGGGCCGAAACGCTATCGCTTCGAAGTGTTTCGCTGGGGCGAGCAGACCACCGATCCGCAGGACATGCGGGTGGTGCTGGTGGAGATGCTCGAAACGGCGCTCGTGTACGTCGATGAGGATACGGTGCTGATTCGCCGCGACGAGGGCCCGTGGACGCACGACGCATCGATACCGACGTCCTGATCGCCGGCGGCGGCCCCGCCGGCGCCGCGGCCGCGATCACCTGCGCGGGCAACGGCCTGCGCGTCATCCTCTGCGAGCGCGACGCGGCCGCCGGCGAGCGGCCGGGCGAGACGCTGCACCCCGGAATCGAGCCGCTGCTGGGGCAGCTGGGGGTGGCCGACCGCCTGGACGCCGTCACCGGGGCACGGCACTCCGGCATCTGGATCGAATGGGGAAGCGCGCGCCGCTTCGAGGGGTTCGGCGCCGACGAGCGCGGCGCATGGCGGGGCTACCAGGTATGGCGCGCGGATTTCGACGCGATGCTGCTGGACCGGGCGCGCGAGCTCGGCGTGGACGTGCGCCGGCCCTGCGCGGCGACGGGCGTGGCAGCGGACGGGCGCGTCCGGACCACGGACGGGATGGTGGCCGCGCGCGTCAAGGTGGACGCCACGGGGAGGGCGCGGTGGCTGGGCCGCGCCCTCGACGTGGCGGCCGCGCCGCACTCGCCGCGGCTCTTTGCGCGCTACGGCTACGTGGAGGGCGAATGCCCGCCGCGCGACGACGCGCCCGCGCTGGTCGCCGACGCGGAGGGGTGGACGTGGACGGCGTGCGTGAGGCCGCGGCTCTATCAATGGACGCGCGTCAGCTTCAACGGCGAACGAACGGCCGCCGACTGGCTGCCGGAGGAATTCGCCGGGATGACGCGCCGCGGCCCGGCGCGCGGCGCGGACGTGACGTGGCGCATCGCGGAACGGGTGGCGGATGCCGACTGGTTCATGGTGGGCGATGCCGCCGCGGTCCTGGATCCCACCTCCTCGCACGGCGTGCTCAAGGCGCTGATGTCGGGGATGATGGCCGGCAACCTCATCACGGCCGTGGTGCGGGAAGGCGCGCCCGCGGATGAAGCCGCGGCCGTGTATCACGCCTGGCTCACCGACTGGTTCGCGACCGACGCGGCAAAGCTGGCCGAGTTCTACCGTCAGCTGAACGTCGACGTCTGACGCCGAAGCCCTGAGATTGTGTTCAAGATTTTGTCTTCCAGAAATACCGAGGATTGATTTCCTGAGGGAGCGCGCCTCGGGAACTTGAAGTTACTCGAGCGGTTGTGCGCGACCGAAGGATCTCGTCTCGGCTATCGCGGGGCTGGCTACGCGGCACTGGTTCAGCCCCCAGGTGCTGCCGGCGAGATCCTTCGGTCGGCGCCAAACTGGTTGCGCAGCAGCGGGTTGGGAGCGGCGCCTCCCTCAGGAAATCAACCGGTTCGGCTCATTCTTGAACACACTCTGAGAGAGATCAGGTTCACGTGGAGGACGCGGAGGAACGAAGAGAGGGCGCGGAGGAAGCTGTCATCCGCACCCTCCCTCGTTTTCTCCGCGCCCTCCGCGTAATTGTTGGGGAATCTGGGATGACGACGCGGAGCGCGCGCTCATGCCGGAGCTGGCGGCGGCCGCGGCACCCTGGTCCGCCCCACCCCCGCCGCCGCGGGCGAGATGGCCTGTGGCTGCAGAGCGCGTCCGACGTTCTCCGAAACGATGCTGATGCAGTTGAATACCGGCTACGCAACCTTGTGGTAGAGTCGGAGGACTGTAGGAAGGATGCGGTGAATCTCAGCTCCCGCCCTGATTGTGAGCGCAATTTTCTCGTTTCGGGGTCCGCCCGTGGAGATGCGAGAACTCGACGCCTTCTGAGGTAATGGTCCCGAGTAGCACGTGCTGCCCGTTGTCGTTCCTGAAGTGGTAAGCGCGGACGGTGGCCGTGTAGAACTCCCAATCCTCCGTAGTGGTGATGATCTGCGCTTTGCGGAATTCCACAGCATAGGTTTCAGGTTCAATGCGGTCCTGCGCCGCTCGCTGGTTGATATCCCCGACTACCGATGCCCACATTCCGCCAAAATTTCCAACGTGCGTGGCCTGAGTTGCGGGAATAGAGAGTTTTGCTGGATACCATGAGCATCGTAGCCAAGGTCCTGCGCGATTCTCGTGAAGCCAACCTCTACGCAAAACGATTTCGTAACTGATCCACTCATTGCTGGCGACAGGGATGGTCCGACTAGTGTTTATGTATTCGGTTTCGCTGCGTGGTTCGCCTGAAATGCCCGCCGGGTGCGGTGTTTCGCATCCGCCAAGAAGCATCCCCACAGCACCCAGAATCGGAAGAAGAGCCAGACGCAGGCGCCGTTTTGTTGGCCACATTCACTCCTCCTTTTGCCGACTAACTTACCCCCGACGGGGCGAACAACGTACCTTAAATTACTAAACGTGCGCACGTATTACGTCAACCCCTTCGAAGGGGAGCATTGCAGTTGCACGACCACTGCAGCATCTACGAAGTGTCCGCATGAGATTTAGTGATGTGAAACTATACATCGTGTAAGCTGATTCACCGGCGCCCGCTGACGGGAGCCCGAAAACTCGAAACTTGGCCGGCCAAGCCGCCACAGCCGTACACCACCCCCCACGATGAGAGCCGCTGGTAAGAGGTGAGCAACCGCGGGAAAACCGGTGTGCGCCGACCGTCTAGTTCTGCGGCGCTCCCAGCAGAGCAGCCGCGGGCGGATCGCTCGCGGCTGCCGTGTTTCATACCGTATCCGGCTGAACACTCGGTGTAAGCAGAAACCGCCTGCCTCACACGGAGAAGTCGTTGTCAGGATTCGGTATCATCCATCGACCACCGACCCGCTACTCGTTCCGCGGGGTCAGGTAGTCCGGCGGGATGGGGTTGCCGGGGCGCTCGGTGTCCCACGCCAGGTTGGCAACCCACCAGCGGCCCTCGTGGCGCACCAGCTGAACGCTGTTGATGCCGCGCGCCGCGACGGGGCCGTCCGGCGCCGAGCGGCGCGTCTCGTACGCGGTGAACACCTGGGCGACGTTGCCGAACCGGTCGATGCGATGGCCGGCGTCGCGCTCCCAGAACCCGCCCCCCGTACGGTAGACCGGCGTCACGATGCCGATGAAGTCTTCCACCGTCATGGGATGGAGCCGCTCCTCGCCCGTCTGCGTCGTCTGCAGGTAGACCAGGCGCGCGCCCGGAAGAAAGAGCGAGCGGAAGCGGTTCCAGTCGCGCTCCTGTGTGCCGGGGCCGGAAATCACGTCGTAGAGCGCGGTCACGATCGCCTCGGGCGAGGCCACGTCCAGCGAGTCCGCGGGGGGAGAGGCCACCGCGGGCGAGGCCGGCTGCTGCGCGACGAGGGGGGCGCATGCCGCCATGATCGCAAGCACCGTCAGTGAAACCGGGTGGAGCCACCGCTTCATCATGCCCTCCGTGTCTTGAGGTTGATCCCGGAGATTGGTGTACGCGTGGGCACGGCGTGAAAGCCGTCCGGTCCGCGCGCGAGAACGGCAGCCGCGGGCGGGTGCGCGCGGCTGCCGGATCGTGCTCCGGACGGACCGGCCCGCGGCGCTACTGGTTCGCCGGGGCCAGGTACTCCGGCGGGATGGGGTTGGCCGGGGTTTCGCCGTCGAACACCAGGTTGGTCACCCACCAGCGGCCCTCGTAGTGGACCAGCTGGATGCTGTTGATGCCGCGCTCGGCGACAGGCCCGTCCGCGGCGGCGCGGCGCGTCTCGTACGCGGAGAACACGTGCGCGACGCTTCCGAACCGGTCGATCCGGTGGCCGAGCTCCCGCTCCCAGAACCCGGCGCCCGTCTGGTACCCCGGCCCCACCAGGCGGATGAAGTCTTCCACGCCGAGGGAATGGAGCCGCTCCTGCCCCGCCGGGCCCCGCTGGACCAGGGAGAGGCGCGCGTCCGGCCGGTACAGGGACCGCATGCGGTTCCAGTCGCGCGCCTGTGCGGCGGGGCCGGAGATGACGTCGTAGAGCGCCGTGACGATGGCCTCGGGCGAGGCCACGTCCGCCGGGTTGGCGGCGGGCGGAGGTGCCGGCGCGGTGGCCTGCTGCTGCGCGCCCAGCGGCGCGCACGCCAGGGCGGCCGCGAGCAGGGCCAGCCGGCCCGTGTAAAGCCACGTGTGCATCATTCCCTCTGCTCCAGGTGAGAGTGGACCCGGGACTTCCGTAAAGCGGGCCGGCTCCTGGCCGTCCATCCCCGCGCGCCGTGCGGCACGTTCCGGCCCCGCCGCGCGCTTCGAGCCAATCATCGCCCGCCATCCCGGTGCTTTTCCGCCGAGTTGCACGACATTGCCCATAGCATCACACGGTCAAGCCCGCCAATCAAGCCCCCGCTCGACAGGCTTGGCATATTCCCATATCAGCATGTATCATTCTTCCCATGGCTCGCACACCGACGACGTCCGATGCGTTCAACGCGGTCGCCGAGGCGAGCCGACGCGACCTGCTCGATGCGCTGGGCACCGGGGAGGCCACGGTCGGCGAGCTGGTGGACCGGCTCGGCCTTACCCAGCCGCAGGTGTCCAAGCACCTGGGCGTGCTGCGGGCGGTCGGCCTGGTGCTGGTTCGCGCGGAGGGGCGCCACCGCTGGTACCGGGTGAACGGGCCGGCGCTCAAGCCCATCCACGACTGGGTGCGCACCTTCGAGCGCTCCTGGAACGTCCGGCTGGACCGGCTCGACGACCTGCTCACCGAACTCCAAACCGAGGAGAACCACCCATGACCACCCCCACCGCGCGCCGCAACCGCCACGGCTCCGCCGTCATCACCCTGCCGTCGGACACCGACTACCTGGTCACGCGCCAGTTCGACGCGCCGGCCAGGCTGGTGTTCAGGGCGTTCACCACGCCGGAGCTGGTCAGGCGCTGGTGGGGCTTCGAGACGTCGGAGTGGCTGGTGTGCGAGATCGACCTGCGCGTGGGGGGCCGGTGGCGCTTCGTGGTTCGAGAGCAGGGGATGGAGGTGGGGTTCAACGGCGAGTACCGCGAGATCGCCCCGCCGCACCGCCTGGTGAACACCGAGATGTACGAGGGCGTGCCCGATCCAAAGCCCGAGGACTACGCGGTCAACACGATGACGCTGGAGGAGGCGGACGGCGTGACGACGATGAAGGTGCTGGTGCACCACTCCAGCCGCGAAGTGCGCGACATGGTGCTCGCGACGGGGATGGAGAGCGGGATGCAGGTCTCCTACGACCGCCTCGAGGACCTGGTGCGGGAGGATGCGGGCGCACCGGCCGCGGCAGCCGCGGGATGATCGAGATCGAGAGAACAGCCGTGACTTCCTGAAGGAGCGCAGCGGGAGGCCCGCCTTCACGCAGGTCCCGGCGCGCGACTGAAGGACCTTGTGTGCCGCACTGTGGGGCCGGCTTCGGAGTATGGAAGCCGGCCCACGGTGCTGCCGGCGAGGTCCTTCGGTCGCGCGCAAACGGGTGCGTGAGTTACGGTTTCGCGCGGCGCTCCCTCAGGAAGTCAACGTCGTTTCCGATGGGGACACAAGAAAGCCGCGGGCCCGAGGGTCCGCGGCTTTCGTGCATCTGCCACCGAGCGTCAGGCTTCTTCGCCGAGCTCGAAGGGCGGGACGAGGCGGCCGTCCACGTCGGTAAAGCCGTACTCCACGGCCAGGTCGCCGACGCGGTGCACGCCGCCGCTTCTGCGCATCACCTGGGGATCGGCGGCCAGGGCGGCCACGGCGCGGCCCACGTAGCGCGGCGACTCGGTGCGCGCGAACTGCGGAAAGTCGCGCCAGTGCGCCTCGTCCGTCTTCTGCGAGGCCAGCACGAACTCGGTGCGCATCCATCCCGGCGATACAGCCAGCGACGCCACGCCGTGCGGGCGCAGCTCCTCGGCCATGGCGAACGCCAGCCGGTTCATCGCGGCCTTGGCGATGTCGTAGAACAGGTTGCCGCGCAGGTAGTTGCCGCGGTCCCAGTACGTGGTGGTGACGATCAGCCCCCTTCCCTGGCGGATGAAGAGGGGCGCGGCGATCCGGCTGGCGACGAGGTGGTTGCGCACGCCGCGGTCGAACATGGCGTCCCACTGGTCCAGCGACTGCTCCCAGAACGGCGCGCCGAACGAGCTCTTGCTGAACGCCTCGTGCCCGCCCCACGCGTTGTTCACCAGCAGGTCCAGCCCGCCCTGCTCGCGCTCCACCCGCTCGAACAGCGCGCGCACCTCGTCCTCGCTCGTGTGGTCCACGCGCACCGGGATGCCGGTGCCGCCCAGGCGAGCCACCTCGTCCGCCGTGTCGTCGATGGTGCCGGGAAGCGACTCCAGCTCCGACTCCGCCAGGATGCGTTCGTAGCCGGCCGCGGGCCGGCCGCGCGTGCTGCGCCCCGTGACGTACACGGTCGCGCCGGCGGCCCCCAGCTCCAGCGCGATCCCCCGCCCCGCCCCGCGGCTGGCGCCCGTGACGACGGCCACCCGGCCCCGCAGCGGCCGCTCCGAATCCCCGCCCCTCTCGTTCTGCGTCATCTGCTTTCCCCGGAAGGTGTGATGGACTTCACACGGTTCGCGGGAAAGCTATGCGGCCCGGGCGGACGCGTCTTGGAAAAATCCGCAGCCCCGCTCCCGGAACTCGCCGGGGGCCAGGCCGGCGAGCGCCTGGAACTCGTTCACCAGGTGCGACTGGTCGTAAAAGCCGCCGTCGTAGGCGAGGTCGGTCCAGGCGCGCTCCGGCTCGCGCTGCAGCAGCGCCACCGTGGCGCGAAAGCGGGCGATGCGGCACGCCGCCTTGGGCGACAGGCCCACGTGGCGGTAAAAGATCTGCTCCAGCCGCCGCTCGCCGACGCCCAGCGCCGCCGCCAGCGCGCGAACGCGGATGCGGCCCCGCGCGCGCTCGATCATCCGCACCGCTTCGGCGGCGGAGGCGTCGGGGCGGGCGGCGCGCGCGGCGAGCAGGTCCAGCAGCACGGCCTCCATCGCCGCGGCTCGCGCCGCCGTCGGCGGCGTGCCGGCCAGGCGCTCCACCGCTTCCGCCGCGCGCGGGCCCCAGAGCGCGTCCAGCGGCACGTCCCGCGCGGCGAGCTCGCCCGCGGGAACGCCCAGGAGCGCCGCGATGCCGCCCGGGCGCAGCGTCACCGTGACGTGCTCCACCCGGCCCGCCATGTGGATGATGGACGGCTCGCACCGGGCGCCCACGGCGACGGAGGCCGCTCCCGGCGTGCCGGGGACGGACGGCGGATCGCCCAGGTTCAGGATCAGGTGCACGCCGCCGTCGGGGAGCACGCGCTCCGCGACCGGACGCGCGGGATCCACCCACTCGCGGCCAAAATGGATGCGCTCTACGAACGCACGCAGCGGCGGCGCGGGCCGGACGGACGCGAACACGCCTGCGGGCGCCTCCGGCGGCTGCCAGAACAGCGCCTCGTCGCCCGTGTGCAGGTACATCCGTTCGAGGGTGGATTCCATCGGAGCGCGGGCGGCGGAATCAGCGATTGGATCGGCTACCGCGGAAGGTAATCAGCGACGGCATCCACAGGAACACCCCGGCAGCCGCCGCGGGATCGCTGGCGGCTGCGTATAGTTTACATGTGGGTTGATGCGCGTTGTGATCGAACAGGTCAGATCACGTGCCGTCCGCCTGCGGGAGCGAATGAATTCGCCGCTGGAAAGACGCAAAGTCCGCCTGCGCGGACTCGGCGGCCTGGCGGTTTGCGGCGTCCCACGTACCTGTGCGTCCGCTACCGGGTGCAACCGCCGGCTCCGTCACGGGCAGTTGAATGAAACCGCGGCTACAACATCACAAAGTCCGCCTGCGCAGACTCGGCGGCCCAGGTGCGTGCGGCGTCCCATGCGCATTCGCGTCCGCAACCAGGACCGGCGGCCGGCCGCTTCGCGTGTCGAAGCGCGCGGCACCCGCGGCAACAGTCCGCGAAGGCGGACTTTGCGTTGTTCCAGCGGCGAATTCATTCGCTCCTGGCGCTCGCGCGGAGGACTCAGATAGGCGTTCGGGGGATGGATTCACACTTCTCACCGCCCCGCGAGCGTGGCCTCCAGCTTCTCCAGGCGGCTGCGGGTGAGCTTTAGGCGGGTGCCGTCGTGCAGGATGACGACGTGCTCGCCGCGAAAGAGGAACTGCACCTCGCGCACGCGGTCCAGGTTCACGATGGCGGAGCGGTGCACGCGAAAGAAGCGCAGCGGGTCCAGCCGCGACTCCAGCGAGCCCATCGACTCGCGCAGCAGGTGCGTCTTGTCGCCCACGTGCAGCCTGGCGTAGTAGTCGTCCGCCTCGATCCAGTCCACCTCCTCCACCCGGATGAACACGGTGCGCCCCGTGTTCTTGACCATCAGCCGCGAGGCCCAGGCGGCGGGCGCCTCGCGCGGCGGCTCCGCGCCGCCGCGCTCCAGCAGGCCGGCCAGGCGCCGCCCCAGCTCGCCCACCTCGGCGTTGCGCACGGCGTGCTTGGCGCGCTGCATGGCCCGCAGAAAGCGCTCGTCGTCGAACGGCTTGAGCAGGTAGTCCACCGCCGCCACGTCGAAGGCGCGCAGGGCAAAGCGGTCGTACGCCGTCACGAACACCACCAGCGGCATCCGCTCGGCGCCGATCTCGCGCAGCACCTCGAAGCCGTCCATCTCCGGCATCTGCACGTCCAGCAGCACCAGGTCGGGGCGCAGGGCGCCGATCGCCCGCACGGCCTCGCGCCCGTCCGCGCACTGCGCCACCACCTCCATCTCCGGGTCGCGCGCCAGCAGGTCGCGCATCCCCGTGCGGGCCAGCGGCTCGTCGTCCACCACCACCACGCGCAGCGGAGGGTGCGTCACCGGGGCGCCTCCCCCACCGGGGCCTCGCCGCGCAGGAAGGGGAGGCGGATCGTCACCAGCGCGCCGCCCTCCTCCGCGTTCTCCAGCTCCAGCCCCTGCGCGTCGCCGTACATCCCCGCCAGGCGCGCGCGGGTGTTGCGCAGCCCCACGCCCTCGCGCCCCTCCGGCCGCACGCCCGGGCCGTCGTCGCGCACGGAGAGCAGGAGCGAGCCATTCTGCCGCCGCGCGCCGATCTCCACCAGCGAGGCGGTGCTGCTGCGGGCGATGCCGTGGCGGATGGCGTTCTCCACGATCGGCTGCAGGATCAGGTTGGGCACGCGCGCGTCCATCGTCTCCGGGGCCACGTCCATCGTCACCTTCAACCGCCCGGCGCGGATCTGCTCGATCTCCAGGTAGCGCTCCAGAAACTGCAGCTCGTCGCGCAGCGGCACCTCGCTGGGGCGGTCCTCCTCCAGCACGCCGCGCAGCAGGTCGCCCAGCCCGGCCAGCATCCGCACCGCCTCCGGGTTCCGCCCGCCGCGCACCAGCATGGAGATGCTGTTGAGCGCGTTGAACAGGAAGTGCGGATTGAGCTGCATCCGCAGCGCCTGCAGCTGCGCGTGGGCCAGCTGCCCCTGCAGCTGCGACGCGGCCAGCTCGCGCTCGCGGTAGCGGGCGTAGTAGTCCGCGCAGTAGACGGCGGCGAGGAGGATGGCGTACAGCCCCAGGTTACCGGCCAGGGCGCTGGTGAAGAACTCCGCGCGGCTCTCCGGATACGGTGCTCCAACCGCGAACAGGCGCTGCGGAAGGAGCAGCTGAACGCCCAGCTCCGCCGCCCGGTGGACGATGGAGAAGGCGACGGCCACCGCCACCTGCAGCGCGGCACCGGGCAGCCAGCGCATGCGGTCCAGCGGAAACCGGCGCGCGAACCACTGCAGCAGGGGAACGGCCAGGGCCCACAGGTACCAGAAGGGCATCCGCATCGCCAGCCCGTGGTCGAACGGGGGGCGCGGCATGCCGTCCGGCATTCCCATCGTCATGACGTGCTGCCGCGCCGCCGCGATCCCGAAGAGGGTCGCCAGCAGGACCAGGAGCCAGGCGGGAATCCGCACCTGGTGCGCGGAAGCGGGGTCGCGTCGCATCGGCGGTGGGTGGATGGACCGAGGGTGGGAATGGAGATGATGGCGATGGGATCGGGATTCACACGCCTGCCCCGGCGTTCATCCCGGGGCGAATGAATTCGCGGCTGGGGAAACGCGATGTCGGCCTGCGCCGACGGCGCCGTGCCTCGCCAAAGCGTGCGCGGCGTTGCCTCGAGTATCGCAATCAAGCTACACGCGGAGATGTGCCGGCGGAACGGCGATGCGGGTGAACGCCCGGTTCGATGCAGCGAAGGGGCGCGTCGTTGCAGGGACGGCCCTCCCGCGTGCAGGGGATGGATTCGATCGCGTCCGCGGCGGGCCGCCGGGCGTCAGCGCGGGTTCGCTGCACGGCGCGCGTCATCCGCTGCAAACGCGTAGCGCGGCGGCGGCGCCGAAGGCAGGGTGAGGCCGCGATCCGACAGCGGACCGCGCAGCATCCACCCTCTCCGGAGCCTGCCGAGATGAGCATCGCCTCTCGCATCGTTCGAACCTGTGGAGCCCTCGCCGGCGGCGGGGCGCTCGCCGTTGCGCTTTCCGCCGCCCTGCCCGCCCGCGAGCAGCTTTCCCCCGCGCCGGCGGTGGCGTCGACGCAGTCGCCGCGTGACCAGCTGCTGGTGACGCCGGCCTGGCTGGCCGCGCACCTGAGCGACCCGGACCTGGTGCTGCTGCACGTGGGCGAGGCGGACGCGTACGCGGCGGCCCACATCCCCGGCGCGCGGCTGGTGGACATGGAAGACGTCTCCACCGGCCACTCCGACGACGGGCGGATGCTGCAGACGCTGCCGCCGGACGTGCTGCGCGAGCGGCTGCAGGCGCTCGGCATCTCCGACGGGTCCCGGATCATCGTCTACTACGGCGGCGAGTGGGTGAGCCCGGCTACCCGCATCATCTTCGCGCTGGACCACGCCGGCTTGGGCGCGCGCACCTCGCTGCTGGACGGCGGGATGCAGGCGTGGCGGCAGGCGGGGAACGCGGTGACGGACCGCGTGCCGCCCGCGCGCCGCGGACGGCTGAGCGCGCTGCGGACGCAGGACCGCGTCGTCGACGCGGCGTGGGTGCGGCGGAATCTCCGCACGCCGGGCGTCGCGGTGGTGGACGGGCGCGCGGCCGTCTTCTACGACGGCGTGCAGGCCACCCGCGGGGCACGCAGCGGCCACATCCCCGGCGCGCGCAGCATCCCCTTCACCTCCATTACCGACGACCGGCTGCGGGTGCGCAGCGCGGCGGAGCTGGCGGCCCTCTTCCGCGACGCAGGCATCCGCCCGGGCGATACCGTCGTCGCTTACTGCCACATCGGCCAGCAGGGCACCGCCGTCCTCTTTGCCGCGCGCACGCTGGGCTACGAGGTAAAGCTGTACGACGGCTCGTTCGAGGAGTGGGGCGCCCGCGCGGACCTGCCGGTGGAGAACCCGCGGGCGGGGAGCGGGAGGGAGCGGTGAGCGCGATCGACTTCGCGGCCGCCGCGCCGGCGCGGCTCGCCATCCCCGCGGCCGCCGTGCGCGTGCGGCCGTACGCGAGCCCGTACCTGGCTGGCGTGGGGATCGGCCTCGTGCTGCTGCTGGCGTACGCCACCGTGGGCCGCGGACTGGGGGCGTCCGGCGCCTTCAGCGCCGCGGCGGCGGCCGGGGTGGCGGCGGTGGCACCGGAGCAGGCGGCCGCCAGCCCCGTGCTGGGCGAGTACGTCGGCGGCGGAGCGCGCGGCCCGCTCGCCGACTGGCTGGTGATCGAGCTGATCGGCGTCGCGCTGGGCGGATACCTTTCCGCGCGGCTGGCGGGGCGCAGGCGGCGGACGGTGGAGCGCGGCCCGCGCATCACCGATCGGGCGCGGCTGATGTACGGCTTCGGCGGCGGCGTGGTGATGGGCGTCGGCGCGAAGCTGGCGCGCGGCTGCACCAGCGGCCAGGCACTCACCGGAGGCGCGCTGCTGAGCGTGGGGAGCTGGATCTTCATCGCCACCGCCTTTGCGGCGGCCTTCGCCGCGGCGCCCCTCTTCCGGAGGGAGTGGACATGACGCTCCCCTTTCTCGCCTCGGATGCCGGCGCCGCCGGGCTGGGCGTGGCGCTGGCCGTGGGCGTCGCCTTCGGCTGGGGGCTGGAGCGCGCGGGGCTGGGGAGCGCGCGCAAGCTCGCCGGCCAGTTCTACGGGACGGACTTCACCGTGCTGAAGGTGCTCTTCAGCGCCATCGTCACCGCCATGCTGGGCGTCTTCTGGCTCACCGAACTCGGCGTGCTGGACCCGGCGCGGGTCTATGTGCCGGAGACCTGGCTGCTGCCGCAGGCGGTGGGCGGCGCGCTCTTCGGCGTGGGGATGGTGGCGGGCGGGCTCTGCCCCGGAACGTCGTGCGTGGCGGCCGCCGCGGGGCGCCGCGAC
This sequence comes from Longimicrobium sp., assembly GCA_036379135.1. Lineage (GTDB taxonomy): Bacteria > Gemmatimonadota > Gemmatimonadetes > Longimicrobiales > Longimicrobiaceae > Longimicrobium. Next base: position 16,759 of record DASUVG010000032.1, read on the forward strand.
GGGCTGGCGGTGATGGGCGGGATGCTCGCGGGGATACTGCTCTTCGCCGCGGCCTTTCCCCTCCTGGAGCGCCTTTACGGCGCGACGCCCGCGGGGACGCTCACCTTCCCCGACCTCCTGCGCCTGCCGCCGGGCATCGTCGTGGCCGCGACCGTGGCACTGGCGCTCGGCGCGTTCGCCGGCGTGGAGGCGTTCGAGCGGCGCGCGGAAGGAGGTGCATCGTGAACGGCGGGGCTGCGCGCGCGCACCGGCTGCTGGCCGCCGCGGCGGCGACGCTCGGCGCCCTGGCGCTGGTCACGGGCGGATCCACCTCGTCGCGGCAGGGGGTGGACGTCGCCGCGCTGGCGCGAGAGGTGGAGGCGGAGTCGGACCACGTCACCGCGCGGGAGCTGGCCGCGTGGATCCGCGGCGGAAAGCCGGGACTGCGGATCATCGACGTGCGCGCCCCCGCGGAGTTCGCGGACTACGCCATCCCCACGGCCGAGAACCTGTCGCTCACCGCGCTGACCCGCGCCGCCATCCGCCCGGACGAAACGGTGGTGCTGTACTCCGAGGGCGGCGCGCACGCGGCGCAGGGCTGGTTCCTGCTGCGGGCGCGCGGCGTGGAGCGGGTCTACTTCCTCCGCGAAGGCCTGTACGAGTGGCTGACGCAGGTGATGACGCCCGAGCTCCCCGCCGGCGCAACGTCGGAGCAGCGCGCGGCGTTCGACTCCGTGGCGGCGCTCAGCCGCTACTTCGGCGGGGTGCCGCGCGCGGGGGGCGGCGCTTCGGTGGATGGGGACGCGTCCGCCGCGCTGCCGGGCGCCTCGAGGGCGGAGGACGGGAGCGCGGCCGCCGTGCGCCGCGTCCGCCGCCGCGGCTGCTGAGGGCGGGATGATGACGATCCCCATCGACACCGACTTCCGTGGGCTGCGGGCCCGCGAGTTCGCACGGCTGGACGCGCGCGGCGACGTGTACCTGGACTACACCGGCAGCGCGCTGTATCCCGATTCGCTGGTGCGCGCGCACGGGGAGCTGCTGCGCGGGTCCGTGTTCGGCAACCCGCATTCGGACAGCCCGGCGTCCCGCGCCAGCACGGAGATGGTGGAGCAAGCGCGCGCCGCGGTGCTCCGCTTTTTCGACGCCGACCCGGCGGAGCACGAGGTCTGCTTCACCGCCAACTGCAGCGGCGCGCTGCGGCTGGTGGGCGAGGCGTTCCCCTTCCGCCCCGGCTCGCGCTTCGTCCTCTCCGCCGACAACCACAACTCCGTCAACGGCATCCGCGAGTTCGCGCGGCGCCGCGGGGCGGAGGTGCGCTACATCCCGCTGGACGGCGAGCTGCGGCTGCGCGGCGTGGACGCAGCGCTCGCGGATGCGGATCCACATCATCCGCACCTGTTCTCCTTTCCCGCGCAGTCCAACTTCTCCGGCGTGCGCCACCCGCTGCGCCTGGTGGACGAGGCGCGGGCGCGGGGGTTCCACGTGCTTGTCGATGCCGCCGCCTTCGTCCCGACGAGCCGCCTCTCGCTGCGGGAGGTGCCGGCGGACTTCGTCGCCCTCTCGTTCTACAAGATGTTCGGCTACCCCACCGGGATCGGCGCCCTGATCGCGCGGCGGGACGCGCTGGAGCGCCTGGAACGGCCCTGGTTCGCCGGCGGGACGGTGGACTTCGTCTCCACGCAGACGCGTACGCACCTGCTGCGGCGCGGCGCCGAAGGATTCGAGGACGGCACGCCCGGCTTTCTGGCCGCGCCGGCGGTGACGGCTGGATTGGCGCTGCTGCAGGGGATCGGGATGGACCGGCTCGGCGCGCACGTGGCCGCGCTCACCCGCATCCTGCTGCACGCGCTCTGGGAGCTGCGCCACCCCTGCGGCGCGGGGATGGTGGCGATCCACGGACCCTCCGGGATGCGCGAGCGCGGCGGCACCGTGGCGCTGAACCTCCTGCGCCCGGACGGCTCCGTTGTGGACTATCGCGTGGTGGAGGCGCGGGCGCGGGAGGCGGGGATCTCCGTGCGCGGCGGGTGCTTCTGCAACCCCGGCGCGGCCGAGCACGCGTTCGGCTTCACGCCGGAGGCGTCCGCTCGCTGCTTCGGCGCCGCGGCGGCGGAGGGGTTCGACCTGGACCGCCTGCGGGCGTGCATGGGCGGCCGCCCCGTCGGCGCCATCCGCGTCTCGCTGGGCATGGCCAGCACGGAATCCGACGTGACGCGTCTCATCGACCTGCTCGCCGAGTTCCGCGATGATACTGGTGTGGTGGAGGAACGCCACGCGGCGGCGGCGTAGCGCGCAGGCTCCGTGACACGTGTCAGCCTGCCGCGGGACGGGGAGCCAGAGCGGACGGCGAGAAGCTTCGCGGCGCCAGATTATGCTTCAGCGCTCGCCGGAAGGCTCGGCGAGCGGCGTGTAGAGCAGCTCGAAGTCCCGCGTACCGTTTTCCCCCGCGTCCAGCAGCCGGATCACCCGCACGCGCTCCGACGGAAACCCGCGGGTGCCGCAGCGCTCCCGGGGCAGGCAGCGGCGAGACTCCGTGCCCCACTGCACGTCCACCGCGTGGCTGGGCGAGCCCACGTCGCGGAAACCCGCCTCCGTCTTGATCGTCATCCCCAGGCGAACGTGTCCCGCGGGCGCGGCGGCGGCCAGGGCGAGCGGATACCGGTACCCGATCACGCCTCCGTCCACCCGCAGCGGCTGCGAGTAGCCGATCTGCATGCGCTTGGACCCGTGCGCGTTGATGGAGGGGATGCGCACGTGCACCACGCTGGCCGCTGCGTACGGGCGCAGCCGTAAATCCTGCCGCTCCCGCACCAGCCCCTCCAGAATCCATCGTGACTCTTCCGGCCCGCTCCACTCGTTGTAGATCTCCAGCTCCGCGCCTTCCTGAACCGTCACCCGCTCGATGATGGCGTCGGGCGGCAGCGGAAAGAAGAACGCGCCGTCGATCTCATCCCCCGTCGCGTTGCTGAAGACGTGGTTCACGTAGGTCATGGCCCGGCGGCGCTCCAGGTTGGCCCACGCGTGCACGGAATCCACCGTCAGCGAGCCGGGCGCGCACTCGCCCGCGCAGCGGACCGGCACCACGATTCCCTGCGCGGCGGACGCGGATGAGGCAAGAAGGAGGAGCGCGAGAAGGAAGAGGGCGCGCATGGAAGGATGGGGTAAAGGGCGGCGGCCGGAACCCGGCGACGTGTACCATGCCACCCGGTGCGCAGGTTCCGGGATCGTCCCCTTATATTGCGTCGGTCCCACACCGAGCCTCGCAGATGATGCACATCCGCCGATGGACCTGACCCGCTTTCACAACGTCGTCCGCGAGCACCTCGCGTCGCGCGCCGCGGAGCTGGGGCTGGACGGGGCGCGGCTGCGCGTGGAGTACGTGCTGAACTGGGGCGGCTTCGTCAACCGGTCGTTCCAGGTGGCGGACGGGCGCACGAGGCTGCACCTGAAGCTTGCCCGCGACCCGGAGATCCGCGACGCGCTGCGGCGGTTCTGGACGATCCGGGAGATGATGTCGGACCGATACCATGCGCCGCGTGCGCTCGCCTGGATCGACGTGCCGGGGACGGAGTACGCCGGGCTGCTGTCGCCGTGGATCGACGGGGCGGCGCCGACGTCGCTGGATGATGGGCTCGCGGCGCAGGTGGTGTGGACGATGGACCGGCTGCACGGCGACCGCGAGCTGGCGGCGCACCTTCCCGCGCCCGCGGCGCCGTCGACGTGCGCGGACGTATACCGCCGATCGTACCACGCCCGCTTTGTCCCGGACCTGGAGTTCGTCACGGCGGAGCGGCCGCCGTTCATTTCGCCCTCGCTGCTGGAGTGGATGCGCGGAGAGGCGATGGCGCTGGAGGCGGCGGTCGCGGCGGAGCCGGCCTTCGCGGAGCCCGCGGATGCGCCCGCGCACAGCGACCTGTGGCTCAACAACCTGCTGGTGACGCCGCGCGGCGAGTGGTACGTGCTGGACTGGGACGACCTTGCGCGGGGGGATCCGGCGCTGGACTGGTGCATGCTCTTCGGCCCCGCGCCCGCCGACCTGCGCACGGCGACGGAGCGGGCCCTGCCGCCATCGACCATCACCGATGGCAACGTGCGCCGGCGGCTGCATCTCTACGCCCGCGCCTCGCTGCTGGACTGGATCATCGACCCGCTGGCGGACTGGATCGATGCCCCCGAGGTCCCCGAGCACCTGCAGGAGGTGCGCGCCGAGAAGGAGCGCATCCACCGTGCTGCCCTGACGGCGTACCGCGCGCGGTATCCTGATGCGCCCCGCTAGAGGCAGACACGGGGTCGAAATCTGTCATTCTGAGGCCCGGCACGGGAGCCCGCCCCCTCGGTGCGCATCCGCCTCCAGGAGCGAATGAATTCGCCGCTGGAAAATCGCAAAGTCCGCCTGCGCGGACTGTGGCCGCGGGCGCACGTCGCGCGAACGATCACGAGCATTCCGACGGTAGGTTTCTCGGTCGCGCCCTGAAGCCGGCGCAGGGAAGGGTTCCGCGCGGCGCTCCCTCGAAATGTTGTCGTAGAGAAGGTGAAGCCCCATTCCGCGAGCGTGAGCGAGCGGAGACGGGGCTTATGGCATTTCTAGCCGCGGGCTTCAGCCCGTGGCGTTCTCGCGGGCGTGGGCGCGCCGTTTACTCCACCGCACCCGCGGGGAGTGCCGCCACCACCGCGGGCTCCACCAGGGCCGCGACCACCGGCGGCGCCTCAATCGCGGCGGCCGGGGCCGGCCTGCTGAACGCGCTGAACACGGACGGGATGCGGGTCGCCAGCACGCCCAGCAGCTCGCGGCCGGCGTTGCCCACCACGCGCATCACGTCGCGCGACAGCAGCCCCAGCGCGAACGCCAGGTCCGCCGTCTCGCCGTCCGTGGGCCCCAGCGCGCGCAGCACGGCCGTGCGATGCTTGAGCAGCAGCGGGCGCACGTAGGTGACGGGGTTGAAGTTGGGAATGTGGTGCGCCCCCAGCCCCTCGATGAGCGCCACCGCGCGCCCGAAGTACGTCATCTCGCCCGTGAGCACCACCGGCCAGTCGTACAGCAGGTGCATCACCTCGTCCGCCAGGGCGGCCTGCACCTCGCCCAGCTCGGCGCCGCGCTCCGTCATCTCCAGGATGATGCCCACCAGCCGGCGGATGGTCTCGCGGTCCGTCTCCGGCGCCACGATGCCAAGGCTGAAGAATCCATCCACCACCTTGTCCGCGTCCCCGCGCACCGCCGCCAGCGCCGTGTGCACCAGGTGGTGGCGCATCCCGGGATCCACCTCGATCACCATCCCGAAGTCCAGCAGCACCAGCGCGCCGTCCGCCCGCACCAGCAGGTTGCCGGG
>DASUVG010000033.1:0-25279 GCA_036379135.1 Longimicrobium sp.
CGATGCAGTGGAAGGGTGTCAGGGCACGGCGGCGGGTGGGGGTTGCTCCACGCGTGTGTGGACGCGTCGGGAACGGCAGAGGGAGGGAAGCGCGGCAGGGGGCCATGAGAATTTTTCAGGGAGATACCTATCCCGCCATCCGTCCCTTGCCGGCGTCGACGTCCTGCCGCAAGCGCACCGGAGCCGGCCTCCACGAACACCCGATGCGCGATCTGGCGAAGCCTGGGTCCGCGAGAAGGCCGGGGGCGTGTTCCCGCAGAAGTTCGTGCGAGGGGGACGGTTCGCGGGATCGCGCATCGGGTGAAGCCGGAATGGTGGGCTGCGGGGCGCTGCGGCGGGAAAGGTGTTCCAGAGAAAAATGCGGATGGCTCCCTGCCGGGCGTCCGTCTGCCTGCAGTTCCCGACGTCCTCAGGGAAGCCCGGTGTGCCCCGCCCCTGCCGACGCTCAGGACACGGTGGTCGCGCATGGTGAACCCGCCACCGCTTCCCGCCAGGCGTGGCGTGCAACGAAATCCGCGATGAACAAAAAAAGAACACGGCGCATCCCGTAGATGAACCGTGTCCTTGTTCCTCCGCGCCTTTGGAGGGGCGCAAAGGCTGGGTTGCGAGGCCAGATGCCGAAGCAACCACGTTCAGTGGTACCTAGTCGGGGTTGAATCTATGGGAAACAAACGTCGAAGACAAGCTCCTCGCGTGCCGGCCGCAGCCCCGAAGCAGGGAGCCAGGCCCAGGGCGAAGCCCCCCGCCGCGCCCGCCGTGGAGGTGCAGGACTGGATGATGTCGCTACTCTGGGTGAGGACCGCGCCCGAAGCGCACCGCCACAAGCCCACGCCGGGGTTCGCGTTCCTTCGCGACGAGCGGCGGTACCGGAACGCCTTCGAGAGCCTGGAGGGGGGAAAGAGCGGGCCGGAGAAGCTGGGTCTGCCGTGGGGAACCTCGGGCGACCGGTTCTGGGACTTCTACACGTCGCGCCTGCGGGACGGGAATCGCGGCCAGCTGGCGTGGACGCACGGCCTGCCCCTGCTGCGGCACGCGCCGGTTGCCCTGCCAAAGCCGGCGGACGGCGGCTATGCCGCCAGCTCGCTGTACGTATATCCCCACGGGCTGGCGCTGGTGCTCACCTTTCGCATGCGGGGCCCGTTTACGCTCACCGGCGTGGCCACGCGCGCGCGTGACCTTCGCTACGGGCCCATCCGGCTGGACAGCAGCCGGCTGACGCCCGCCCTCTTCGCCTCCGCCGTCCTGGCGCGCAACGGCGCGCAGGTCTGGGGCCCGGACGCCGCGCTGTCCGACGCGGCGGCCGAGCCGTTCACCATCTGCACCGTCATCCGCGCCACGGGCGCCGACTGGAAGGTGCGGGTGGAGGAGGAGGGGGAGCTGCACCGGTTTCTGGACAAAGTGGCCGGATGGTACGACCGCGACCGCGCGCCGGACGCGCTGGAGTCCTGCCGCATCAGCAGCCCGCGGACGGACGGGCACCTGCTGTACGGCCACCGCCGCAGCCGCTGCGTGTGGTTTCCCGAGCACTTCGATACGGGCGACCAGCGCCACTCGCTGCTGCACTACCACCGCAACCTGACCTTTGCGTCCATGCAGACGGAGAGCCTGGCCCAGTACGTATGCCGGGCCGACGACGACCTGCGCGACCCCGGCTACCTTTCCATCCCGCAGCGCGCGTACGCCCACCACGTGCTCCAGTCCGTGGACCGGCTGAACGAAGGGCGCCCCGAATACACCTACCGCTCGCGCAGCCCCGCGCGGCAGCTGCAGGACAACGGCACGCTGGGCCGGGCGCAGCGGGTGCGCGAGTACCTGGACCAGGTGCTGTGACGGGGCGCCACCCGGGCCGCCGGTATCGTCGATACGATCTACCCTCCGGGACGTCCATCCGCTGCCCGCGCGGCCAGCCATGACGATGGCCGAATCCACCCGCCCGTCACCGATCGTCTCCCTGGAGGGGCCCAGCGCGGTGGGAAAGACCACGCTGGCGGCGGCGCTCGCGCGTGCGGCGGGCGCGGCGGTCATCCCGGAGCTGGACGCAAGCGCGGCGCCGCCGATCGCGGAATCCGCCGCCTGGTTCGTGGACGCGCACGCGGCGCAGTGGCGGCGGGCCCGCGCGCTAACGGCCCGGGCGCCGCTGGTGGTGATGGACTGCGATCCGCTCAAGGGGCTCTGGTTCAACTGGGTGTTCGCCGAGCACGGCTGGCCCGGCATCGGCGTCCAGGCGCCGCTGCACCGCGCGCACCTGCGGCGCGGCACGCTGGCGTTCCCGGACCTGTACGTGGTGCTGCTGGCCACGGAGGCGCAGCTGCGCGCGCGCCGCGCCGGCGACCCCACGCGCACCCGGCGCAACCACGAGATGCACCTGCGGCTCATCGATCCCCAGCGGCGCTACTTCCAGGCACTGCGGGCCGCCGATCCGCCCCGCGTGCTGCTGCTCGAAACCGGCGACCAGGCCGTGCTGGTCGAACGGGTGCTCGCGGCCGTGGAGGCGCTGCCGCCCGATCCGCCCGACTCCGCACGCCTGCTGGAGCACATGGTGGACTGGGTCGCCGCGCACACCCCTCGATAGCAAATCCGGGAAAAGAATGCGACTTCCTGAGAGGGTGTTGCTAAACCTCTGGACTTTGCAACACGAGCGTTGACTTCCTGAGGGAGGCGCTGCTCCATAGCCTGCGGGTACGAAATGCCTTGGCGCCGACTGAAGGACCTCGTCAGCAGAACCGTGGGGCCGGATTCCATGCTCGGAAGCTAGCCCGCGCGAGGGGCGGACAAGGTCCTTCGGTCGCGCGCAAACGGTTGACTGAATTACAGTTCCAAGCGTGCGCTCCCTCAGGAAGTCACATTCTTTTCCCGGATCTGGCATCAGGCATCAGTGGCAGAAAGCCAGCGGAGTCAACGGAGAAAAACTCCGTTGACTCCGCTGACTCCGTGTGAGGCCCAATCTTTTTGGCTCTACTGCCGGCAGGGTGCGTTGGGGTCCTGCCGCGGGCCGTCGACCACCAGGCGCCCGGGCCGGTTGGCCACCTCCGCCGCGATGTCGTGCAGGAACGACGCGACGCGTGCGGAGTGGTCGTAGTCGATGTACTGCGGCTCGTCCGTCACCATGTGGTAGTGCGGATGGTACCCCAGCGAAAAGTAGGTGATGGGGATGCCGAAGCGCGCGTACATGAAGTGGTCGCTGCGGCAGTAGCGGTTGGACGGGTGCCCCGCCGCGTCCCACGAGTAGTCCGCCGTCATGGGCGGCGTGCGGCGCCCGTTCAGCGCGTCGATCAGGTTGCCCAGCTCGGTGGAAAGGCGCCGCGAACCGATCATCTGGATGCTGTAGGGCCCGCCGCCCCGCACCTCGGACGCGCGCCCGTGCCCCACCATGTCCATGTTGAGCACGGTGACGATGGAGTCGCGCGGCACCGTGGGGTTCTCGCTGAAGTGCTGCGAGCCCAGCAGCCCCGACTCCTCCGCCGTGTGGCTGAGGAAGAGGATGGAGCGCCGCGGCCGCGTGCCGCTGGCCGCCATCTGCTCGGCGATCTCCAGCAGCGCCACCGTGCCGCTGCCGTCGTCGTCCGCGCCGTTGTAGACGCTGTCCATCCGCGTGCCGTCCGCCGACAGGCTGTCGCGCAACGCGCGGATGCGCGCCGACTGCGCCTCGGTGGGCGTGCCCACGGGGTCGTTTGCGCCCTGCGGCCGCATCACCGTGTTGTAGGCGACGGTGCTGTCGTGGTCGACCGCGCGGTCCGCGAAGCCCTCGTGGTCGTTGTGCGCGCTGATCCCCACGTACTGCCGGTTCACCGCCGGGTCGGATCCGCGCAGGATGGCCACCACGTTGCGCGCGGGCGCATCCACCGGCCGCGGCGCGTAGTTGAAGCGGCCGCTCACCCGCGCCGGACCCGCCGCGCCGGGCTGCAGCGTGGCCGGGTCCGCGCCCAGCATCCGCCGCGCCACGTCCGCCGTCACCAGCACCCCCGCCGGCCCGCGCGTGGGGATCTCGCCGATGTCCACCAGCCCCGACTGCTGTGAGAACGGCAGGTTGCGCAGGCTCTGCGACGAGATGTCGAGCGAGGCGATGACGACCGCCGCCGCGCTGGGCAGCTCCGGCTGCGGGACCAGCCAGACGCGGTAGTTCACCTGCCCATCCACGATCGGCGGCAGCATCACCACCACCTTGCCCGCCGCCTGCGCGTCCGTGATCGTCCGCTCGCCCAGCCGCCCGCCGAAGACGACCGGTGCGCTCTGCACCTGCATCTGCGGCACGTAGGTAAAGCGCGACTCCAGGTGCGGCAGGGGGACGAACTCCGTCCCCAGCCGCAGCGGCTGCCCGTCCAGCGACAGCCCCGCTTCCGGTGCGAGCTGCGTGACGGTGAGGGGGATGGTCTGGAAGAACGTGCCGTTCTCGCCCGCGGGCTCCAGCCCCATGCGCCGGAACTCGGCGGCGATGTACTCCGTGGCCATGTAGTTGCCGCGGTGCCCCGCCTGCCGCCCCATCATCGAGTCGTCGGCGATGGTGTACAGCCGGCTCATCATGTCGCGCGGCGTGATCTGCGGCACCGTGGGCTGCGCCGTAAAGCGCAGTGGGAGCACGGCGGGCGCGGACTGCGCCTGCGCGGCGGCCGGGGCGGGCCCCCCGTTCTGCACGGTGGCCGCGGGCGTACAGCCGGACGCGAGCGCCGCCAGCGCGGCGGTGGTGCACGCGAGGGATCGGTTGATTGGCACTGCTTTCTCTCGGTCTGGTTCGCCGGTCGTCACGGGTGTACCCGCGAAGATACAGCCCCCGCCCCGCGCGGCAAGCTCACCCGGCTCGATCTCACACGGACGCGCGGAGGCGCAGAGAGCGAGCTTCCTCTCTGCGCCTCCATGTCTCTGCGTGGCCGCACACGTCGATCGCCCTACTCCGTGACCGGGTCGTTCACCTGGCCGATGAACAGCAGCGCGCCGGTCTGGTCGTCGCGGATCGCCAGCAGGAACGGCCGGTCGACGACGAAGGAGACGGGCTGGGCGGGCGCGCTCGTCGTCCGCACTTCGATGCCGGTGACGGCGGCGGCCTCAGTGCCCTCCTCGTTGACCTCGATGAACACCTTCTGCCTGGCCTCGCTCACGTAGGCGTTGCCGCGCGCCAGGTACTCCGCCGGCAGCATCGCGCCGAAGTTGGCGCGATGCTGGCTGAACGCGTCCGCCATCCCCAGCGCCTGCAGCGGCCGGTTGAGCCCGGCTTCCAGGCTCACGCGGTACTTCGGCATCACCACCCGCACCTCGCGCGCGCCGCCGAACCCGCCCATCCACTCCGCCCACGCCTCCGGCGTCAGCCGCCCGCGCAGCGCCGCCACCGACGAGCCCTCGTCCGGCAGCAGCACGTACATGGCGATGCGGTCGCCGCGGTACGGCAGGCGCAGCGCCTGGAATCCTTCCGCGCGCAGGTAGCGGTACTCGCCCGTGCGGTGCATCATCGGCCGCTGCACCGTGCGCCCGCCGGCGGCGTGGAACGGCATCGGGCGCGTCTGGCTGGCCTCGAACTCGTCCTTCCAGCGGCCCTTGAAGTACACGGCGTTCATCAGATAGAGGATCAGATCCCCGTCCAGCGGCCCGTCCTCCACCATGCGGGTGATGCGCCCGTTCGTCTTGTCGCTGGCCCAGCGGTTGATGCGCGTCGCCGCGTCGGCGGAGGAGAAGTCGAGCGTGGCCACCTCGGCGCCGTAGAAGCGGCGGTTGCGCTCCATGAACGCGGGAAGGAACGGCACCCCCTGCCGCGCCCACAGCGAGTTGGCGATGGAAAGCTCCACGTCACCGCCGCGCAGGGCTTCCACAAGCGCCGCGTTGGTGCCGTTCAGCCGCTCGAGGTCCAGCCCCGTGGCCAGCGTGCGCTCGATGCCGGCCAGCGTCTCTCCCTGCGCGCCGTTGGCCAGCATGCTGATCGCCAGCCCCGCGCTCAGCGGCGAAAAGACGACGTTGGCGTTGGGGCGCGCGTCGGCCAGCTGGCGAAACATCCCCAGCCCGAACGCCGCGTAGTCCGCCGCCACGAACGAGGGCATCTGCGACGGCGGCAGCTGCCACGGCTGCGTATCGAGCGGCTTTGCGTCGCGCGTGTCCAGCTGCCTTGGCTTTTGCTCGTCCACCTTGTCCTCCTGTGCCGAGACGCAGGCCGCGCCCAGCGTGAGCAGCGCCGCCGCCGCGAGCGGGCGAATGAACGTCGATCGCATGGTGCCTCCCCGGGCATCTGTCGTGGTTGGACCGGCCAAGGTGTACCCGGTGGATGGGGTGCGGGGTTCCGTGGAAGTGCGGAAGTGCGTGAGTGCGTGAGTGCGGAAGTGCGTGCGGGGTACGAGGAGTGCGGGAGACGCGGTGGAGGAGCGCGGGTGAAGCCCGGGAGCGAGCGATGTGGATGAAGATGCAGCGGATGCTTGTCGCGGCGCTGGTGATGACGGCGCTGGCGGCGTGCGGGCCGGCGGGGGGCGCGGCGCCCGGGCGCAACGCGCGGACGATCACGGAAGAGGAGATCCAGGAGAGCCCCGCCACCAACCTGTTCGATGCCGTGCAGCGCATGCGGCCGTCCTGGCTCGCGCCCAAGTACCAGGGCGCCACCCGTGGCTATCCGGCCATCTTCGTGGGCTCGCAGCGCTATGGCGAGATCGACTCCCTGCGCACCGTCGAGCTCTCCAACGTGCTCGAGGTGCATTACTTCGACCCCATCGCCGCCGCCTCGCGCTTCGGCCGCAATGTTCCCTTCGGCGTCATCCAGATCGTCCTCGACATTGGCGGATAACTCTGGCCATTGTGCCTTCCGAGAGGCCGTTCCAAGGATCAGGAGCGGCCTCCTTATCGCTCTACCAGGATCCTGCGCCCTCTCCTACCAGGATTCAACTCAATTTTCTACCAGCATACAACTCTCCGTTCTACCACAATACTACTCTCTCTTCTACCACAATCCTACTATATTGGTCCCCTGATGCAGTAACGCCTGCTCCCCATGTCGAAGCGCGAAATGCCCGAGACATCCCCGCGAGATGAAGCTCTGGCCTGGTGGCAGGAGCAAATCGAACGTGAAGAATACGCTGGCGGACGCGCGGCGTTGCCGTCTCCGCCCGTCGAGAAGTACCTGCTTGGTGCATCCCTGCTGGCGCAGACTCCGGGCGCATGGGGCTGGGTGGTTCTCGCGCCCGGCACGGTGGACCCGGATTCCGCGCTGCGCCAGAACTACTGGAAGCTCGTTCGGCAGGTGCTGGACGAGTACGCGCCCGCGGCCATAGAGCGGATCTCCGCAGTGCGGCTGTACATGGGCGAAGCGTCTACCCCGCCGCAGCTTCACGCCGTCCACGCCTCCAGTGCCAGCGAGCGGCGCCTGGAGGTGGTCCCGGGGCTGTCCATCACGCTGCGCTCGGCGTACCACCGCTCCAACAGCGAGATCGCTGCCGACGATCTCAAGGTCGATGGCGTATCACTGCGCGTGGCGCCTCCCGCGCGGGTGCTGCTTTCGCTCACCGTCACCGACATTCGCGACCATCGCGACCTGGTGCTCACGTGGCTGCAGAGCCTGGTGCTGTCGCAGCCGGAGCTGGAGGAGGCGTACGCGCGCGATCCCCGGCCGGTGCTGCTGGCGCGCATGGGACACCTTGCCGAGGCGGTGGGGAACCAGCGACTCGCCGAGCAGCTGGCCCGCGTCGCGAACGCGTTCCTTCGCTCGCGTCCGAGCCGCACGATCACGGGCGTGGGGCGCGAGCTGGTGGTGCCGCAATACATCGCCCGGCCGTCGCTGCGTGAGCCGTGGCTGGATCGCTTTCGCGCCAAGCTCGCGCGCGCCGTCGAGGTGAGCATGAACGTGGTGCGCCAGAGCGGCGTCGACCTTACGCCCGCCCGGCGCGCCGACGTGCTGCGGCAGGCGCGGACGGCCAAGGCCGAGGACACGTACCACTCCACCACCATCGAAGGATACCGCATCACGCGCGAGCACGTTCGCGCAGTGCTGGCTGGCGCGCCGCTGGACAGCCCCGACCGGGCGGAGATGGAGCGTCTGATGGCGGTAAAAGGCTATTCGCAGGCGTTCGAGCGCACACTGCAGTTCGTGACCGACGCACCGGACCTGGTGCGGCTTTCCGAGGCGATGGCGCTGGACCTGTTCGTGGAGTTGTGGGGCCCCTCGGTGGACGCGCAGATCATGACCACCGCGGAGCTGCGCGGGTGGAGACAGGCGCCGGTGTACATCCGTGGCAGCAGCTACGTGCCGCCCGCACCCGTCAAGGTACCGCAGATGATGCGCGTCTGGGCCGACACGCTGAACGAGATGGAGGTAGACGGCGTGTCTCGCGCGGCGGTCGCGCACTGGGCGTTCGTCCACGTCCATCCGTTCATGGACGGCAACGGACGCCTGTCACGCCTGCTGATGAACCTGATTCTGTGCTCGGCCCGGCTGCCGTGGACCATCATCCGCGCGGGGGAGCGCAACGAGTATTTCGACGCGCTGGAGCAGGCGCACATCCGCGAAGACTACGCGCCGTTCGCGCAGTTCATTGCGGAGCGCGTCAAGCGGGCGCAGGAGGATGGCTATCCAGCCGCCGAATGAGCGGACCGCAGGCGCAGAGTAGGATTCTGGTACAAGCTCGAGTTGGATTCTGGTAGAGCCCATCTCACGCCTTTTCGGCGATGCCGTGGAGCGAGGCGTGGATCCAGTCGACCAGCGGTCGGGCGGCGCGGAAGGAGTCGGTCAGCCAGGCGAGCGCGTCGTCGTGCGCGGCGGCGCGGACGTCGCGCTCGCGCCATACGATGAAGCTCTTGAGCTTGATGTGCTCGATGAGGGGCGTGGCGTCGGAGTAGCCGCGCGGCGGGCGCGTGAGGCGGTCGCCCTGCAGGCTGCCGAAGGTCTTTTTGAAGCCGCGGGAGCGTAGCACCTTCTCCAGCCGCTGCGGGTGCTCGGCGATGGAGTCGCGCAGGCGGGCGAGGACCGGAGCCTCGGGCATCCAGATGCCGCCGGCGGCCAGCATGGTCCCCTTGTCGTCCACCTCGAAGTAGTACCCCGGCGGCCCGCCGCGGCGGTTCTGCTCGCTGACGTGCGCGCTGAACGTGGTCTTGTACGGCGACTTGTCATTGCTGAACCGCACGTCGCGGTAGATGCGGAACACACAGTCCTTGGGGTCCTTCCACCGCACCCCATCGTCCCACTCCGCGATCGACGCGATCGCCTCACCTACGAACGAGGTGAAGTCCTCGCGCAGGGCCTGGTACTCGGAGCGGTGCGCCCCGAACCACGCCCGCTCGTTGTTCTCCGCCAGGTCGGCCAGGTACGCGGTGAGCCGGGGGAAATCCATCGTCCAGTCCTCTACGGAAAAAGTTCACGCGGAGGACGCGGAAGAGAAGATCGAGGACGCGGAGAAAACCTCTGCGTCTTCGTCGTTCCCTCCGCGTCCTCCGCGTCCTCCGCGTGATTATTCTTTTCGCCGGCGCGCGCGGCAAGGCTCAGCTGGTTTCCGCCCAGAACTGGCCGAGCAGGTTTGCCGCGACGCGAAGCCGATACGCGGCCGTGGAGCGTACGTCGTCGATCGGCCGGATCTCCTGCTGCAGCACGCGCTGCGCCTCTTCGATGGACGAGCCGGCCGCCAGCGCGTTCTCCGTCTGCGGCAGCCGCACCACCGTGGCCGCCACGCTGCCGAGCGAGATCGCCGGGCGAGGGCCGCGTACCCCCGCGATCACCACCTTGCTGATGGCCTGCGCGGCGCGGGTGCCCACCTTCCGGAACCACTGCGCGCCCTCCACCGGCGGCACCTCCACCGCCACGATCAGCTCGTCGGGGCGAATGACGGTGGCGCGGTAGCCGGTGTAGATCTCGTTGAACGGCACCCGCCGCTCCCCCTCCAGGCTGCGCAGCACCACGACCGCGTCCACCGCCGCCAGCACCGGGAGCGAGTCGCCCGCGGGCGAGCCGTTGGCGATGTTGCCGCCGAGGGTGCCGCGGTTCTGGATCTGCACGCCGCCCACCTCGCGCGACGCGGCCACCAGCATCGGCAGGTGCTCCCAGACGACGGGCGAGCGGCCCAGCTCCGTGTACGTGGCCAGCGCGCCCAGGCGCAGCACCCCGTCCCGCTTCTCGATGCCGCGCAGCTCGTCCAGCCCCCAGATGTTCATGAAGCGCCGCGCCGGCTGCGTGCCGAACTGCAAGCCCACGAAGACGTCCGTGCACCCCGCCAGCGGCATGAGCGGCGCGTGCTGCCGCAGCATTCCCAGCGCGTCGTCCAGCGAGCGCGGCTCCAGCAGGTCCATGCTCGATACGGCCGCCTTCACGATGCACCCTCCACCGCGCGGTAGATGGCCTCGTATCCCGTGCAGCGGCACAGGTTGCCCGCCAGCCCGCGGCGGATGTCCTCGAACGACGGCTTTGGTCCCAGCGCCACCGCCGCCATGATCATCCCGGGGGTGCAGATGCCGCACTGCGCGCCGCCCAGCTCGGCGAACGCCTTCTGCAGCGGGTGCGCGCCCTGCAGCCCCTCGATGGTCACCACCTCCGCGTCCCGCACCTGCCCGAAGGGAACCAGGCAGCTGACGACGGGCATCCCGTCCACCAGCACCGTGCAGGCGCCGCACTCGCCCTCGCCGCACCCTTCCTTGCTGCCGGTGAGCGCGCACTCCTCGCGCAGCACGTCCAGCAGGCGCTTCATGGGCGGCGCGTCCACCTGCGCCGGGCGTCCGTTCAGCGTGAAGCGCATACCACCTCCATCACCGCCTCGGGGATCGCGGGGATCGATCGCATGTCCAGTCCAAGGTGCCGGATGGCGTTGATGACCGCCGGCGCCGGGCCGTCGATGGGCATCTCGCCCACCCCCTTGGCGCCGAACGGGCCGTAGCTGCTCGGGTTCTCCAGGATGATCACGTCCAGCCGCGGCGTGTCGAGGGTGGTCGGAATGGTGTAGTTCGTGAGCTGCGAGTTGGCCATCACGCCGTCGCGCAGCACCACGTGCTCGTTGAGCGCCCACCCCACGCCCTGCGCGGTGCCGCCCTCGATCTGCCCCTCCACCAGCAGCGGGTGGATGGCCTTGCCGATCTCGTGCACCACGGTTACGCGCAGCGGGCGCACCTCGTAGGTGACCGGGTCCAGCTCCACCTCGGCCACGTCGCACCCCCAGCCGTAGGTGGCGTAGGCGTCGCCCACATACTCCGTGTCGTCCCAGGTGATGTCGTGCGGCTTCTCGTACTGGCGGGTGACCAGGAGGGGGCCGTGCCGCCGCGCGTACTCCTGCGGCGTCATGGTCCCGATCTTCTCCCGCATCTCCTGCGCGCACTTCTGCAGGATGCCGCCGACGACCATGCAGGTGCGCGATGCGACCGTCGGGCCGCTGTCCGGCACCTCCGCCGTATCGGGCTGCACCGGCTCCACCTCCTCGTACGGCACCCCCAGCGCGTCCGCGGCGATCTGCGCCAGCATGGTCCGCGTCCCCTGGCCGATCTCGGCGCTGGCGACCAGCACGCGCACGCCGTCCTCCCGCGCCTCCAGGGACACCTTGGACTTCAGGTGCACCTCGCCGCTGCCGGTGAAGCCGGAGCCGTGGTAGAAGAGGGCGAGGCCGATTCCCTTGCCGGTGCCCGCGTACTCCGCGCGCTTGCGGTGGAAGCCGGAGCGCTCGACGGCCGTGCGCAGCACCTCCAGCGCGCTGCAGTCTTCGCCCATCCGCTGGCCCGTGGCCGTCGTGTCGCCCGGCTGCAGCGCGTTGATCTCGCGCAGGTGCACGGGGTCCATCCCCAGCGCCTCGGCGATGCGCTCCATGTGCACCTCCATGGCGAACTGCGTCTGCGGCGCCCCGAAGCCGCGGAACGCGCCGTTGGGCGGCGTGTTGGTCATCACCGCGCGGCCGACGGTCCGCACGTTGTCGCAGCGGTACGGACCGGCGGCGTGGATGCAGCCGCGGGACAGGACCACGGGGCTCAGGGTGACGTACGCGCCGCCGTCCATCAGCACGTCGATGTCGATGGCGACCAGCTTTCCGTCCCGCGTTAGGCCCGTGCGGTGGTGGATGACGGACGGGTGGCGCTTGGTCGTGGCCACCATGTCCTCCTCGCGGTCGTAGATCATCTTCACCGGCCGCCCGGACTTCCTGGCCAGCAGCGCGGCGTGCCCGGCGATGACGGAGGGATACTCCTCCTTGCCGCCGAACCCGCCCCCCGTCTCCGTCTGCACCACGCGCACTCTGTCGTCGGGGAGGGCGAGGAGCGCCTTGAGCGCCTTGTGCACGTAGTACGGGCACTGCAGCGAGCCGTGCACCGTCATCCCGCCGTTGGCCTCGGGGACGGCGATTACCCCGTTGGTCTCGATGTAGACGTGCTCCTGGTGGCCGGTGCGGTACGTGCCCTCGACGATCACCTCCGCCGTCTCCATGGCCGCGTCCACGTCGCCCTTGCGGATGCGGATCTCCTTGAAGACCACGGGCGAGGCCTCGGCGTCCATCACGGGGATGTCGCGCTCGTACTCGATCACCACGGCCGCGGCGTTCAGCACGTCGCGGTCCTCGTGGGCCAGGAGGAGGATGGGCTCGGCCTGGTGGTTGATCTCGTGCGCGGCCAGGAACGGCTGGTCGTCCTCGATGAGCGCGACGTAGTTGCACCGCTCGCCCGGCACGTCGCCGGCCTGCACGATGGTGAACCCCTCGGTGTCGAAGTCGAAGCGGATGGACTTGATGCGGCCGCGCGAGATGGTGGAGCGGATGGTGCGGCCGTACAGCATCCCCGGAAAGCGCAGATCATCGACGTACAACGCGGCGCCGGTTACTTTGGGGATGCCGTCCTTGCGGGGCACGTTGCGGCCTACGGATGTGCTCACGGGTCTCACGGGTGGTGCGGGTACGCGCTCGGGCGGAATCCACAAGAGATAACCCGTTCGCGCCGGCCCGCGCAATGGACCCCCGGGGTTCGGTTGATGGAATCCGGCGGGACACGTACGTTTCCGCGCCGGTCCGGCCGCGCGCCCGCGATCCGCCCAAACCCTGTCGACCAACGCCGTCATGTCCCCCATCTCGCCGCTTCGCATCGACTATCCCGAATGGGTGGATTCCGTCGTGGACTGGGACCGCCCCTACGCCACCGACGAGGACCGCATGCGGCTGGCGGTGCGGATGTCGCGCGAGAACGTGGAGCGCGATACGGGTGGCCCGTTCGGCGCGGCGGTGTTCGAGGCGGAAAGCGGGCGGCTGGTGGCGGTGGGGATGAACAGCGTGGTGCGGCTGAACAACTGCACGCTGCACGCGGAGGTGCTGGCGTGCACGATGGCGCAGGCGCGGCTGGACTGCTTCACCCTCCGCCGCGACGGCGGCCCGGCGTACGAGCTGGTGACCAGCTGCGAGCCGTGCGCCATGTGCCTGGGGGCGACCCTGTGGAGCGGCGTGCGGCGCCTGGTGTGCGGCGCCGGCCGCGACGACGCGCTGCGGCTGGGCTTCGACGAGGGGCCGGTGTTCCCCGAGTCGTACGCGTACCTGGAGGCGCGCGGCATTCGCGTGGTCCACGGCATGCTGCGCGACGAGGCCAACGCGGTGCTGGAGCTGTACCGCGAGCGCCAGGGGCCCATCTACAACGGTTGATGGGCAGATGCACCGGATGCTGCGCGCCACCGTTCCCGCGTTCCCGGGGAGCCGCATGAAGCACGATCCCGCATCCCTCCTGCGCCTGCTGATGCTGCTGGCGGCGGCGCTGCTCGCCGGCGCCTGCCAGCGGGTGGACCGGGAGGCGCCCGTGCCCCTGGCGGCCCGGGCGGACTCCGCGCCCGCCACGGCCGCGGCGGCGTGGACGCGCGTGGCGAACGGCGATCCCGCCATCGACTCGCTCTTCGTCATCACCCGCGACCGGGGGATCCGCGAGGGGCTGGACAGCCTGGGCGCGCTGGCCGCGCGCGACGGGACGGCGGACGCCCGCGGGCACGAGCTGGCCCACGCGCTGGGCCGCTTTGCCGCCGCCGGCCGCGGCGACATCTCCATCCTGGGCGAGTGCACGCCGGAGTTCCAGTCCGGCTGCTACCACGGCGCGCTGGAGGGGCTGTTCCTGCGCGGCGCCACGGTGGACCGCGCTTCGGTGCGCGGCATCTGCGCGCCCGGCGCGGCGGACCGGCCGGGATACGAGCGGCTGGAGTGCTGGCACGGCCTGGGGCACGGGCTGATGGTGCGCTTTGCGGGCGACCACCGGCAGGCGCTGCCCCTGTGCGACGCGCTGCAGACGCCGCGCGGCCGGCGCGAGTGCCAGGACGGCGTCTTCATGGAGCGCGCCCTGCGCGCCATCGACGCATCGTCCGTGGGCACGGATGCACCGGCGGCGGCGCAGTCCCACGCGGGGCACGGCGGCGGCAAACACGGCGGGCACACCGCGTCTCCCGCGGCGGAATCCGGCGGCCGGCTGTCGGACGCGGAGCTGCAGCGGCTGTGCGCGGCGGTGGACGCGCCGCACCAGCCGTCGTGCTGGGCCTACCAGTCCGTCGCGCTGCTGATGGTGCACGGCGACGATCCGTCCGCCGTGCTCGCCGCCTGCGACCGTGCACCGGCCGGCGCGGTGCGCGACTGCTACCAGGGCTTCGGCAAGCAGTACCTGGGCCTGGTAGGGGGAAAGGTGCGGCCGATGATCGACGCCTGCCAGGCGGGGAACCGCGCGTTCGCCGCGGATTGCCTGCTGGGCGGCGTGGAGTACTTTACCGACCTGGAGTGGGACATCGCGCCCGGCATCGCGTTCTGCGCGCAGGTGCCGGCGGAGTGGAAGGACCGGTGCTACGGGCTGATCGGCGAGCGGCTGGCGCTGGCGCACCCCGCCCGCGGCGTGGCGGAGGCCGAATGCCGGCGGGTGGAGGCGGCGTACGTGCCGGCGTGCCTGGCGGGTGCGCGCCGCGGCGATTGAGGCCGGGCGATCCGGGTTGACGCTCGCGCGATCCGCCTCCATGACGGTTCGGCGCGGCGCTCCCTGGGAACGACAGCTGAGTGCGTCGGGGACGGGATCGAATTCTCCCCTTTCTCCCGCGCAGCGGGGGAGAGGGGCCGGGGGAGAGGGGGCCCTGTCGGGCGCCAGCGGAATGCTGTTCGCCGAGTCTCGACTCTGGCGCGTCCCCCGGCTGCGGACGCGCCGGTATTTTCGGCACCGATTCGCGCACGGTACACACGGTGCCGTGCGCGCAGACGTTTCTCATCATCCAGAGTCCATGTCCAGCAGAACCCTGACGGACGACCAGCTCTCGTCCGCCGCCGCGCCGCTGCGCGAGGCCAACACCGCCTTTGCCGCGCGCTACCCCGGCGAGTCGGGGCTGCGCCAGCCCGTGCACGTGGTGTATGGCGGCGCGCAGCTCTTCAAGGCCGAGTCCACGCGCCGCCTGGGCGAGATCGCCGTGCGCGCGCTGCAGGAGTACGCGCCCGACGCGCTCACGCTGGCCCAGGCCGTGGGCCTGCCCGCCGGTCCGCTGGCGGACACGGTGTACGGCCGCGTGGTGGAGAAGCTGCGCCGCGAGCCGGTGGAAGACTTTCGCATCGACTTCGAGGACGGCTACGGCAACCGCCCCGACGCGGAGGAGGATGCCGACGCCGTGCGCGTGGCGGACGAGCTGGCGCGGGGGATGGAGGCGGGATCGCTGCCTCCCTTCATCGGCATGCGCGTAAAGCCGCTCAACGAGGAGCTGCGCGGCCGCAGCATCCGCACGCTGGACCTGCTGCTGACGGCGCTGGTGGGCAGGACGGGCGGGCGGCTGCCGGAGAACTGGGTCGTCACCCTTCCCAAGGTGACGGTGCCGGAGCAGGTGGCGTACTTCGTCCAGGTGCTGGGGCGGCTGGAGAGCTCGCTGGGGCTGGCGGAGGGGACGCTGAAGTTCGAGCTGATGGTCGAGGTGCCGCAGGCCATCATCGGCGCCGACGGACGCTGCGCCCTGCCGTCGTTCCTGGACGCGGCCGGCGGACGGATGACGGCCGCGCACTTCGGCACCTACGACTACACGGCGGGCGTGGGCGTGACCGCCGCGCAGCAGCGCATGCGCCACCCCGCGTGCGACTACGCGCGCCACGCCATGCAGGTGGCGTTCGCGGGGACGGGCGTGTGGCTCTCGGACGGATCGACCACCGTGATGCCCGTCCCCGTGCACCGCGCCGCCGGGGGGGAGACGCTGTCGGCGGAGCAGGCGCGCGAGAACCGCGAGAGCGTGCACCACGCCTGGCGCATGCACTACGACGACGTGCGGCACTCGCTGGTGCACGGATTCTACCAGGGGTGGGACCTGCACCCGGCGCAGCTCCCCACGCGCTACGCCGCGGTGTTCGCGTTCTTTCTGGAGGGGCTGGACCTGGCGGCGCAGCGGCTGCGCAACTTCGTTGAAAAGGCGGCGCAGGCCACCCTGGTGGGCGACGTGTTCGACGACGCGGCTACGGGCCAGGGGCTGCTGAACTACTTCGCCCGTGGCATCAACAGCGGCGCGCTCACGGAAGACGAGGCGCGGGAGATGACCGGCCTTACGCTGGAGGAGCTGCGCGGCCGCTCCTTCCTCAAGATCCTCCGCAACCGCCAGGGGTGACGGGCGCGCCGGCGCCTCGTCTTCAAGAACAGGCAGCCCCGCCGGAGCACGACTCCGGCGGGGCTGGTTCGTCGTGGAATCGGCGGCCGCTACGAGACGGAGACGTGCCGGTAGGGCAGGAGCGCAGGGCGGACGACCGCGGGACTGCCGAGGTGCTGCGTCCCGAGCACGTCACCCAGACGAGTGCGTGCGCGGTCGAACACGGCCCAGCAGAGCTCGCTCGTGTCCCACCGCGACCGGTACTGAATTCCGTCGGCCTCCCCTACTTTTTCGTGCACCCGCCGCGCCAGATCCTGGCACCCGGTAAGATCGGGGCCCGAAATTTCGTGCGCGCTGATTCCGAAGCTGTGAAGCCCCTTCCCCTCCAGCTGCAGCATGCGCAGCGGCTCCGCCACCGCGACTGCGGACAATGCCCGCGCGTGCAGGGCGGAACGGGCGATGATGGGTACCTCGAGGCCCCGGACCAGCGTCTCGAGCAGGGTGACGCCAGGCGTCGCGCCGAAGTAGCACGTGCCGTATTCCCCCGCCGGCGCGTCGAAGCGCCCGACGGGCGGTTTGCCGGCGCCTGGACCGAACCACAGCGGGTCATGCTCCAGGCGATGGACGCGCCAGAGCGCCTGTGTAACGGGAACCTCCACGAGCGGTGGATTCCGGGGCAGCCGGATCGGCATCAGCCGGCGACGTGCTCGCCGTAGGTCTCCAGCCGGTGGAGCGCGTCGCGCAGGACGTCCGGATCATCCAGCCGCTCCAGCAGAATCCCGGAACCATCGGGCGCATCGTCCACCAGGATGGAGAGCAGCGTCCAGGCGTCTACGTGCACGCCCGCCTTCGCGACCTCCGCCACCCCCGGCCGCACGCGCCCGCCCTCGGCGAACTGGAGCGCGGGGAAGCCCCACTGGCCACCGGGGAGAGGTACGGCCAGCAGCTTGTGCCGCTCCACCCGCTGCTTCACGCCCGGGACGCTGATGCCGAGCACCGCCGCGGCCTGCGACGAGGACAGCAGTCCTCCGACCATCTCGGCGACCTGCCTCTTTGCCTCGGCACCTCGCAGCAGCAGCTCCGCCCAGTCGTTCTCGGAGCTGGCGCGCGTCTCGGGCGTGGCGACGAGGATTTCCGCGATCGTTTCGGCCGGCGACTGTGCTTCGACGGCCCGCAGCACCTCGTCATCACTCATGCGGTCAAGGGAGCCGCGCAGCCAGCGCTCCACCCGGTTCATCAGGGACGAACGGACGCCGGGGTAATCGTCGGTGGCCACCATGCCGCTGATCATCGGGCGGGGAGAGAACGCTTTGTTCCCCGGCTGCTGCCTGGCGTTCCTCATGCCTTATCCACTTGTACTTGTGATTTCCACGGCACGGACGTACATCTGCAATGTATGCGCCGGACGACGGCACTTCAAGTCCGGGATCCCGGATCGAAACGCAGACCAGCCCCCGGTCGCGGCGGGGGCTGCCTCGTTCCGGCCGATGGATTCGGCCGATGCGCCGGACCCCGCGTCAGCCCGCCTCGTCCGGCGATGCACCGGCTTCCGGCAACTCCTCTTCCTCCTCGGCCTGCAGCCTCTCGCGGGCAAGCTCCAGGTCCGATTCGCGGACGAGCACGCGAACGCCGCCCGTCAGACCCGTCAGCCCCGTGCTGCCGGCCATCTGCGCATCGGGGATGAACGCGTCGATGCCCTCCGCATCCAGCACGGCGACGATCAGCTCGGCCTCGTGCATGAAGCCGCAGTTGCGTACCACCACCCACTCCTCCGCGCGCATGTCGTCCATCTGCATCTCCGTGTCCGGGTTCCGGCGGCACGTTCCAGCGCCGGAGCGCTACGAAAAGGCCCATCGCGCGGAGCTGCGCAGCCTACATCGGCGCTTCCTTCACGCACGGACGGGCGGCTGACGCGTCGGCCGCGCGGCGGGCGGCCGCGTTGGCGTCGGCCGCGGGGCCAATGCGGTCGGTGACGCAGATCTGCGTGGGGGTGATCTTGGCGACAGCCAGGTACGAGGTGGTGCGCTCCGGGTTCTCGGCGTCCTCGTTCGCGTTCACCCGCACGATGAGCGCGATGGGCCGTTCGCCCTGCATCCGCCACTCCGCGCGCGGGCCCAGCGCGGAAAAGGCACCGGTGACGACGCTCCAGTAGTTCAGCGGGTGCTCCCTGCCGTCCGGCGTGACCACGTCGATGGACATCCGCGCGTCGTCATCGCTCATGAGCAGCGCATGCCGCGCCACGCCGGGGCAGCGGGACACGGTGCCGCCGGTTTCCTCGTGCGTGCTCATCAGCCGGCACTGCTGCAGCGAGGTGTAGACGCTGCGGACCTCCGCCTGCGCCGCCGGGGCCGTATCCTGATCCACCCCCCGTACCGCGCCGGGCGGCGGCGGGGTGCCGGGGGGCAGGGTGGAGCCGGGTGGCGGCGCGTCCGGAAGCCGCAGGCACTCGCGCGCCTTGACGACGGATTCCACCTGGCTGGCCTGGCGGTTGGCGGCGGCCATGCATGCGGCATAGGTCATCGTCGCGGACGGGACCGGAGTGGTGTCCGGGGCGGCCGTCTGCTGACGAGCGGCTTCGCTGCCGCAGGCGCCCACGAGGCACAGGAGGGCGGGAAGGATCGAGCGCGTGCGATGCTTCATACGTCTCCGGTCGCGGCTGGGGCGGCTCCCCCGGGGAGGAGCCGGATCAGGGTGCAGAGCGCCGGCTACGGCAGCTCCATCATCGTCTCCCAGCAGGTGTCGCACCACGCGGACCTGGGCTCCTTGAACGGCGACTCCTTCAGGATGGGCGCCGTGCAGCGGCTGCAGTCGGCGACGTACCGTTTTGCGTCGCAGTAGTAGCACTGGCCCTGGTCCATTCCCGCGAACGGGTCGTGCGGCCAGAAAAAGCGCTCGCCGCAATCCGGGCACGGCAGAATCTCGACGCGCAGGGGGACGTCGAGCCCTTCCGGCGGCAGATTGCCCGCGAGCCGGAGCGCGGCCTGCTCGCGCCGCTCGTCGTGCGAGTAGATCTGCGCCCGCAGCTCCTCGTACACCTTCGGCTCCAGCAATTCCTTGAGCGTCACCTCCAGCCGGGGAAGGAACGAATCCAGAAAGCGGATGGCGTTCGCGACGTACCCCTCGATCTGCGCGCGGCTGCGCTGGGCTTGGTGATGCTCCAGCGAGTTCCGCACGCTCTGGAGATTCTGGAGGTCGGCGATCTGCTCGGTGTTCAGCGGGACGCCGAAGTTCCGCAGGCGCCAGAGCAGCGCTTTGAATGCGACCGTCTGCGCGTCGTCCTTGATGTGCCCGTCGTCGATCTTGGTGTAGATCAGATTGGGATGCACGTCGGCGAGCGAGGCCTTGAGAAAAAGCTCCACCGCGTGAAACACGTGGATGACGGTGGCCTTCAGGTCGCGCGGGCTCCGTGCCGGAGAAAGGAAGTGCTCGATCCCGTGCTGAAGCGAGTCTACCGCGTTCTCGCGAAGGGAGAAGGTGAAGTCGTGCCCGGAAGATGTCATCGGATGGCGTGAGGGTCCTGCGTCTGCGGCTGCGCCGGGCGGAGCGGATGGGCCGGAATCAGTCCACCCGCGCGCCCTGGGCGATCCAGCGGCCCAGGAGGGCGCGCTCTTCGTCGGTGATGTGCGTCTTGTTGGCGGGGGGCATGGTCTGCGTCTCCACGGCGCGGGCGCGGATGCGCTCCACGCGCGCCCGCACCTGCTCGGGCGTATCGAACGCCACGCCCGCGGGGGCTACGCCGAAGGTGAGGTCCGCCGGGCTGGCGCTGTGGCAGGCGGCGCAGCGCTTCTGGATGATGGCGTTGGCCTCGGCGAACTCCACCGGGCGCCCGCCCTGGTCCCGCGCCGTGGCGCCGGCGCGTGGCGCACTCACCAGGTACAGCGCGGCCAGCGTGGCGGCGATGGCGGCCGCCAGCGCCGGCTTCCAGCGCGGCCAGCCGAAGCGGACGTTCAGGATGTGCCGCACCGACGCGCCGCCCAGAGCCAGGATGCCCAGCAGCAGCCAGTTGAGCCGGTGTCCGTAGATCCCGGGAAAGTGGCTGCTCAGCATGAGCACGATCACCGGGAAGGTGATGTAGTTGTTGTGGATGGAACGCGACTTGGCGCGTTTGGCGTACTTTGGATCCGGCAGCCGCCCGGCTTCCACGGCGCCCACCAGCTCGCGCTGCGAGGGCATGATGTGGTGCCCCACGTTGCCGGCCATCAGCGTGCCCAGCATGGCGCCCACGTGCAGGAACGCCGCGCGCCCGCTGAACACCTGCGTAAGCCCGTACGCCACCACGACCACTGCCAGCAGCCCGATCACCGCGCCCATCGCGCCCGCGCGGTCCAGGATGCGGGCCAGCAGCAGGTCGTAGACGATCCATCCGCCGATCACCACGCCCACGCCGATGCCCACGGCGGCCAGGTGGCTGAGGCCCGAGGCGGAGGCATCCAGCAGCAGCGCGCCCGTGCTCAGGTAGTAGACCACGATGAGGAGCGCCGCGCCGCTCAGCCAGGTGGTGTACGCCTGCCACTTGAACCAGTGCAGCGGCCGCGCCCGGTCCCACCCTCTGGAGTCCTTCTGCACGTAGTAGAACGCGCCGCTGTGCAGGAGCCAGATCTCGCCCTGGATCCCCTCCGTCGCCTCTTTCGAGGGCTCCAGGTTGCGGTCCATCCAGTTCCACAGCATGGAGTTGCCGATCCACATGATCCCGGCGATCACGTGGACCCAGCGAAACACCAGGTCTAGCAGCTCTCTTGCGGCGGGGCTCATGGTGCGATCCTGCGGGTCAGCTGCCGCGGTAGGTGGAGTAGCCGAAGGGGTTCAGCAGCAGCGGCACGTGGTAGTGCTGCGCGGCGTCGCGGATCTCGAAGTCGATGGCGACGTGCGGATAGAACGCCTCAACCCCCTGGTCTCGAAAGTACACGCCCGTCTCGAAGACCAGCCGGTACGCGCCGGTGTGCAGCTGCAGGTGCGGCGGAAGCAGGTCGCGCAGGCGGCCGTCGGCGTCGGTGCGGCCGCTGCCCAGCACGGCGGCGCCGCGCTCCAGGCGCACCGGCACGCCCGCCGCCGGGCGGCCGCGCGAGGTATCCAGCACGTGCGTGGTGATTCCGCTCATGTTCGATCCGGAAAGGAGGGTGTGCATCGGCGTACGGCCGTCGCGGATCTGCCCGAAGATCTCACGACGTCCGCTTGCAGGAGCGAATGAATCCGCCGCTGGAAAAAAGCGAAATCCGCCTGCGCGGATTGTAGCCGCAGTATCGGCACATGCATCCACCCCCGGTGTTGCCCAGGCGAGGTCCTTCGGTCGCGCGCCCAGCCCGGAGTATCCGAAACCATTGCGCGGCGCTCCCTCAGGAACTCAACGCCCTATCGTCGGGAGCGGTTGAAGCCCGCGCGGTTTGCGGGGCTTTTTCGCTGTTCCGGCCGCGGGTTCACCCGCCCGGGTACCAGGCCGGCGGGAACGCGGGGCGGCGCGGTGCTTCCTCGGCACAATGGGTATAAGGCGTCCGTACCGCTCACGCCCCCGACGAGGCGAGCAGCTTCTGCAGGCGCAGGCGGGTGATCTTCGCCTGTTCGGCGGCGGCGACGCGGAGCTCGGCCCCGGGCTCGTTGTCCAGCCGCTGCGTCAGCATCGACAGCAGCTCGTCGGCGCTCTTTCCCGTCGCGCAGACGAGGTAGATGTGGCCGAAGCGCTCCTCGTACGCGCGGTTGCCGTCGGCAAGGGCGCGGCGGGTGGCGTCCTGGGCGGCATCCATCCCCGCCTGCTCGCCCCGCGACCACCCCTGCTCGCGCCCCGTCTGCCCCGCCTCCGCCTTCTTTTCGCCGATGCGCGGATGGCTGCGAAACGCCTGCAGCCAGTCCTCGCGGTCCAGCACCCACCACACCACGTCGGCCGCGTCGAACAGCGCGTCCTCGGCGGCGAACGGGCGCAGCGCGGCCACCCGCCGCGCCCACTCGCGCGATCCGCAGCAGGTTAGCAGATCGGCCTCTGCCTCAGCGGCGGGGAGTGCGTTCAGGCGCGCCAGGCCGCTCACGGCGCCGATGGCGTCGCCAGGGTGCCCCACAGCCGCAGCCGCGCCACGCCCCCGTCCGGAAAGATCTTCAGCCGCGCGTGGGTGATGGGACCGATCGGTCTCACTTCGTCCTGCCAGCGGTGCCGCGTGTGCGGCTGCAGGCGGATCTCGTCCAGCAGCGGCATCCACTCAGCGCCTTCCGCCGTCAGCTCGTAGACGTTGCCGCCGGGGGAGTGAATGCCTTCCAGCGCCACGCTGACGGGGGCATTCCCCATGAAGAAGTCGGTATCCAGCTCGATGCGGTGGATGGCTCCCGGCGCGCCCAGGCGGAGGATGCTCCAGTGGTGACCGGGGCCGCGGCGGCGCGTCTCCCATCCATCGCCCATGAAGCGCGAGCGGCCGGGAAGGATGAGGTTCTGCCGGTGGCCGTAGAACATGTCGCTGCACGCCGGCACCCATCCGCCGTTCTCCAGCGCCGCCAGGTCCACCTCGCCCCCCTGCAGCGCGAACCGCGTCCAGGTGGGGTGCGACCAGCCGTGCACGCGCAACCGCGCCACGCCCCCGTCCGGAAAGATGTTCAGCCGCAGGTGCGTGACGCGGCGGTCGACGTTGACGGGAAACAGGTTCTCGGCGTTCCCCTGCAGCAGGGACTGGGGCAGGAGCTCGAACCAGTTCGCGTCGTCCGCGATCTGCTCCGGATCGGGGACGCCGGAGACGTCGCACCCCTCCACGGAGCAGCTTTCGGGAAAGTTGCCGCGGAAGAACGCCGTATCCACCACCAGTCCGCACACCACGCCGGGAAGGCCCAGGCGGATGATGCACCAGTCGTGGCCGGGATCGCGGCGGCGGCGGGTCTCCCAGCCGTCCATCCACTTGCCGCGCTCCGTGTACTCGTGCTCGCGCCACTCCGGGGCGCCGGGCTTGAGCAGCGCCTCCTTGGGCGCGAAGAACTCGTCGTTGGCCAGCAGCACGGCGCCGCCAAGGCGTTCGGACGCCAGGTCCACCAGGTCTTGAAAAGGGGTCATCGGCTGTGGCGAGATAGGGTGCGACCGGTCGGTTCCGCCAGGAGCCGGCCGTCTTCGTAGATCCTGCGGCCTCGAAGGTACGTGGCGTCGACCACGCCCGGAAGGGTGGCGCCGGCGTAGGGCGTCACGGGGTGCCGGTGGTGCAGCCGGGCGGGATCGACGCTGAGCTCCGTCTCCGGGCGCCAGACGACGAAGTCCGCGTCGCAGCCGGGGGCGATGCAGCCCTTGCGGCCGTCCAGTCCCGCCAGCCGCGCCGGCGCCGCGCACATCCACTCCGCCAGCTGCACGGGCGTGTATCCCCGCGCCCGCGCCCCCTTCCACGCGACCGGCAGCGTCAGCTGGAGCGACGCGATGCCGCCCCACGCGCGCAGAAAGTCGCCCGTATCCAGTCCCTTCATCTCCGGCGGGCAGGGCGAGTGGTCGGTGACGACGAGGTCGATGTCGCCCGCGCCCAGCGCATCCCACAGCCGCTCGCGGTTCTCGGCCTCGCGGATGGGCGGGGCGCACTTGTGGTCCGTGGCGCCGTCCGCGATCTCCTCCGCGGCAAAGTGCAGGTAGTGCGGGCAGGTCTCCACCGTGAGCGGCAGCCCCTCCGCGCGGGCGGCGCGCAGCAGGGGGAGCGCGTCGGCGTCCGCCAGGTGTACCACGTGGATGCGCGCGCCCGTCTCGCGGCAGAGGCGGATCAGCAGCTCGATGGCCTGCTGCTCCGCGTCCCTGGGGCGGCTGGCGAGGTAGACGGCGTAGCGGCGTGGATCCATCCCCTCCACGGCCAACGCGGCGCGGGCCAGCGGCTCCGGCAGCTCCGCGTGGGCCAGCAGTGGCGCGCCCAGGCGGGCCAGCCCGGGGAGCGCGGCACGCAGCTCCGCCTCCGCCACGTGCCCGAACTCGTCCACGCCGGAGGGGCAGAGAAAGCACTTGAAGCCCAGCACGCCGGCGTCCCACAGCGGCTCCAGCTGCTCCAGGTTCTCCGGCACCACGCCGCCCCAGAACCCCACGTCCACGTGCAGCCGGCCGCGCGCCGCCGCCAGCTTGGCCGCCAGCCCGACGACGGTCGTCGTCGCGGGGACGCTGTTGAGCGGCATGTCCACCAGCGTGGTGACGCCGCCGGCCGCCGCGGCGCGCGTGGCGGTCTCGAATCCCTCCCACTCGGTGCGGCCGGGCTCGTTGACGTGGACGTGCGTATCCACCAGTCCCGGCATCAGCACGGCGTCGCCCACGTCCACCAGCTCGGCGTCCGGCGGCACGTCGTCCCACGCGGTGACGGCGGTGATGACGCGGTCGCGCACGTGCACCGCCGACGGGCCCATGACGCCGCCCGCCACCACGCGCCGGCCGCGCAGGACCAGGTCCGCGGGGCCGCCGGTGCCGGGAGGAGGGTGGATGGGGGAGGACATGGGGGTGGATCAGTCGGGTCTGGGGCTGGACTGCTGGGTGGCGTAGAAGTGCGCCATTCGCACGGCTTCTTCCGTGAGGCTCTTCGTATACTGCTTTCCCGCGTCGGGGCCGAAGTTGCGGATCATCAGCATCACCGCGTTCTCGCCCAGCACCTGCGCGACGGCGGCGGGGTTCAGCTTCTGGCTCTGCGCCTGCTTGAGCGCGTCGTGTATGATCTTGCGGGCGGCGTGCAGCTGCCGCTCGATCAGCTCTTTCTGGGACTGCTCCACGTTGCGATATCTCCGGAAAACACGGACGGATGGGGACCTTTTGCCAGTCCCACAGCTTACCGCCCTTCGCGCGCGCGCGCAAACCGCGGAATCCCTGCGCACATAGCCGCGAAGCCCCGGCACCGG
>DASUVG010000034.1:0-4153 GCA_036379135.1 Longimicrobium sp.
ATCCTGGAGGCGCTGCACCACAAGGGCCCCATGCTGCTGGGCGAGGTGCAGAAGAAGATCCTGGTCACCAGCGGCGGCGTCACCTACCTGGTGGACCGGCTGGCGGCCAAGGGGCTGGTGGAGCGGCAGCGCTGCGACCGCGACCGGCGCGCCTACTACGCCGCGCTCACGCCGGCGGGACAGGAGCTGATCCGGGAGATCTTTCCGCGGCACGCCGAGGCCATCCGCCGCGCGATGGGGGGGCTCACGGAGGAGGAGAAGGACGAGGCGATCGTTCTCATCCGCACCCTGGGGAGGCACGCGGCGCAGGTGGAGCCGGAGGGCGGGGAGTAGCGTTTTCTTGTGCGGATTTATCTTAGAACTTGGATTTAAACTACTGTAGCACTGCGGCGGCGATTCCGGCCCACGCCGGCCGCAACACGAAGGATGGGCCCGTCGGAAACGAAACGAACGGAGATACGCACCATGAGCATCGCCGAGAGCACCACCACCAGCACCTGGACCATCGATCCCGCGCACACCGGGGTCGAGTTCTCGCTCAAGCACCTGATGATCAGCACCGTGCGCGGCCGCTTCGGCGCCGTGTCGGGCACCATCGTGCTGGACGAGGCGAACCCGGAGGCGTCGAGCGTGACGGCCGAGATCGACGTCACCAGCATCGACACGCGCCAGGAGCAGCGCGACGCGCACCTGCGCTCCGCCGACTTCTTCGACGTGGAGAAGTTCCCGTCGATCAAGTTCGTCAGCACGCGCATCGAGGCGCTGGGCGGCGGCAGCTACAACGTCATCGGTGACCTCACCATCCGCGACGTGACGCGCGAGGTGGTGCTGGAAGCCACGGACGAGGGCCGCGGCGGCGACCCGTGGGGCGGCCAGCGCGCGGGCTTCAGCGCGACGACCAGGATCGACCGGCGCGACTTCGGGCTCACGTGGAACCAGGCGCTGGAGACCGGCGGCGTGGTGGTGGGCAACGAGATCAAGATCACCCTGGAGGTCGAGGCCGTGAAGGCGGCCTGACCTTCGCGGTCCTGATCGGCAGGCGCCCCTCTCCGCACGAGCGGGGAGGGGCGCTTTGCAAGCCGATGCCGTGGGACGGGAACGTACTTTCGTACTTCGTACTTCGTACTTTGCCGGAGGCAACCATGCAGCTCGTCACGCAGGGCTTTCACCACGTCACCATGGTCGCGGCGGACGCGCGGCGCACGCTGGCGTTCTACCGCGACGTGCTGGGGCTGGGGATGGTGAAGCAGACGGTGGATTACGACGATCCGGGCGCGTACCACCTGTACTTTGGCGACCGCGAGGGGCGGCCGGGGACGCTGCTGACCTTCTTCGAGTGGCCCAACGCGCTCAAGGGGCGTCCGGGGATCGGCGGGGTGCACCACACGGCGCTGGGGGTGGAGACGGACGAGGCGCTGCTGAAGTGGAAGCGGCGGCTGACGGACAACGGCGCGCACACCTCCGGCCCGTACGACCGCGGCTACTTCACCAGCCTGTACTTTCGCGACCCCGACGGGCAGATCATGGAGATCGCCACGGCGGGCCCCGGCTACACGCTGGACGAGCCGGCGGACGCGCTGGGGCGCGAGCTCAGGCTGCCGCCGGAGCGCATCGTGCGCGGCCACAGGGACGAGGCGGCCATCGCCGCGCTCACCTGGCCCGAGCCGGTGCCCGTGATCACGCCCGACATGGCGCTGCACGGCATCCACCACGTCAGCGGCATCACGGACGACCTGGGGCGCGCGGGCGAGTTCTACGAGCAGGCGCTGGGGCTGCGGCTGATCAAGAAGACCATCAACCGCGACGAGGCGAAGATGCTGCACTACTTCTGGGCCGGGTACGACGGGCAGACGGTGGCGCCGCACAGCTCGTGGACGCTCTTCGGCTTTCAGCCCGACTGGAACCGGGCGCGCGGCGGCGTGGGCCAGACGCACCACGTGGCGTTCCGCGCCCGGGACGACGAGGAGCAGCGCGCCTGGCGCGAGCACCTGCTGTCGCTGGACATCGCCGTGAGCCAGGTGATGGACCGAACCTACTTCAAGAGCCTGTACTTCAAGGCTCCCGACGGCCAGCTGGTGGAGATCGCCACCGACGGCCCCGGCTTTTCGGTGGATGAGGACGCGTCGGAGCTGGGCACCACGCTGCGGCTTCCCGCCTGGCTGGAGCCGCGCCGCCAGGAGATCGGCGCCGCGCTGGCGCCGCTGGGGTAGGAGGGAAGGGACAGTGGGGATGACGACAGGGGTGCGCGGCCACGCTGCCGCGCACCCCTGTCTGTCATTCCGAAGGAGGCGCCGCGGGAACCCGTTCCCCTTCCGGACGGGGCGCGGCTCAATCCGCCGGGAAATCCGGGTGCGCGCCGATCGTTCCCGCCGCCTGCAGCCGGTCGATCATGTAGCAGAAGGTCTCGCTCTGCAGCGGAAAGCGGATGCGGTAGGCGCGGCGCCAGATGGCGTAGACCAGCCGCACCACCTCGTGCGCGGGCAGCTCCGCACGGGCGTCGGCCAGGGGCTCGCGGTAGAGCACGTACTTTCCCTCCGCGCGGCGCGGCATCCACGGGTGGAAGTAGGGAAAGTCGAACGGGATCACCTGTCCGGCGCGCACCAGCGTCTGCAGCCACGGGCTGCCGCTGCGCACCTCGCCCACCACCCACGCCGGGTCCGTGCCGTGCTTGCGCATGGCCTCCGCGCGGATGGAGTCCAGCAGGTGCCCGCGCAGGCCGCGCCCCAGCAGCTTGCCGCGCAGGTCCTTTCGCACGGCAAGGTAGGTGATGAACCCCGCGTTCACCTCCTCCAGGTAGATCCCCGCCGCCGCGGCCGCCGGCTGTCCGGCGTCGTCCACCATCGCCAGCAGGTGCGCGTCGCCGCCGCTGGGCATTCCCCGGCGCCGCTCCTCGATCTCCGAAAGCAGGTCGTTCACCGGCTGCACGTCGCCTATGGAGGTGGCGATCAGCTCCAGCGCCTCGCGGGCCAGGGGCGTGCGCTCGTCGTCCACCACCACCACCCGCATCTCCCCCTCCGTCGCCACCGTCCGCATCTCCCCGTCTTCCCTCACGCCCCGCCCTCCTGCACCTGCAGGCGGAACAGGCGCGCCGCGTTGCGCCAGAGCAGGCCTTCGCGCTCCTGGTCCGTCATCTCCAGCCGGTCCACGAAGCGCAGGTAGCTCGCCACGTCGCTGATGGGCCAGTCGGTGCCGAACATCAGCTTTTCGGGGTCGTTGATGAAGGCGATCGCGTCGTTCACGCAACGCAGGGCAAAGCGCTCGTAGCGCGGCTGGAACTCGCCCAGCGTAAGGCCGCAGATGTCGCCCATCACGTTGTGGTTCTTGTAGATGACCTCCATGGCGTCCGTGAACCACGGGTTGCCCAGGTGGCACATGACGAAGGTCGTCGCGCGGAAGTCGACGGCGACGTCGTCCACCTCCAGCGGGTGCGCGTAGCGGACCTTGGTGGTGGGGCTGAAGGTGTCGCCCGTGTGGATCATCACCGGCACGCCGAAGTCCGCGGCCATCTCGTAGACGGGGTGCAGCCGGCGGTCCACCAGGTGGAACGGCTGGTACCCGGGATACAGCTTGAGCCCGCGGATGCGCCGCGCCTGCAGCAGCCCGCGCAGGTAGCCCAGCTGGTCGGCGCCCAGGTGCGGAACGCTGATGCCCGCCACCACGCTGAAGCGCGCGTCGCCCTCCACCATCGCCAGCACGTCGTCCGGCGACGGGCGCTCGGGCGTGATGTCGTACGAGGTGAGGACGACGGAGTGCGCGACGCCGTTCGCCTCCATCTCCGCCACGAGCTTCGCGTAGCGCTCCGGGAGCGTGGGCGGATCGTCGGGGCTGTAGCGGTTGAGATGGGTGTGGCAGTCGATGATCACCGGCCCGCGGGGTTCTGGGTGCGCCGCCCGGGGAGGCACGGAGCGTACCAGACGGCGGGCAATGCCGGGGGGCTGCCCCCCAGCCTGAGCGGCTGAAGCCGCCGCTGGGACTGCGGTAAGCCCTGTCTCGCGCTGACGCGCTCTGCGAACAGGGCTTCAACTGCTCGAACTACGCCGCGGTGCACCTACGCGGCGTGCGGCAGGAGCCGTCGGCGAAGGCCGACATTGCGGGGTCACAGCCGCGAATTCAGTCGCCGGGGCTCGGACGCTGCGATCTGCCCTACACCTTC
>DASUVG010000035.1:0-3379 GCA_036379135.1 Longimicrobium sp.
GCATCTCCGGATCAACGCCTACGTGCGGCTCCCCGAAGCTTATCGCAGCTTATCGCGCCCTTCATCGCCTGTCCGTGCCAAGGCATCCACCGTGCGCCCTTATTTCGCTTGACCGGATTTCCACGCTTCGCCCCGGTTTAAAAGGCGAGGTATCTTCCGGCCCACCTAATAGCCTACAACACACGCATTGGTGCTCTCGAGTCGATGCTTCTCGCTCGACTTCTTCTACCCAACCCACTACCCGTATTTTCAATCAAATCGTTCGCGGCCCAAAGTGCCGCAGAGCCTTCTAACTTAACCTTGTTCCTCGCGGTTGTCAACGGCTTCGATCACTCGATTTTCCGTTTCCCCGGCGTTGCCGCCGTTCGCGAAGGGCCCTCAAGATAACCCCTAACTTCATCCCTGTCAACGGGTTGAAGTCGGGCGAGGTCCGCTTCCCCCCGAACGAGCGTTCGGCCGTCTTCCTCCACCACGGCTCCGTCGTCCGGCCACAGCAGCCGCGTCCCCGCCGCCCACAGTGCCAGGGCGACGAATCCGACCAGTTGCCCGATGGGGCGCAGCGGGCGGTAGTCGGCAAAGGTGCGGCGCACGGCCTCGGCCGCGTCGCCCAGGCCGAACGCGGTGCCGGCGGCGGGGCCCATCCGCGCCCACAGCACGGGGATCACGGAGAACTTGATGACGGCCAGCAGCAGGGCCAGCGTCGCCAGGCTGAAGACCAGCCTTCTCCGCGTCCCGCCGGAGAAGGCGCCCCACGAGGAGACGGCGAGCGCCGCGACCACCATCCACTCGATCATTCCCGGCGGCGGCAGCAGCAGCTCCAGCGCCTGCGCGCTCGCGATCGTGCCGTACGCCAGCGCGATCCACCCCGTGGCGCCCTCCGGCCGCGCCCAGGCGCCGCGAAAGACCAGGAGGTAGGCGAAGAGGAGCGCGAACACGCCCTCCACCATCCCGAAGGCGCGGTACTCCACGCCCTCCGGCACCAGCGCGATCCCCGCCACCGCGGCGGAGGCCAGGAAGACGAGCGCGGCGGCCACGTTGCGCTGGGCGGCGGTCATCGGCCGGGCACCCATTCCAGCGGCCCCGGCCGCAGCTGCCGCTCGATCCGCTGCGCCAGCGCCTCGGCCCGCTGCCTGGTGGGCGCGGACACCGGTGCCGTCCGCACCCGCTGGACGATGGCGCCGGCCTCGCCCAGCAGCTGTTCGTCGTCGCCCCGGTACCAGGGGGTGGCGCCGGCACCCAGCATCAGCCCCGCCCGGTCCAGCGCGATCCCCGCCCAGAACTCCGTCGCCTCGGCCGTGCGCTCGGGGGTGCCGGCGCGCTCGCGGGCGGTCAGCGCCTCTTCCTCCGCCTCGGCGTAGCGCGCGATGGCGGCGGCGGTGTCGCCGCGGGCGGCGGCATCCAGCGCGGCCTTTGCCCGCTCGCGCGCGCGGGAGATGCGCGGCGTGTACGCGTCGGGGGCCAGCACCACCCACGCGCGGCCGCCCACCTCGCCCGCGCTCTGCGGCTGGCCGGCGTAGAGAAAGACGACGAGGATGGAGAGGACGGCCAGGAGCGCCAGCCCGGGAAGCACCCAGCGGTCGCGGAGCCCCGAGGGGGCGCGGGGAGGATGGTCCACGGGCGGCGCCGTGGCGCGGGCTTCGGCCGGGCCGGGGGCGCTCATCCCGGCGGCGCCAGGTCGAGCAGCTCCCGCACGTCGTCGGCGGGGATGAAGAAGTCGCCCAGGCGCGCCCGGTGCGGCCCGTGCCAGTCCGACCCGCCGGTGACGAACAGCCCCAGCTCGCGCGCGATCCCCTTCATCTTCTTGCCGTCCGTGGCATTGGTGTTGGGGCGATAGACCTCGATCCCGGCCAGCCCCAGCTCGGCGAAGCGCGGGGAGTACGCCTCCACCACCTCCTGCCGGGGATGCGCCCAGACGGCCACGCCGCCGGAGGCGCGGATCATGGCGATGGCGTCGGCCACGGAGGGGAGCTCGGTGGGGACGAAGGCCAGGCCGCCGTCCGCCAGGTAGCGGTCGAACGCCTCGCCCATCGAGCGGACGTGCCCGCCGGCCACCAGCGCCCGCGCCACGTGCGGCCGGCCGATGGCCCGCGCGGCCGGCCCCCCCGCGGCGCGCAGCACGTCCTCGTAGTCGATGGTGATCCCCTGCCCCTGCAGCACCCGCACCATCTGCCGCGCGCGCTCCTGCCGCCGGCCCAGCGCGCCGTGCTGGTGGGCGCGCAGCGGCTCCGCGTCGGGATGGACGTGGTATCCCAGCACGTGCACCTCGTCGCCGTCCTGCTGGGCGCTCACCTCCACGCCCGTCAGCACGCGCACCGGCCCGCCCTCCGCCGCCGCCAGCGCCTCGGCCAGGCCGTCGATGGTGTCGTGGTCGGTGATGGCGATGAAGTCCAGCCGCGCCGCGGCGGCGGCCTGCACCACCTGGGTGGGCGAGAACTCGCCGTCCGACGCGCGGGTGTGGATGTGAAGATCGGCTCTCTGCATGGGTCAGTATATATGGAGACGACTCACCGCCGGCCAGTGGGGCGCGGCGGTGAGCGGGTGCGGCGATGGATGCGGAGCGGCCGGCGGCCTCAGGGGCGCCAGGCCAGCCCCAGCCCGAAGCTGGCCCCTTCGGCCAGGTTGATGTCGAAGCGCAGCGACACGTTGGACGCGAAGTCGAAGTCCGCGCCGATGTCGGCGCGCACGTCCAGGTCCACGTCGTCGTCCTCCTGCAGCCCGTTGCTGTCGTCGCCGCCGGGCGAGGCGACCACGGCCAGGCGGGGGTGGATGTACGGCGTGACGGTAAAGGTGCCCGCCGGCAGCGCCTGCCCGGCCACGAAGCCCACCTGTCCGCCCACGCGCGGGTCGTCGCCGATGAGCCCCTGCGCGCCCGCGGTGAACGCCAGGCCGATCGGCGCGCCGGCCAGCACCACCGGGTTGCGCAGCTCGATGCCCAGCATCAGCGCGCCCTCGCCGATGTCGGCGTAGCCCGCCCGCAGGCCGATGTCGCCGCCGCGGGTCAGGCGGCGCCAGATGCCTTCGATGGCCACGTCGCCCAGGTCGCTCACGTACACGCCGAAGTCGCTGGTGGGCGTGGGCGACATGAAGGGCGGCGAGTAGACCTGCGCCTGCGCGGCCCCCGCCGAGAGCGCGGCCGTGAGCGCCAGCGCGGCTGCGATCCGGATCTGCTTCATCTTCTTTCCTTGCTGAACGGTCGGGTTCCAGACGTAACGACGCCCGCGAACGGCCCGAGTATAGGCCGGCGGGCTTCCCGGTGTTCCCGGGTGCAGGTTTGGGACCATGCGACGGCTGCGACGGGAGCAGGGTGAACGGGTGAACGGGTGAACGGGTGAACGGGTGATGGGGTGATGGGGTGATGGGGTGATGGGGTGATGGGGTG
>DASUVG010000036.1:0-5059 GCA_036379135.1 Longimicrobium sp.
TCGTACGCGCAAGTTCCCGCCATCCCTCCGGCAGAAACCGCGTGATCACGCCCCACTCTTCCGCAAGGAGGTCGGCTTTCATGCCGAACAATACGCGGACCTCTGCCCCGGAACAAGTCTTAAGTTAGCGCCTATTCCCCCAGCCCCTCTCCCCCGCTGCGCGGGAGAAAGGGGAGAATTCGAGCGCGCTCCGGAAGGTGCGTCGCGCGTCTGCTCCCGAAAGGCTCCGACGTTTCGGCCCGCGTCACCCTTCCCCCACGCTGTTTGTGGGGGAAGGGCCGGGGATGGGGGGCCGCCCACCATCCCGCGCCACCCCATCCGAAGCGCTGGCTCGGGGCTCGACGACGTGCATCGAACTGGCACCCGACGGCGCCCCCTCTCCCCCGACCCCTCTCCCCCGCTGCGCGGGAGAAAGAGGAGAATTCGAGCGCGCTCCGGAAGGTGCGTCGCACCTCCCCCCCGCAAACTGCGCGGGAGAGAGAGGTGACGCGCTCCGAATCCCCGGTGCGCAGCCGAAGGACCGACGCGAAGCCAAGCCTGCCGAAGCGGGATCGAATTCTCCCCCTCTCCCGCGGAGCGGGGGAGGGGGCCGGGGGGAGGGGGCGCCCGTCGGGCGCAGTTCGATGCACGTCGCCGAACCTCCATCCCCTGCCCCACACCCAACCTCCCCCAGGTTTTTTTGGGGGAGGTGCGAGCCTGAGCGAGCGGAGGGGGCGCGGCGGGCGCAGTGCGAATCCCGCCGAACCGGGCCCCGGGCCCCCTCAGCCGCTGCCGGGGTGCACCAGGCGCAGAAACTCTTCGCGGGTGCCCAGGTCGTCCAGGAACACGCCCTTCATGGCGCTGGTGACCGTCTTGGAGTTCTGCTTCTCCACGCCGCGCATCATCATGCACAGGTGCGCGGCCTCGATCACCACGCCCACGCCCTGCGGCTCCAGCACGTCCATCAGCGCCTGCGCCACCTGCTCCGTGAGCCGCTCCTGCACCTGCAGCCGCCGCGCGAAGATCTCCACCACCCGCGGCAGCTTGCTCAGCCCCACGATCTTGCCGTTGGGAATGTAGGCCACGTGCACCTTGCCGAAGAACGGCAGCAGGTGGTGCTCGCACATGGAGTACATCTCGATGTCCTTGACCAGCACCATGTTGTGGTGGTCCTCGTCGAACACCGCGTCGCCGATGGCGTCCTGCACCGACAGGCCGTAGCCGCGGGTGAGCCAGCGCAGGCTCTTCTCCACGCGCTCGGGCGTCCTGAGCAGGCCGTTGCGGCCCGGGTCCTCGCCCAGCTCGCCCAGCATGCGGCGCACGAGCGCCTGGAACTCCGTCTCCGGTTCCGCCGCCGGGGCGGCGTGGCCGCGGGGCGCAAGAATGTCCGTCATCTACTCTCCCGAATATTCCGCGGCGTTGCGCGGCGTTTCCCACAGCACCAGCCGCACCAGCCGCCCTTCGGCGGGCAGCCGGGGCTTCAGGCGCTCCCAGATGGCCACCACCAGGTTCTCGGTGCTGGGGATGGTGCCCTCCATCCAGGGCACGTCCAGGTTCAGGTTGCGGTGGTCCAGGTCGCGCGTCACGCTCTCGGCGGCCTCGCGCACCAGACCCAGATCCACCACGTAGCCGGTCACCGGGTCCGGCCGGCCCTCGACGGTGACGTCCAGCTCGTAGTTGTGCCCATGCCAGTTGGGACTGTTGCACAGGCCGAAGATGCGCCGGTTCTCCTCGTCGGAGAGGGCCGGGCTGTGCAGACGGTGCGCCGCGCTGAAGTGCACGCGGCGGGTAACGCGAACCGTGGGCACGTGGCCTCCTGCTCAGGGAGCGAGAAAAGGCCAGCCCCGCAGAACGGGGCCGGCCTGGGCCGGGCGGCAACGGGAAGGATTTTTGAAGCCATGTCGGAACATGTTGGGTGGCTTCCTCGTGGCATTCCGCCTTCCCGCGAGGGGCGTGGCGTCGGCCGCAAAAGATGGCCCCGGCTTCAAAACTGTTGGCTCAAAAATGGAGCTTCCCGTTACCTCCGACAGCGACAAGATAGCCACGGCCCAGCCCACGTCAAGCCTGAAGCCTCACCCGATCCATTCAGGTGTTACGGAGAGCGCCGGTGCGCACCGCGACCGTCCCCCTCTCCCGGCCTTCTCCCCCACGAACTGCGTGGGGAGAGGAGAAGCTCGATCCCCCTCCGGAGCGGACGTGCGTGCTTGCCTGTAAGTTGAAACTGGATTATCATTATCGATCGGCCGTGGGCGCGGCGTGCGCACCCGGCGCTCGGTTTCTCGTGCGGAGGGATGGGGATGGCGCGGACGGACGGGGCGGGCGCGGCGGTGGGATGGGCGGCGGCGGTGCCGCTGCTGTGCGCGGTGCACTGCCTGGCCTCGCCGGTGCTGGTGATGGCGGCGCCCGCGCTGGCGCTGGGACGTGGCGGCGAGGCCGTGGTGCAGGCTGCGGCCGCCGTGCTGGCCGCGCTGATGGCGTGGAGCGGCATCCGCGCGCACGGCCGCCGCGCCGTGCTGGTGCCGATGGCCGCCGGCCTGGCGCTGTGGGGCGCGCCCGCGCTGGCGGGGTGGACGGGCGCGGCGGAGACGCTGGCCCACGCGGCC
The DNA here is from genome assembly GCA_036379135.1 of Longimicrobium sp. Classification (GTDB taxonomy): domain Bacteria; phylum Gemmatimonadota; class Gemmatimonadetes; order Longimicrobiales; family Longimicrobiaceae; genus Longimicrobium. Next base: position 2,583 of record DASUVG010000036.1, read on the forward strand.
GGCGGCGTTCTGCTGGCCGGCGGGATGATCTGGAGCGCCCACCTGCGCCACGACGCCGCCTGCCACCACTGCGGCTGCCCGGCGCACGGCGACTGACAGCCCGGATAGGGCTGGTGCGGGGTGTGGAGGCAGGCCACGAGGAGGCGGAGAGTAGATTTCTCAGTCGCGCGCCGGCGTTGTCGCGGGCGGCGGGTCTGCGCGGCGCTCCCTCGAAATGCACTTCTGGGGGAGTTCCGAAGACGGCGTTTCCATTCGAGGAACGCCGTGCGGCGCCTCCCAGGGATGACTGTCGGGTTTGGCGTATCGACGAAAGCGGCCCCGGGCTCTCGATGGAGGCCGGGGCCGCGTTTCGCTGGATCGGATGCCGCGTCAGGTCACGTTGATCGTGATCGCGGGCGACGTGTACTCTACGGTGCCGGAGTCGATCACGTCGATGCGCATGGACGTCTGGCCGGTGCTGGAGCGGCCGGTCAGGGTGCCCACGCCGGCGCCGGTGTCTGCCCAGGTCGCGACCTGCGTGTTGGTGATGGTGACGCGGATGCTCTGCCCCAGCCCCGGGGTGATGAGGCCTCCGCCGGCATCGCGCAGCACGATGGCCATCGCCCGCGACTGGTTGCGGCCGATGCTCAGGTTGCCGGAGACGGCGTTGGACGAGCTCACCGTCACCAGGGTGGAGCCGTTGGCGTCGGTGATGGTGAGGCCGGCGACCACCTCACCCCCAGCGTCGAGGCCCAGGTCGCCGCAGCCGGCCGCCAGGACCAGCGCAAGGAGCGGAACGAGGCGGCCGAGCCGCGGGCGGGCGTACGTCTTCATGGGTCGATCGGGGTCGCTGGGTAGAGCCGCAACCGGTTGCGGCACAACATCTACAGTAAACGTGCCGAAGGGTTCCGGGGGACTGCAAGGGGACGACGACGATGGCCTTCGTCGCGTCACCACCATCCAGACGGGTCAGGCGATGGAAACTACGCCGGTGGGCAAGCACCGGACGCGGCAGCGGGACGTGATCGCGCGGGTGATCGGCGACGCGGCGGGGCCGCTGACGGTGAATGAGATCCTGGAGCGGGCGCAGCGTGAGCTGGCCGGGCTGGGCGTGGTCACCGTCTACCGCACGCTCAAGCTGCTCAAGGAAAGCGGCCAGGTGCGCACCGTGGTGCTGCCCAGCGGCGAGCCGCGCTACGAGCCGGCGGGCCGGGGCCATCACCACCACTTTCACTGCCGCGTCTGCGGCGGCGTGTACGACCTGCCCGGGTGCCCCCTTCCCCTTCCCGCCGCGCGGGAGGTGGGCCCCGGCTTTTTCGCGGACGGGCACGAGGTCACGTTCTTCGGCACCTGCCCGGGGTGCGCGGCATAGAAGAGCCCCGCCGGCGAACCGTTCGCCGGCGGGGCTCGGCCACGTACGGGCGTCCGCTCAGCTCACCGTAAAGTTCACGTTGGCCTCGAAGTCGGGATGGTCGCCGTGGAACAGGCTCACCTTCGCCGTCCTGGCCCCCGCGCTGGTCGCGGTCAGCAGCCCGCCGGTGGTGCCCGCGGAAACGAATGAAACCCCAGTCCCCGCGCCCACCGGCACGATCTGCATCGTCACCACCACGTTGAACGAGATGGCGGACCCGCCGCTGTTCAGCCAGGTCACGCTCACCGCGTTCTCGCCCCGCGGCACGGTGAGCGTCCCCGTCTGCGTCCCGCTCGCCGTCACCGTGACGCTCTGCGCGCCCACCGTGAGCCGTACGGCCGCGATGTCGGGGTGGTCATTGCGGGTGGGCGTCTCGGGGTCGCAGGCGCCCAGCGACAGCGCCAGCGCGGCGAACAGCACCGGCGCGGCCCGGCGGATCTTGCTCACGAACGGCATCTCACGTTCTCCCTGGCGGGTGTGTGCTTCGCGGCGGAAGCGGATGGGGGGCCGACCCGCGCCCCCGTCTGGCTCTTTCGATGATCATTCGCCACACGTTTACGCGGCGATGCAGCACAGGTCAAGGGCAGAGCACGCGCGGATCCACATGAAATACGTAATGCGCCCTCCCACGCTCCTCGACGGTCTACATTCCCGGAAGCCTGCCTTCCCCAGGGAGCGCCACCCCGAAGCCTCACCCACGCAACCGCTTGCGCGCGACCGAAAGATACCGAGAGATCCCGCCGGGCGAGCCGCGGGGCCGGCTCTCTGCCCTCGAGAGCCGGCCCCGCAATTTTGCCGGCGAGATCCTTCGGTCGGCGCCACGCCTTGTCGTCCCCGCAGGTTGCCGAGCGGCGCCTCCCTCAGACTGTGTTTAAGATTTTGTCTTTCAGAAATACCGAGGATTGATTTCCTGAGGGAGCGCGCCTCCGTAACTTGAAGTTACTCAAGCGGTTGTGCGCGACCGAAGGATCTCGTCTCGGCTATCGCGGGGCTGGCTACGCGGCACTGATTCAGCCCCCAGGTGCTGCCGGCGAGATCCTTCGGTCGGCGCCAAATTGGTTGCGCAGCAGCGGGTCAGGAGCGGCGC
>DASUVG010000037.1:0-4539 GCA_036379135.1 Longimicrobium sp.
GTTCCTCTGGCTGTTCTCTGTCCCTCTGTACCCTTGCGCAGTTGATCTTTACCAGGTCAGCACGATCTTGCCGAAGCTGGCGTTCTCTTCCATCCGCTCGTGGGCGCTGCGGATGGCGTCGAAGGGAAACACGGAGTCGATGACGGGTTTGATGCGGCCCGACGAGATCAGCGGGAGCACCGCGTTGGAGAACTCGCGGGCCAGCGCGATCTTCTCCTCCAGCGGACGGCTGCGCAGCACGGTGCCGAACAGGTGGATGCGGCGGCGCAGCAGCAGGCCCAGATCCACCTCCACCTTGCTTCCCCCCGTGGTCCCCACGACGACCACGCGGCCGCGGAGCGCCACCACGCGCAGCGAGGCCTCCAGCAGCTTGCCGCCGACCAGGTCCAGCACCGCGTGCACGCCGCTGCCGTAGGTGGCCTGGTTCACCGCCTCCGCCAGGTCCTCCTTCGACGTATCCACCCCCACCTCCAGCCCCATCTCCGTCGCGCGCTTGAGCTTGGCCGACGTGCGCGAGGTGCCGATCACCGTCGCGCCCGCCGCGCTGGCCAGCTGCAGCGCGGCCGTCCCCACGCCGCTCCCCACCGCCAGGATCAGCAGCCGCTCGCCCATCGTAAGGTCCAGCTGGCGAAAGAGGGCGTCGTACGCGGTCAGAAAGACTTCGGGGATGGCGGCGGCCTCTTCCCAGCTCAGGTTCTGCGGAACGCGGATCCCCTCGCGCTCGTGGACCACGACGTACTCCGCGTGCCCGCCGCCGCCCACGATCCCCATCACCCGGTTCCCCACGGCCCACAGCCCCGCGCCCTCGCCGACGGCGTCCACCTCGCCCGCGTACTCCAGCCCCGGGATGTCGGCCGGGGCGCCGGGGGGGGCGGGGTAGTTGCCGCGGCGCTGCAGCAGGTCCGCGCGGTTCAGCGCGCTGGCGTGCACGCGGACGCGGATCTCGCCCGGCCCCGGTTGCGGAACGGGACGGTCCTCCAGCGACAGCACCTCCGGCCCGCCGGGTTTGGTGATGACCAGCGCGCGCATCAGCGGCTGCCCCCGGCTTGCGCCGCCGCGCGCCCGCGCAGCCACGCCTCGATCCCCCGCAGGTGCGCGTCCGCCAGCCGCTCCACGAACGCGGGGTCGCGCAGCGCGGCCTCCTGCTCGGGGATCGGCATGAAGAGCGACTCCGTCAGCGTGGACGGAAGCCAGGTGGGCCGCGCCAGCGCCAGGTTCTGCTGCAGCGCGCCCAGGTCGCGGATGCGCGTTACGGCGACGATCTCGCGGTCCAGCTCGCGGGCCAGCCCGGCGGCGAAGGGGTGAAAGTAGTACACGCTGGTGCCCATCGCCCGGAACGGGTTGGCGCCCTCGCCGAACGCGTTGTTGTGCACGGAGATCAACATCTCCGCATTGCGGCTCACGGCCAGCGCCACGCGTGCCCGCAGCTCTTCGCCGCTGTTCGTGGAGCTGACCAGTCCCTCGCGCCCGGTGCGGGTGAGGATGACCTCGGCCCCCGCCGCGCGCAGCTTTTCCGCCAGCGGCAGCGCGATCGCCAGGTTCGCGTCGCCCTCGTAATATCCTGTCGGTCCCGTGGCGCCCGCGGGCGGGTGGCCGGGGTCGATGACGATGCGCCTGCCCCGCAGCGGGTTCTGCGGATCGATGACGGGCGGCTTGCGGATGCGGACGACGAGGTCGCCGTCATCCTCGTACCACGCCTTGTATCCCCACGCCCCGCCGGTCAGGCTCAGCTCGTATCGCGATGCGCCTCCCGCCTGCTGCTGCCCCATCATCCGGTACCATCCGCCGAACGGCGTCGAGGCCGCCATCGTCCCGCCCGTGACGCCGTAGACGGTGACGACGGCGCCGGCGTCCGACGTCTCCACCAGGAAGGGCCGGCCGCCGGCGGTCACCCGCAGGTCCAGCCCGTCCGCCGTCTGCGAGACAAAGCTGTTCGCAAGGCCCGGCGCGGGCGGCGGCGACGCGGCCTCGGTCAGCGAGAGGGCGGAGGCGTCGATCCACGCCTCGGTGCCCTCGGCCAGCCGCACGCGGTACTGCTCGCCCCGCCGCTCCGCCACGGCCAGCCGCGCGCCGCGCGGAAAGAACCAGCGGTAGGGGCCGGTGGGCGTGGGACGGGCGTAGATGGCGTCGGAGCCGCTGGCCAGCGTGTCGGCCCCGCCGGTGACGGTGCCCAGGCGCGCGGTGGCATAGACGGCGTTGGTCGCCGGCGGGTTGGCCGCGGCGCCGCCGGTGGAACGCGGCGCGTACGAGCGCGTCTCCGACACCTCGCGCCCACCCGCCTGCGCGCGCAGCCGCCACGTGCCGTCCGCGGGCATGGGCAGGTACGCGATAAAGGCCCCGTTGGGGGCCACGGGGACCGCCGTGCCGTTGATCTCCAGCGCCGCCTGGCCGGTGCCCAGGCTGCCATAGACGAAGGTGGAGTCCACGCCGGGGCGCGCCTGGCCCTGCGTGGGATGGACGACGCGAATGGCCAGCGCCCCGTCCGCCGCCGGGATCGGCGGGAGCGCGGGGCTCACGGGCTGGTAGACGATGCGCTCGATGCGCCCCGTCCCCGCGCCGGTGCCGATGCGGACGGTGTCGGCGGGGCCGGGGCGCGGGCCCGGCCCGGTGGACGGGCCCGAAGGCGCGCACGCGGCGAGTGTCAGCAGCGCGAGGGCTGCGAGGTTGCGATCCATCTCTGGCTTTCCGGACGGGTGAACAGAGCGGGGGAGGGATGCCGCTCCCCCGCGTCATCGTTTTCTCGCCCGTGCCCCACTGCAAGCTGCGGGCAACTTCGTCCAGACCGCGTCAAAGGCCGCGGTCCTTCATCGTATTCACCAGCGGATGAGTCTCACACGGAGTCAACGGAGTCAACGGAGTTTGTTCGAAGCGAACCGAAGCCGAGTGCCATCACCCCACCTTTTCCATGCGTGAAGGAGAATGGTTTGGAGCACCGCGTCGAATCCCTACTCCGTTGACTCCGTTGACTCCGTTGACTCCGTGTGAGGCCAATCTTTCCCCAGACAAAAATCCACCCTCTCCAGGATACGGGGAGGGTGGATCGATTCGCGCCGCGGCTGTGCGCTTACTGGCCCGGCTCGGCGTTCTGGCTGGGCGGCGCGGGCTGATGGTCTTCGGAGCGGCGGCCAGTGCCGGGGATGATGCCGCCCGTGGCCTCGCTGTCGTCGTCGCGGTCGTCGGGCGACGGGGGCGAGGGCAGGTCGGCAAGCGGGCCCAGCAGCTCGCGGACGGCTTCCTGATCGGTGGACATGGGGCTCAATCCCTCCCCGAAAGTGGCGTGGCACCGTGCGCCCGCATCGGTCCGTCCGCGCGCGGGCGCTGATGCGGCGGAATCTGCATGCCATCAAAAGCAAACACCGCGCCCAAACCCCCGGCGCGGTGTTACAGCGTGTTTCGTGCTACTGCGATCCGCCGCCGTACGAGGGCTCGCCGCGAACCGAGTCCGTCACCCGGTCGTGCAGGGTGCGGCGGAGCGCCTGCATGCGGTTGGGGCCTTCTTCGTAGGTGCGGTTGGCCAGCAGCACCACCCAGGTGCCGCGGTCCGGGTCGATCCAGATCGACGTTCCCGTAAAGCCCGTGTGCCCGAACGAGCGGTCCGAGACGCGCGTCCCCGAGGCGCCCGTCCCCGGCGCGCCCGGCGTGTCCCACCCCAGCGCGCGGGTGCCGGTGCCCGGCTGCCGACGGGTGAACGCGCGCACGGTGCCCGGCTGAAACACGCGCACGCCGTTCAGCTCGCCGCCGTTGGCCATCATCGCCGCGAAGCGGGCCAGGTCGTGCGCGGTGCTGAACAGCCCCGCGTTGCCGCCGATGCCGCCCAGCCGCCGCGAGATGGGATCGTGCACCTTGCCGCGGTACGCGTCGCCGCGGGTGCGGCTGGTGCCGGCGCAGCGCAGGCACCCCTCGCCCATCACGTACGTGGTGGAGAGCATGCCCAGCGGCTCGAACACGCGGCGGTCCAGCAGCCGGTACAGCGGCTCGCCGGCCGCGCGCTCGGCGGCGGCGAACAGCACGACGAAGCCCACGTCCGAGTACTCCACCTGCATTCCCGGCGCGTGCTCCAATGGGACGCGCAGCAGGCGCAGCAGCGACTCCTGTGGGGTGGGGCCGCTGCCGTCGTAGCCGGCCGGAAGCCCCGAGGTGTGGGTGAGCAGGTGGCGGATGGTGACCCGGTCGCGCTCGCCGCCGCCGAACTCGGGGAGGTAGGTGAAGACGGGGTCGTCCAGCCGCATGCGCCCGTCCTCCACCAGCAGCATCACCGCCGTGGTGGTGCCCACCACCTTGGTGAGCGAGGCCAGGTCGTAGACGGTGCGGTCGGGTTCGACCTCGTCGTACAGGCCGCCGCGGCCCATGGTGCCGAACCCCTCCTCCAGCACCACCCGCGGACCTCGCCCGATGGCCAGCGCCGCGCCGGGGAAGGCGCCGCGCTGCAGGTCGTTCCACACCTCTTCCTCGGCGTGGATGAGCGCCGTGGCGCTCATTCCCACGGCCGACGCCGCCGTCACCTCGTGCGAGGCCGGCCGGGCGGTCTTTCCAGCCGCA
>DASUVG010000038.1:0-28638 GCA_036379135.1 Longimicrobium sp.
GGCCATGGGGATGGCGTTCAGGTCCGTCCCCGTGTTGCCGCGCCCCCGCGACCCGAAGATGTTGATGAGCGACGACTGGTGGCGGCGCTTGCCGTTGATGAGCACCAGCGTCTGGTCCGGCCCCAGCCCGCGCAGCGCCGCGGGGTCGATGTGGTCGCTGCCGTCCGCGCCCGACTGCCGGTTGGCGTTGAACGACGGGGCCACGTGCGCGAGAAGCTGGTTGACGTTCAGGTGGCCGGAGCGCTCCGCCACCTCCGCCAGCGGGATCACGTCCACCGCCACCGGCGTCTCCGTGGCGCTGCGGTCCGCCCGCCGGCTGCCCACCACCACCAGGCTCTCCAGCAGCACCCCGCCCAGCACCACGTCCATCGTCCCGTCCGCCTCCGCCGCCATCTCGCGGCCCAGGTATCCCTCCGCGGTGACGCGGATGACGGCGCCGGGCGCGCCGTAGCGCAGGGTGTAGCGCCCCGCCGCGTCCGTCGTCGCGGCGTTGGACGTCCCTCGTTCTTCCAGCCGCGCCCCGGCGACCGGCCCGCCCGCGGCGCTGGTCACGGTGCCGGTGAGCGTGCGCGTCTGCGCGTCCAGGCTGCCGGCGCCCAGCGCCAGGCAGCAGAGAAGCAGGAGTGCGGTCCGCATGGGGCCTGTTTCGTGGGATGGAGAGGTGGGCCAGCCTGTCGGCGGAAAGGTAATCCGCCGCCGCACCGCACATCAACGAAACATTCAGCGCAGTGTCTGCAGCGTCGACGGTATGCGGATGCGGATAATGAGAAAAAGAAGGATGGGTACCCCCCAGCCGTTGACCTTTCTGTACCTGATGGCGCATCCGGCGGAGTGGCGCCTCTACCGGCGCGCCGGCGCGAACCCCCCTACGGCCCCGGCTGGCTCAGGTGCACGGCGTAGAACACCAGGACGCTGGCGGCGGCCGTGGTCACGTGCCACACGCCGTGCCCCCACGGAGTGATGGGAAACTTCTCCTTCTTGTCCAGCCCCCAGCTCACGTATCCCACCACGAACAGCGCCAGCGAGCCGCCCAGGTACCAGAGCAGGTCCCACTGGTCCGTCCTGAAGATGTACCCCAGCAGGATCACGTACGAGGTGCCCAGGGAGATGGCGATCACCGCGCGCATGTACTGGTTGGCCCGCTTGCTCAGCAGAAACGCGATCAGCCCCGCGGCCACGAACATCACCAGGGGCATGCCCCGGGCGTTCGCCACGCGAAAGTACCCGCCGGCGGCGTAGATGGCGATGGACGGAAAGACGGTCAGGATCGCCGTCACGTCCAGCACCCCGGCCCACCCCGTGGAGGTCGCGTGGTACAGGGTGGAGCCGATGCACAGGTACGTCATGGTCACCGCGAATACGAAGGCGGCGTCGTTCCCCACGGTGAACTGGATGACGAGCCCCGCGGCCAGGTACGCCAGATTGCTCCAGGTGTTGATGGGCTGCTGCGGCACGCGCCGCAGCGTGGTCCCGCAGTCCGCCAGCTTGGCCTCGTGCCATCCCCCGTTGCAGCACTTGTAGTTGCTGATGACCGTATCGGGCGTCATGTACGTGAACAGCGTCCTGAAGATCAGGTACGCGAAGATCACCGCGCCGATCGTCGCGGCGGTGGGGTAGACGGCGGCTTCGACGTTCATGATGGCTCCACGCGATGAACGGAAGGGATGCAGCCGGCGGCGGGACAGATCACGTCGGAAAGAAGCTAATCGCGTCGTGGGGCGTGGCCCATGGTCTTCTTGCCTCCGCCAGGTTCGCGCGGGGCGGATGGTGGGGACGTGACTGATTTCGCTGTCCGCACCGGCGATCCCGGCAAGTGGATTGCGTTGTCATCTTTCCCGCCCGCGCACGTGCGCTTAAATTGGCCCGGTTTACGAAGGTTCTGCGCGGGAGCGGCGTTTCGGCCGCACGATCGGCCACCCTTCAAATCAGAGAAACGGCACCGCACGCACCCATGGAACGGTACTTCGACGAGAACCACCTGATGATCCGCGACATGGTGCGCGACTTCGCCCGGAACGAGATCGCGCCCGTGGCGGGGGAGCTGGACCAGACGTCGGAGTTTCCCTGGGACAACGTGAAGAAGATGGGCGAGCTGGGGCTGCTCGGCGTGCCCTGGGGCGAGGAGCTGGGCGGGGCCGGGATGGACGGCATCAGCTACATGATCGTCATCCACGAGCTGGCCAAGGTCGACGCCAGCCACGCCATCACCGTGAGCGCCCACACCACCCTGGGCACCAGCCCCATCGTCAACTTCGGCACGGAGGAGCAGAAGGAGCGCTTCGTCCCCGTGCTGGCCAGCGGCACGGTGCTGGGCGGGTTCGGGCTCACGGAGCCGGGCGCGGGGTCGGACGCCGGCGGCACCGCCACCACGGCCACCCGGACGGACGGAGGGTGGATCCTGAACGGGGCCAAGATCTTCATCACCCACGCCGGCGTGGGCGAGGTCTTCGTGGCCACGGCCGTGACGGACCGCGAAAAGGGGAGCAAGGGGATCACCTCCTTCATCGTCGCCAAGCCCACGACCGACCTGGAGCGGGCCCGCGAGCTGGGGATCGGGCACAGCGACGGCCTGCCGTTCACCGAAGGGGTGCGCGCGGGAAAGAAGGAGGACAAGATGGGGTGGCGGGCGTCGGACACGCGCGAGCTCGTCTTCGAGAACGCGTTCGTTCCCGACGCGCAGGTGCTGGGCGAGGTGGGGATGGGCTTCATCAACTTCATGAAGACCCTGGACGCCGGCCGCATCGGCATCGGCGCGCTTTCGCTCGGCATCGCCGAGGGCGCGTTCGAGCAGGCGGCGCGGTACGCGGCCGAGCGGCGGCAGTTCGGCAGGCCCATCTCCGAGTTCCAGGGGATCCAGTTCATGCTGGCCGACATGGCGACCGAGATCGAGGCCGCCAAACACCTGGTGTACAACGCGGCGTGGCTCAAGGAGCAGGGCCGGCCGTTCAGCAAAGAGGCGTCGATGGCAAAGCTGTTCGCCTCGGAGGTGGCCATGCGGGTCACCACCAAGGCAGTACAGATCCACGGCGGCTACGGCTACACCAAGGAATACCCGGTGGAGCGCATGATGCGCGACGCCAAGATCTGCGAGATCGGGGAGGGGACCAGCGAGATCCAGCGGCTGGTGATCGCCCGAAGCCTCCTCCGCGAGCTCTCCCACTGAACGGTGGGCCGCGGCGCCCCCGTGGCGCCGCCGGCCCTTGCAGAGGACCGATGGACATCCAACGGCACCACGGGGGGCGCACGCGCGCCCCTCGCGCGCGGCCATCCCCCCCGCCGGGTCTCGCCCGGCGCCGCCCCCGTACCTGCGAGGCGGCGTGAAGCGCGAGATCCTGGTGAACGCCACCGCCCGCGAAACGCGCGTCGCCATCCTCGAGGACGACCTGCTGGTCGAGCTCATGGTAGACCGGCCCGACGCGGCGCGCATGGTGGGCGACGTGTACAAGGGGCGGGTTGAGGCCGTGCTTCCCGGCATCCAGGCCGCCTTCGTCGACATCGGCACGGAGAAAGCGGCGTTCCTGCACGTCTCCGACGTGGCGGTAGAGGAGGACGGCGACGACGACGACGACGCGCCCGAGCCCGACGAGGCGCCCGACAAGGCGGCCGCCGCCAACGGCGGCGGGGGCGGCGATGGCCGGCGCGGGCGGTATCCGCCCATCCAGGACGTGGTCAAGAAGGGACAGGACCTGCTGGTGCAGGTGAGCAAGGAGCCCATCAGCACCAAGGGCCCGCGCGTGACCGCCCAGATCTCCCTCCCCGGCCGCTTTCTGGTCTACATGCCCGGCTCGTCGCACGTGGGCGTGTCGCGCAAGATCGAGGACCGCGAGGAGCGGGCGCGCCTACGCGCCCTGGCCCGCGAGGTGCTGCCGGAGAAGTCCGGCGGCGTGATCGTGCGCACGGTGAGCGAGGACCTGACGCGCGAGACCTTCGAGCGCGAGCTCAAGTCGCTCATGTCCACCTGGCAGCAGATCCAGAAAAAGGCCAGGCGGGCGCGCGCCCCCACGCCGGTGCACCGCGAGGCCAAGCTCACGGCCGGCATCATCCGCGACCTGTTCTCGCAGAAGGTCGACTCGCTCACGGTCGACAGCAAGAACGTGCACGACGAGATCGTGGCGTACCTGGAGCAGGTGGACCCCACGCTGGTGCAGCGCGTGCACCTGTACGCCGACGCCAAGCCGCTCTTCGACGCGTACGACCTGGAGCGCGAGATCCGCGACGCCTTTCAGCGGCGGGTGAACCTGGCGTCGGGCGGCTATATCATCGTGGAGCCCACCGAGGCGCTGGTCAGCATCGACGTCAACACGGGGCGCTACACGGGGAAGAAGGACCCCGAAAAGACGATCCTCAAGACCAACGTGGACGCGGCCAAGGAGATCGCGCGCCAGCTGCGGCTGCGGGACATCGGCGGCATCATCGTCTGCGACTTCATCGACATGGAGTCCAAGGCGAACCGCGACAAGGTGCTGCAGGAGCTGCGGCAGCACCTGTCGCGCGACCGGGCGCGGACCAAGGCGTTCCAGGTGAGCGAGCTGGGGCTCATCGAGATGACGCGCCAGCGGGTGCGCCCCTCGCTCTACCACACGCAGACGGCCGCGTGCCCCACCTGCGGCGGCAGCGGGCGCATCTTCACGCCGGAGACGGTGGTGCGCCGCATCGAGCGCTCCATCCGCCGCGCCGCGGCCGACGCCAAGGAGCGGCAGGTCACGGTGCGCGTGCACCCGGAGGTGGCGCTCTTCGTGATCGAGCAGGAGCCCAAGTTTCTCAAGGACCTGGAGAAGTCGCTCAAGCTCACCCTGGCCCTGCGCGACGACCCCCTGTTGCAGCAGGACGAGATCCGCCTGATCGCCACGAACACGCAGCAGGATCTGTCGGCGAAGTACAACCTGGGCTGACGGAGGGTACGGGGGTACGAGAGTACGAGAGTACGAGAGTACGAGGACGAACCGGGTGCACGCGGATCCGCGTGTGCCCGGTTTGTTGTTTGGGATGGAATACAGCCCGGGTCGCGGAATGTCGCGGAACTGGCGGCGCTCTGTTCGGGCTCTTACATTCATCACCCAAAAAGGCGGGAGGAACCAGGGGAAGCCTCATCCCGGGTCGGAGCTGCCTCATGATCCGCATAGACCGCGAGCCGCTACTGCTCCACGTCAGCGAGTGTTCGTCCGCTAGCTTCCGTCACGAGCCCGGACGGCTTCGTCGATTCGGCGGCGAAACTCGTTTCGGCGGCGCTTCCCTTCTTCGCGCGAGATTCCCATCAGGTTCCACGCACGCTCGGCGCAACTTTCCGAGACGAGCGACAGGAGATCGAGCAGGTCTCCGTCGTAGCTGCGGGGCCCGCTTACGCCTGCTGCTCGCAATTCCTCCGGCGTGGCGTCCTCAAACCCTTTGGGGTCGGGAAGCGAATTCCACGCGAGCCCCTCCGCACGTGCCTGTTCAGGAGGAAGAATGATCGCGAACGCGGCGATCCATTCTTCGTCCGTGAACGTCTTTTCGTCGCGTATCGGCATCTGTCCGATTCCCTCAACACGGTGCGAGGCCTGCTTCACGGACGGCCGACTGGCAAACGATAGGCGGTTTCGCGCGCCGCCGCTACCAGGCTCCGCGCCAACGCGCAGAGGAACCATGCGTAACACGCGTGCACATGCGTTCTTGATGCTCACCCTGGGTGTGCTGGGCGCCTGCTTCGACGCTGCGCCTGGCGTGGTCACACCCAGTGCGCTACCTCCCGCCACGGCTGGTTCGTCTCCGAAGCACACGCTCATTCTGTCGGACCGTTGGCACCTGGCTGACGTGGAGGCGGATTTTGCCGGCCGTTTCTCGGTGGACACTACGCAAGCCGGGAACGAAGCGACCTACTTCATCGCGCCGTACGACGGAGACGCGGCGTGGGTGCGCACGTTCTGCCGGGACCACTTCAAGCCAATCGATCTCTGGTATGACGGCGGCTACGGCAACATGCTGTTTCACCTCGACCCACCTCTTCTGTTCGTTGGCTATCGCGAGGGAACGTTCCGAAGTCCTCGCGGGCTGGTGTTCCGGAAGGCGGTGTACGAGAGCATACAGCCTTCGGAGACGGTAGACCCCGACGGGAATGTCTGGCAGTTCCAGGGCCGCTTCAACGCGCTCTGCCGCGGCGGCGAACTGGAGATCGGACCGGTAGTCTTCGGGGCGCAGGTTCTCGTCTCCGAAAACCCTGTGACCCGTCCCGTGCTGGTCCGCCGGGGCTCCGGAGATAACGATGAATGCGGAGGCGGGAATGGGGACTGGTACTACATGGAGTCCTATGATCCCTACTTGCCGGTCCCGGAGACCGACTCCGGTGATGCTTCGATCGCCGCGTACTGCGGCAGCGGGGGAGGAAGTACCTTTGATCCGGCTGACTACGCCTGCACGTGGGACTACATCACCATCGAGATCTCGTACGATGGCGGCCAGACGTGGCAGCACTTCTGGTCAGGGTGGGCCCAGGTGTGCGAGGAGGCAGCATGATCAGGCATGGAGCAACGACCCCGGCAGCGCGTGAAAGGACGCCCATGCGCAAGCCGATCCGGATTCTGCTCGCCGCCGCCGCTCTCAGCGCGGCACTCTCCGGGACCGACGCCGCGGCCCAGGGCCCGCGCGCACGCGTTCCAGCGCTCGTCGCGATCTCCCCGGAACTACAGGGAACAGAGGCGCCCTTCCGGCTGGCCCGGTTCGGGGGGAGTGCGCCCCGCGATGTGATTCTGCTCGCCCCTGACGCGGACGCGACCGTACTCACGCAGGCAGTGGAGGCGCTGCTGGCGGTGCGCCGCCACTCCGGCGACGCGGCAACGTCGGATGCGATGCTTCGCATGCGGGAGCACCCACGGGCACGCGTGCTGCCCTGGGCCACGCGTGTGCTCCAGGACGTTCGCACGGCGGCGCCCCGCCAGATCCCCGGTGTGGGGCGCCTCCGCGCGGTGCAGATCTGGCTGCCCGCGCAGCGGCGGGCGCCCTCCCGCACTGGAAGCTGACGCCGCACGGCGGGGTAATTACGTGACTGGCGCTCTGACCCCGCGGAGCCACGTTGAAGTTTCTCCGTTTTCCGCGAGGAACGAGCGGGGAGGGGGCCCGAGCCTAGGCTTGGGACTCACGAGAACGCCCCCACGCGCTCCTGCACCTCTACGACCTGCCACTCTCCGCGCGCATCGGCTTCGAGGAACAGATCGATCACCTCCCAGCCGTACAGCAGCATCCGCATCGCGCGGATTCGCCAGCGCCGCGGGTGGTCCGGCTGCGTGCCCGCCTGTGGCGGTCCGAATGCCAGGCTCACGTATTCGCCACGTGCGCGGCAGGCGTCACGGTGACGCCGCAGGCTGTCCGGTTCGGCCGCACGCATCTCCTCCCAGATCGGGTCGTTTCCCTTGCCCGGGGGCGGGCGCAGCCCCGACGCGAACACGCATGTCCAGTCCGCCGTCGCGTCGGCGGTGGGAATGTCGCGCGCCGCCAGCGCTCCGGTGCGCATGCGGATCGTCGCACTGTCCGTCAGCAGCAGGTCCGCCGCGGTCACGGAATGCAGCAGCGCCTCCGCCCGCAGCGGACGTGGCTCGACGCGCATGGGCGTATCCTCGCGTTCGGCGAAGTGCGAAACCGCTGCGAGAAAGAAGTCCGCCGATTGCAAGGGGCTGACGCGGGCATACGGGTCCGGCACCTCGCTCTCGGCGCATGCCGCCGCCGACAGGCCGGCCGCCATGAAGATCAGTAGAAGGTGCGCAATCGGTGCGCGTATGCTCGGGTTCGTCATTCTATCCACCGCACTGGGCGGTGCGCGGCGTGTCCCGGTCATCGAGGCTGATGTGGTCCAACCGCGGGACATGGTCAATCTCGTGTACGAGGACATGCTCAAAGTCCTGATCGGGCTGCGTCGGCTCGTATCGGGCGATCAGCCGGTAGCGTCAATAATGGATTTCGACCTGCCCTGCAAGCGGCCCATGGACGCGTAAAACGGCCCGCGGATTCGCATCCGCGGGCCCTCGCCTCACCCGTTCACCCGTTCACCCGTTCACCCGCTCACCCGCTCACCCGCTCACGCCCGCTCCGGCCAGCAGCTCCGCGGGGTCCTGCTGCTCCGCCGCGGCCAGGTTCAGCCGGATGATGAGCTGCAGCAGCTCGCGCGCGGTGTGCGCGCTGAAGGTGGGCGAGTGCGGCAGCAGCAGCGGCGGCAGGTCCAGCCCCTCGCCCATGCGGTTGCGGGCGGCGCGCGTCACGATCACCGAGTCGTCGCGGCTCAGCGCGCCCAGCGCCTCGGCGTCGTCGGCCAGCACCACGCGGATCTGCTCCGGGCCCTCGCTGGCGTCGGCGTACATGGCCCGCAGCCGGTTGCCGAACTCGGGGTCCACGCAGACGAGCGTTACGCCGCCGCTGCGGATCTGCCGCTGCACCGTCTCCACCACCTCGCTGTTGACGGTCAGCGTGACGGCCGGCACCTCCACGTTCTCGGCCGCCTTGCGCACCAGCCGCGAGTGGTAGCTGGTGGTGACCACCAGGTCGGTGGCGCGGATGGCCTCCTCGACCGCGTGGAACTCCACCGAGCGGTCGGGGCGGGGAAGGGGCACGGGGGAGATGTAGACGGGGACCGGCTCCAGCCCGAACTGCTCCTCGAGCTCCGCGCAGTACGCGGTCATCTGGTCCACGTTGCTCTCCACGCAGGCGCAGCGCAGGCGCACGGTGCTGGTGCAGCGGCGGATGAGCTCGGGGATCTCGGCCAGCGTCATGCGCCGCTTCCATCCCTCCACCAGCACGCCGGCCATCCAGCGGGCCGTCTCGGCCAGCACCTCGCCGCCCAGCTGGTCCTGGGGGGCCAGGTACACGCCGGAGCGGCCGCGCACCTCCACCAGCCCCTCGTCTTCCAGCACCCGGTACGCCTGGGCCACCACCCGGTGGTCCACCCCCATCTCCCGCCACAGGGTGCGGATGCTGGGAAGGCGGTCGCCCGGCTGCAGCAGCCCCAGGTGCAGGGCGCTCAAGATTCGGTCTCGCAGCTTGTCGCTGAGGGCGGTTTCCTGGTCCATCCTTAACCGGTCACAGGGTACTGGGGGGATCCGGCGCTTTCCGGCCGCACGCCGGGAGCGCTTGAAAAGATCGTCTTGCGGGGGGTTCGCGCAACACGTACCCTCCACTGGGTGCGGGGTGTCCCCCGCACGTGCGGTGCCTCTGGCGTGCTCCGTGCGTTCGTCTGAATCCCTACAATGAGCACTTTTTCACGCTTGAGCACAAGTGCTACGAGCGCCGGACCCGTTCCGCGCCCCCCGGATGCGCCCTCCCTGGCGCCCCGGGACCCGTCCCGCACCCTGGCCCGATGCCGCTGATCCCACTGCTGGTCATCGTCGGGCTCATCGCGCTTACCGCGCTGTACGTGGCCGCCGAGTTCGCCGCGGTGAGCGTGCGCCGAAGCCGCATCCGCCAGCGCGCCGAGCAGGGAGACGCCGCCGCGGTGCGCCTGCTTCCCTACCTGGACGACCCCCAGGCGCTGGACAGCTACATCGCCGCCTGCCAGATCGGCATCACCCTCACGTCGCTCATCATCGGCGCGTACGGGCAGGCGTCCATGGCCGGCCCGCTGGCCGGCGTGATCCAGCGCGTGTCGAACCTGAGCGAGTCCGGCGCCCGTTCCACGGCGGCCGGCGTCATCCTGGTGGTCCTCACCGTGCTGGCGATGGTGCTGAGCGAGCTGGTGCCCAAGTCGCTCGCGCTGCAGTTCCCCACCCAGGTGGCGCTGCGCACCTCGCTCCCCATGAAGTGGTCGCTGACGGCGTTCTCCATCTTCATACG
Organism: Longimicrobium sp.; assembly: GCA_036379135.1. GTDB lineage: Bacteria > Gemmatimonadota > Gemmatimonadetes > Longimicrobiales > Longimicrobiaceae > Longimicrobium. The sequence goes on from DASUVG010000038.1 coordinate 9,790, forward strand.
CTTTCTCAACGGCAGCGGCAACCTGGCACTCCGGGCCATGGGTGTCCAGCCCGTGGGGCACCGCCACATCCATTCCCCCGAGGAGATCGACCTGCTGATCGCCGAAAGCCGCGACGGCGGGCTGCTGGAGCCCGACGAGCACCGGCGGCTGCGGCGCGCGCTGCAGCTGGGCATCCGCCCCGCCCGCCACCTGATGGTGCCGCGGCAGGAGATCGTGGGGGTGGAGATCGACACGCCGATCGACGAGGTGCTCACGCGCATGGCGATGACGCCGTACACGCGGCTCCCCGTGTACCGCGGCGACATCGACCACGTGGAGGGGCTGCTGCACACCAAGGACCTGTTCCGCGGCTACCTGGACTCCGGGCGGCTGCGGTCCATCCGGGAGCTGATGCGGCCGATCCTGATGGTGCACGAGAGCGTGACGGCCGACCGGCTGCTGACGCTGATGCGCGAGCGGCGCAGCCACGCGGCCATCGTGATGGACGAGTTCGGCGGCGTGGCCGGCCTGGTGACGCTGGACGACGTGCTGACGGAGGTGATGGGCGAGATCGCGGACGAGTTCCGCGTGAACGAGCCGCGCCCCGAGCGGCTGGACGACGGCCGCGTGCGCCTTCCCGGCTGGCTGCGGCTGGACGAGGCGGAGCCGTGGATCGGCATGCTGTGGGAGGGGGAGGCCGACACGGTGGGGGGACGGGTGATGGAGGAGCTGGGGCACGTGCCGCGGGCGGGGGAGACGGTGGAGATCGACGGGGTGCGGGTGGAGGTGGAGTCCGTCTCCGGCCACGCGGTGGCCTCCGTGCTGGCCACCCCCTGGCAGCCGCGGCGCGCCGAGGACCGGGAGGAGGGGCGCGATGGATAAGCTGGTGCCCATCCTCATCATCACCGTGCTCATCCTGCTGAACGCGCTGTTCGTGGCGGCGGAGTTCGCCATCGTGGGCGCGCCGAGGGCGGCCATCGAGCGGCGCGCGGCGGAGGGCGACGCCATCGCGCGGATCGTCGCGGGGATCCTGCGCGACCCGCGAAAGCAGGACCGCTACATCGCCACGGCGCAGCTGGGGATCACCATCGCCTCGCTGGGGCTGGGCATGTACGGCGAGCACGTGCTGGCGGAGTGGATCGGCCACTCGCTGGAGGGGCTGGGGCCGCTCCGGGCGCCGGCGGCGCACACGCTGGCCAGCGTCCTGGCGGTCGCCATCCTGACGTACTTCCACATCGTGGTGGGGGAGATGATCCCCAAGTCGCTGGCGCTGCAGTCGGCGGACCGCGCGGCGCTGCTGGTGACGCCGGTGATGCTGGCCATCCAGCGCGTGGTCATCCTTCCCGTGATGGCGCTGAACGGCATCGGCAACTGGCTGCTGCGGATGGCGGGGATCAACCGCTTCGTGGCCAGCGGCGAGCACTACCGCACGCCGGAGGAGCTACAGTTCATCGTCCGCGAAAGCCAGGCGGGGGGGATGCTGCGCAGCGAGAGCGCCGACGTGGTGCAGGAGCTCCTGGAGTTCGGCGAGCTCACGGCGGGGGAGGTGATGATCCCGCGGGTCCGGGTGGTGGGCATTCCCGCGGGCGCGCCGTCGGAGGAGATGATGCGCATCCTGCGCACGACGCCGCACACGCGCTACCCGGTCTACGAGGGAAGCCTGGACCACATCGTGGGGATCGTCCACATCAAGGACATCCTGCGGCGCATGCCCAACCGCCGCGCGCTGCGGCCCTCGGAGGTGCGCGAGGTCCCCTTCATCCCCGAGACGTCGGGGATGGACGTGGTGCTGGGCGCCATGCGGCGGGTGAACAGCCAGATGGCGGTGGTGATGGACGAGCACGGCGGCACGGCGGGGGTCATCACCATCGAGGACCTGTTCGAGGAGGTGGTGGGGGAGATCGAGGAGGGGTGGGTGCAGCGCCCCGGCACCGACCGCGACCCCAACGGCCGCCTGCGCGTGCCGGGGACCATGCGGATCAGCGAGGTGGGCGAGGCGCTGGAGCTGGTGCTGGAGCACCCGGAGGTCGACACGGTGAGCGGCCTGGTGCTGGCCCTGCTGGACCGCCCGCCCGTGATCGGCGACACGGTGGAGTGGGACGACGTGCGCTTCGAGGTGACGGCCACGGAGGGCCACGGCGTGACGGAATGCGCCGTGACGCCCCTCCGCCAGCGCCGCACGGACGACCGGGAGTAGGCAGCGCGCCACCCACGGTCCGAATCCCGATCCGTGTGAGCGGAGGCACGGCGCGCCGGCCGACGAGGCACGAGCCGGCGTGGGCGGTCGGGAGCGGGAGAGGGATGGAAGCGCGGCCGAGGGCCATCCGCGTTTTTTGGGGAGGATGCGGATCGCCGGACGATCTCCGCGGCGCACGTGAGCAGGCCGTCGGCATCCACCTGATGCGCGATCCTGAGAGCCATCTCCCCGCTCCACGATCGACGTGAACGGCAGGCCTTTTGAACGCTGGTCTTTTCCGACTTCGGCCCCGATCCGCGCATCCGGGGATCTGCACGGGATGCGCGGCTTGCGTTATCCGCCGACTCCTGTAGAATACATCCGTTCACCCCAATGCCGCGGTTTTCCGCGGGCGGAGCCTCCTGCGGCCCCGCCCTGTCTTTTTGCGCGCTCCACTCCGGGGCGCGTTTCGCGCCGGACGCGCCGGCGCACGATTCTCACCGCAGTGAAAGAACCCATGCGCAAGCTGAGGCTGAACCTCGAGCAGCTCACCGTCGAGACGTTCCAGACCGCTCCCGCCACCCGCCGGCTGGGCACGGTCCTGGGCGCGCAGGACTACCTCGAAAAGGAAGGGGAGCTCACCGCCCCCACGGCCGAGACGGAAACCTGCCACACCCGCTGCGCCCAGTCCAACTGCGGCACCTGGGAGAACACCTGCCCCGCCTGCTCGGGCATCGGCTGCGACTGAAATTATACCGAATCCTGAAAGAGAATGGGGCCTCACACGGAGTCAACGGAGTTAACGGAGGGCAAAACTCCGTTGACTCCGTTAACTCCATGTGAGACAAAGCCACGATCTGCTTACGGGAAGTGTTTAGCCGGATTCGGTATTATCCGCCAAACGCAGAGCAAGCGGAGGAAGACACGAGAGTACGCGGAGGAACTTTGGTTCTCCGCGTACTCTCTTTTTCCTCCGCGGCGTCGAATGCTGTTCCTTGCCTGGACGAGAAGCTGGACGAGGTGCGCGAGGTCGGCGAGCGCGTAAAGACTCGCGTTTCCGGACGCAACGTATTAGACTCAGGCCCTCGAAGCCCCTCCACGGGACGATCATGTGCGCGTGCGGCGGCGGACGCCGTGCACGCGGTGCCGCGGGTTTCCGCGCTCTCCGCGAGCGCGCCCCCGCGCCGGACGAACGCCGGCGCCACATCTCCCCCACGACGGCAGGAGGAATCCCCATGCGCAAGCTCAAGCTGCACGCCGAAGACCTGACGGTGGACTCGTTCGAGACCGCGGCCCCGGACCACCTGCTGGGCACGGTTCGCGCGGCGCAGGACGTGGCGGAGCCGGTGGAGCCGGGCGACGACGTGGCGCTGCCGTGGACCTGGTGGACCTGCCAGACCGGCTGCGGACAGAACACCTGCGGCGGCAGCTGCGGCGTCACCTGCAGCACCTGCAACGACCCCACCTGCAACTCGTGCTACGCCACCGGCTGCTGGACGGGCAACTCGCCCCAGTGCTGCGCCTGATCGCACGGTAGCGGACACGACGGGACACGAACGGGCCGGGGCTCGCGCCGGAATCGCGAGCCCCGGGCCGTTCCGCCGGAAAGCGGTCGGATTCCGGAAGTTCGCCGGACGCAAGCGCTTCCCGCGACGCCCGGTACGCACGGGTCTATTCTCTACAAGCGTCCGCTCCGTTACATTAGTGTTCTTCTGCATGCCGCTTCGCTTTTCATCCGCGCAGTCCGTTGCCCACTTTCTCCCCCGTTTCGGAAGCCGCGCACGTCCGTCCGTCCGCTCCCTCCCGACCGCCGCTGCCGGCGATCGCGGGGCTGCGCTTTTACGCGGCCATGCACATCGTGCTGCTGCACACCCTGCGCGCGGGGTGGCTGCCGCCCGAGGTGGCGCGGCTGACGAAGTGGGGCGCCAGCACGGCCAGCCTGTTCTTCATCCTCTCCGGCTTCATCCTCACCTACGCGTACGCCGCGCCCGGCGGCGGGCTGCGGGTGCCCGCGCGCGAGTTCCTGCGCCGGCGCCTGGTGCGGCTGTATCCCGCGGCCATCGTCTGCCACCTGATCGCGCTCCCGCTGGTGTGGAGCTCGTACGGCCCGGTGGAGCGCTGGCTGCGCGCCGCGGCAACGGCCGGCGGGGTGCAGGCGTTCTGGCCCGCGTTCGCCAACTCGTTCGACAGCCCCGCGTGGTCGCTTTCGTACCTGGCGCTGGGGTACCTGCTGCTGCCCTCGGTGCTGCGCCGCACGGCGCAGTGGACGCCGCGGCGGCTGCTGGGCGGGATTGCGGTGCTGTGGGCGGCCATGCTGGCGCCCGCGGCGGCGTTCGTGATCGCGCAGCCGGCGAACCCGCTGTGGCGCACGGCGCTCTTTACCTTTCCCCTGGTGCGGCTGCCGGAGTTTCTGTTCGGCGTGCTGCTGGCGCGGCTGCTGCTGGCGCGCGAGTGGCCGCGCCTCCCCGCCTGGGTGGCGCCTGCCGCCGCCGGGGCTCTCGCCGCGACGCTGGTGCTGACGCCCGCGGTGCTCTTTCCCATGAACCACAACGGCCTGTGGGCGCCGCTTCACGCCGTGCTGCTGTGGGCGCTTGCGGTGGGATCGGCGGGGTGGATGCACCGCATCCTGGGCGCCGCACCCTCGCGCCGCCTGGGGGAGGCGAGCCTGGCCATCTACCTGCTGCACGTGCCCCTCTACGCGTGGATGCTGTATCTGGCGGGCGACGTGGCGGGATGGGGATCGATTCCCTCGGCCGCGTTCTACGCGCTGTACCTCACGCTCGTGGTGGTCCTGGGGATGGCGCTGGACCGCGCGCTGGAGCGGCTGACCCGGCGGCACCGCCGGCCGGCTTCCGCGCCCGCGCTGGCTCCGGCCGATCTGCGGGCGGCGCAGGTTCGCCCGGCGCTGCCCTGAGCGGGTGCTGCCCGACCCGGGGGGCGCGATCCGGCGCCGCCCCTGGACCACGAGAGTCGCCCTGGACGAAGACCCGCTCCCCGGGCATAGACCGAGGGAGCCGAACCCGCGCTGCCTGCGCGGGTGAAGGGAATCCACGGCGGCCCCCCCATCCGGGGCGGGCCGCCGTTTCCTTTTGGGCGGCGGATGCGTACTTTCATCCGCCCTTTACGCCCGCGCACGTGCGCGGGCGTCTGCATCCGTGCCACCGAAACCAACGACGACGCCCGATGCCCCACCACAGGATCGCAGAGCTGCTGCGCGGCGCCGTGCCCGCGGGGGAGACCGTCACCGTAAAGGGGTGGGTGCGCACCCGCCGCGACTCCAAGGCCGGCATGTCGTTCATCAACGTGCACGACGGCTCCGGCTTTGCCGCCATCCAGGTGGTGGCGCCGCGCGACCTGTCCAACTACGAGTCCGAGGTGCAGCGCCTGACCGCCGGCTGCTCCGTGGTGGTGACGGGCGAGCTGGTGCCCACGCCCGGGCGGCCGCAGCCGGTGGAGGTGCTGGCGAAGGAGGTGGAGGTGCTGGGGTGGGTGGACGACCCGGAGACGTACCCCATCCAGCCCAAGGAACACTCCATGGAGTTCCTGCGCTCCGTGGCCCATCTGCGGGTGCGCACCAACACCTTCGGGGCGGTGGCGCGGGTGCGGCACACGCTGGCCATGGCCACGCACCGCTTTTACGACAGCCGGGGCTTCTACTGGATCCACACCCCCATCATCACCACCAGCGATGCCGAGGGCGCGGGCGAGATGTTCCGCGTGAGCACGCTGGACCTGGCCAACCTGCCGCGCACGCCCGAGGGGCAGGTGGACTTCTCGCGCGACTTCTTCGGGGGGAGCGCGGCGCTCACCGTGAGCGGGCAGCTGAACGTGGAGGCGTACGCCATGGCGCTGGGCCAGGTGTACACCTTCGGGCCCACGTTCCGCGCGGAGAACAGCAACACCACGCGTCACGCGGCGGAGTTCTGGATGATCGAGCCGGAGATCGCCTTCGCCGACCTGAACGACGACGCCGACCTGGCCGAGGACTTTCTCAAGGCGCTCATCAAGGACCTGCTGGAAGAGCGGCAGGACGACATGGCGTTCTTCGACGACAAGGTGCAGAAGGGCGTGGTCAAGCGGCTCGAGGACGTGCTGAACAGCCCCTTCGAGCGCATGGAGTACACCGAGGCCGTGCGCCGCCTGGAGGAATCGAAGAAGAAGTTCGAGTTCCCGGTGAGCTGGGGGGTGGACCTGGCCACGGAGCACGAGCGCTACCTGACGGAGCAGCTGGTGGGCGGGCCGGTGATCGTGATGAACTACCCCAAGGACATCAAGTCCTTCTACATGCGCCTGAACGACGACGGCCGCACGGTCACGGCCATGGACGTGCTGGCGCCGGGGGTGGGCGAGATCATCGGCGGGTCGCAGCGCGAGGAGCGGTTGGACGTGATGGACCAGCGGATGGCGGAGATGGGGCTGGATCCCGCCTCGTACTGGTGGTACCGCGACCTGCGCCGCTACGGCACCGTGCCGCACGCCGGGTTCGGCCTGGGGTTCGAGCGGATGATCATGTACGCCACCGGCATGGCCAACATCCGCGACGTGATCCCCTATCCCCGCACCCCCGGCAGCGCGGACTTCTGATCCCGCCGCCGGACGAACGGCGGGCCCTGCGCGGAGGACGCGGAGAGTACTTCTCCACGTCCTCCGCGTTTTCTGCAACACCTCTCAGGAAGTCGCATCCTTTTCCCGGCTCTGGTACGGGGAATCTGCTTTCCGTGTGCGGGTGGCCTGTCGAGAGACCCGCGGACGGATACAGCTCGCGCATCCCAGGCCCCTGACCGGGCGTCCTGCCCTCTGCGAACGCGATTCTTGTCCGCGGCCGCTGCTGCGACGATCTTGACTCACTTCCCGCCGCGATGTGTGCGTGCGTCCACACCTGCGACTGTGTCTGACTCTCTTCCGGAGATCACACGATGAAGAAGCTGACGCTGGACCTGGATACCCTGTCGGTCGCCTCGTTGGAGACCCTGCCGGTGCCGCAGGCGCGCGGGACGGTGGACGGGTACGTGCTCACGCCCAGGTGCATGGTCACCGGTGGGGTGGATTCGTGCTGGTGCACCGAGATGGGCTGCCCCTGACCTCACGCCCAGCCAGGAGAACGACCGGATGAAGAAGCTGACGCTGAACCCGGAGCAGCTGCGCGTGCAGTCGTTCGCCGCCGACGAAGCGCCGGCCGCGAGCGTGGGCACCGTCCGCGCGCTGGAGGCGACCGTCACCTGCATCTATCCCCGCTGCGGCACGGCGGCGCAGCGGGCAAGCTGCTACGACGGCTGCACCCACGACGATTGCTGATCGCTCCCGTGCACACGGCCTTGGCGGCCCCGGACACCGTGTCCGGGGCCGCCCTTGCTTCCGGCCCGATGGACCGGCTTCACTCCGCGGACAACGGTCCGGCAGCGTTTCGATCGGCATCCTTTTCAAAGATACGGCCGGCCCCGTGCCGCATTCCATCTCTCTCCCGTTCCTGATCCCCCTGGCCGGCTCCTGCCTCGCCGACCGTTGCGCCATGCCCGCTCACAACGATCGCGCTACGCGTCGAGAGCAACGGAAACGGCACGAGAAAACTCCGCTGACTCCGCTAACTCTGCGTGAGGCCAATTCTTCTGGAGGATGCGCCGTGAGGCCTGCACCTCTCCCTTTGCGCCTGAACCCTGCCATGATGGACCGGCGGTGGAGAGATGCGCGGGTTTCGGCCGTTCACCCGGTCCGTTACATTCGCGCCGCCGCCCGCCCGGATTGGCGGGACGCTGGCCGAAACCGGATCGACGGAACGAGACAATGACGCTCCCCAGCCGCGACGACGCGCTCGCGCTGATGCACCAGCACGTCCAGAGCGAGAGCCTGCGGCGGCACATGTACGCCGTTGAGGCCGCCTGCCGCGCCTACGCCCGCCGCTTTGGCGAGGACGAGGAGCTGTACGGCCTGGCGGGGCTGCTGCACGACTTCGACTACGAGGAGTTTCCGGACGAGCACCCCGTCCGTGGGGTGGAGATGCTGCGCGAGCGCGGCTACCCGGACGAGCTGCTGCACGCCGTGCAGGCGCACTACGCCGCGCGCACGGGGGTGAACCCGGAGACGCGGCTGGACCGCACCCTGCACGCCTGCGACGAGATCACCGGCCTGATCACCGCCGCCGCGCTGGTGCGCCCCAGCCGCTCGGTGATGGACCTGGAGGCCAGGTCGGTGCTCAAGAAGATGAAGGACCGGCAGTTCGCGGCGGGCGTGGACCGCGAAGACGTGCGGCACGCTGTGGAGGAGTTGGGCGTGGACCTTGCGGAACATGTGGAGTTCGTCATCGAGGCCATGCGCGGCGTGGCCCCGCAGCTGGGACTGGATGCGGTGGCGTGACGCAACGCTCCGCCGGTGTCGCGTGTCCCATCAGGCACGGCTCGTTCGTTCTCGACGGCAGCCCGGACCAGAAGTTTCGGAACTGATACCGCAATAGGTATCAGCGGCATTGCAGGGGATGCGCGGCTGCATCCTGTTGCCGTAGCACCGGTTGCGATACGGCGAGCAGAGTCTAGAGAATTGTTTCGCCGCGCGCGAACCGACGGTAGATTGGGAGAAGGGATCCGGCCTGGCCGGGCTGCTGTTGCCACACGGAACACCATAGAGTCTCGATGACCCTGTTGCTGGGCCTGAGCGCCCTTCTGGCCGCCGGGCTGGGTGTGCGCCGATACACGACCCGTCCGTGCCCCCGCTGCAAGAGCCGTGAGTGGGACCGCAAGCTGTGCGCGCCGCTGCTGTTCTGCCGGCGCTGCGCCACCCGCATCGACTCGCAGGGGCGCGTCTACAACTGAGCGGCGGACCTTCGCGTCCGCGGCCGCGCGGCGGCGCTCCCCGTGGGGGGCGCCGCCGCGCCGCTTTTCCTCCTCCGCCGCATCTCGCTGCGTCCCAACGTGTTGCGCGTCGCCCTCGCGCCGCCGTATCCACCGTGTTACTGTATGAACGGAGGGCGGTGGGGCGGGGAACAAGGCGCCGGCCGCGGGGAAGCCCGCGCCGGGGGCCACGGCCGCAGACAGCACCCGGACAGGGAGGATCCATGAGGAAGCCGGTCAGCAAGCACGCGCTGCGCAGGGCGATGGAGCAGGCCCGCGACGAGGGCGTCATCGCCTGGAACGACCCCACGGGCGCCGTGGTGGACCACGTCTGGCACCAGCTCGCCCGGCAGGCGCTGGAGGGCAAGCCCCGCACGGACCAGGAGCGCGCGTCCACCGCGCGCCGCCGCGAGCCCGCCGCCGTCTGACCGTTCCCGCGGCAGTCCGCCGCATCGCCGGCCGCGTGCCCGGCCCGGGCGCCCCGGCCGGCGCGAGCCCCGGCCCCGGCCGGGGCTCGCTGCGTGCCGAGCTCCTGTTCAACCTCACCTTTCTGGCGCTGGCCGCCGCCCTGCTGGGCGTCACCACCCACACCGTGCTGCGCCTGGTGCAGCCCGGCACCGGCTGGCTGCTGGCCCTGCTGGTGGCTGTGGACGTGGCCGTCTACCTCCTGCTCGCCAACCACCTCATCCAGCGCCTGGTGCTGCGCCCCGTGCAGGCCGCCGCGGAGTCCGCGGCCGCCGTGGCCGACGGCGACTACGCCCGCCGCGCCCCCCCGGCCGACAGCCGCGAGATGGCCGCCCTTTCCGCCGCGCTCAACCGCATGACCGAGCAGCTGCTGGAGAACCAGGAGAAGCTGGCCGAGAACGTCCGCTCGCTGGACGAGACCAACCGCCGCCTGCTGGCCACGCAGCGCGGCTTGGTGGAGGCGGAGAAGCTGGCCTCCATCGGGCGGCTGGCCGCCGGCGTGGCGCACGAGGTGGGGAACCCGCTGGGCGCGCTCCTGGGCTACGCCTCCGTCCTCCGCCGCCGCGGGGTGGACCCCGAGCTGGCCGCGGGCGTGGAGGGCGAGGCGCGCCGCATCGACCGCATCGTCCGCGGGCTGCTGGACTACGCGCGCCCCGCCCCGGCGGACCGCGCGCCCGTGGAGGTGAACGCCGCCGTCCGCGCCGCGCTGGAGCGCCTGCGCGGGCAGGGCGCGCTGGACGGGGTGGAGGTGGCGCTGGAGCTGGAGGAGGGGCTGCCGCCGCTGCAGGGCGCGCCGCACCTGCTGGAGCAGGCCTTTCTCAACCTGCTCGACAACGCGCGCCGGGCCATGGCGGGGCCCGGCTTCATCACCGTCACCACGCGGCTGGTGCGCTACCAGGCGGGCGCGCGCATCCCCACCCGCCGCGCGGACGATCCCCCGGGAATCACCTACGCGCACCTGCGACGTCCGCGGGTGACCTCCGTGCGCGACCCGCACCGCATCGAGCCGGGGACGGAGACCATCCAGGTGACGGTGGCCGACAGCGGGCCGGGAATCCCCCCGGAGCACATCGACAAGGTGTTCGACCCCTTCTTCACCACCCGCGCGCCGGGCGAAGGCACGGGGCTGGGCCTTGCCATCGTCGCGAGCACCGTGGCAGACCTGGGCGGGCGCATCGAGGCCTCTTCGGGGGCCGGCGGCGGCGCCGTCTTCACCCTTTCCCTTCCCACCGGGCGGCCCGCATGAGCGATCGGCGCGTTCTGGTCATCGACGACGAGGCCGGCCTCCGGCACACCCTGCTCCTCATCCTGCGCGACGAGGGGTTCGCCGTCACCGTGGCCGAGGACGGCGAGGCGGGGCTGCGCATGGCCCTGGCCGAGCCGCCGGAGCTGGTGCTCTGCGACGTGCGGATGCCGCGCATGGGCGGGCTGGAGTTCCTGGAGAAGTACCAGGAGGCCGGCGGCACCGCGCTCGTGGTGATGATGAGCGCGTACGGGACGATGGACGCGGCGATGGAGGCCATGCGCCGCGGCGCCTACGACTACATCTCCAAGCCCTTCAACGCCGACGAGGTGGTCCTCACCCTGCGCAAGGCCGAGGAGCGCGAACAGCTGCGGCGCGAGGTGGCCCGGCTGCGCCGCGAGGTGGGGCGGGCGGCGGGGTTCGAGGAGGTGGTCGGCGTCTCCGACGCCATGCGCGAGGTCACCGACCTGGCGGCGCGCGTGGCCCCGTACCCCTCCACCGTGCTGCTGACGGGGGAGAGCGGGAGCGGCAAGGAGGCCATCGCCCGCGCCGTGCACCGCGCCTCGCCGCGGCGCGACCGGGCGTTCGTCGCGGTCAACTGCGGCGCCATCCCCGAGAACCTGCTGGAGAGCGAGCTCTTCGGCCACGAGAAGGGCGCGTTCACCGGCGCGGACCGGGCACACGAAGGGCTGTTCGAGCAGGCGGACGGCGGCACCCTCTTTCTGGACGAGATCGGCGAGCTCTCGCTTCCCCTGCAGGTCAAGCTCCTGCGCGTGCTGCAGGAGCGAAAGTTCCGCCGCGTGGGCGGCAGCGGCGAGCGGGCGGTGGACGTGCGCGTGCTGGCCGCCACCGCGCGCGACATGGTGGACGAGGTGCGCGAGGGCCGTTTTCGCGAGGACCTCTTCTATCGCATCAACGTGGTGCAGATCCACGTCCCCCCGCTGCGCACCCGCCCCGAGGACGTTCCCCTCCTCGCCGAGCACTTTCTTCGCCTGCACGGCGAGCGGCTGGGGGTGGAAACATCAGGTCTGCCGAAAGAGCTGGTGCCGGTGCTGGCCCAATACGGGTGGCCGGGGAACGTCCGCGAGCTGGAGAACGTGATCGAGCGCGCGCTGGTGCTCTCCGGCGGGCGCATTGGTGTCGATCACCTGCCGCCACACGTGCGCACCGGCCGCCACCCCTTCGAGCTTCCCGACGCCGACGGCGACCTGTCCGTCAAGCGCCGCCTTCCCGCCCTGGAAAAGACGCTCATCGCGCGGGCGCTGGAGCGCTGCAAGGGCAACCGCACCCGGGCCGCCGAGCTGCTGGACCTTTCCGTGCGCGCCCTTTCCTACAAGATCCACGACTACGGCCTCGAGTAGCGGATTCTCTCTCGATTCGCCCTCCCACCTCGCTCCGCGGACCGCGGGTAGCGCCGGACACCTTATGCTTATACCAGATCCGGGAAAAGAATGTGACTTCCTGAAGAAGCGCACGCGCAGATCCTGCCGCCCGCACTGACTCCGGCGCGCGACCGAAGGACCTTCTTTCGGCTGCGCAGGGGCCGGATCAGGACGCGGAACCAGCCTCTTCGTTCTGCTGGCGAGGTCCTTCGGTCGGGCGCGCCGGGTTCCCGGTCAGGCAAGGTTCAGCGCGGCGCCTCCTTCAGGAAGTCATCCACTCTATAGCCGGACAGGATCAGGCCTCACGCGGAGGCGCGGAGAACACGGGGAGCTTTCTCCGCGTCCTCCGCGTCTCCCCGTGAGGCCTTTCGTTCGGCGGGATCGCGGGTAATCACCGATCCCGCCAACCGCGCGCACCGCCGCCGCCCCCGCCGCCGTTCCACCCCCTCTCCTCGGTCCTCCTCCCGCGCCAGAACGAGCCCGAGACAGTCACGCCGCTGTCCCGAAAAACTCGTTCGCGTGCTGGCGACTCGCGGTTTGTCCCTTTCGTAGCGCCCAGGTAAACGTAGCGGGCAGTCCTCCGGGGCCGTCTCGCGGCCCCGGACCCACCGGTACGGGCGGCGCGGCGGAACGGAGGCGGCGATGCGGGCGACGGACGCGAGGGGCGGGTTCAGCCTGGTGGAGGTGGTGGTGGCGCTGGTGATGTTCGGCATCCTGATGGCCATCATGGCGCCGCGGTTCGAGGGCGCGCTGGCCCACATCCGCGCCCGCGGCGCCCTGAACCGCGTGGCCGGGCACCTGATGTACACCCGCCACCTGGCCGTGCGCACCGGCGGCCGCGCCCGCCTGCAGGTGGAGCCCTCGGCCGACTGCCCCTCGCCGCGCGTGGGCGCCGCGGGGCACCGCTACAGGATCATCGTGGCGCAGGACAGCGTGGCCGCGCTGGTGGACCTGCGGCTGGACGGCGCGCCCGTGTGCCTGACCACCAACCAGTCGGCGGAGGTGGTGTTCAACTCGCGCGGGCTGGTGGTGGGCTTCAACAACCGCACGATGAGCGTGCGGCAGGGCGAGCACCCCCCCGTCTCGCTGACCGTGTCGGCCGTGGGCCGCGTGCTGCGGAACTGAGGGGGGACCGCGTGCCGAACGTCGATCCGCGCGCCGGAGCCCCCGCGCGGGCGGGGCTGCCCTCCCGCCGCTACCGCATGCGGGGCAGGGGGATACCGGGATGCTGCCGCGGCCCGTGCCGCGCGCCGCGCATCCGGGCTCCGCCGCCCCTGGCGCGCCGCGACGGCGGCACGCGGGGTTCCGTGCCGTCCGGGGGGAGCGGGCGGAATGGCAATCTGCATGGAACAGTGCAGGATTCCGCCCGATCGGAGGGGGGCGCACGTGGGCCGGGTCTCGTAAACTGCCCCCCTGCAACGACTTGGCGGAATGCCACGATCGGGCACACCCGTTGCCTTATCCGTGGCCGGCAGCGCAGAACGCGCTGAAGTACCCAACCCGACACCTACCCGAAGGAAGACTCCAATGCGTAACCTCCGCAACAAGAAGGGCTTCACGCTCATCGAGCTCATGATCGTGGTCGTCATCATCGGCATCCTGGCCGCGATCGCGATTCCGAAGTTCAACGCGGTGTCCCGCAACGCCAAGCAGGCGGAAGCCGGTTCGGTGCTCAAGCAGATCTGCAGCCTGGCGCTGACCTACCAGGACCAGAACGGTGGCGACGCCGCCAACATCGGCGCGCTGGCCTCGGTGGGCTGGACCGCCCCGACCGCCAAGTACTTCACCTTCACGTACGGCGGCGGCATCGCGACGGCCACCCCCATCGACGCGACCCAGGTGACGGCCGAGACCAAGACCTGCGCGTAATCTCGCACGGCTAGCGGCCTCCCGGCGTCCTGACGCCGGGAGGCCGCGCCAGTGGGCCGCAGGCTGGTCGGTCCGGTCTGCGGCCCTTTCTCCCTTCATCCTCGCGCGAATTCTGGATCATGTTCACTGAGCGGATCACGGCGAGAGACGCGCGAGGCGGGTTCACGCTCATCGAGCTGATGATCGTCGTGGTCATCATCGGAATCCTCGCCGCCATCGCGGTTCCCAAGTTCAACGCGGTTTCGCGGCAGGCCAAGGAGGCCGAGGCGGGCCCCATCCTGCGGCAGCTGCACACGCTGCAGGAGCGCCACCACCAGGCCGAGGGGTCGTACGCGACCAGCATGGCCAGCCTGGAAGGCGCCAGCGTGAACTTCGCCAACGGCAAGTACTACAACTTCGCGCTCGGCGCCGCCAGCGGCACCACGTACGTGGCCTGCGCGGCCCCCATCGACGCGTCGCTCGGCCTTCGCTCGTGGCGGGTCACCCAGGCCGGCACCATCGCCGAGGGCGCCTGCTGATGAGGTGACGGGGCGGCCCCGGCCACCCCCGCGCGACAACGCCGCCCCCCCAGGCGGCGTTGTCGTTTTGCGCCGTCTGGCCCCGCGCATCCCGTTGCGCACCATCCGTTTGCGCCGCGACGCCGGCCCACGGGGCCCGCATCCGGAAAAAAGTTCCGGGTACGGAAAGCCGTAGCCCCGCGGGACGAGAGAAAACTGGCGCCGTTGCTGGATTCTGGGCACGCCGGCGCCCGGCATGGAAGTTGGAAGGAGTTTCCACTCATGAATCGCGCACACCTACTTCGGCACCGATCCGGCGGCTACACGCTGGTGGAGCTGCTGACCGTGATCGTCATCGCGGGGATCATCGCCTCCATCGCGGTGCCGCGGATGTCGAACTTCATCCGCCACCTGTCGTCGCGCAGCGCCATGTCGCAGGTGGTGTCGGACCTGACGCTGGCGCGCACCCAGGCGGTGCGCGAAGGGCGCACGGTCTCGTTCCGCGTGATCACCGCCGGCAGCTATCAGGTCACGCTGGACCAGGGTGCGAACCCCATCCGCACCATCAAGACGGTGGACATCTCAGGATCCCAGAAGAACGTGTCGCTCTCGCCCACCGGCACCAGCATCTCGTTCGACCCGCGCGGCATGCTGCGTCCGGGCTCGGCGGCGCAGCTGGTGGTGACCCGGGGAGGCCTGACCGACAGCGTAAGCGTCTCGGCAGTAGGGAGGGTGTATCGTGGCGGCAACTGAAGCAGCCCGTCCGCGGCCGGACCGCGGCGGCTTTACCCTGATCGAGGTCCTGATCGCCATGGTGATCCTGGCGGTGGGGCTGCTGGCGCTGGAGGCCATGGCCATCGGCGCCAGCCGCAGCATCGCGGCGGCCAACCGCATGACGGAGTACACCCTGATCGCCTCGCAGCAGCTGGAGACGGTGCTGGAGCAGGCCCGGTCCAACCAGAACCCGGCCTCGTCGGACGCCCTGCTGGCGAACGGCACCCTGGTGGAGACCGACGTGCTGTCCAACCCGCAGGGCGCCGCCGGCACGCTGTGGACCGTGCAGGTCACGGTGACCCCGCCCGCCGGCACCGTGGGCAAGCTTCCCCTCACCCCCACCACCGTTACCGGCCGTGTGCTTCGATAAGGTTGACCCGCGGCGGCGCGGCTTCACCCTGGTGGAGCTGATGGTGTCCATCGTGCTGGGCGCGCTCATCATCGGGGTGGTGCTGAACTTCGTCACCTCGCAGTCGCGCATCGCCACCGCCCAGAGCGGCCGCGAAGAGGTGCAGCAGAACGCGCGCGGCACGCTGGAGATGGTGGCCAGCGACCTGCGCGGCGCCGTTCCCGCCGGCGTGGTGCGCGGCGACGACGACGCCATCGAGCTGCTGCTGCCGCGCCGCTGGGGGGTGGTGTGCTCGCAGGTGGGCACCACCCGCACCACGGTGGTGTTTCCCGACGTCCAGGGGATGGCCACGCCCACGGGGGTGGACGCGGGGCTCCTGCTTCGCAACGGCAACGCCTGGGTGCCCGTGCTCCCCGCGCTGGCCACCGTGGCCACGGCCACCCCCGTGGTCGTGGCGGCGTCGTGCGCCGGGCTGAGCACCACCGGCAACGTGGTGGCCTTTCAGCTGGACGGCGTGGGCCACCCCGGGGTGGCCGTGGGCGCCACGGCGGCCCTGTACCAGCGGGTGCGCTACGACGTGCGCACGTCGCGCGGGGCGAAGTGGATCCACCGCAGCAACGGCATGACCGACGCGAACACCTTCAACATGCAGCCGCTGGCCGGCCCGGTGGAAGACGTAGGGGGCGGCATCAGCTTCACCTACTTCACCGGCACCCCGCCGGTGCCCCTGAACGCCGCGCCCGGCGCCGCCGCCTCCACCGCCGGCGTGAGCCAGGTGCGGCTGCGGGTGCGCATGAAGAGCCGGCAGGGGGGCAGCAACTCGCAGGTGGAGTTCGACTCCGCCACCGTCCAGATCCGCAACGTCAACTGAAGGTGCCCATGTCAACCCGTTTTCCGCGGCTCGCGGCCGACCGCCGGGGCGTGGCGCTCCCCGTGGCGCTGTTCGGCCTGGTGGCGGTGAGCCTGCTGGTCACCACCGCCCTGCTCACCTCGTCCACCGAGTACGCCATCAGCGCGGCGCACCGCACGGCGGCCGGGTCGCTGTACAACGCCGACGCGGCGCTGGAGCAGTACCTGTTCGACCGCGCGCAGGTGGGCGGGCGCTTTCTGACGGCCACGCAGAACGGCGCGGCCCTGGCGCCCGACGGGCAGAACTACCTGATCCAGGTGGCGCGGCTTTCGTGGAACCCCAACGTGCCCCCGGTGACCCCCGGCAACATGGCGGTCCAGGAGCTCTACTCGGTGGTCGCCACGCCGCCGGGCGACCGCGGCCGCGGGGTGGGGGCGTTCATCAGCCTGCGGCGCGAGGTGACGCCGCTGAACACCAACATCAACGCGGGCGCCACCTCGGGCGGCAACCTCAAGGTGTCGGGCAACGCCACCATCTCCGACGGCCGCAGCGGCACCAACTACTGCAACGCCCAGGACAGCACCTCCGACTACGCGGTGCAGGTGACGCGCGGCTCCAAGATCGACCTGGGGAACAACGCCGCCAACAACCTGGAGGGCGTGGCCGACACGGCCGACTTCGCCAAGGACTCGCTCGCGCACTTCGTGCTGGGGGCGAACCTCACCCTGCGCAAGCTGGCGGAGGCGGCGCAGATCCAGTTCGGGCCGCTGTACAACCAGCCGGACTTTCAGACCACGGTGATCAGCGCCGCCGCCGGCACCGACAGCGTGTACAACTGGGGGTGCCCGCAGGCGCTGCTGAGCAACTTCACCTGCCCGGGGAACTCGGCAACCAAGCACGTGGTGGTGGCGATCGACGCAAAGGGCGGAACGGTCAAGATCAACGGGCGCTATGGCCAGGGAATGATCATCGTGCTGAACGGAAGCCTGGAGATCCAGGGCAACTTCACGTACAAGGGGATCATCCTGGTGGAGAAGGACATGTTCATCCGCGGCGGCGCGGCGGGTCAAGAGTCAAAGATCGAGGGCGGCGTGATCGCGTTCGGATCGTCGAGCACGGTGGAGGACAACATCACCGGCACGGCCACCATCAAGTACAACATCTGCGCCATCGACGACGCCGAGGCCGCGCTGAACCAGGGGGCGCTGCTGAACGCGGATCAGCTGCGCGACGGCACCACTTTCGCCTGGTACGAACTGATACGCTAACCTTCGCCGGGGCAGGGTTTAGCGCGGGCATGTCGCGTCCATCTTGACGAGCGCGCATGCCCGCGCTAACGTGTTGTGCAACTCCCCGATCCATAACCCATTCACGCTTTCCGCCGCGGCCGGTTTTGCGGGCCGCGCCCCCACACGGACTCCACGCGAGGCCCATGGTTTCCTTTCTGCGCCGCAACAAGAGCACGGTCGGCCTCGACATCGGCAGCGGCTTCATCAAGGTGGCCGTGATCGACCATTCCGGCCCGGAGCCGGAGCTGGTGCACGTGTCGCACACGCCGCTCATTGCCGACGCCATCGTCGAGGGCGAGGTCATGGACCCGCAGATCGTGGTGCAGACGGTGCGCTCGCTCATGGAGTCGTCGGGGGTAAAGCCCAAGCGCCTGGTGGCTTCGGTGGGCGGCCGCGACGTCATGGTGAAGAAGATCCAGATGGACCGCATGAAGGAGGCGGACGCGCGCGAGGTCATTCGCTGGGAGGCCGAGCAGTACGTGCCCTTCGACATGGAGAACGTGCAGCTGGACTTTCAGATCCTGGACCCGCTGGACGACGGCCTGCAGATGAACGTGCTGCTGGTGGCGGCCAAGCGCGACGTGGTGGACCAGAAGGTGGGGCTGCTGCGTGACGCGGGGCTGGGTCCGAGCGTCATCGACGTCGACTCCTTCGCCCTGCACAACGCCTTCGAGTACAACTACCCCGAAGCCATGGAGGGCGTGGCCGCGCTGGTGAACGTGGGCCACGAGATCAGCACCGTGAACGTGCTGCAGGACGGCGCGCTGGTGCTGACCCGCGACGTGCCCTTCGGCTCGCGCAAGCTGCGCGAGGACCTGCGACGCATGCACGGCCTGACGGTGGAAGAGGCCGACGCCGTGCTGCAGGGGCGCTCGGAGCGCGCGCGCGAGTTCGAGGAGCTGCTGCGCGGGGGGGCCGAGGACCTGGCGGTGGGGGTGGAGCGCGCCCTGGCCTTTCTGGGCGCGGCCGACGGCGTGACGGGGGCCGGCCGCGTGTTCGTGTGCGGCGGCGGGGCCCGCATCCCCGGGCTGGTGGACGTGGTGGCGGCGCGGCTGCGCGCCCGCACCGAGGTGGCCTCGCCGCTGCAGCGCCTGCGCGCGCGGCCGGGGGTGACCTCCTTCTTCGCCGTGGACGAGCTGGCGCCCATGCTGATG
>DASUVG010000039.1:0-8886 GCA_036379135.1 Longimicrobium sp.
CCGTACGCCGGCATGGCGTTCACGTAATACGCCACCAGCGACAGCCGCCGGATCACCTTCTCGCTCCGGCTGCCGGGTGCGGCGCGCGCGCCGTAGACCCGGTCCAGCGCCCACGCGGTGATGGGGAGCAGCATGGCGACCGCGAAGATGGCGACGCAGACGATGCCGAAGTGCCGACCGTCCAGCAGCAGCCGCGAGACCCCGAACGCCAGGAGCGTCACCACGCCCAGCATCACCATCGAGTAGGCGAAGATCATCACCAGGGTGAACGCCAGCGGGAACAGGATGCTGCAGAAGCGGTCCGCCGCGTCGATGCGGGGCTGCAGGCGCCCCAGCTTCTTGCGGTACACCTCCGTGATCACCGGCCCGTACGCGGTGTCTTCCCAGCGCACGCCGTGCGGGAACACCGTCTCCAGCCCGATCAGCCCCACCCAGTACGCCCGCGTCCCCAGGTGCAACATGAAGCACGAGATGAGCGTGTACAGGATGAGCTTTACGTACGTGTACAGCATGAAGGCGCCAAAGTGGGCGCGCTCCGCCAGGTGCGGCTGCACCCGCGCGAACACCCCGTCCACCACCGCCGGCACCTGCAGCAGCGAGAACACCACGGCGCCGGAGATGAGCAGCTCCAGCTCCCACGGGCGCACCGCGGGCTCGTGCTTCGAGGTCTCGGGATAGGTGACGATGGGCGCGGGCGGCGCGGGGATGCGCTCCGGCGCGGGGGCGTCGGCTTGCGTGAGGTCCATCGGAAAGGACTGCCGGGGAGATGGATGAGGAAGACGAGGCGCGTGGATAAAGTGGAAACGCGCGTGTAAAGTCAAGGCCCCGCACGCGTTGGAATGTCGCGCCCGGCCTTCGCCCCGGGCATCCGACCCCGTGGCGCCCGGACGGGTTCGGCAAAGGTGCGTGGTCCGCGTCCAGTCCATCCCGAAGCGGCGCAGGTGCGATAAAGTTCGCACACGGGGCTACCGAAGTGCGCGGATTGCGCGTAGGTTCAATCCGCGCAACCACCTCCATCCGCCCGGCGCCCCCGTTTTGATCCCTTCCGCCTCCGCTCGCGCTCCCCTGGCCGCCGCCTGTGCCGCGCGCCGTGGCGCTGGTCGTGCGCGGGCTGGCACGCGGTGGGCGGGTGCGGTGAAAGGGGCGTGGGGACGAGGCGATCGAATCCGGCACCGGGTGAGGAGGAGGGGACGATGAAGCTGAACGTGCTGGAGCGGATGATCCGGCTGCCGGTGAGCCTTCCGGAGGCGTGGGACTTCTTCAGCGACCCGCGCAACCTGCCGCGCATCACGCCGCCGGAGATGGGGTTCAAGGTGACCTCGCCGCTGCCGGAGCGGATGTACGCGGGAATGATCATCACCTACCAGATCCGCCCGCTGTTCAGGATCTCGGTGGACTGGGTGACGGAGATCACGCACGTGGACGAGCCGCACATGTTCGTCGACGAGCAGCGCTTCGGGCCGTACCGCTTCTGGCACCACCAGCACCTGTTCCGCGAGATCCCCGGCGGCGTGGCCATGCGCGACATCGTGCATTACGCGCTCCCCAAACGCGCCCGGCCGCTGGCGCCGTTCATGATCGCGCCGCGGCTGCAGGTGATCTTCGACCACCGCCGCCGCGTGCTGGAGGAACTGTTCGGCGTGTACACCGAGCCGCACCTCATCCCCTGATCCGAACCGATGTCCACCGGAGAGCACCGCTTCTTCGACCTGCTGTACCACCCCCACGAGCTTCCCGCGCAGCCGCACCCCATGCTCACGCGCGGGGCGCTGGTGTGCGGCGTGCTGAGCCTGGGGCTCATCGCGGGCGACCTGGGGCTGCGGGCGTTCGGGCTGGGCTTTCTGGTGGCCATCGTCCCCGTTCCCGTCTACGTGATCCTGGTGCTCTGGCTGGACCGCTTCGAGCCGGAGCCGCCAAAGACGCTGCTGCAGACGTTCGCCTGGGGCGCCACCGTGGCCGTGTTCGTGGCGCTGATGGTGAACATGCTGAGCACCGACGTGCTGGGCGCGGTGGCGGGGGACGAGGCGGCGGAGCTGTTCGCGGGGCTGGTGACGGCGCCGGTGGTGGAGGAGCTGGCCAAGGGCTTCGCCCTCTTCGTGCTGTTCCGCGAGCTCAAGGACGAGTTCGACGGCGTGGTGGACGGCGTGGTGTACGCGGCCATGGTGGGGCTGGGCTTCGCCATGATCGAGAACGTGCAGTACTACGGCCAGGCCATCGCCGACGGGGGCGACAACTCGATGGTGACCTTCTTTCTGCGGGGGATGCTGTCGCCATTCGCGCACCCGCTGTTCACCAGCATGTTCGGCATCGGCCTGGGGCTGGTGCGCGAGCGCCACGGCGAGGCGCGCAGCTGGGCGGCGCCGTTCGTGGGGCTTACGGTGGCCATCGCGCTGCACTCGCTGTGGAACCTGGCGGCCACCTTCGAAGGCTGGTTCTTCGCCCTGTACCTGCTGGTGATGCTGCCGGCGTTCATCGGCGTGCTGGCGCTGATCTACTATTCGCTGCTGCGCGAGAGCCGCGTGCTGCGCGAGCACCTGTCGCCGCTGGTGGGCGACGGCGTGCTCTCCGACCAGGAGCTGGAGTGCCTGTGCGAGGTGCGGCGGCGCATGCGGGCCAGCATGGAGGCGTGGAAGCGGGGCGGCGTGGAGCGGTGGAAGGCGCGCCGGGAGCTGCACCGCGTGGCCAGCGAGCTGGCGTTCCACCGCTGGCGCGTGCTGCGCGGCCTGAGCCACGGCCCCGAGGCCGACGCCCGCCGCGAAGCCGAGTACCTGCGCCGCCTGTGCGAGCTGTACGAGCACGGGCGCGCGGGGTGAGCGGGTGAACGGGTGAACGTGTGAACGGGTGAACGGGTGAACGGGTGATGAAAGCCCGCGCGACAGGCATCGGCAGGGGGCGGTTGAAGCCGCTGCTATAACGTCACGAAGTTCGCCTGCGCGGGCTCGGCGGCCCGGCCGCGTGCGGCGTCCCAGGCACCTGCGCGTCCGCAGCCGGTTCCGTCATCGACAAGCAATCTGTCATTCCGATGGAGCGTCGGGTCGAACCATCCGCCACTCCGCACCCGGCGTGCGAGTGAGGAATCTACCTTTCGGCCATTTACGCGTCCGCCGTAGCGCTCCAGGCCCCGCGGATCGATCCTCCCTCCCCCACGCAGTTTGTGGGGGAGGGCCGGGGAGGGGGGCGCCGGCCGACGCAGCGCATTCCTGGTCGACGAGTCGAGGGCGCGGGAGGCCCGCCGAAGCCGCTTCGGTCCTTCCGTCTGGTCCAGTTCCATCTTCCGCGCTACCTTCGGCCTCTGACGGCAGCCCGCGCCGCCCCCGTCCGCCGCAATCCCGAACCGAAGTGCCGATGTACCGCAAGTCCGCAGCAGGCCTGTTGTTGCTCGCGCTCAGCGCCGCGTGCTCGCCCGGGCGCCAGCCGGTGGCGTCCGTTCCGGCGCCCGCGCCGCTCCCCGCCGAGGCGCCCACCGCGCCCGTGCTGGAGACGGTAACGCCCGTGGACGAGGGGCTGGAGCTGCGCGGCGCGCCCACGCTGGTGGGCGCGGACCTGCTGGGCAGCGCGCAGTACGACCTGCCCGTGGTGCCCAACGAGTGGGTGCGGATGGAGCTGGAGTTCCTGGTCTACCAGCGCCACGAGGTGGTGGGCGGGTGGCTGCGCGCGGCGGACCGCTACGACGAGTGGGTGCGCGACGTCTTCGCCTCGTACGGCATTCCGCGCGACCTGCACCACCTGGGGATGATCGAGAGCGGCTACCGCGCCACGGTGCGCAGCCACGCCGGCGCGGTGGGGATGTGGCAGTTCATGCCCGCCACGGGGCGGGGGATGGGGCTGCGCATCGACACGCTGGTGGACGAGCGGATGGACCCCATCCGCGCCACCCACGCCGCCGCCCGCCACCTGCGCGACCTGCACCGGCGCATGCGCGGCGACTGGGCGCTGGCGGCGGCCGCGTACAACGCGGGCGAGGGGCGCATCAACCGCGCGCTGGGGCGGTACGGGGCCACGGACTTCTGGGACGTGGCGGCGCGGGGCAACCTGGCGCAGGAGACGCGGCGCTACGTGCCGCGGCTGTACGCCGTCACCATCATCGCCAAGGACCCGGTGCGCTTCGGGTACCCGGCGCCCAGCCCGGCCGGCCGGCGGTTCGCATACGACAGCGTGCGGGTGGACATCGCGACGCCGCTGTCGGTGCTGGCGCAGGTGGGCAGCCTGCCGGTGAGCGAGCTCACGGACCTGAACCCGCACCTGTTCCGGCAGATCGCGCCGCGCAACTACTGGGTGTGGGTGCCGCTGGGGCAGGGCGCGCCGCTGCAGCAGGCGTTCGCGGCCTCCGAGTTCCGGCAGCGCGGCGGCTTTGGCGTGTACCGCGCCCGCGAGGGCGAGTCGCTGTCGCGGCTGGCGGAGCTTTCCGGCGTGCCCGCGGACCGCATCCGCGCGATGAACCTGTCCGCCAACCTCGACAACCTGCGCGCCGGCGACCGCCTGCGCCTGTACGCCGATGCCGTCCGCGTGCTCGACGCGCGCCCCGTGCAGCGCGTCGCCGCCCGCAGCGGCCCGCGCGTGCTGGGCGACCCCGCGCCCGCCGCCGAGGCCCCCGCGACCGAGTCTGGCGAGCGCCGCGGCGAATCGCCGTCGCGGCGGAGCGACACGTCGTCCACCACGCGGCGGAGCGGCGAATCGTCGTCCTCCACCGAGCGGCGGAGCGGGTCGAGCACGTCGGCCAGCAGCACGTCGGAGCGTCGGAGCGGATCGTCCTCGTCGTCCTCGTCGCGCGCGTCGTCGGCGGCGCGGGAGGAGAGTGGGGCGGGGCGGATGGGGGAGCGCGCGTCATCATCGTCATCCTCCTCGTCGTCTGCTTCGGCGCGGCGGAGCGGGTCTTCGACCGGGACGGCGGGGCGGACGCACACGGTGGAGGACGGGGAGACGCTGTGGGGAATCGCGCGGCGCTTCGACGTGACGGTGGATGCGGTGCGCGAGGCCAACGAGCTGGATGAGGACGACACCATCCAGCCCGGGCAGACGCTCCGCATCCCCCGCGCCTCGTCGGGATCGGCCACCGCGTCCTCCACGCCGCGCGAGTCCGGCAGCCGCGCATCGTCCGGATCGTCGTCATCCACCGGCGCGCGCGGGTCGGGGAGCCGCACGCCGTCGGCGTCATCGGCCGGCGAGCGGCGGGCATTGACCGAGTCCGCATCGGGGCAGCGGCGCACCGGAAGCACGGCCTCCGACGCGAGGCCGTCGTCCTCATCCACCGCGTCCGCGTCCGGCCAGCGGCGGTCCGGCGGCACGCCGTCCGCGACGCGTCCGGCGCTCTCGACCGTAAACCGCATGCCCGGCGCCGCCCGCCGCGAGCACACCGTGGCCGACGGCGAGACGCTGTGGGGGATCGCGCGGCGCTACGAAACGACGGTCGAGAACCTGCGCCGCGCCAACGGCCTGGACGCGGACGACCAGATCCGGCCCGGGCAGAAGCTGCGCATCCCGGAGAGCTGATCGTCACGCCCGCCGCTGCCTGAAAGCGCCCTCTCCCCGGCCGGGAGCGGGCGCTTTCTCTTTCGCGAACCGGCGGCACGGCCAGGGCGCTCCCTTCGCGCGGAAACATGGCGCGACGCGCGGGTGCGCACTATCATGCGACCCGAGGCGCTGACTCCGCCCGTCTTCTTTCCGGCTCCCCACCCGTCGTCCTCCAAACCCATCGATTCCGCAGCCGGTGCGCCGCGCGAGAGCGGACCGCCGGTCGTGCGGGTCCTTCATCCGCGATCGCACGTTCATGAAGATCTCTCGATCCATCCTTCCGTCCGCGGCGCTGGTGCTGCTGCTGGCGGCCGGCTGCGACGGCGGAACGGCCGCGCCGCCGGTGCCCGCGTTCGTCACCGCCCTTACCCCGCTCACGCAGACGGCCGTGGTCGGCACGCCGGTTGCCGCCGCGCCGCAGGTGCGGGTGAGCGACGACCGGGGCCGCGTGATGGCCGGGGTGCCCGTCAGCTTCGCGGTCACGGCCGGCGAGGGGACGGTGGGGGCCGCGACGGTGAGCACCAACGCGCAGGGCGTCGCCACGGCGGCGTGGACGATGGGCACCGTCGCGGCGGAGAACACGCTTACGGCCACCGTCGCCGGCCTGGTGCCGATCGTCTTTCAGGCCGCGGCCGGCGCCGCGCACCCGGTGACGCTCGAAAAGGTGAGCGGCGACAACCAGACCGGCGCGGTGGGGACCCTGCTTCCCGAAGCCATCGCGGTGCGCGTGCGCGACCCGTTCGGCAACGGTGTGCCGGGCGTGCCGGTCCGCTTCGCCACGTTCGTGGGGCACCTGAGCCAGTACGACGTGAGTACCGACGCGCAGGGCTACGCCCGCACCCGCCTGACGCTGACCACGCGTCCGTCGTCCGACCCAGTCCACGCCAGCGCACCCAACCTGGGAAGCGTGACCTTTCGGGTGGCGGCGGTGCCCGGCCCGCCCGCCACCATCCGCAAGGTGGAGGGCGACGAACAGACGGCCAACGCCGGCCGCCACGTGCTCCATGCACCGGCCGTGTGGGTGGAGGATTCCTACGGCAACCTGGTCCCCGGCGCGACCGTCACCTTCACCCCCGCCGCCGGCAGCGGCACGGTGACGCAGGGGGTGGTGGCCACCGACAGCCTGGGGCGCGCCCGGGTGGGAAGCTGGCGGCTGGGGCAGGAGGGCACCAACCGGCTGAACGTGGCGGTGGCGGGCGCGCCGGGGGTGGCGTTTACCGCGACGGGCGGCCCCGCCTGCGCGGAGCTCGCGTACACGCTCTTCACCACGCTGGAGCACACCCTTTCCCCCGCGTGCCTCCTGGTCGGCCGCAACGCCGACGTGATTACGGTGACGTTCCCGACGGCGCGGGGCGTGGACTTCAGCGTTGCCTCGTCCAGCTTCAAGCCCGTCCTGGGGGTGCTGGACGCCGCCGGCCGCGTACTGGCGTGGACCCCGTCGAACGGCCTGGACTCGGTGTACCTGCGGCTGTTCGCGCCTGCCGGCACCTATCAGCTCGTCGCGGGGACGTTCCCCGGGCCGGTGGGGAGCTATCGGCTCCGGTCGTCCGCGTACACGGGAGCGCCCGTGTGCCACGTGCCGCTGATCGTGCCGGACGTGACCATCGCGGGCCAGGTGCAGGCGCAGAGCTGCGGCGACGAGCCGCGGAACCACTACGGGATCGCGCTGCGCACCGGGGACCGGATACGGGTCACGCTCTTCTCCCCGTCCTTTGCCCCGCGGCTGCGGATCTACGACCAGTACGGCTACCTGGTGTCCGACAGCACCGGCGATGCGCCGGGAAGCACCGTTCAGCTGACGCTGGCGGGTCCGTTTCCCTTCTCCCACCTGGTTTACGGCATCAACGTGAGCCCGCAGGACGGGGAGACCGGCACGTATACGCTTACGGTCGAGCGCCTGTAGGAGCAGACGCCGGACGAAGGTAATCCGCAAAAAGATTGGATCTCACACAGAGGCATGGAGGAACGGAGATGAAGCTTTTCTCTGTTCCTCTGCTGCTCTGTGTGCCAATGCTTTTGCCGGAGCTGGTATCACACCGGGAGAGCAGAGGATACGGCACGAGAAAACTCCGCTAACTCCGCTGACTCTGCGTGAGAAAACATCTTTTTGCGGATTCGGCCGCCGTCAGGAAAGGCCGCGGTACCGGCGGCGGTGGTACAGGAGCGGGGCTTCGTCGTCGCCGGTGACGACGCGCTCCACCTGGCCGACGACGATGCGGTGGTCGCCTCCGGGGTAGGCCTCCCACAGCGTGCAGACCAGCGCGGCGAGGGAGCCGCCGAGCACGGGGTCGTCCCCGGTGAACGGATCGTCGGCGGAGGGGAGCTTTTCGGCGAACCCGGCGGCGAGGCGCTTCTGGCTTTCGGCCAGCAGGCTTACGGTGAAGCGGCGGACGGCCAGGAGCGAGGGAAGGATGTGCCCGTGCTCGTCGATGCACACCAGCACGAGCGGCGGATACATCGACACCGAGGCAAAGGCGCTTACCGTCATCGCCACCACCTCGTCGTCCTCGCGCACCGCCACCACGGCCACCCCGCTCGCCCACCCCGAGAGCGCGTCGCGAAACGCCTCCCGCAGCGACGCGTCGCCATCGTCCGGGTCCTGCGGACGGGAGTGGATGGTGGGCAGGATGGGGCGCGGGCTCATGGCGGAACCCGGCACGCCCGCCACGGGCACCGCGATGCGCGGATCACGCCGGTGTCTCGGCCGCCTCTTCGCCGCCGGCCGCGGGCTGGTCGCCGGACGCGTCCTCCACCTCGTTCTCCGAGAAGCCGACCACGGTGCCGTCGTCGAACTGCACCATGAAGCCGTCGCGCCCCTCCTGGTTGTTGTCGGCGCCCCAGTGGCCGATCACCTCGCCCACCCTGCCGACGAACGGCTCCGACTGGTCGTAGTACGACCGCACCACGCGCACCCTGTGCATCAGGCATCTCCCGGTTTTCGTCCACGTCCGCTCGTTTCCGTGCGTCGCCGGATGCATGGAGTGCGCCGGGTGCCCCACTCCCCCGCGTAAAGGGCGCGGGGAGAGGGGGAGAACTTCGATCGCGCGCCGAAAGGCATCAGGCTGCGTCCGCCGGGGCGCCCCCTCTCCCGGCCTCTCCCCCAAAAAACCCTGGGGGAGAGGTGACGCGCTCCGAACGTCCGGAGCCCGGCGGGAAGGCGGGCGTGAATGGAGACTGATGAGAAAGGGAGAACTTCGATCGTGCTCCGGCGTGGACCGGACTGCGTCCGCGGGGCGCCCCCTCTCCCGGCCTCTCCCCCAAAAAACCCTGGGGGAGAGGTGACGCGCACTGATCTTCCGGAGCGCATGGAGAGGGTTTGCGCGAACGAAAGCTTCCGAAGCGGGATCGAATTCTCCCCCTCTCCCGCGCAGCGGG
>DASUVG010000040.1:0-26445 GCA_036379135.1 Longimicrobium sp.
GGTGTCAGGGCACGGCGGCGGGTGGGGGTTGCTCCACGCGTGTGTGGACGCGTCGGGAACGGCAGAGGGAGGGAAGCGCGGCAGGGGGCCATGAGAATTTTCTAGAGAGATACCTATCCCGCCATCCTCGTCCCCAGCCTGACGCCGACCTCCTGCCGCAAGCGCACCGGAGCCGGCCTCCACGAACACCCGATGCGCGATCTGGCGAAGCCTGGGTCCGCGAGAAGGCCGGGGGCGTTCCCGCAGAAGTTCGCGCGAGAGGACGGTTCGCGGGATCGCGCATCGGGTGCAGCCGGAATGGTGGGCCTCGGGGCGCTGCGGCGGGAAAGGTGTTCCAGAAAAGAATGCGGATGGCTCCCTGCCGGGCGTCCATCTGCCTGCAGTTCCCGACGTCCTCAGGGAAGCCCGGTGTGCCCCGCCCTGCGCGCTGATCGGGGCGTTCTTCGCGACGCCAGGGAAAGACGGCAATCGCCGGGGATGAGCGATCATCAACGAGCCGCGAAACACGAAAACCCCGCCGACTGTGCAGTCGGCGGGGCATCGGCGGCCGTGCTGGCGCGGGGATCAGCCGAGGGCGGCGATCCGGGCGTTCAGGCGGCTCTTGGCGCGGGCGGCCTTGTTGGGATGGATGATCCGCTTGCGCGCGGCCCGGTCCAGCAGCGAGGCGGCTTCGCGGAACGCGACGGCACCCGTCTCGGCGTTCTCGGCGCTGCGCACCTTCTTGAGCGCGGTGCGCATCTTGGAGCGGAACTGGCGGTTGCGCTCGGCGCGGATCGCGCTGGTCCGCATTCTCTTTTCCGCGGACTTTACGTTCGGCAAGGCTGATTCTCCAACGGGATCGGCGCCCGCAGGCACCGTGATTCGGTTGCGTTCCAGAAAACAGGAAGCCGAAAAGTATCCGTGCCCGCCTCACCTGTCAACCCCGGGCCACCTCCCGTATTGACAAGCTCCGGGGCGCCGTTCAGGTTGCGCGTCCATGAACTTCGACCTCAACGCCGTTCTCCTGGCGCTCCCCGTTCTGCTGCTTTCGCTTACCGCGCACGAGTTCGCCCACGCATGGGTGGCGCTCAGGCAGGGCGACGACACGGCCTACATGCTGGGCCGGGTGAGCATGAACCCCATGGCCCACCTGGACTGGATCGGCACGATCCTTTTTCCGGCCATGGCCATCGGCTCCGGCGCGCCGCTGCTGGGGTGGGCCAAGCCCGTGCCGGTGAACCCGCGCAAGTACCGGAACTACGTGCGCGGCGACATCCTGGTCTCCATCGCCGGCGTCTGCGCCAACGCCATCCTGGCCGTGGCGTTCGCCCTGCTGCTGTTCCTGATCGCGGTGTCCACGCGCGGCATGGATTCGCCGCCGGAGACGCTGGTGATCCTGTTCCGGATGGTGTTCTACGGCGTGATCGCGAACGTGGGGCTCATCGTCTTCAACCTGCTCCCCATCCCCCCGCTGGACGGCTCGCACGTGTTCTACCACATGCTTCCGCCCAGGCTGGGGCTGGAGTACCGCAAGCTGTACCCGTACGGGTTCATCATCCTGTGGGCGCTGGTGCTCACAGGGGTGCTTCGCGTGCTGGGGCCGCTCATCTGGATCCCCGCGCGGCTTCTGCTCTCGCCCGCGCTGTCGGTGGCCACGCCCGGGCTGCTGATGGGCTTCTGATGGAGGCCGCGGCGCTCCAGGCCGGCCCGTTCGACATCGACCTGGACCGCTTTCACGGGCCGCTGGACCTGCTGCTGCACCTGATCCGCAACCAGGACATCGACATCTTCGACATCCCCATCTCGAAGATCACGCAGCAGTTCCTGGAGGCCATCCGCAACCTGCAGCGGCTGGAGCTGGAGCGGGCGGGGGAGTTCCTGGAGATGGCGGCCACGCTGGTGCGCATCAAGGCCCAGATGCTGTTTCCCCGCCGCGGCGACGAGGACGAGGGGGAGGACCCGCGCGCGGACCTGGTGCGGCGCCTGCTGGAGTACGAGCACTTTCGCGAGGCGGCGCGGCTGCTGGAGCGGGCGGAGCGCGAGCGGTCCCGCATCTACGCCCGCGGCTTCGTGCCGGCGCGGCCGGCCCCCAGGCTGGCCGACCTTCCGCTGGAGACCACGTGGGACGAGGTGCAGACGGCGCTGGGGGCGCTGATCGAGCGGCTGAACGCGCCGGAGACGGTGCACCACGTGCGCGGGCGCGAGATCCGGATCGACGACAAGATCCACGAGATCCTGGCGGCGCTGCAGCTGGCGCGGCGCGTGGAGTTCGCCGACATCGTGGCGCCGTGGGGAACGCGGCTGCACGCGGTGGCGTCGCTGCTGGCCTGCCTGGAGCTGGCCAAGCGCAGCATGGTGCGGGTGCGGCAGTCCAGTCCGTTCGCGGCGCTGTGGATCTACCGCGCGAAGCAGGAGCGGGAGGCGGCGTGATCCGGGCCAGCCGCGTGATCGAGGCGCTGCTGTTCGCCAGTGAGTCGCCGCTGTCGCCGGCGGACCTGGCGCGCGCGGACGAGGCGCTGGACGAGGAGCGGGTGGAGGCGGCGATCGCCGAGCTGCGGGCGGAGTACGACCGCGAGGCGCGGGCCTTTACCGTGTACGAGGTGGGCGGCGGGTACCAGCTGCTCACGCGGCCGGAGTTCGCGCCGGTGCTGGAGCGCTTCGACTCCGTGCCCGGCGCGCAGCGGCTCAGCGGGCCGGCGCTGGAGACGCTGGCGATCCTTGCGTACCGGCAGCCGGTGGGGCGGGCAGAGGTGGAGGAGATTCGCGGCGTGGGCGCCGGCGGCGTGCTCAAGACGCTGCAGGAGCGCGGGCTGATCGAGGTGGTGGGGCGCGGCGAGGGGCTGGGACGGCCCCTGCTGTACGGAACCACGCAGTTCTTTTTGCAGCACTTTGGCTTTCGCAGCCTGGACGACCTGCCGCGCAGCGAAGAGCTGCCGGTGGTGCTGGCGCGACGGGAGCAACGCAAGGAAGAGGCAGATGGCAGCACGGCAGCCGGGGTTTCTCAAGCGGGGTGAGCCGGTCCGGCTCCAGTCGTTCCTGGCGCGGTCCGGGATCGCCTCGCGGCGCGCGGCGGAGGAGATGATCACGCACGGCCGCATCGCGGTGAACGGGGAAACCGTCACGGCGATGGGGCAGACGGTGGTGCCCGGCATCGACCGCGTGGAGGTGGACGGGGAAGAGGTGAAGGTGGCGCCGACGATGTGGCTGGCGCTGCACAAGCCCAAGGGGTACGTCACCACGCGGATCGATCCGTACGACCGCCGCACCGTGTACGACCTGCTCCCCGACAAGTACCACGGGCTCTTTCACGTGGGCCGCCTGGACCGCGACAGCGAGGGGCTGCTGCTGCTGACCAACGACGGCGAGCTGGCCAACCGCTTTCTGCACCCGTCGTACGGGATCACCAAGGAGTACGACGTGGTGGCCACCGGCAAGCCCACCGACGCCGCGCTGCGGCAGCTGGTGGAAGGGGTGGAGCTGGAGGACGGCGTGGCGCATGCGGAATCCGCGAAGCTGATGGGCCCGGCGGGGAACGGCCTCTCGCGCCTCAAGCTGGTGCTGCGCGAGGGGAAGAAGCGCGAGGTGCGGCGGATGCTGGCCGCGCTGGGGCACGAGGTCACGCGCCTGGTGCGCCAGCGCTTCGGCCCCATCGAGCTGGGCGAGCTGCCCAAGGGCAAGTACCGCATCGTGCAGCCGGAGGAGCTGTCCCACGTCCGCACGCCGGCGACGAAGACCAAGGCGCGCGACACGCACGGGGCGTACGACGCCGAGAAGCCGCGCGCCCGGTCCGGCGCCCGGCCCGCCGCCGCGCGCACCCGCCCCGCCGCCGACGACGGCGAGCGCCGTCCGCGCGGAAAGGCGCCGGCCGCGGAGGGCCGCGCGCCTGCCCGTGCCGGTGCCCGGTCGGGGTCCCGCGTGGCCGACGGTGACGCGCCGCCGAAGCGGGCCGGCGTGCGTTTCGGCACCAAGTTCGGCAGCGGCTCGCGCTTCGAGGCCGACGAGCGCGCCAACAAGCGGCGCCCCGGCCAGGAGAAGCGCGGCCGCCCCGTGGATCCCGACGCGCCGCCGAAACGTCCGCGCGCGGACGCCGCGGCTGGCCGCGGCACGAACGAGTGGGATGACGTCCGTCCGTCCGCCTCACGCGCCCGTCCCCGCAGCGACAACGAGTGGGACGACGCCCCCGCGCCGCGCAGCCGTCCGGATCGCGAGTACGAGGACCGCGGTCCCGCTCGCGGTGCCCGGAGCAGCCGCGAGGACCACGAAGATCGCGCGCCGCGAGCGCGAACCGGCGTTGCCGAGCGCGGCGGACGCGCCGGCGGTGCCCGTGCGGGCGGTACGCGGAGCGGTGGTACGCGCAGCGGATTCGGCGCGGATCGAGGCGCTGGCACGCGCGGCCGCTCGCCCGACCGCGAGGACCGGCCGGCGCGTGCCGGCGCCGCGGATCGCGCTGGCGGATCGCGCGGCGGCCGGTTCGGCGGTGAGGAGCGCGGCGGCGGATCGCGGGGCGGCCGCTTCGGCGGCGAGGAGCGCGGCGGCGGATCGCGGGGCGGCCGGTTCGGCGGTGAGGAGCGCGGTGGTGGCTCGCGCGGCGGCCGGTTCGGCGGCGAGGAGCGTGGTGGCGGATCGCGCGGCGGCCGGTTCGGCGGCGAGGAGCGCGGTGGCGGATCGCGCGGTGGCCGGTTCGGCGGCGAGGAGCGCGGTGGCGGGTCGCGTGGTGGCCGGTTCGGCGGCGAGGAGCGCGGTGGCCGTTTCGGCGGCGAGGAGCGCGGTGGATCGCGGGGTGTGAGGCCGGGTGCGCCGCCCCCCGTCGACGAGGATCGCGACGAGCTCGACGAGTGGTCGACGGCACCGCGCCGTCCGCGCGCCGGCGCGACCGGCGGCGCGCGCGGTGGCCGGCTGGCAGGTGCGCGGTCGGGCGGCAGGACGGGCGGCGCTGGCGGCGCGCGTGGCGGCGGAAGCCGTGCGGGCGGAGGCCGTCCGGGCGGGGCCCGCGGCGGCAGCCGAGCCGGTGGAGCTGGTGAGGGTGGTGGGGGTGACAGACCCGGTGGACCGCGCGGCGGTGGAAGACCTGGTGGAGCACGCGGTGGCGGTGGCCGGCCCGGCGGTGCGGGTGGGCGCTCCGGCGGCGGCAGGGCGGGAGGCGGTGGACGCGGCGGAAGGTCCGGAGGGCGCCCGGGCGGCGGGCGTCGCGGGTAGGCTCCGCCGGGCGAGCGGGCCGTCGCGGGGTTTGCGCCGCGGCGGAGCCTCGTCTTATGGTGAAGACTGGCCGGTGCGGACGGCACCGGCCATGCATACGTACGATCGGCTTCCCTGGGCCACAGATCGGGGAGGCGTTTCCCGTATCTTCCTGATCCGCCAACATGCGGCTGCTGCACGGCGAACCCCCATTCGCCCGCCGCACCGATTGCACAAATCCTGAGTTCCAAAGACCAGGGAGAGCGCGTCACGCGCTGAGACACCCGCCATGGCCTCACCCAACACGCCCGGCCGCCTGCTGGTGGACCTCGCAAAGGCGTACGCCCTCAGCGAGTTCTATCCCCTCACGCACCCCACCCACACGCAGGCGGTGCTCAACCTTGCGCAGGCGCTGCTTACGTCCGGCGAGATGATGTCGCTGCGCTGTACCCCCGCCGGCCTGCAGCTGGCCGGCGGCACCCCGCCGCGCTCCGCGCACGTGGACCGCTTCGCCGCGCGGCTGTGCGAGCACGGCGTGACGAGCGTCGTCATCCGCCATGACGTGGGGAGCGAGTCGCTGGGGCGGTTTCTCTCCGCGGTCGCGCTGCCGCCGCGGGTGGTTCGCGCGGCGGGCGGGCTGGCGTCGGCGCTGGAGGCGGCGGGCGCGGCGCGCGTCAGCATCGACGGCGCGTGGGTGCAGCCCGCGCATGCGGCGCACTCCGCCTTCGAGCGCGATGCGGACGACGACGCGATGCAGGTGGAGGGCGGGCTGAACGACGGCGGAATCCAGCTGTGGAACGCGCACGACATGTACGAGCAGGTGCGCGACTCCGCCATCCGCGTGGAGAGCGAGGACACGGCGGAGCTGCGCCGACTGCTGCGCCAGGGGACGGACGGCGAGCGGCTCACGGTGATGAGCCGGCTGGAGTTCCTGGCGCAGTACTGCCTTACGCACGGGATGATGGACCGCGGCATCGGCCTGGTGCAGGACCTTCGCCGCGACGCGGAAGAGATGCACGGCCGCAGCGCCGCCACCCGCGCCATGGTGATGCTGGCCATTCACCGCGTGAGCACCCGCGCGGTGATCGAGGAGCTGGTGCAGCGGCTGGGCAAGGCGCGCACCGAAGAGGAGCGCACGGGGCTGCGCTCCACGCTGCTGCACGTGGGCGCCGACACGGTGTCGCCGCTGGTGCGCGAGCTGGTGGCCGCCACCGACGTCTCAGCGCGGCGCGCCTACCGCGACGCGCTGGTGGCGCTGGACCACGTGGGCGTGCCGCTGCTGGAGGACATGATCGGCGACGAGCGCTGGTTCGTGGTGCGCAACATGGTAGGCATTCTGGGCGAGATCCGCAGCGCCGACGCCGTGGAGCACTTTCGCCGCACGGTGGAGCACTCCGACGCGCGCGTGCGGCGCGAAACGATCCTGGCGCTGTCCAAGATCGGCGGCGAGGAGGCGGTGCCGCTGCTGGCGAAGGGATTGAACGACAAGGAGGCCAGCCTTCGCGCCGCGGCCGCGCTGGGGCTGGGGCTGACGAAGCTCACCGTCGCCGTGGGTCCGCTGCTGAACCGGCTGCCGCAGGAGACGGACGCGGACGTGGAGGTGGAGATCGTGCGCGCGCTGGGGCGCGTGGGCGATCCGCGCGCGGTGCCGGTGCTGGCGGAGCGGGCGGCGGGCGGCGGATTCTTTTCCCGCATCCCCACCGCCATCCGCGTGGAGGCGGTGCGCGCGCTGGGCGAGCTGGGCGGCGACCCCGGCCGCGCCGTGCTGCAGCGCCTGCTCCGCGACCGCAGTCCGGAGGTGCGCGAGGCCGTGCTCAGGGCGCTCTCCCACGACTGACGCGCCCGGGCCGCGCCGCCGCGGCATTCTTCTGGCGACGAATGGCGCCGCGGTTCCGCACGGGCCCGCGGCGTTCCTGCATCTTGCCGAAACCTCTGCTACCGGAGCAGTGTAGGCGAAGCGCTCGGGCGAGCCCGGGGGGGCCCTCTCCCCCGACCGGCCTTTTGCTCGTTCCTCGCAACCGCGGTCGACCCCTCCCCCATACTGCGGGGGAGGGGTGGTGGAGGGTCGGGCACTCGGTACCCCGTCGAAGCGACGTCGAATTCTCCCCTCTCCGCGAGGAACGAGCGGGGAGGGGCCGGGGGGAGGGGCCCGGCGCGGACGCAGTTCGATTCTCGTCGTAGTGTCCGGTATCTAAACCACATCGATCCACCGAACCACAGCCGATGACGCAGCCCTCGCCGTACGCACCGCCCTCCGCCCCGCCGCGCGCGGACTTTCTGCAGCGCATCGCCGCGGAGGTGCACCGCCGCGTGGTGGGGCAGGACTACATGGTGGACCGGCTGCTCATCGGCTTGCTCACGGGCGGGCACGTGCTGATGGAGGGGCTGCCGGGGCTGGCCAAGACGCTGGCCGTGCGCACGCTGGCGGACAGCATCGACGCCAGCTTTCAGCGCATCCAGTTCACCCCGGACCTGCTCCCGGCGGACGTGGTGGGGACCACGATCTACAACCAGCGCACGGGCGAGTTCGTCCCCCACCGCGGGCCCATCTTTGCGCACATCGTGCTGGCGGACGAGGTGAACCGCGCGCCGGCCAAGGTGCAGGCGGCGCTGCTGGAGGCCATGCAGGAGCGCCAGGTCACCATCGGCGGCGAGACCTTTCCGCTCCCGCAGCCGTTCCTGGTGCTCGCGACGCAGAACCCCATCGAGCAGGTGGGAACGTATCCGCTCCCCGAGGCGCAGGTAGACCGCTTCATGCTCAAGGTGCGCGTGGGCTACCCCACGCGCGACGAGGAAAAGGAGATCCTGCGGCGGATGTCGACCGGCGCGGAGATCCCCGTGTCCCCCGTGGCCACGCCGGCCGAGATCCTGGCGGCGCGCGAGGCGATCTCCGGGCTGTACCTGGACGACCGCATCGCCGACTACATCCTGGACCTGGTCCACGCCACGCGCGAGCCCAAGAAGTACGGCGCGCCGGAGCTGGCGCCGCTCATCGAGTACGGCGCGTCGCCGCGGGCCACGCTGGCGCTGGCGGCGTGCGCGCGGGCCCACGCCTACCTGCGCGGCCGCGGCTACGTGGTGCCCGAGGACGTAAAGGCCATCGCCCCCGACGTGCTGCGCCACCGCATCCTCACCAGCTACGAGGCCGAGGCGGAGGAGGTCACGCCCGACGACGTGGTGCGGCGCGTCCTCAAGGCCGTCCGCGTACCGTGAACTGGCTGTTCTCTCCCGCCTTCGCCAGGACCCTGGCGTTTGCCGTGCTCGCCCTTTCGGCGCTGATCGTGATCCTGCTCATTCTCTTTCACGGTCCTGGTGGTGATGCATCGGAGAAACGCCCCCGCCACGCCGCACGCCGGCCGGCTCATCGGTCCACGCCCCCGATGCCGCTCTTTTCGCGCTGGCGGCGTCCCGCTCCCGCCCCCGATCCGGAACCCGCGCCGCCTCCCGGGCTGGCGGACGTCATGCGCCAGGTGCGGCGCATCGACCTGCGCACGCGCGGGCTGGTGGCGTCGCAGTTCACGGGCGAATACCACTCCGTCTTCAAGGGGCAGGGGATCGAGTTCGTGGAGGTGCGCGAGTACGTGCCCGGCGACGACGTGCGCACCATCGACTGGAACGTGTCGGCCCGTACGGGCCAGACGTTCGTAAAGAAGTACGTGGAGGAGCGCGAGCTCACGGTGCTGCTGGCCGTGGACCTCTCCGCGTCGCAGCGGTTCGGCACGCGCGGGCGCTTCAAGAGCGAGATGGTGCCCGAGGTGGCCGCCACGCTGGCGATGTCGGCCGTGCGCAACAACGACCGCGTGGGGCTGCTCGTCTTTACCGACCGCGTGGAGGCGTTCGTCCCGCCGCAGAAGGGGCGGCGCCACGCGCTGCGCATCCTCCGCGACCTGCTGGTCTTTCGCCCGGCGGGCGTCGGGACGGACCTGGCGGGGGCGCTGGAGCACGCGCGGCGGGTGCTGCGGTCGCGCTCCATCGTCTTTCTGATCAGCGACTTTCAGCTTTCGGCGGATGCGCGGACGCGGTTCGAGCGCGCGCTGGGCGGCGTGGCCACGCGGCACGACGTGATCCCCGTGGTCCTGGCGGATCCTGCGGACGCGGAGATGCCGGAGGTGGGCGTGCTGCGGCTGATGGACCCGGAGACGGGGCGGATGGCGTACGTGGACACCGACGCGGCGGTCGATCGCTTCTCCAAGTCCGCGAAGCGGGATCGGGCGGAGCTGGCGCGCGTGTTCCGCCGGCTGGGGATGGACGAGATCGAGCTGCGCACCGACCGCCCCGTATCCAGCGCCGTCGTCTCCTTCTTCCGCCGCCGCGAGCGCCGGCTGCGGCGATGAGCGCGACTGCGACGGACACCGACCTGCGTCCGCGGGGTGCCCCTCCCCCGGGCCCTCCCCGCTCGTTCCTCGCGGAGCGGGGAGAATTCGATTGTGCTTCGATAGAGATCGGGCTGCGTCCACTCGGCGCCCCCCTCTCCCGGCCTCTCCCCCACAAACTGCGTGGGGGAGAGGAGAATTCGATCCCGCTTCGACGGGGCATCGAGCTGCGTCCGCGGGGCGCCCCGTCTCCCGGCCTCTCCCCCAAAAAACCCTGGGGGAGAGGTGACGCGCTTCGACAGGCCGCGCACACCGGGTCCAGCCGAACCGCGAGCGAATTCTCCCCCTCTCCCGCGGAGCGGGGGAGGGGGCCGGGGGGAGGGGGCCCCGTCGGGCGCAGTCCGATCCCGGTCGTCGAACCCCGGTCCGTCGGCACCCCAACCTCCCCCAGGGTTTTTTGGGGGAGGTGGGCGAGGTCTGCGAGCCCGGAGGGGGCGCGCCCCGCGCGGCGAATCACCCAAACCGCGACCTGGCTTCTCCTGCTCCTCGGATCACCTCTGGCGGCGCAACCGCGAGTCGTCTCGGCGGACACCGTCGCCGTCCTGGGGATGCGCGTGCAGCCGGACACGGTGACCGTGGGCGGGCGATTCCGCGCGGCGGTGTTCGTGCGGGCGCCGGCGGGGGCGCGGGTGGAGCTGGTGGTGCCGCCGGCGCGGGACGGCAGCTACCAGACGGTGGATTCAGTCCGCGTCTATCCGCCCGATTCCGCCGGGCTGCGGCGCGCCGTCACCACGATGGTGCTGTGGGTGACGGACCCCGCCGGCTCCGCCCGGGCCGAGGCGCGCGTCACGCTGGCGGACGGCGCCGTGCGGACGGTCCCGATCCAGCTCCCCCTGCCGTTCGTCCGCCCGGTGCTGCCGGCGGATTCCGCGCAGCCGCGCCCGCCCAAGGACATCATCCCCGGCCCGCGCCGCTCGTGGACGTGGGCGTGGATCGCGGCGGGGATCGTCGTGGCGCTCGCCCTGCTCGCGCTCTGGTGGCTGCGCAGGCGCCGCGGGCCGCGCATCGTCGTCCCGGCCGATCCGCGGAAGCACGCGCTGGCGGAGCTGGACCGGCTGCGCGCGGCGGGCGTCGTTGCACCCGACGGGGTGGAGGTGTTCAGCGCGGAGGTCAGCCGCATCCTGCGCGAGTTCGCCGCGGCGGTGGACCACCGACTGGGGACGGACCTGACCACCGAGGAGCTTCTCGACCACCTGCGGCGCACCGGCGTGCGCGAAGAGGATGTCGGTAGCGTCGCCGGGGCGCTGGCGCACGCGGACCTGGCGAAGTTCGCGCGGACGCGGCCGACGCCCGAGCGCGCGCTGGAGGACTGGGAGGCGGCGCGGCGCTGGGTGCAGACCTTCCGCGCGGCGGAGCCCGACCTGGCGGAGCCCGATCTGGCGGGGGCGGGACGATGACGATCGTGTTCGCCAACCCGTGGGCGCTGCTCCTGCTGCTGCTGATCCCGCTCTGGGCGGCGTGGCTGCGGCGCGCCCGGCCGGGCGCGGTGGCGTTCGCGCGGGCGGACGCCGTCGCGGAGGCGTCGCGCGGGCGCGGCCGGTGGGCGGGCGCGGTGCCGGACGTGCTGCGCGCGCTCACCTTCGCGCTGCTGGTGGTGGCGCTGGCGGGGCCGCGGACCGGCGCGCGGGTGGTGGAGGAGGAGTCGGAGGGGATCGCCATCGTGCTGGCCGTGGACGTGTCGCAGTCCATGCTGGCGGAGGACCTGCGCCCGCGGAACCGCCTGGGCGCCGCCAAGCAGACCGTCGCGCGCTTCATCGCCGGGCGCGACAACGACCGCATCGGGCTGGTCGTCTTTGCCGCGGAGGCCATGACGCGGGTGCCGCTGACGCGCGACTACGACGTGCTGGCCGAAGCCGTGGGCGCGCTGCAGTCCGGCGGCCTGGGCGAAGGGACGGCCATCGGCGACGGGCTGGCCGCGGCGGCCGCCCGCCTGCGCCGCGCGGAGGAGCGCTCGAAGGTGGTCGTGCTGATGAGCGACGGCGCCAACAACCGCGGCGAGGTGGACCCGCGCCAGGCCGCGCGCGCCGCGTCCATCCTGGGCATCCGCGTCTACACCATCGCCATGGGAAGCGACACGGTGGCGCGCATCCCCGTGGCCCTTACCCGCGTGGGCGTGCGCTACGCGATGGCGCGGACCACGGTGGACGAGAAGCTGCTGGCCGAGATCGCCACCACCTCCGGGGGCCGCTACTTCCGCGCGAAGGATACCGACGCGCTGCGCCGCATCTGGAGCGAGATCGACCGGCTGGAGCGCACGCCCGTCCGCGTTCGCCGGTACGTGCGCTACAGCGACTGGTATCTCCCGTTCCTCCTCGCTGGCGCGGTGATGCTGGTGCTGGAGTGGCTGTTCCGCGCCACCCGCTGGGGGAGGGTGCCGTGACGGAGATCCGCTGGGAAGATCCCTTCCTGCTTCACCTGATCGCGCTCTTTCCCGCGCTGCTGCTGGCCGCGCTGCTGCTCTGGTGGCGCCGCCGCCGCGACGTGGCGCAGGCGCTGGGCGACCCCGCGCTGGTGCGGCGGCTGGCGGGGACGGACCTGCGCCGCTTTCCCGGCGGGCGCGCCGCGCTCCTTCTTCCCGCCGGCGCGCTGCTGGGCGTCGCCGCCGCGGGCCCGCGCTGGGGGGCGGCCGAGTCCGGCGCGCCCGGCCGCGGCGACGTGGTGCTGGTGCTGGACGCGTCCAACTCCATGCTGGTGCAGGACGTGGCGCCGTCGCGGCTGGACCGGGAGCGCGCGCTGGCCCGGACGCTGGTGGATCGCCTCGCGGGGTCGCGGGTGGGGCTGATCGCGTTCGGCGGCAGCGGGCACGCGCTCTCGCCGCTCACCTCCGACGGCTCCGCCATCCACCTGTACCTGGACGCGCTCTCGCCCGACATCGTGAACCAGGGCGGCACCTCGCTCGACTCCGCGCTGCGGCAGGCGCTGGCGCTGCTGGGCGGGGCGGGTGAGGGGCCCACCGGCGGCTCCATCGTGCTGGTGAGCGACGGCGAGGCGCTGGAGCCGGCGGAGCTGGTGGGCGCGTCCATCGGCCACGCGCGGCGCCGCGGCGTGCCGGTGCACACCGTCGGAATCGGCACGGCGGCGGGCGGGCCGGTGCCGGACGTGAACCCGGAGACGGGGGAGCGCGAGGGCTTCAAGCGCGAGCTGGACGGATCGCCCGCCGTCTCGCGGATGGACGAGGCGACCCTCCGCCGCATCGCGCAGGAGACGGGCGGCACGTATCGCTCGATGCCGGACGCCCGCGGCGTGGCGGAGCTGGCGAGCGCGGCGGCGCAGGGCGGGCGGGCGTCGCGCGGGCGGGGAACGTCGCTCCCCGACAATCGCTACGAGTGGTTCCTGGCACTGGCGCTTTTGCTGATCGCGATGGATTCGCTCGCCGAGCGCGGGCGGCGGAGGAGCAGGGGATGACGCGGTGGATGATGATCGCGGGCGCCGCCGCGCTGATCGGCGGGGGCGCGCTGGCGGATGCGGAGCGGGCGTACCACCGCGGCGACTATCAGGCGGCGGCGCAGGGGTACGGCCGCGCGCTGGCGGAGGGCGATTCGTCCGCCACGGTGCGCTACAACCTGGGGACCGCGCTGCTGCGCCTGGGCCGCCACGACGAGGCGCGCCCGCACCTGGAGGCTGCCGCCCGCGCCCGCGCGCGCGCCGACGTCCGCTTTCGCGCGGAGTACAACGCCGGCAACGCGGACCTGCAGCCCGTCGTCGGCGGCCGCGTCCCCCCCGAGCAGCGCCGCGACCGGCTGAACCGCGCCATCCGCCACTACCGCGGCGCCCTGCTGCGAAACCCCGCGGACGCCGACGCCAAGTGGAACCTGGAGCTCGCCAATCGCCTCCTCCGCGAGCAGGCGGGCGGTGGTGGGGGTGGGGACGATGAGGAGAAGGAGAGCCCCAGCGGAGGCGGTGGCCAGAACCCGCCCACGCCCGGCACCCCGCAGCCTCAGCCCGGCACTGCCGACGAGGGCGCGGGCCGCCCGATGACGCGCGAGCAGGCGGAGCGCATCCTCGCCGGCGCAGAGGCGCGCGAGCAGCGCATCCAGCGCCAGCAGCTCAAGCAGGACCAGAACCGCATCCACGGCGTGCGGGACTGGTGATGGAACCGGGCACCGGCCGCGTCGGATGTGTTGCTGCCGGCCTCGGTCCCGGGCGGGTGAACCCGCGGCTGGAACAGCGGAAAGCCCCGCGAACTGCGCGGGGCTTCTGCGTCCGCGCGCTCCGGATCGCCATCCCGAGGGAGCGCCGCACGGAACGTGACCGCCCGCCCCGGTCCCGGGCGGGTGAACCCGCGGCTGGAACTGCGGAAAAGCCCCGCAAACTGCGCGGGGTTTCGAGGGCATGACGTCGGCGCAAACCTCTACCTCTGTCATTCCGAGGGAGCGCCGCACGGCACGCGTGACCGCCGGCCTCGGTCCCGGGCGGGTGAACCCGCGGCTGGAACAGCGGAAAGCCCCGCAAACTGCGCGGGGCTTCTGCGTCCGCGCGCTCCGGATCGTCATCCCGAGGGAGCGCCGCACGGCACGCGTGACCGCCGGCCTCGGTCCCGGGCGGGTGAACCCGCGGCTGGAACTGCGGAAAGCCCCGCAAACTGCGCGGGGCTTCTGCGTCCGCGCGCTCCGGATCGTCATTCCGAGGGAGCGCCGCACCGCACGCGTGACCGCCAGCCCCGGCCCCGGGCGGGTGAACCCGCGGCTGGAACAGCGGAAAGCCCCGCAAACTGCGCGGGGCTTCCAAGGGCATGACGTCGCCGCAAACCTCTGTCCGAAGAAGCGCCGCGCAGGACCATCCCCCGGCGCAGCATCCGGCGCGCGACTGAGGAATCTACTGTCGGAATCCTCGTGGCCGGCTGTGGCCCACCCAACCAGCGGCTACAGTCCGCGCAGGCGGACTTCGTGCCGTTCCAGCCGCGATTTCAATCGCCGGGAGGACAGCCGGTGGGTCACGATTCCCTGACCGGCGCCGCTGTGCCCGGCTGTCTCGTCGCTTGCCTTACCGCGGTGGCTGTGGCGCGCGCGGGAAAGTCCCTGCCGCCGGTTGACACGAAGCGGGGACCGGCGCTAGATTACCGCGCCAAATTGCTGGAAAGTGGGGACCGGCAGGTCCTCCACCTGTTCGGCTCGGCGCCTTTCGAGGCGCTCGATGCTGCCAGGTCCGCGCGAGGCGCGAGCGGCCGTCCCCCGGGGACCGGTCCGTTCGTGCAGCGCATGGACGGACCTGAACGAATGCTTCAGGTCCGTCTTTTTTTGGGTTTGGCACCCAACCCCGAGAAACCGGAGAGCGGCGTATCAACGAGAAGATGCGTGTGAACCGGCAGATCAGGATCAGCCCCGTCCGAGTCATCAGTCCGGACGGTGAGCAGATCGGGATCCTGCCGATCGAACGGGCGATGGAGATCGCGGAAGAGCAGGGGCTTGACCTGGTAGAGGTCGCGCCGCTTGCCCGGCCGCCGGTCTGCCGCATCATGGACTACGGCAAGTTCAAGTACGAGGAGCAGCGTCAGGCGCGTGAAGCGCGCAAGAAGCAGCACCACGTGCAGCTGAAGGAAGTGAAGATGCGCCCGGGAATCGAGGAGCACGACTTCGACTTCAAGGTGCGCCACGCCCGCAAGTTCCTCGAAGAGGGGAACAAGGTCAAGCTCACCATGATGTTCCGGGGGCGCCAGATGGCCCATCCGGAGTACGGGCGAAAGGTGCTGGACCGGGTGTTTCAGGAGCTGCAGGAAGTCTCCAAGGTGGAATCCCATCCCATGCTCGAAGGCCGCAGCATGGTGATGGTGCTTGCCCCCGTGGTCAAGGCGCCGCAGCCGCAGCAGCAGACCAGCCAACCCACCGCCGCCGTATCGGCGGCGGACGAAAGGTAGTAACGATGCCCAAGATGAAGAGCCACCGCGGCTCCGCCAAGCGCTTCAAGGTCACGGCCAAGGGCCGTGTGAAGCGCGGGAGCGCGTTCCACAGCCACATCCTGACCAAGAAGTCGCCGAAGCGGAAGCGGGCGCTGCGCGGCACCACCATGCTCGCCAAGGCCGACGAGAAGCGCGTAAAGCGCCTTCTCGCCTCCTGACCGCAACCGACGAAACTTCTGTAACGGGAGGCTGAGATGCCGCGTGTAAGCACCAACGTTGCGCGACTGAAGCGCAAGAACCAGATCCTCAAGCAGGCCAAGGGCTACTTTGGCCGCCGCAAGAACCTGTACAAGACGGCCAAGGAGGCCGTGGAGCGGGCGCACAAGTACGCGTACCGCGACCGCAAGAACCGCAAGCGCGAGTTCCGCCGCCTGTGGATCATCCGCATCAACGCGGCGGCGCGGCAGAACGAGCTTTCGTACTCGCGCCTGATGGACGGCCTGAACAAGGCCGGCATCGAGATCGACCGCAAGGTGCTCGCCGACCTGGCGGTGCGCGATCCCAACGCGTTTACGCAGCTGGCCAGCGCCGCCAAGTCGAGCCTGGCTGCCTGAGCGCAGCACACGGTTTTCGGCTTGCGCAAGCGGCGCCGGGGTTGATCCTCCGGCGCCGCTTTCGTTTTGGAGACAGGGGGCAGGGAATGGGTGACTGGGACGAATTCGGGCGTCGCGTTCCTTTCCCGTGTCCCCCGGTCCCCATGTCTCCCGGTCCTCTCTCTCCTCCGGGGTAGCCAAACCGCGCTCCAGTCGCTCAATTTGTGAGCTGGGGAGAATGCCCGGTCCGCGTTCATGGGTGACGATGGTGGAACGGCTGAAGGTGTTTGCCGGGTGGGCGGTGTTGTTCGTCCTTGCGGTGTACGTGCTGGGCCGGCTCGGCCCGCGCGAGCCGGACCCCGTCCG
Source organism: Longimicrobium sp. (assembly GCA_036379135.1). Lineage (GTDB taxonomy): Bacteria > Gemmatimonadota > Gemmatimonadetes > Longimicrobiales > Longimicrobiaceae > Longimicrobium. Next base: position 16,323 of record DASUVG010000040.1, read on the forward strand.
CACCGTGAACGGCGTGCGGATGGAGGAGGTGGGGCTGGCGGGGCTGGTTCCCGCCGTGGCGGGGAGCGACGCCGCGAGCGGCCGGTGCAATGCGTCGCGGCGCCTGCCGAACGGGATGGGGACGGTGGCCATGAGCTTTCCCGCCGCCCCGGACGAGATCCGCCAGGTGACGGTGATGCTGGACTCGGCCGGCGCGCTGCACAGCTACTCCGAGCTGCGGCACACGGGAAAGACGATCACGTCGATCATGATCGACGCCGGCGCGGGGACGGGCGGCATGACCAACGTCACCGAAGAGGGCGCGCGGGTCATGATCGGGCGGGGGACGGCGGACGAGGCGCTGCGGAGCGAGGCCCTGGGCTCGCCCGCGCGGATGATCCAGACGATGCTGGCCCGCTGCGGGCGGCCGGGCGAGACGGCTGACAAATCCTGAACACGCACATGGCGATGGCGGTCGACGAGCTGATCGGACAGTTGAAGGCGCTGGAGGCGGAGGGGCTGGACGCCGTGCGCGCCGGCGGCGACGCCGCGGCGCTGGAGGCGCTGCGCATCGAGTACCTGGGCCGCAAGGGACGCCTTACCGGCATCCTGCGCCGCCTGGGCGAGCTCACCGCCGAGGAGCGTCCGGCGGTGGGCGCCGAGGCCAACCGCGTGAAGGAAGCGCTCAACGCGCTGCTGGAGGAGCGCGAGGCGGGGTTCGCCGGCGCCGCGGACGAGGGGCCGCGCATCGACCTCACCCTTCCCGGCCGGCGGCGCTGGGAGGGCGGCGTGCACCCGGTGACGCTGGTGATCGACGAGATCTGCGACATCTTTCGCGACCTGGGCTTCAGCCGCGTGGCGGGGCGGGAGGTGGAGACCGTCGAGTACAACTTCAGCAAGCTCAACACGCCGCTGGACCACCCCGCGGCCGACATGCACGACACCTTCTACCTGGCGGACGGCGTCGTGCTGCGCACGCACACGTCGCCGGCGCAGGCGCACGTGATGGAGCAGTTCCAGCCGCCCGTGCGCGTGGTGGTCCCCGGCATGGTGTACCGCCGCGACCCGTTCGACGCCAGCCATGCGCCCGGCTTCGCGCAGCTCGAAGGGCTGGCGGTGGACGAGGGGATCACCTTCGCCGACTTCAAGGCCACCATCGGCGAGTTCGTGCGCCGCTTCTTTGGCGCGGACGCAAAGACGCGCTTTCGCCCCTCGTTCTTCCCCTTCACCGAGCCGTCGGCGGAGGTGGACGTGTCGTGCCGCATCTGCAAGGGCGCGGGGTGCAGCGCCTGCAAGCAGACGGGGTGGATGGAGATCATGGGGAGCGGGATGGTGCACCCCAACGTGTTCAAGGCCGTGGGCTACGATCCGGAGAAGTACACGGGCTACGCCTTTGGCATGGGCCCGGGCCGCATCGCCATGCAGCGCTACGGGCTGCCGGACATCCGGCTGCTGTATGAGTCGGACATGCGGTTCCTGAAGCAGTTCGTGTGAGGCAGAAGAAAGGGAATAGGGAATAGGGAATAGGGAATAGGGAATAGCCTGCAGCGGAAACGCAGGCATTCCGATTCCCATCCTCATCCCCTTTGTCCTGAGAGGCTGAAGCAACGACAAACACCGGGAGGAGGGCAGGGAGCCCGCGGACGCACCGAAATCATCGACCGCTATTCCCTATTCCCTATTCCCTATTCCCCGACGTTTCATGAACATCTCCTATCGCTGGCTCCAATCCATTGCCCCCGGCCTGCGGGGCACCCCGCAGGAGCTCGCCGAGCGCCTGGCGATGCTGGGCGCGCCCGTCGACGAGATCGTGGACCTGGGCGGGCAGATCGGCGACGTGGTGATCGCGCGCGTGGACGAGGTGCGGCAGCACCCCAACGCCGACCGCCTGCGCATCTGCACCGTGGACGCCGGCGGCGGCGCGCCGCTGCAGGTGGTCTGCGGCGCGCCCAACGTGGAGGCGGGCGGCCTTTATCCCCTGGCGCCTGTCGGGTCGCTGCTGCCGGGCGCGGCGGAGCCCCTCAAGCAGGCGAAGATCCGCGGCGAGACCTCCGAGGGGATGCTCTGCTCCGCGCGCGAGCTGGGGCTGGGGCGCGACCACTCCGGGCTGATGACGCTGCGCGGCGACTTCAAGCCCGGCACCCGCTTTCGCGAGGCGCTGGGGCTGGACGACTGGCAGCTGGTGGTGGACGTGACGCCCAACCGCGGCGAGCTGCTGTCGCACCTGGGCGTGGCGCGCGAGCTGGCGCCGGGCGGCGAGGACGGCATCAAGCTGCCTCACTTTCCCAACGACCGGGGCCACGCCTGCCCCGTAAAGCAGGGCCGCCGCGAGTGCGACGTGGCCGGGCTGGAGGTGGAGATCCAGGACGACCAGGGGTGCACGCGCTACATGGGCGCCGTCATCCGCGGCGTGACGGTGGGCCCCTCGCCGGAGTGGCTGGCGACGCGGCTGCGGGCCATCGGCGCGCGCCCCATCAACAATGTGGTGGATGCCACCAACTACGTGCTGCACGAGCTGGGGCAGCCGATCCACGCCTTCGACCTGGCGCTGCTGCGCGGCGGGCGCGTGGTCGTCCGCGGCGCGCAGAACGGCGAGCGGCTGACCACGCTGGACGGGGTGGAGCGCGTGCTGGAGCCCACCGACGTGGTGATCGCGGACGGAGAGCGTGCCGTGGCCCTGGGCGGGGTGATGGGCGGCGCCAACAGCGAGGTGAGCGAGTCCACGACGGACCTGTTCGTGGAGGTGGCGCTCTTCGATCCGCGCGCGGTGCGCAGGACGGCGCGGCGGCTGGGGCTGAACACCGACGCGTCGCACCGCTTCGAGCGCAGCGTGGACCCCGAGGGGCAGCCCGCGGCGATGAACCGCGTGATCGAGCTGATCCTGGCCGTGGCGGGCGGGCAGGCGGTGGGCGCGGTGGACCTGGTGCCGCACACCTTCGAGCGGCTGAAGGTGGGGGTGCGCGAGGAGCGGGTGGAGAAGGTGCTGGGCGTGCCGATCGACGCAAAGGAGATCCGCGACCTGCTGGAGCCCATCGGCTTCGAGGTGAACACCAAACCGCGGCCCATGCGCGTGCTGGTGCCCGGATTTCGTCCGGACGTGGCGTCGGAGATCGACGTGATCGAAGAGATCGCGCGGCGCCGCGGCTACGGCTCGTTCCCCGAGGCCATGCTCCCCTTCCGCCCCACCGCCGTCCCCGAGCACCCGTCGGTGGCGGTGGAGCGGCGCGTGCGCGATCTGCTGGCCCGCTGGGGCTTCCTGGAGTCGGTGACCACGGGGTTCGCGCCGGAGTCGGCGGGCGCAGTGCCGCTGCTGAACCCGCTCTCCGCGGAAGAGGGGTTCCTTCGCACCACGCTGGTTCCCGGGCTGCTGCGCCGCCTGGAGCACAACCTGGCGCACGGCGTTCGCGACGTGCGGCTGTTCGAGGTGGGCACCGTCTTCGCCGCGGGGACGGGCGGCGGGCTGCCGCGCGAGGAGCGGCGGGTGGCCGCCGCGTTCACGGGCACCAGCGGGCCGCCGCACTGGTCCGGCCCCGCGCCGGACTGGGACGTGTGGGACCTCAAGGGATTGATGGAGGAGCTCGCCGCCGAGCACCCGGGCGCCGTGGTGGACGCGGCGGACGGGCGGCTCGTCGTCTCGGCCGACGGCAAGGAGGTGGGCAACGGGCGCGTGGCCGCGGAGGGCGAGGTGGATGCGCCCGCGTGGGCCGGGCCGGTGTTCGTGCTGGAGGTGCGGCTTCCCGCGGCGGCGGCGTCGCGGCGCGCGGTGGCGTACCAGCCGCTGCCGGTGCACCCCGGCTCCGAGCGCGACCTGGCGCTCATCGTCCCCACGGCGGTGCGGGGGACGGACGTCTCCGCGACCATCCGCGAGGCGGCGGGGACGCTGCTGGAGGACGTGTATCCCTTCGACCTGTACGAGGGAGCGGGGATTCCGGAGGGGACGCGCAGCCTGGCGTTCCGGCTGCGGTTCCGGGCGCCGGAGCGCACCCTGACGGACGCGGAGGTGGATGGGGCCGTGGCCCGCGTGCTCGCCGCGCTGGAGGAGCGGCACGGTGTCCGGCGCCGCTGATCCGCCGGTGCTGCCGGCGGACGTGCCCGCGCCGGCCGAGACGCCGTCGTGGGAGCGGCTGGAGCACGCCGCCCGCGGCGCCGCGTCCGCCCTGGGCGAGTGGCGGCGCCGCGCGCTGGAGGCCGAGCACGAGGTGCAGCGGCTGCGCACGGAGCTGCAGCAGCTGACCTCGCTGGGCCCCCTGCCGTCGGACGAGGCGGGGGACGAGCTGCGGCGCCTGCGGGCGGAGAACGCCGTGCTCACCAGCCGCGCCGCCGAGGCGCGCCAGCGGGTCAGCGGCCTGCTGGCGCGCCTGTCGGTGCTGGAGAACCGCCCGTGAGCCGCCGCAAGGCCCCGCCCGCGCGGCAGTCCGTCACGGTGGAGATCGCCGGAGAGCGGCACGTGCTGCGCTCCGACATGCCGCCCGAGTACACGCGCGCCGTCGCCCAGCACGTGGACGACACCCTGCGCGCGCTCCCCAGCTTTCCCACGCTGGAGCCCGTCCGCGCCGCCATCCTCGCCTCGCTCTCCATCACCGACGAGCTGTTCCGCGCCCGCGCCGAGGCCGACCGCCTTCGCGCCGAGATCGAGCGGAAGACCGCGGAGCTCGCCGCCATGCTCGAAGACGCGCAGACGCCTGGCTGATTCGCGGCAATCCGCATTGCGGCCGGCTCCAGCGCATTCCGCCTGAAAAGATTGGCCTCACGCAGAGTTAGCAGAGTCAGCGGAGTTTTCTCGTGCCGCGCGACGTGCTTTCGAGCGCATCCGGGTCCGGATTCGCCGATCGGGCGCGACCGCAGTGTCGGGGTGCTGTTCTGGCCGGGAGCGCTCCGGACTTCCCGAGGGGCCGCGGGAACGGTAGACGGATGGAGGCGCGGCAGGGTGCCATGGCAATTTTTTTTGCGGGGACCGTAGAGACCAGGGTGCCTGCCGAAGCGTGATGGACCGGGCCGATCCCACAACCTGATGCGCAATCTGGTGAGCCTTCGGACGGCTGGAGCGTCTGCCTGAAATCGCCGGTGCCGCGGGTTCGGTGCGGAGCCGTACCTGGTGGAATACCTGATCGTCCCGGGCCTGCGCGTGATCGCCCTCATCTGCCTGTGGCAGGCCGGGCGCCGCGCCCCTTCCATCACCCCGGATGCCGCGGCGCGGCGCCGACGGGGATCGCCGTGCCGGGCCGCGCACGGTGTCCGCTGCTCTTGCCACAATCGCGTAACTGAGCGTATGTTTTCCCGTTGCGGCCCCGTGCCGCCGCGCGGACTGAGCAGGGCTCAGCACTCAACGGTGGCGGGGTGATCGGGCTCGGCCACCGTTTTCATTTGCACCGGCCGCGGGTACGCCCGCGCTGAGATAAAAGACACACAATGGACATTCTGCTGATCGTCGCCGCGGCCGTCATCGCGGGCGCAGTCGGCTTCTTTGCCGGGAAGTCGGTCACCGACTCGCGTACCCAGGCGCGGCTGGTGGCCGCGAAGGCCACGGCCGAGGACGAGGCCGACCGCATTCGCGCCGCCGCGCAGCAGGAGGCCGAGAGCCTTCGCAAGAACGAGGTGCTCAAGGGGCGCGAAGAGGCCATCCGCTCGCGCGAGGAGTGGGAGCGCGAAGAGGCCAAGCGCCGCGACGAGGTGGACCGCCTGGAGCGGCGGCTGCAGGAGCGCAACGAGACGCTGGACCGCAAGCTTCACCTGCTGGACGAGAAGGGCGAGGCGCAGGAGCGCCGCGCGCAGCAGCTGGGCGAGCGGGAGAAGCAGGTGGAGCAGCAGTCGGTGGAGCTGGCCAACCGCATCGGCGAGGCGCAGCACCGGCTGGAAGCCCTCGCCGGCCTGAGCGCCGACGAGGCGCGCCGCCAGCTGATGCACGACCTGGAGGAGCAGGCCAAGGCCGCCGCCGCCCAGCGCATCCGCGAGATCAAGGAAGAAGCCAAGCGCGACGCCGAGCGCGAGGCCAAGAAGATCATCTCCCTCGCCATCCAGCGCATCGCCGCCGACCACACGGCCGAGACGACGGTCTCCGTGGTCGCGCTGCCGTCGGACGAGATGAAGGGGCGCATCATCGGCCGCGAGGGGCGCAACATCCGCGCGTTCGAGCAGGCCACCGGCATCGACGTCATCATCGACGACACGCCGGAAGCCGTGGTGCTCAGCGGCTTCGATCCCGTGCGGCGCGAGACGGCCCGCATCGCCCTGGAAAAGCTGGTGTCGGACGGGCGCATCCACCCCGGGCGCATCGAGGAGGTGGTCGGCAAGGCGCGCAAGGAGGTGGAGAACGGCATGCGCGAGGCCGCCGAGGAGATCCTCTACGAGCTGGGGATCCACGGCGTGCACCCCGAGATCGTCAAGGTGCTGGGGCGCCTGAAGTTCCGCACGTCTTACGGGCAGAACCAGCTGCTGCACGCCAAGGAAGTCGCCATCCTGGCCGGCAACATGGCGGCCGAGATGGGCTTCGACGCCACGCTGGCCAAGCGCATGGGCCTGCTGCACGACGTGGGGAAGGGGATGACCCACGAGCACGAGGGCACCCACGTGGAGCTGGGCTACAACCTCTGCAAGAAGTACAACGAGCCCCCGCAGGTGCTCAACGCCATCAAGGCGCACCACGACGAGGAGCCGCACCTGTATCCCGAGTCGTTCCTGGTCACCGCGGGTGACGCCATCAGCGGCTCGCGGCCGGGCGCACGGCGCGAGATGTTCGAGACGTACGTCAAGCGGCTGGAGAAGCTGGAGGAGATCGCGACGTCGTTCCCCGGCGTGGAGCGCTGCTTCGCCATCCAGGCCGGCCGCGAGCTTCGCGTGCTGGTGACCCCCGAAGCCATCTCCGACGAGCAGATGACGCAGCTGAGCGAAGACACGGCGCGCCGCATCGAGGCCGAGCTGCAGTATCCCGGGCAGATCAAGGTCGTCGTGATCCGCGAGACCCGCGCGGTGGATTTCGCACGCTGAGCCGTTCCGCTCCGAGATACGGATGAGCCCGCCGGAAACCTTCCCGGCGGGCTCTCGTATTTCCTGGCCTGTCGCTGTTCCCGTCCCTCTCGCAAGGTGATGGACCGCATGGGCTTCACTCCGAACGACAACTCTACCGCCCGTGAGGGCGGCCTTGCACGGCCCGCTGGGCTGAGGTTCGCCTTGATGTATACGGCGGCTGTCGCGCTGGGGGGTGGACCCGCGTTTCTGGGAGTGGCACTGGGACGCCAGCCGATCATGTATGATGACCAGGCGCTCTCCGGTCCGGATGTGCAGCTGTTCGGGGTGGTCATGCTGCTGATGGGCTCCCTTCCCGCTGGAGTGCTGGCCTGGGGCCTGTGGCGCGAGCGTTCCTGGACGCGGGCCGGGCTTCTGATCTGGTGGATCGGATTGAGCGCCGTCGTGGCGGCACTGGGGCGGTGGCTACCACCGATGGTGGGCGTGGTGGGTGTGCTGGGCCTGCTGCTGTATGCTCCGGCCTTCTGGTGGTACCTGTTCCGCAAACGCACCGTCGCAGAGTACTACGCGTCGGTGGAGCGCGCCGTGTAGACCGGCTGGCGCGTTGCCGCGTTGGCGACGTCACAACCGCTCCGCCCATGACGCACGAGCCCGCACCGCAATCCGGGCTACGGGCCTTTCGCGATCGCGTTGATGAGCCTGCGTCTCCAGATTCGGGGACGCGGGCTTTTGTCGTCGATGGGGATAAGTGATTGGTTGCCATCGTGTTATATTGCATGGTGGATTGAGGCGGCCCCGCGCATTCGCGCAGGAAGCCGGCCGGAAGGATTCCGGGGCTCAAACTCATACGCGGCGGTGCTGATGCGAATCTCCCGGTTCCTGCTTCCCTTCGCCCTCGGCGTCGTCACGGTGCTGGTGGTGATGGTTTCCGCCGAACGCGTCGCACCGGGCGCGCTGGCACGCGTGGGCAACGCCCTGCATCCCGCCGACGCTACCCCGGCTGCGCCCGTCGCCGAAGTGGCCGTCGCCCCGGCTGATTCCGTCGGTGCGGCGCCGTTCGTCCCAGGCGAGCCGGGGGAGGCTCCCACGGCGCCGATTCCGTCGATCGCCACTCCCGTCCCGGCGGTGACCGGCGGGAGCCGGCTGCTGATCCCGGTGCAGGGTGTGCCGGCGTCGAGCCTGGTGGACACCTACGAGCAGGCGCGCGGGCAGGGCCGCCGGCACGACGCCATCGACATCGTGGCCCCCCGCGGCACGCCGGTCGTCGCCGTGGCCGACGGAGTGGTGATGAAGCTGTTCCGGAGCGAGCGCGGCGGCATCACGCTGTACGAGCTGGCCCCGGACCGCCGCACCATCTACTACTACGCCCACCTGGACCGCTACGCGACCGGCATCGCGGAGGGCCAGGCGCTGCGCCGCGGCCAGGTGCTCGGCTACGTGGGCGACACGGGCGATGCCGCGCCCGGCAACTACCACCTGCACTTCGAAGTATCGACCACGACCGATCCTCAGAAATACTGGGGCGGCGTCCCGCAGAACCCGTATCCCCTGTTCCAGTAGCGCTGAGCCGGTCGAGCCGATGGTGATTCGCCCGCGCTCTGGGACCTGAGGTGCGGGCTTTTTTCCGAGGCAACACCCCGCTGGACAGGCGGAAGTGATTCGGATTATCTTCGGTAAGGGTCGCGCGCGGGGGCGAGTCGGTGTATTCTCCGCGCGCGAAGCAGCGTCGAGGGGTAATCGAATTCTCCCGGCTCCGCGAGGGGGGGCGAGCGGGGACGGGCCCCGGATCTCAGCCAGGTTCATCGGAAACGAAAGATATCGTGCGGATTCTCTTCGTGGCGGATGTGATCGGGTCGCCGGGGCGGCGGGTGTTGAAGCAGCTCCTGCGGCTGGTGAAGGCCGACGCACGCGCGGACGTGGTGGTCGCCAACGGCGAGAACTCGGCGGGCGGGTTCGGCATCACGCCCGAGACGGTGGCCGAGTTCAAGGAGGCGGGGGTGGACGTGATCACCACGGGGAACCACGTCTGGGACAAGAAGGAGATCCTTCCCCTGCTGGACAAGGAGCCGCGCCTGCTGCGCCCCGCCAACTATCCGCCCGGAAACCCCGGCCACGGGTCCGTCGTCATCCCCGTGGGGCAGACGCGGCTGGCCGTGCTGAACCTGCAGGGGCGCACCTTCATGACCGCCATCGACGACCCCTTTCGCGCCGCGGACGCCATGCTCGCGGAGCTCAAGGGCCAGGCGGACGTGATCGTCGTGGAGTTCCACGCCGAGGCCACCAGCGAGAAGCAGGCATTCGCGCGCTACCTGGACGGGCGCGTGGCCGCCGTCGTGGGCACGCACACGCACTGCCAGACGGCGGACGAGTGGGTGCAGCCCGGGGGAACCGCGCGCATCACCGACCTGGGACTCACCGGCGGGCTGGACGGCATCATCGGGATGAAGGCCGACATCAGCATCGAGCGGCAGCTCAAGGCGGCGCGCGGCGAGCGGATGCAGCCCGCGGACGGCGACCTCCACCTCCAGGGCGCCGTGGTGGACATCGACGAGACGACCGGGCTTGCGCGCTCCATCGAGCGGGTAAACGTTCCCTACGAGCGCGTGCTCCAGGGCGAGTTCAAACGGAAATAGGGCATGGCGGCAAGGATCATCGACGGGGCGGCGGTGGCGCGCGACATCCGCGCCGAGGTGGCGGCCGAGGCCGCGCAGCTGCGCGCGGAAGGCACGGTGCCCGGCCTGGCCGTGGTGCTGGTGGGGAACGACCCCGCCAGCGAGGTCTACGTGCGCAGCAAGACCCGCGCGTGCCATGAGGCGGGGATGCACTCGCGGCTGGTGCAGCTTCCCGCGCACACCAGCGCGGACGAGCTGTTCGGCACCATCGACGGGCTGAACGCGGACCCGGGGATCCACGGGATGCTGATCCAGCTCCCGCTCCCCTCGCACCTGAATCCCAAGGCGTTCCTGGAGCGCGTGAACCCGGCGAAGGACGTGGACGGGTTCCACCCCATGAACGTGGGCCGCGCCTTCGTGGGCGATCCCAACGGCTTCGTCCCCGCCACGCCGGAGGGGATCATGGAGCTGCTGCGGCGCGAGCGCATCGATACGCACGGCAAGCACGCGGTGATCGTGGGGCGCAGCCTGATCGTCAGCAAGCCGCTGGCGAGCCTGCTGATGGCGCC
>DASUVG010000041.1:0-36250 GCA_036379135.1 Longimicrobium sp.
GAGTTGATGGTGTTCTTGAGCGCCAGCATCTCGCCCTTGACGTCCGCCGTGATCTTGCGGCTCAGGTCGCCGCGCGCCACGGCCGTGGTGACGTCGGCGATGTTGCGCACCTGCCCGGTCAGGTTGGACGCCATGAAGTTCACGGAGTCCGTAAGGTCCTTCCACGTGCCGGCGACGTTAGGCACCTCCGCCTGGCCGCCCAGCACGCCTTCCGTGCCCACCTCTCGCGCCACGCGCGTCACCTCGTCGGCGAACACGGAGAGGCGGTCGACCATGGAGTTGATGACCTCCTTGATCTGCAGGATCTCGCCCTGTGCCTCGACGGTGATCTTGCGGGTCAGGTCGCCGTCGGCGATGGCCGTGGCCACGGCGCTCACGTCGCGCAGCTGGACGGTCAGGTTGCCGGCCAGCTGGTTCACGTTGTCGGTCAGGTCCCGCCACACGCCGGCCACATCTTCGACTCGAGCCTGGCCGCCCAGACGGCCTTCCGTGCCCACTTCCTTCGCGACGCGGGTCACCTCGCTGGCGAAGGCGGAGAGCTGGTCCACCATGGAGTTGATGGTGTTCTTGAGCTCCAGCATCTCGCCCTTCACGTCCACCGTGATCTTCTGGCTCAGGTCGCCGTTGGCGATGGCCGTCGCGACCAGGGCGATGTTCCGCACCTGGCCGGTCAGGTTGCTGGCCATGAAGTTCACGGAGTCGGTCAGGTCCTTCCACGTCCCGCTGACGTTGGGCACCTCGGCCTGTCCGCCCAGCACGCCCTCGGTGCCCACCTCGCGGGCCACGCGCGTCACCTCGCTGGAGAAGGCGGAGAGCTGGTCCACCATGGTGTTCACGGTGGTGGCGATGCGAAGGAACTCGCCCTGTACGGGCTTGCCGTCGATCTCCAGCGCCATCTTCTGCCCCAGGTCGCCGCGGGCCACGGCGCTCAGCACGCGGGCCACCTCGGTGGTGGGGGTGATCAGGTCGCCGATGAGCTGGTTGACGGAGTTGATCTTGTTGCTCCACCCGCCGCCCACGGGGCCGATGGCGGCGCGGTCCGTCATCTGCCCCTGCCGGCCCACGGTGTTGCTGACGCGGCTGATCTCTTCGCTGACGCGCTGGTTGAGCTGCGCGATGTCATTGAAGGTGTCGGCGATCTCCTCCATCAGCGGGTCGCCGTACACCTCGGCGATGCGCACGCCGAAGTCGCCGCCGCGCAGGGAGCGCAGGGCCAGCAGCAGCCGGCGCAGGTCGCGGCGCTCGCCGGAGTTCTCGTCACCGCCCCGGCCGTCGCCGTCGCCCACGTCCAGCGGCACGCGCCGCCCGCGGCCGCGCCCCACCGCCACCGGGGTCTCCGGCTCCAGCCGTGCCGCCGCCCGGGTGCGGGCGCGCGGCGCGGGCACGGGCGGCGTCTCCGGGGGGGAGGCGTCCGCCGTGGCGCCGTCGCCGTCGCCGGCGCCGTTGCCCACCGCGGACGCGGAGCGCGCGCGTCCGCGGCGCACGGCCGTGGGCGGCGGCGCGTCGCCGGCCGGCGTGGGCGGGGCGGCGTCCGCGGGGGGGCCGGCCTGCGCGCGCGGCGCTCGCCGGCGCGGCGCGGGGGTCCCGTCGCCGCCGCCGGGGGCGGCGGGCGGATTCACGTCGTTGCGGTCGTCACCCTGAGGCACGGGTCAGGCTCCTGCGTGGTGTAACGAGGGATAAGCCGGTAGCCGGCGCCCACCCCACGGGCGGCGCCGGCAGCAAGCGAACGGCGGCGTTGTCCGGCCCGCGAAGGGGCGGCCGGACGGTACGAAGCTCAAGCGGATCCGGGATTCGGCTGCGGCCCGCGCGCCCGCGCCGCGAACGCGGGCGCGGACGGCATGGGCAAAGCGGTCCCACAGGATGCAATCGACAGGCCATCCCCGGCAAGTGTTCCCCCTTTGGCGCGCGTGGAAATTACGGTGTGGGCGGGGGTTTTTGCGCGGCGGGATGGCGGGGTGAAGGTGAACGGGTGAACGGGTGAACGGGTGATGGGGATCGGCGACCGATATCGCACTGCGCCCGCGGGCGGCCCCCTCTCCCGGCCTCTCCCCCATAAACAGCATGGGGGAGAGGTGACGCGAGCCCAGCGTCCGGAGCGATCCGGAAAGCAGACGCGGCCGCAGTCTGTTGAAACGGGATCGAATTCTCCCCTTTCTCCCGCGCAGCGGAGGAGAGGGGCCGGGGGAGAGGGGGCTCCGCCGGGCGCAGTTCGATGCCCTCCGAAGCGCCGGCACGCCCGACAACATCCTCCGGAGCGCATCGCACTTCCGAGTCACCCCACCCCTCCCCGCGCAGTTTGTGGGGAAGGGCCGGGGATGGGGGGCGTCAGTAGCGCGCGCCGATCCTGACGACGGGCCCGGCGGGTCGCTCCACCCGTTCACCCGTTCACCCGTTCACCCGTTCACCCGTTCACCCGTTCACCAAACTGGCGTGGCGCTTGCGACTGCGCGCGCCGGGCCACCCGGTCGGGCGGCGCTCCTTTTTCCATCCGCTCCACGATGAGCCAGGCCGACCCCCACGCCGCCGACAGCCGCGCGCCCACGGTGCCCATCGCCGAGGTGCTGCGCAGCCAGGCCCGGCTGCGGGCGCTGGTGGAGTCCGACGCCGTGCTGGTGTGGACCACCGACGCGCGGGGGATGGTGGACGACATGCCCGGCTGGCGCCGCCTTACCGGGCAGACGCGGGACGAGGTGCGCGGCGACGGGTGGGTCAGCGCCATTCACCCCGACGACCGCGCGCCCACGCTGCTCGCCTGGGATGCGGCGCGGCGCGGCAGGGAAAGCTATCGCACCGAGTACCGCCTGCGGCTTGCGGACGGCTCGTACCGCTGGCACCAGGCGCGCGGCGTGCCCGTGCTGGACGACGACGGCGAGATCCGCGAGTGGGCCGGCACCCTGCACGACGTGCACGGCCGGCGGCAGGTGGAGGCGGAGCGCGACGCCCTGATGCAGGGGCTGGAGCGCCAGCGCGCGGAGGCCGAGGCGCACGCGCTTGAGGCCTCGGAGCTGGCGGCGCAGCTGCAGGGCAACGCGGCCGAGCTGCAGCACCAGATGGCCGAGGCGCAGGCCATGGCCGAGCAGCTGGAAGCCACCAACGCGCAGCTGGCGGCCGCCAACGCCGCCGCCGAGGCCGCGCTCCAGGACGAGGCACGGCTGGTGGAGACGCTGCACCGCATCGGCGTCTCCCTCACCAGCGAGACGGAGCTCAGCCGCATCGTCCAGGCGGCCACGGACGAGGCCACCACGCTCACCGGCGCGCAGTTCGGCGCCTTTTTCTACAACATGCTCAGCGAGCAGGGCGAGTCGTACACGCTCTACACCCTGAGCGGCGCCCCGCGCGAGGCGTTCGAGCGCTTTCCCATGCCCCGCAACACCGCCGTCTTTTCCCCCACCTTCCACGGCGAGGGGGTGGTGCGCAGCGGCGACATCCTCCAGGACCCCCGCTACGGGCAGAGCGCGCCGTACCACGGGATGCCGAAGGGGCACCTTCCCGTGCGCAGCTACCTGGCCGTCCCCGTGATCGGACACACGGGCGAGGTGCTGGGCGGGCTCTTCTTCGGACACGCGGAGCCGGACGTGTTCACCGAGCGCGCCGAGCGGCTGGCGGTGGGGATCGCGGGATGGGCGTCGGTGTCGATCGAGAACGCGCGGCTGCACGACGCCGAGCGGCGGGCGCGCGCGGCGGCGGAGCGGGCGGCGGAGCGGGGGCAGCGGCTGCTGGAGGTGGCGGAGCGGATGGCGCGCGCCCTGTCGCCCGCGCAGGTGGGGGAGGTGGCGGTGGAGCACGGGATGCACGCCATCGGCGCCGACGCGGGGTCGATGGCCCTGCTGGAGGAGGACGGGGCCGGGTTCGCCATTGTGGGCTCGCGCGGCTACCCGCAGCCCAGCGAGGAGCGGTTCCGGCGCTTTCCCCTGCGGCGGGGCGCGCCCATGTCCGACGCGGTGCTGGAGCAGCGCCCGGTGCTGCTGCGCAACCTGGCGGAGTGGAGGGAGCGCTTTCCCCGCGCGGCAGACGCGGCGGCGGAGACGGGGTACGAGGGATACGCCGCGGTGCCCATCGTGGCGGACGGACGCGCGCTGGGAGCGCTGGGGTTCAGCTTTCGCGGAGGGCAGGCGTTCGACCCCGGCGTGGACGTGTTCCTGGAGACGCTGGCGGGCCACTGCGCCAGCGCGCTGGAGCGCGCGCGGCTGTACGAGGCGGAGCGCGCGGCGCGCGCCGAGGCGGAGCAGGCCAACCGCGCCAAGAGCCTGTTCCTGGCCAGCATGAGCCACGAGCTGCGCACGCCGCTGAACGCCATCGGCGGCTACGTGGAGCTGATCGAGCTGGAGCTGCGCGGGCCCACCACGCCGCAGCAGCAGACGGACCTGGGGCGCATCAAGCGCGCGCAGCAGCACCTGCTGGGGCTCATCAACGACGTGCTGAACTTCGCGCGGCTGGAGGCGGGCAAGATCGCGCTGGACATCGGCGACGTGCCCCTGGGCGACGTGCTGGACGAGGTGGAGGCGCTCATCGCGCCGCAGGCGGCGGACCGCGGCATTCTGTACGGCCGCGGCCCCGGCGGCGCGGAGGTGCGGGTGCGCGCCGACCGCGAGAAGCTGGAGCAGGTGCTGCTGAACCTGCTCTCCAACGCCGTCAAGTTCACCGGCCCCGGCGGCGAGGTGGAGCTGGGCTTCGCGCGCCGGGACGGGCAGGTGCGCATCCACGTGCGCGACACCGGCTGCGGCATCCCCGCCGAGAAGCTGGATGCCGTCTTCGAACCCTTCGTCCAGGTGGATCCGGACCTCACGCGCACCCGCCAGGGCACGGGGCTGGGCCTGGCCATCAGCCGCGAGCTGGCCCGCGCCATGGGCGGCGACCTGACCGTGGAGAGCACGCTGGACGAAGGCAGCACCTTCACCGTCCACCTTCCCGCGGCGGATCCCGAAAGGCGCATCCCGGAGAACTGAATAGATTGGCTCACGCAGAGAAACAGAGAAACAGAGGAATGCCATGGATTGCTCCTCTGTTTCTCTGTGTGATTCGAATTCGTTCTGGCTCATGCAAAAACATCGGGGTAGCCCACGCGGAGGCTGCCCCGATGTTTTGATCGATCGAACGGAGGGGGTGGGATTCGAACCCACGGCTGAGGGTTACCCAGCGGCGGTTTTCAAGACCGCTCCATTAGACCACTCTGGCACCCCTCCATCTCCGGCGCGGGCGCCGGAACGCAGCAAATCTCGTCTTTTCAGCGGCTTCCGTCAACGGGAAACGCCAGCCGACGAATCGGCGTCAGGGCGCGCGGAAGGCTTTCACAACGCGGGGCGCGGGCTTATGTTCCGGGCGCTCGCGTCTCCACACGGCAGCTTCAACGTTCGCGCGGTTTGCGAATCTTCCGAGGGTCCCCGACGATCCCGATGGCTACTCTGATGCGTGCCGCCCGCGCGGCGCTCGTCTTCTCCGTGCTGTCGGCGGCGCCGGCCACCGCGCAGCAGGCGCCGAAGCAGGGCACGCCCGCCGCACGCCCCGCCGCGCTGCCGCCGATGCGCGCGCAGCCGCCGGCACGGCGCCCCGCGGCCCAGCCGGCGCCGCGCCCTGCGGCCCGGCCCGCGAATCGGCCGGCGCAGCGCCCCGCCGCGCCGGCCGCACGCCCGCAGCCGGCGGCCTCGTCCGCGTCCGCGGCGAGCGTGCGCGCCGACACCGGGAGCGCAGGTCCGGCGCCGGAGCGGTGGAGCGAGATCAGCGTGCAGACGGCCAACGCGGGGACGTACCGGCTCCCGGTGGGCCGCAGCCACCAGGGGCCGTCCGTGCTGCACGTGCAGGTGCTGCTGAACCGCGCCCTGTTTTCCGCGGGGATGCTGGACGGGCGCTGGGGGCGCAACACGGCCACCGCGGTGCAGTGGTTCCAGACCCGCGAGTCGCTGCCGGCCACCGGCGTGGTGGATTCCGCCACCTACGCCCGCCTGGCCGCCGTCTCGAGCGCGGATTCCACGCCCACGGTGCGCGCGCACGTGCTGACGGCGGAGGACGTGGCGGGGCCGTTCGTGCAGATCCCCTCCGACATCTACCAGCACGCGCGGCTGCGGTGCTCGTGCTACGAGTCGCTGACGGAAAAGCTGACGGAGACCTTCGCGTCGTCCGCGGAGCTGCTGCGCAAGCTGAACCCGGGGGTGAACCTGGATTCCGCGGTGGCGGGGGACACGCTGTTCGTCCCCGCGCTGCGCGACGCCAGCGCGCCGCCCGCGGGCGTGGTGAAGCAGATCGTGGTGAGCGGCACGGGGAACTACCTGCAGGCGCTGGACTCCGCCGGGACCATCCTCTACCACTTCGCGGCCACGCTGGGCTCCAGCTACGACCCGTCCCCCGCGGGCGACTTCCGGGTGACGTCCATCCACCCGGACCCGTGGTGGAACTACCAGCCCAAGCTGCTGGCGCACGTTCCCGACGACCGCCCCAACGCGCTCATCCCGCCGGGGCCCAACAGCGCCGTGGGGCGCGTGTGGATGGCGCTCTCGGCGCCGCACTACGGCATCCACGGCACCAAGAGTCCGGAGACCATCGGCTACGCGCAGTCCGCCGGGTGCGTGCGGCTGACCAACTGGGACGCGACGTTCCTCAGCAAGCGGCTGGCGCCCGGCACCCCGGTCGCCTTCCGCGGCACGCGCGACGGCGCCGACCCGCCCGTGACCACCACGCCGCGTCCCTCGCAGCCCGCCGTGCTCGGCGTCTCCGCGGACAGCACGCGCCGCGACACGGTCGCCGCGCCGCGCCCGGACAGCACCCGCCCCGCGCCGCGCCCCGCCACCGACACCACGCCTGCGCGTCCCGCCTCGGCACCTGCCAGGCCCGCACCGGCGCCGGCCGCTACGGATTTCGCCCGGACATCGCCGCGCCGCTAAAAAAGACGGTCAGGTACAGAGGATTAGAGAACAGCCAGAGGAACAGAGGAAAAGCGAGTCCCATCGAGGCGCTTTGCTCTGTTCCTCTCTTTCATCCTCCGTTCCTCTGTACGTTCCATCTTTTGTCCCTTCCATCTTTTCCCCGCTCCGGACCGAAGAACCTTGCGGAAACGGCACGAACGCATGATGATGCTAAAAAATCTGCATCAACGTCCTCTCTCCAGATCCTGATCACATGAAACGCCGGGAGTTCATCCAGCGCGGCACCGTGGGCGCGGCGGGGCTGGCGCTGCTGCAGCCGCAGCGCCTGCACGCGGGCAGCATGCAGGACGCCGACGAGCGCGAGCTGACCGCGCGGGCCCTGGACGCGGCGCGCTCCGCGGGCGCCAGCTACGCCGACGTGCGCATCCAGCGCAACCGCACGCAGTCCATCGGCACCCGCGAGCGGCAGATCACCAGCTTCGACGACGCGGAGACGTACGGCTTTGGCGTGCGCGTGCTGGCGGACGGCGCGTGGGGCTTTGCCGCCAGCCGCGACGTGAACGCGGAGGAGGTGGTGCGCGTGGCGCGGCAGGCGGTGGCGCAGGCGCGGGCCAACGCACGGGCGCTCACCCGCCCCGTGGAGCTGGCCCCCGTGGAGGCGTATCCCGACGCGCGCTGGGAGTCGCCCATGCGCATCGATCCGTTCGGCGTCGCGGTGGAGGACAAGGTGGCGCTGCTCATCCAGGCCAACGAGGCGGCCATGCGGGTGCCGCGGGCGCGCTTCGTAAACACCTCCGTCTTCTTCGTCCGCGAGGAGAAGGTCTTCGCCAGCACCGTCGGCTCGTACATCACGCAGACGCTCACCCGCACCTACCCGGTAACGACGGTCACCGCGGTGGCGGAAGATGGATCGGACTTCCAGACCCGGCAGAGCACCGACGTCCCCCCGCGCGGCCTGGGCTACGAGTACGTGGTCGATTCGGATCTCCCCGCCCGCGCCACCGTCTGGGCCGAGGAGGCGGCCGCCAAGCTGACGGCGAAGCCCGTGGAGCAGGGGCGCTTCGACCTGGTGCTCCTTCCCACGCACCTGCGGCTGATCATCCACGAGTCCATCGCGCACCCCACCGAGCTGGACCGCATCATGGGGTACGAGGCCAACTACGCGGGCACCTCGTTCATCCACCCGCCGCGGGACTTTCTGGGCAAGTTCCGCTACGGGCAGGAGATCATGAACGTGCAGGCGGAGCGCAGCGCCCCGGGCTCGCTGGCCACCATCGGCTGGGACGACGAGGGGGTGCGCCCCGACGAGTACCTGATCGTGAAGAACGGCATCCTCAACGACCTGCAGACCACCCGCGAGCAGGCACCCATGCTGGCGGACTGGTACCGCGAGTCGGGGCGGCCGGTGCGCAGCCACGGCAACAGCACGGCGGAAAGCTGGAGCGACGTGCAGTTTCAGCGCATGCCAAACGTGAACCTGATGCCGCACCCCGACCGCGACGTGCCGCTGGACGAGCTCATCGGCGGCGTGGACAACGGCATCCTGATCGACGGGCACGGCTCGTTCTCCATCGACCAGCAGCGCTACAATGGGCAGTTCGGCGGGCAGGTGGCGTGGGAGATCAAGAACGGTAAGAAGGGCGCCATGCTGCGCGACGTGGCCTACCAGATCCGCACGCCGGAGTTCTGGAACTCCATGGACCTGGTCGGCGGCCCCGGCACCTACTGGGTGGGCGGCACCTTCTTCGACGGCAAGGGCGAGCCGTCGCAGCTGAACGCCGTCTCCCACGGCTCCCCCGCCGCGCGCTTCCGGCAGGTGAACGTGATCAACACGGGGCGCAGGGGGTGAGGTGAACGGGTGACGGGGTGAGGGAGAGTCCTGGCCGCGCTGCCGCCAGGTTGGCGGGACCCTGGACCGGCCGGCAGCGGGAGCGGCCCCCGCGCAGGATGAGGACGCTGACCGCGGCCTGGACGAACGCCAGAATCGCCACGGGACAATCTAGACGCCCATCCACGCGGGGCCGCCCCTGTCTCCGTATCCCGGTATCCCGGTATCCCGGTATCCCCGTATCTCCGTGTCCCCGTGTCCCCGTGTCCCCGTGTTCACCCGTTCACCCGTTCACCCGTTCACCCGTTCACCCGTTCACCCGTTCACCCGTTCACCCGTTTCCCGCGGCCCGGAACCTGCCATCCTGCGGCGCGAAGCCGCCCGTCCCTCCCGGGGGCGGGCGGCTTTCCGATGAACACAGGGATGAAGGGACCATGATCAATCGATATGCATCCGTGGCGCTCACGGCGCTCCTGCTGGCCGCGTGCGGCGGCGACGCGGACCCGGCGGAGAAGCAGGCGGAGCCGGCGGCGCAGGCGCCCGCCAATCCCAACGGCGTCGCGGTGGCGTGGGAGCGGCAGGCGCCGCGGATGACGCCCGAGGAGATGGAGAAGGCGCGGCTGGACATGAGCTGGCAGGAGCTGGTGCAGCTGGACACCACCGGCTCCGGCGCCCCGGCGGCCGTGAACCCCGAGAAGTGGGAGCAGATCGACGCGCAGGCGATCAACAGCGGCGGCCAGTTCGTCCCCCTTGCCGGCGACGTGGCCGGGCCCTCGGTGCTGCGCACGCAGATCCTGCTGGACCGCGCCCTCTTCTCCCCCGGCATCATGGACGGGCGCTGGGGCAAGAACACCGTGCAGGCGCTCTACTGGTTCCAGCGCCGCGAGGGGCTGCCCGCCACGGCGCGGCTGGACAGCGCCACCTTCCAGCGGCTGCGGCAGGCCGCCGGCAACCCGCGGGAGCTGGTCGTCCGCAAGACGCTCACGGCGGACGACGTAAAGGGGCCGTTCAACAAGATCCCCGAAGACATCTACGAGCACGCCAAGCTCAGCTGCTCGTGCTACGAGTCGCTGAGCGAAAAGCTGAGCGAGGACTACCACGCCACCCCCGAGCTGCTGGGCAAGCTGAACCCCGGCGTGGACCTGGACAACCTGCAGGCCGGGCAGTCCATCTACGTCCCCGCCGTGCGCGACGAGAGCCGCGCCGGCACCCGCGGGCAGGTGGCGAAGATCGTGGTCTCCGGGCGCGGCAACTACGTGCACGCGGTGGACGCAGGCGGAAAGGTGCTCTACCACTTTCCGTCCACGCTGGGCGGCAAGTACTCGCCCTCGCCCTCCGGCGGGTTCAAGATCAACGGGGTGACGCAGGACCCGTCGTGGCACTACCAGCCCGGCATCCTGGTGGGCGTCCCCGACAGCGAGCCCGAGGCCATGATCCCCGCCGGGCCCAACGTGGCCGTGGGCAAGGTGTGGATCGACCTGTCCGAGCCGCACTACGGCATCCACGGCACCAGCGAGCCGCAGACCATCGGCTACGCGGCGTCCAACGGGTGCGTGCGGCTGACCAACTGGGACGTGGAGTTCCTGTCGCACCACGTGCGCGCAGGCGTGCCGGTGGAGTTCCGCGACATCACCGGGCAGAAGCAGGCGGAGGACCCCGCCAACGCCACCGCTGGCGCCTCGACCGCCAGCGGACGCACGGCGGCGTCCACGCCGGCGGCACCCGCGGCCGGGCGCTCGTCGTCCACCGCCGCGCCGGCGCGTCGCGGCGGGACCTCGGGAAGCACCGCGACGGGCGCGGCGCGGACCAGCCGGACGGAGAGCGGCAGCCGCGCGCGCACGGAGCAGCCGAAGCAGGAGCCGGCGCGCCCGAAGCAGGAGGAGACGCCGAAGGCCGCCGAACCGCCGAAGACGGACGAGCACGCGGGCCACACGCCCGGCCGCTGACGGCATCCGGACGGCGAAGCGAACGAAAGAACGGAGCGGCCCCCGGCGAATCTCGCCGGGGGCCGCTCCTGCACATTCCTCCCTGCGCAGCTCCCCTCAATGGAGCCGCACAGGACGACAGTGGCGATGCTGATCGGTCGATATGGGACGGCTTATGAAGGAACTTCGGGCGAGGCGTGACGGGATGTGATACGCCACTGCGTGTCAGTCTAACGAGATTGGCCCCTGAGTCAAGGGTTTCGTTCTCCGACCTCCGGGCACATCGCTTGCTCGTTCGCATGGGTTTGCTGATTCCTGGTTCCCCGGTGGAAAGCCGAGATGTCCGAGATCCCGCGCGAAACCGTCCTTCGGGCGGTGCTCCCCATCCTTTCCGAGGCGTTCGCCGGGCCGGCGGACCCGCGCAGCACCCACTTCGCCAGCAACGAACCCGACTGCGGCCTGTTCGGCACGCTGGGCGCGCTCACGGCGGAGCAGGCGTCCACCCCGGTGGAGGAGGGCGGCGCCACGGCGGCGGCGCAGGCGGAGCACGTGCGCTTTGGCCTGGACGTTTCCACCCGCTGGATGCGCGGCGAGCGGGACCGGGCGGACTGGGCGCGCAGCTGGGAGGTGCGGGAGGTGGATGACGACGCCTGGACGGAGCTTCGCGCGCAGCTGCGCAGGGCGTACGACGCGTTCGTGGTGATGGTGCACCAGCAGCCGATGGACGCCGAGCTGCTGGAGGGGCTGGTGGCCACGGTGGCGCACGCGGCCTACCACCTGGGCGCGCTGCGGCAGATCACCCGCCACGCGCTGGCGCGTGCGGAGGCGGCGGCGGCATGAGGCGCGGCCTGGAAGGGTTGATGGTGGGCCGGACGCTCGCCGGCCGCTACGAGGTGGTGGACGCCATCGCGCGGGGCGGGATGAGCGTGGTCTACCGCGGGCTGGACACGACGCTGGGGCGCGAGGTGGGGGTGAAGGTGGTGTCCCTGGCCGCCGCGTCCGACACGGCGCTGGCCAACTTTCGCGAGCGGTTCCGGCGCGAGGCGGCCAGCGCGGCGCGCATCCAGCACCCCAACGTGGTGCAGATCTTCGACTACGGGACGGACCCGGAGCTGGAGCTGGACTTCATCGTCATGGAGCTGCTGCGGGGGCGCGACCTTAAGGAGGCCCTCATCGAGCGCCCCCTTACCCGCCCCGACGCGCTGCGCATCCTGACCGACGCGGCGCGCGGCGTGGCGGCCGGGCACCGCGCCGGCATCGTGCACCGCGACGTAAAGCCGGCCAACGTCTTTCTCATCGGCGACGGCGACGAGATCGACACGGTGAAGATCCTGGACTTCGGCATCGCCAAGCCGCTGGAGGACGACCCGGAGCACGCGCTGACCACGGTGGGCAGCCTGCCGCACTCGCCGGCGTACGCGTCGCCGGAGCAGCTGGACATGAGCGCGCCGGTCACCGCCTCGTCCGACGTGTACCAGCTGGGGCTGATCGGCTTCGAGATGCTGGCCGGCCAGCGCCCGTACGACGAGGCGGAGCGCGCCGCCGTGCGCGGGGGCGAGGACGTGCCGCTGCCGGTGACGGACGCCTGGCGCGAGCTGCCGTCCCCCCTGCGCGAGGTGATTCAGCGCGCGCTGCGCCCGCGCCCCGCGGACCGCTACCCCGACGCCGCCACCTTCGTCGAAGCGCTGAGGGAGGCGCAGGTGGAGGACGACGCGACCGCGTTCCACGCCGTCCCCGTGCCCGACGGGGACGCCACGGAGCTGCTGAGCGCCACCGCCGGCGTCCCCATCATCGCCCCCGTCGTGGTGGAGCCGCGAGCGCCGGTGGTGACGGAGGCGCCGCCCGCGCGCGTGGTTCCCGCGGAGGGGATTCCCGTCACGCCGCCGCCCTCCACGCGCCGCCCCGCGATTCCGCGCACGCCGGTGATGTGGATCGTCCCGCTGCTGCTGCTCCTGGCGGTCGCCGTCTGGGCCGCGCGCCGCGGGGGAGGAGACGATCCCGCGCCCACGGCGGCGGCTCCGGCGGAGCTGGACACCGGCAGCGTCGCCGCGCTGGACGAGGAGTTCGTGCGGCTGCAGGGGGTCGCCGCGCGGGCGGCCGTCCCGCCCGCGCCGGCCACGCAGCCCGCCGGGGAGCCGGCACAGCCCCCGGCCTCCACCCCCGCCCGGCCGGCGCAGACGACGCCCGCGGCCCCGGCCACGCCCGCGGCGGTGATGGCGCAGGCGGAGGCGGAGATCACGGCGGCCGTGCACGACCTGAACAAGGCGTGGGTGGAGGGCGACATCAGCCGGCACGTGGCCCACTACGGCAGCCGCGTGGACTACTACAACTCCAGCCGTCTGCCGCGCGCCGGCGTGCGCCGCGACCGCACGCGCGACATGCGCCGCTACGACGACCGGCAGATCGGGCTGCGCAGCATCAAGGTGGAGTGGCAGGCGCCCGACCGAGCCCGCGTGCTGGCGGACAAGGAGTGGATCTTTGGCGGGGACGGCCGCACGCGGCAGGGGCGCGGGATGCAGGAGTACATCTTCAAGCGCGACGAGGACGACGGGAAGTGGTACGTGGTCTCCGAGCAGCTGCTGACCACCAGCGAGGCGCGCTCGGGCGCGGAGCCGTAGGGGCGGCGGATCAGGGCTGATGGGGAGATCGAGCCGCGTCGGCACGGCTCGATCCCGGCGGTCGGAACCGCGGCTGGAAGATCACGAAGTCCGCCTGCGCGGACTCAGCGGCCGGGCGGCGTGCGGCGATTCATCCCAGATCCGGCAATAGAGTGCATGACTTCCTGAGAGGGTGTTGCTAAACGACTTTGCAACACGAGCGTTGACTTCCTGAGGGAGGCGCTGCTCCATAACCTGCTGGTACGAAATGCGTTTGCGCCGACTGAAGGACCTCGTCGGCAGAACTGTGGGGCCGGATTCCATGCTCGGAAGCTAGCCCGCGCGAGGGGCGGACAAGGTCCTTCGGTCGCGCGCAAACGGTCCACTGAATTACAGTTCCAGGCGTGCGCTCCCTCAGGAAGTCAACGCCGCTGGTTGAGGTTTAGCAACACCCTCTGAAGGAGGCGCCGCGCTGAACCTTGCCTTGGCCGGGAACCCGGCGCGCCGACCGAAGGACCTCGCCAGCAGAACGAAGGGGCTGGTTCCGCGTCCTGATCCGGCCCCTGCGCAACCGAGAGGAGGCCCTTCGGTCGCGCGCCGGAGTAGTGCAGGCGGCAGGACCGGCGCGTGCGCTCCCTCAGGGAGTCACATTCTTTTCCCGGATTTTGGTATCAGGCGCCCGTCCGCACCCATGATGACGAGGGGGCTGACCGCCACCGGCGATCAGCCCCTTCCCTTGCCTTTTCCCTTGTCGTTGCCGCGGCCGCGCCCCCGCTCCTGCTGCCGCTCCCGCGCTTTCTCCAGCTCCTTCGCGCGCTCCTTCGCCCGGTCTCTCGCCCGGTCTCTCGCCCAGTCCGGGCCCTCGCCGCGGCCCTCGCGGGGGGGCGGGGCGGCCGCGGAGCCGACGACGGGAATGCGGTCCACGGCGCCGGCGCCGTCATCCCCCGCGTCGTCGACGGCGGCATCGTCATCCCCCGCGCCGGTCAGCGTTGCGATGCGCGTGGGGACGGTGATGCGCGAGGCGACCACGTATCCGTCCTCGGAGCGGCCTTCCACGCGGATGGAGTCGCCGGGCTCGAGGAGGGTGGCGTCCGCGCCGCCGCCGTCCTCGCCCACCACCTTCGTGGCCATCCCCACGACCACGCGCAGGTCGGGGAGCCGCGCCTCGTCGGGGCGCACCAGCAGCGCGCCGGCGTCCGACGACCAGGCCAGCACGGCGGCGCGCACGTCCACCTCGCGCGGAACGCGGCTGGCGGGCGCCATCCGCAGGCCGTTCACCGTCACCACGTCGTCGCCGTCCAGCCGGATGGCGCGCGGAAAGGCGAAGCCGGACTCGTCGTCCACCCGCAGCCCCTCCAGCCGCAGCCGCGCGCCGGGCGCCAGGCCGGAGAGGTTGAGGACGGCCGCGGTGTCGGAGCCGCTCATCAGCCGCAGGCTCACGGGGCCCGGCGTGACGTCCGCCAGCCGGAACCCGGCGCTGTCCGCGGGCTCGGCGCGCTCGGATTCCACCACCCACACGCCCGTGGGCGCGAACCCCGGCGCAAAGGTGCCTTCCACCGCCGCGCCGTCCTCGCCGCCGCCGCACGCCGCCAGACCCAGAGCCGGGACCATCCATCGCATCCGCATGGGGCGCCGCCGGGGCAGCAATCGTGCCCATCACACGCCGGCAGCCCCGGCGGATCACTCCGCGGCGGGCATTTTCCGCCGGACGTGGATGATCTTCTCCACCGTCGCGTGCACCACGCCGTCCGCATCCGCCAGCTCCACCGTGTAGGTGCGCTCGGTCGCGGGCGCATCCGCCAGCGCCACGCGGATGGCGTCCAGCTCCGCCTGGTCCAGCACGAAGCGCGCGTGCAGCGTGGTGCGGCCGGGGCGGCGAAAGCGGATGGACGCGGCCTTGTCCCACACCACGTACTCCGGCCCCAGGTTCCGGATCAGCATCACCATGTAGATGGGGTCCACCCCGCCGTACATGCTGCCGCCGAAGATGGAGCCCACGTAGTTGCGCGTGCGCCAGCTCAGCGGCACCCGGATGTGGATCTCGCGCCAGTCGCGAGCGATGTAGGTGATGCGCGCGCCCGTGCCGCGGTACGCCGGAAACCAGTTGAAGCCCCAGCGCTGCAGGCGGGTGCGGAGGGATTCGGGCATGGAGGGGACAGGTTCAAGTGCCCAGGTTCAAGTGCCCAGATTCGGATGCCGCGGGATACCGTTTTCTTGATCCTGGGCACTGGGCACTTGAACCTGTCTTCCCTACAGGTGCTTCATGCACCAGGCGTGCACGCGGTCCATCTCCGTGGCCACGTCTTCCAGGAACGCGGCGCCGCCGCCCTCCTGTGAATCGGGGAGCCGCAGCCCGGCAAGCTGCACGGCGCGCGCGTGGTCCGCCACCAGGTCGCGGGCGCGGCTGCTGGCCTGGTACGCGCTCCACCCCGCCTCATCCGCCTCGCGCGCCCAGCAGTCCACCTCCGCCAGAAAGGCGAAGACGACGGACCAGTAGCGCCACTGAGGAACGTCGGGCGAGCGCTGCGCGTTGAGCTTGATGAGCCGCAGCACGGTCGCCCACGCGGTGTGGTCGGCCACGTACGAGACCGGCGCCGTGTCCATCCGCTCGATGAACCCCGCCAGCGCCATCTCCTCCGCCGCCGTGCGCATGGCCCGGCCGCTGTACGCCGTCGCCGCCGCCATCAGGCTGACCGACGCCGGGGCGCCGCGCAGCCCCAGCAGGAACGCCAGCAGGTCCGCCTTGGCGCCCACGCCGAACCCCGCGCGCAGCCGCAGCAGCAGCGCCGGCCCGGCGGTCAGGCGCACCGGCCCGAGCGGGGTGCCGCGCAGGGGCGCCCGCTCCTCCGCCGCCGGGCCCGCGTGGGCGCGCCACCGGCGGTCCCCCGCCTCGGCCGCGAACTCGCCCAGCGCGTCGCGCGTGGCCAGCGGAAACGCCTCCGCCAGCGACGTCATCCGCTGCACGCTCAGCAGCGCCGAGCTGCGCCGCGCCCAGGCGAACACCAGGTCGTCCAGCCGCGCGTCGCGCCCGCGCAGGGCGAGCGAAAGCAGCACCAGCGCCTCGGGGTCCACGATGGCCTTGGGGCGCCGGCCGCCCGCGGGCGCCGGGACGGAGGTGAGCGCGCTCCACTGCGCCCACGCCACCTCCACGCCCGTGGCGCGCGCCCGCTCGCCGATGCTACGGACGAGCGTGGGGGTCATGTGAGATCGGCTTCAAAGCAGGAGAAGCGTGCAAGGGAAGGAAGATTATGTTCACGATCAGGGAACATAATATTCCTTTCCTCCCCCGGCCAGCGCGAGATCCGCGGGCCCCTCTCCCCCAACCGGCCTTCCGCTCGTTCCCCGCGGCGGCGGTCGAGGCCTCCATCGAGGGCAACCAGCCCCGCCACTCCAGACCCGCGATGAAACAACCCCTCCCCGCAGTTTGGGGGAGGGGTCGCCGGCTGTTGCGAGGAACGAGCAAAAGACCCGGCGGGGGAGCGGGCCCGCCAGGCCGCGCGATCACTCCTCGCCCGCGGGGAGCGGCGCGGGCGAAGGGTCTTCGGGCGGCAGCGAGTCGGTCTCCTCCAGGCGCCGGACGAAGACCTCGCGGACGCGCTCCATCAGCTCGTCGCCCTTGAGGCCGGCGGGATCGACGGGCGGCTCGAAGTAGACGTGGATGGTGGCCGGGCGCACGATGAAGGTGTCCGGGCGCATGATGTCGTAGCTGCCCGTGACGATGGTGGGGATGATGGGGATCCCCGTCTCCTGCGACAGCACGAACGCGCCCTTCTTGAACGGCAGCAGCCGCCCCGTGCGCGAGCGCGTGCCCTCGGCAAAGATGACGACGACGCTCTTCTGCTCGCGCATCTGCTCCCCCGCCTTGCGAAGGGAGCGCGTGGCGCTCTCGCGGTTGCTGCGGTCGATGGAGATGTGCCCCGCCACCCGCCACGCCAGCCCGAAGACGGGGATCTTCTCCAGCTCCTTCTTGGCGACGAAGTGGTAGTCCACCGGCAGCTTTGCCGCGATGGCGAAGATGTCGAACCAGGAGACGTGGTTCGCCACCAGGATGAACGGCTCCCCGGGCGTCACGTGCTCCAGCCCGTGCAGCACCGCGCGCGAGCCGCTGGACCAGAGCGCGACGCGCGCCCACGCCCTCGTCATCCGCACGTACACCGGGCCGCGCACCCCCACCAGCGCCATCAGGATCGCGCCGCCCCCGACGAACATGGTCCCCCAGAACATCCAGAAGATCATCCAGACCGCCCGCAGCGAGCCGAGGATCACGGTCTACCTCCGCCGAAGTGTTGCCAGGCCGCCACCCCGGTGGGCCGGCGGTGCCCCTCCGCATCCACGTACCACACGCCGTCGCCCCCGCCCGCGCGCCCCACGCACGAAAGCCGCACCTCGAAGGCGCGCTCGAACGCGGTGTGGAACGGCCCCACGGCGCCCACCGGCGCGGTAAAGCAGAGCTCGTAGTCCTCTCCCCCGCCCAGCGCGCGGCGCAGCGACCTTACCCGCGACCGCTCCCGGGCGGCGGGATGGACGGGGATCAGCTCCGGCACCAGGAGCACCGCCACCCCGCTGGCGGCGGACAGGTGCGCCGCGTCCCCCGCCAGCCCGTCGGACAGGTCCACCATCGCCGTGGGGATGCCGTGGCCCTGCAGCCACCGCGCCTCCGCCACCCGCGGCCGCGGGCGGGCGAAGCGCTCCCGCGCGGCGGCGTCCGGCGTGCGCCCGTCCAGCAGCGCCTCCACGCACGCGGCCGACCCGCCCAGCTCGCCCGTCACCCACACCTCCTCGCCCGGCCGCGCGCCGGAGCGCAGCACGGGGCGCGCCGCCTCGCCCACCACGGTCACGTCCACCACCAGCGGCCCGGGCGAGCGCGTAAGGTCGCCGCCCAGCAGCGCGCCGCCGCACTCCGCCGCCGCCTCGCGGCACCCCGCCATCACCCGCGCCGCGTAGTCGCCCGCGTCGTCCGGCGGCGCGGCCAGGGAGACCAGGATGCCGATGGGACGCGCGGCGACCGCGGCCAGGTCGCTGAGCGCGGCCGCCGCCGCGCGCCAGCCGATCTCCTCCGGCGCCAGCCAGTCGCGGTGAAAGTGCACGCCCTCCACGCTCATGTCCGTGGACAGCGCGATCCCGTCGCCCGCCACCACCGCGCAGTCGTCGCCAGGGCCCACCCGCACGTCGGGACTCTCGCCCTGCGCCTGCCCCGCCAGAAAGCGGCGGATCAGGTCGAACTCGGGACCCGGCGCCAGGCGGACCGGCGCGTCGTCGTGCGGGCGGGGATGGACGGAGGTGTTGGCGCGCATGATGGGATGAACATAGCGCGAACGCGCGAAAGTGCGAGAGCGGGGGGAAACGGACGGGGATGGGTCGAAGGAGGGGCAGGGATAGAGGCTCGGCGAATTGGCATCGAGCTGCGCCCGACGGAGCCCCCTCCCCCCGGCCCCCTCCCCCGCTGCGCGGGAGAGGGGGAGAATTCGATCCCGCTTCGGCAAGCTGTATCACGCGGGCTCCCTTTCCCACGTAGTTTGCGGAGGGGCTAAGAGGTGCCCGCCGCTCGCGCACAAACCGTCTGAAGTGCCCAGAGGCCGGTGCGACGTTTATACCCTCTCCCGCTTGGGAGAGGGTGCGAGCCTGAGCGAGCGGGTGAGGGCCCCCGCGGACGCAGCTCGATCCTGTTCCATCTCTCGCACTCCCGCACTCCCGCACTCCCGCACTCCCGCACTCCCGCACTCCCGCACTCCCGCACTTCTTTTCCTTGACATCCCTTCCTCCGCGCCCCTACTGTACTGGTGTGACTAATACACCAGTACAGACGACACACTCGTGCTGATCCGCCTCGACGTCGCTGACGAACGGCCGCTGTACCAGCAGATCGTGGACGAGGTGCGCCGTGGCCTGGTGATCGGCACGCTCTCGCCCGAAGACCCGCTACCCTCCGTGCGCGCGCTCGCCGCCGAGCTGCGGGTGAACCCCAACACCGTCCAGCAGGCGTACCGCGAGCTGGAGCGGGCGGGGATCATCTACACGCGGCGCGGGCAGGGAACGTTCGTCGCCTCGCCCGGCGGCGGGGAGCGCGAGCAGCTGCTGCGCGACGTGGCGGAGCGAGCCCTCAAGGACGCGCGGCGCTACGGCATCGAACCCCACGAGCTGGCGGAGGCCGTTCTCCGCGCGGCCGACCTTGCCCCCTCCACCCCTTCGACGGGACTCGCGTCATGAGCTTCCCCGCCCTCCCCACCCGCCTGGACGGCGCCGAGCTGGCGATCGAGACGCGGTCGCTGGTTAAGCGCTTCGACGGCACGGACGCCCTGCGCGGGCTGGACCTGCAGGTGCCCGCCGGCGCTGTGTACGTCCTCGTCGGATCCAACGGCGCCGGAAAGAGCACCGCCATCAAGGTCCTGCTCGACCTGGTGCGCGCCGACCACGGCACGGCGCGGGTGCTGGGGATCGACACCACCTCGGACCCGGCGCTGGCGCGCGCGCAGATCGGCTATGTGCCCGAGAAATCGGAAACGGGCTACGAGCGGCTCC
Source organism: Longimicrobium sp. (assembly GCA_036379135.1). Classification (GTDB taxonomy): domain Bacteria; phylum Gemmatimonadota; class Gemmatimonadetes; order Longimicrobiales; family Longimicrobiaceae; genus Longimicrobium. The sequence goes on from DASUVG010000041.1 coordinate 19,727, forward strand.
TCGTCGTAGAGTTCCTCCGTCACCACGGGGCCTTCTTCGAGATGTGGGACTCCAGCTACGCGGCGTTCCTCTGCAACCGGCTGAACGTGCCGCCGCGCTCGATGATGCAGACTCTGTCCAAGGGTGCTCTGCGCTCCGTGCTGCTGGTGACCGCGCTCGCGCACCGCCCGCCCGTGCTCCTGCTGGACGAGCCCACCGACGGGCTGGACCCGCTGGTGCGCGAGGAATTCATGGCGCTGCTGTCGGACCACATGGCGCACTCGCCCACCACGCTGCTCTGGTCCACGCACCACGTGGCCGAAGTGGAGCGCATGGTGGACCACGTGGGGGTGCTCCGGGAGGGACGGCTGGTGCTGCAGGCCCCGCGCGACGAGGTGCGCCTGCGGCTGCGGCGCTATCGCGCGGGGGTGCCGGAGGGGTGGACAGGCGCGCCGGAGCTGAACGGGAACGTGGTGCTGCGAGAGAGGGAGGGACGTGAGGTCGCGCTGACCGCGTGGGGAGAGGAGCGCGAGGTCGCGGAGCGGCTGGCGGCCGCGGGCGCCACGGTGCACGAGGCGGCGCCGCTCTCGCTGGAGGAGGCGACGGTGGCACTGCTGCGCGCCGGGGGGGCGGCGTGAGCGCCCCCGCCCTGCACCCCGCCGCCCGCATGCGGCCGGTGCTGCTGGAACGCGTGCAGCGGCAGTGGGTGGGACATTGCTGCGGAGCGCTGGCCCTGGTGGCGTTCGCCGTTTACCTCCTCCTGAGCTCAAGCGAGGTGTCCTATTCGGGCACGCTCGTCTGCGTGCTGCTGTGCGGCGTCTTCCTCCCGGGCCTGCAGGAGATCGGACCCGGCGATCGCGTCTGGGACGCCGCCCTGCCCGTGGACCCGGCCCGGTACGCGCGGGTCCGCCTGGTATGCGGCGTCGCGGGCGCGGCGTTCCTGCTGGCGGTGGGCGTAGGTCTATACGCCGTCCTCTTCCGCAGTCCGGAACACCCTGGGTGGTACTCGCCGGCCCTCTTCTGCTGGGGGCTCACCTGCTACCTCCTGGCATCAGCCGCCCTCCTATCCCCTCTGATCGGGGTCGTTGCGTACCCGGGGCTGTTCTTTCTGGGCGTCGTCCTGGTAATGGTGGCGAGGGAGGAGGCGGCGGAGTTCCGGCCGATGGGGGTGCTGGAGGTGCTCGCCAGGACCGCGCTCCCGCTGGCGGTGGCGGGTGCTACTGCGTATGTCGCCGCCCGCTTCCCCGTGCGCACCGAACCCGCGCTTCCCGAAGCGCGCGGCCCGACCGGCTCCGCCTCTCCCGCGCGCGCAAGCGGCATCCGGTGCGCCGCCGCAGGGTCCAGCATACCGCGGCGCGAACCAGCCCGTGCACTCCCCGCCCGGCCCGCACCGCTCCGGGTCCGGCGCGGCGGCCTCGCGCGCCCGCCCGCCGCGCTCAAGGTTTTCCGGCGGCAGATGCGGGTCCTGCTCCGCTTCACGATTCTGCCGGCGCTCACGGTGTTCGTCTTCGCGTGGATCGTCCTGATGCAATTGCTCGCCGGCCCCGACCAGGCGGGGGAGAGCCAAACCGTCGGCTACTTCGTGGAATTCCTGGGATTCCGATATGCATGCGCGTTCATCGCGCTCTCCTGGGCAGTCGTCGTCTGGCTGGCGGAGCGCGGTGCGGAGCGCCGTTGGAACGACACGCTTCCCGTCGATACGGCGAAGCGGCGGATCCTGCACGTAGTAGCGGGCACGGCCTGGCTCCTTCTCGTCCTCCAGGTCGCGGTAGTGGCTCCCCTCGTTGCGGCGGTGGCGGCGGGTACGCTCTCGTCCGCCGCGGACGTGCCGGCGTGGCTCTGGGTCGGGATCCCGTGCAGAACGCTGACGCTTTACCTGGGTTGCATTTTTGTCCTCTTCACCGCGCGCCCGGCGGTCGAAGCCTCCTCCGCCCTGGTACCGTTCATAATCACCAGGGATTTGCCGGGTTTCCTCGCCTGGCCGATCGCGTTTATTGCCATAGTCACCGGGATCCTGGCAATCCCGTATGGGCTGATGATTCTGTCGATCCACTTGCTCGGAACCCTGACGCTCGCCCTGGCCGGGGACACCAGCCCGGACGGATGGAACCACGCCACATCGGCGCTCTGGCTCGTGCTGTTCGCCGCCGCGGCCGCGGGCGCCATCGCCCTCGAAGACCGGCTTCACCAGCGCGACCGCCTCCCCACCCTCCAGGAGGTGCGGGGCTTCTTCCACCGATGGGCGGGCGCAGGGTCCGGCCCTTCACTCGGCCGCCACGCGGCGCAGTGAAGCAAAGCGGACGAGGCGACCCACGGATCGCCTCGCCGCCCGCTCACCCGGTTGATTCCGTGTGAGGCCAATCTTTTCCATGTGCCCCGACCTCAGCCCCACAAGAGTGAAGGTGCGAGAGCGCCACTTTCGCACTCTCGCACCTTCGCACTCTCGCACTCGCCGTCCCGTCCGTCAGTACGCCGGCGGATCGCTCGCCGGGAAGGACTCGATGGAGCCTTCGACCACCTTGCTCTCGTCGTCCGCCTTGCGCTGCGTCACGGGCGCGGACGAGACGGCGGGCGACACCGGTTCCGGCTTTTCCTTGCCGCTCAGCAGCTGGCGCAGCACGTACTGCAGGATGCCGCCGTGGCGGTAGTACAGCACCTCCTGCGGCGTGTCGATGCGCACCAGCGCGCGGAACTCCCTGGCCGCGCCGTCCTCGCCCGTCGCGACCACCGTCACCTCGCGCGTGGCCAGGTTGCTGGAGATGACCTCCGTCACGCCCTGGATGTCGAAGCGCTCGCGCCCCGTGAGCCCCAGCGACTCCACGTTCTCGCCGGGCATGAACTGCAGCGGCAGCACGCCCATGCCCACCAGGTTGGAGCGGTGGATGCGCTCGTAGCTTTCCGCCACCGCCGCCTTGATCCCCTGCAGGTACGGCCCCTTGGCCGCCCAGTCGCGCGACGAGCCGCTGCCGTACTCCTTGCCGGCCAGGACGACGAGGGGCGTGCCGTCGGCCTGGTAGCGCATGGCCGCGTCGTAGATCGACGTGATCTCGTCGTCGGGGAAGTACGTCGTAAAGCCGCCCTCCACCCCCGGCGCCAGCTGGTTGCGGATGCGCACGTTGGCGAACGTGCCGCGGATCATCACCTCGTGGTTGCCGCGGCGGGCGCCGTACGAGTTGAAGTCCGCCACCTCCACGCCGTGCTCCGTCAGGTACCGGCCCGCGGGCGAGTCCTTCTTGATGGATCCCGCGGGGGAGATGTGGTCCGTGGTCACCGAGTCGCCCAGCAGCGCCACCGCCCGCGCGCCGGTGATGTCCGACACCGTCTCCGGCGCCTCGCGCGACATGTTCTCGAAGTACGGCGGCTGGCGCACGTACGTCGAATCGTCCGCCCACTCGAAGCGGTTGCCGGCGGGGATCGGCATGCTCTTCCACCGGTCGTCGCCCTCGAACACCTTGCCGTAGCTGCGGGTGTACATGGCGCTGTCGATGGACGACTGGATGGCCGACTGCACCTCGTTGGACGTGGGCCAGATGTCCTTGAGGAACACCGACCGCCCCTCCGCGTCCTCGCCGATCGGCTCGTTGTACGGGTCCCAGTCGATGCGGCCCGCGATGGCGTAGGCCACCACGAGCGGCGGCGACATCAGGAAGTTGGCGCGCACGTCGCTGTTGATGCGGCCCTCGAAGTTGCGGTTGCCGCTGAGCACCGAGCAGGCGACCAGCCCGCCCTTCTGGATCGCCTCGGAGATCTGCTGCGGCAGCGGCCCGCTGTTGCCGATGCAGGTGGTGCAGCCGTAGCCCACCACGTTGAAGCCCAGCTGCTCCAGGTACGGCATGAGCCCGGCCTTCTCGTAGTACTCCGTCACCACCTTGGATCCGGGCGCCAGCGAGGTCTTGACCCACGGCTTGCGGGTCAGGCCGTGCTCGCGCGCCTTCTTGGCCAGCAGCCCCGCCGCGATCATCACCGACGGGTTGCTGGTGTTGGTGCAGCTGGTGATGGCGGCGATCACCACGGAGCCGTGGTCCAGCACCGCCTCCGCATCCTCCACCAGCACCTTCTGCGCGTCCGGGCTGGCGCCGGAGCCCTCGCCCCACACGCCCACCTTGTCCGCGCCCTCGCCGCTATCGGCGTTGGCGGCGTCCTTGTGGCTGTCCGCCGTCCCCTTGTGCGGCTTGAGCGAGGAGAGCGCGGACTTGAACGCCTTCTTGGCCTTGCTGAGCGGAATGCGGTCCTGCGGGCGGCGCGGCCCCGCGATGCTGGGCTCCACCGTGTTCAGGTCCAGCACCAGCGTGTCGGTGAAGATCGGCTCGGGCGAATCGGCGCTGTGAAAGAGGCCCTGCTCCTTCATGTACGCCTCGACCAGGGCGATCCGCTCCTCCGGCCGCCCCGTGAAGCGCAGGTAGTCCAGCGTCACCTGGTCCGGCGGAAAGATGGCGCAGGTGGCCCCATACTCGGGCGACATGTTGCCGATCGTCGCGCGGTCGGCCAGCGCCAGCGCGGCCACGCCGGGCCCGTAGAACTCCACGAACTTGCCCACCACGCCCTTCTTGCGCAGCTGCTCGGTGACGGTGAGCACCAGGTCCGTGGCCGTGGCGCCCTCCGGCAGCTCGCCCTCCAGCCGGAACCCGATCACCTCGGGGATCAGCATGCTGATCGGCTGGCCCAGCATGGCCGCCTCGGCCTCGATGCCGCCCACGCCCCACGCCAGGATCCCCAGCCCGTTCACCATCGGCGTGTGGCTGTCCGTCCCCACGCAGGTGTCGGGATAGGCCACGGGAAGGCCGCTGCGCCCCTTGGGCAGATTCGGATTCTCGTCCGTGGAAAAGACGACGCGCGACAGGTACTCCAGGTTCACCTGGTGCACGATGCCGGTGTTGGGCGGCACCACCTGGAAGTTCTGGAACGCCTGCTGCCCCCAGCGCAGAAAGGCGTAGCGCTCGGCGTTGCGCTGGTAATCCAGCTCCACGTTCTGCTCGAACGCCTGCGGCGTGCCGAACGCGTCCACCTGGATGGAGTGGTCGATCACCAGCTCCACCGGCTGCAGCGGGTTGATGCGCGACGGGTCGCCGCCCAGCGCCGCCATGGCGTCGCGCATGGCGGCCAGGTCGACCACGCAGGGCACGCCGGTGAAGTCCTGCAGCACCACGCGCGCGGGCGAGTAGGCGATCTCGCGGTCCGGCGGGTCCTTGGGATCCCAGCGGGCCAGCGCGAGAATGTCTTCGCGCGTCACCGTCACGCCGTCCTCGGTGCGCAGCAGGTTCTCCAGCAGAATGCGCAGGGAGTAGGGAAGGCGGCCCACGTCCACGCCTTCGCCGGCCAGCGCGTTCAGCCGGTAGATCTCGTACTCGCGGCCGCCCACGTCCAGCGTGGAGCGCGCCCCGAAGCTGTTGCTCATCAACGGTCTCCTGTGCCTGGAACTGAAAAGAGCGGCGCCCCGCCACCCCCACACCTTTTTCCCGCCACCGGCGCGGCGGGGCGCCCGTCCGGCGACAGTTTAGCCCCTTGCGCCCCCTCCCGAAAGTCGGGCTCACCCCTGCATGCACCGCGCCCGCGGAGCCACAGAAATCGCGGCGAATCCAACCGTCCTCAACTGCACTCGTCGATGTCGATGGCGCCGGGCCTGCGAAACCGCGAGCGAATCGTTATCCTTGGATGGGGACCGCACCCGGGGCCCGCGCCCTGGACCAACGCAAGCGCACACTGATGCTGGACGATATCCGGATGAGCCGCGAAGTGATCCTGATCGGGGACAAGGTCCTCATCAAGCCCGAGGAGGAGAACAACAAGACGCCGTCGGGGCTGTTCCTTCCGCAGGGGGTGCAGCAGAAGGAGGAGGTGATGTGCGGCAACGTGGTGAACACCGGCCCCGGCTACCCGCTGGGCGAGGCCGCCACCGAGGGCGAGCCGTGGAGCGGCCGCACCCGCACGGAGCTGCGCTACGTCCCGCTGCAGGCGCAGAAGGGGGATTACGCCATCTTTCTCAAGGGCCCGGCCGTGGAGGTGGAGATCGACGGCAACAAGTACCAGATCGTCCCCCACAACGCCATCCTCCTCCTGATCCGCGACCGCATCCCGCTCCCCTGAGTGACACGAGCGTCGGCTTACCCCTACTATAACGGTGATGACAGACGTTTTTATTTCTCACGCCTCGGAAGACAAGGACGCGATTGCCCGACCCCTCGCAGAAGCCCTGCGGGCGCGAGGGTTCGAAGTGTGGTACGACGAGTACAGTCTCCGTTTAGGAGATGGGCTCCGCGAAGGGATTGATCGCGGGCTGGCGCAATCGCGATATGGCGTGGTTATCCTAAGCCCCAATTTCTTTACAAAGCCTTGGGCAAGGAGAGAGCTGGATGGATTGGTGGCCAGAGAGACTGGTGAAGGTGGGAAGAGAATACTTCCGATCTGGCATGGTGTCGACGCCGCCCAGGTCAGGGAATTCTCGCCTACCCTCGCCGATCGGCTGGCGATTGGTACAGAGCGGGGACTCGACTCAGTGGTGGAGCGGATTGCGGAAGAACTAGATGGGAAACGGGCAGGTTTAACTAATACGCGACCGATCGCGACGCAGGCGAAGTCTATCAATGTGCCACCCGGCCTTGAACGGCGGCTTAATGCCATAAGATTCGATATTGCTAGTCACCGGGATCCAAAAACTGGTCGCCCTATTCCTCCCGAGCGGCCGGTTACCGATGCGGGAAATGCCGACTTACTTGGAGGTCGCGCGGTGATTGTCCCTGAATTTCTACCTTCGAAGCATTTTGGGATAGGATTCATTCCACCCCGCCTCCGCGTGTGGAACCTCGGAGGTGGAACTGCACACGATCTCCGCGTCCTCGCAAAGGGAACACATTTCTCAAGCGAACTCACGCAGGCTCAACCCGCGACAGCCACCGGCGGACTTCCTCCGAATGAATGTGCAGAATTCGCGCTAAACTTCTCCCTCCGCGAATGCACTACTCTGGAGGTGCAGGTATTCTGGACGAATCGAGATCTGACCAGCGGGGATGCGACGGAGACCTTCAGATTACGCCCCGCGTAGCTTGCTGCGGAGGAAATCCGGCGCCCGACTCAGTCAGGATTGGCGGCCGGCGATGTGGCGCCGCACCGTGCGGAACCGCCAGATCCCGATCAGCAGGCCTATGACGCCGCTGGAGATGAGCAGAACTCCGGAAAGCCGCGAGCCCGTGGTCTGAAAGAAGTGCAGGAGCCCGGCGCCGGCGCCCACCATCGCGAGTGCCGTGCGGATGTAGGCCAGGAGCGTGCGCTCGTTGGCCAGGTGGGTGCGGTCGGCCGCAAGCTGGTCGCGAAGATCGGTCTCTCCCATCCCGGCAGAATGCCACCCGGAGGCCGCCCCGGCAAGCCCGTGCGCTACTCCGGCAGGCGATACGCATCACAAGACGGCGCGGAAGCCCCCGTGGCTCCCGCGCCGTCTCTTTCTGCGCCGGTCAGGTCAGGACTCTTCGCCCGTGCAGTAGGCGGGGACGCAGGTGCCGTGGCACGACATGCCGCAGGTGTCCTCGCAGCTCTCGAGGCAGGTCCAGATGCCGGAGTAGCAGATCCTGGGATAGCAGCTGTTGGGATCGGACGCGTTCGCCTGGACAGTGCCGCGCGCCTCCTCCGCCTCGGGCGCGGCCTCGAACGAGTCGACGGCCAGCTCTTCGATGCGAAGCTTGAGCTTCATGGGAATCTCTCCGGGGGTCGAATGGGGGAGTCCGAACGCAAGGACGCGGTCGGTGTGTCCCTGGAGGATGCTTCGGCAGGAGTGAATGCGCAAGAGATGTCGGGTAAAGAAACACTTGATCGTCGCGCTGGCTCCACGTTTTCGGGCGGTTGAAACCGCGGCTGGGACGTCACGAAGTCCGCCTTCGCGGACTGTGGTTCCGCGGATGTCAGCGGATGGTCCCAGATCCCGGCACCGGAACCGGCTCCACGTTCGGGCGGTTGAAACCGCGGCTGGAACGTCACGAAGTCCGCCTTCGCGGACTGTGGTTCCGCGGGCGTCAGTGCATCGTCACACGCTCCAGCGCCGGGCTCAGGCGGTTTTCGCGGTGGTGGCGCTCCTGGTTCAGGACGTAGGCGCGGATCATCGGGACGTGGGAGCGGGAGACGGTGAACGAGCCGTAGCTCCCCTGCCACTTGAAGAACGTTCCCGGCCGCAACGCCTTGTTGACCATGTGCGACGATCCACCCTTCAGCCCCTTCGCCAGATCCGCGATCGCGATCGTGGTGGGGATTTTCAGAAGCGCGTGGACGTGATCCTCGATTCCGCCGACCGCGATCAATTCGCATCCGTTCCGCTTCGCCTGCTCGGTGATGCCCTGATAAACAGGCAACCTGATCGCGGGCGTGATCAACGGCAGCCGATCCCACGTCCCCCACACCAGGTGCACGAAGAGCTTTGCATAGTTCTCTCGCATATCCACTCCCCTCCCGCGCCGATCTCAGCCGCACAGTCCGCGAAGGCGGACTTCGTGAATTTCCAGCCGCGGTTTCAACCGCCATCTACGTGGCCGGCCACCGCATACATCACCGGCCGCCTCATCGCGGCTGATCTTCGCCAGCCTCGAATCTACACAGAGTGAACAAAACGTAAAGCTTCAATACACGCGGATCAACCCCATCTAATTCCGATAACCGAAGGAGCCCTGCCGCCCGATGCATTCGGGCGGCAGGGCTCCGCGGTTTTTCGGACGATATACAGCGCGCACGCGGAGCGTTACACCGGCACCGGCTCCCCCGTCTCCACCGGCCGGCCGGCCTGGGTCCAGCCGGCGTAGTCGCCGGCGAGGTGGCGAACGTCGGTGAAGCCGCGCGAGGCCAGCAGGCCGATGGCCACGCTCGCGCGGCCTCCGGCCTGGCAGTGCACCACCAGCGGACGGTCGCGCGGCAGCTCGTCCAGCCGCTCCGCCAGGCGGCCCAGCGGCAGGTTCGCGGCGCCGGCCAGGTGCCCCGCCGCGTACTCCGACGAGTGGCGCACGTCCACCAGCTCCGCGCCGGCCCCCAGCATCGCCTCCAGCGCGTCCGGCTGCACGTCGGGCACCTGGCCGGCGCGGCCCTCGGCGCCGATGGCCGCGTCCACCGCGGACGCGGGGAACCAGCCGGCGGCGCGGTCCAGGCCGATCATCGCCAGGTCGCGCGCGACGGCGGCCATGCGCCCGTCGTCCGCGCCGTCGGGGGCCACCAGGTAGAAGTCGGTGCCGTACGGCAGCACCGAGCCGGCCCAGGTGGTGAAGCTCTTGCCCAGCGGCACGCTCAGGGTGCCGGGGACGTGGCGGCGGGCGAACTCGGCGGCGGGGCGCGCGTCCACCACCACGGCGCCGGCGCGCAGCACGTCGGCCAGCTCCGCGTCCGCGCGGCGCGGGGGGCGCGGCAGGGCGCCCATCACCCGCGGGCCCTCGCGGTTCATCCGCTTCATCTCCGCGAAGTACATCGGCGGCTCCGGCTGGCCCGCCAGCACGTCGGCCACGAACGCCTCCTCGTCCGTCTCCGCCAGCCCGCGGTTGAACAGCGCCTCATATCCCAGCGTCGTCGAAGGCACGGCGCCCAGCGACTTGCCGCACGCGGAGCCGGCGCCGTGGCCGGGCCACAGCTGCACCCAGTCCGGCAGCGCCGCCTTGAAGCGCCGCAGCGACGCGAACAGCTGGCGCGCGCCCTTCTCCATCGTCCCCGACTGCTGGACCGCGCGCTCCAGCAGGTCCGGCCGCCCGACGGCGCCCACGAAGACGAAGTCGCCGGTGAACACGCCCATGGGCCGGTCCGCCGCGGCGGTGTCGGTGACGATGAAGCACAGGTGCTCGGGGGTGTGCCCCGGCGTGTGCATCACCTCGATGCGCACGTTGCCCACGCGGATCACGTCGCCGTCGTGCAGCAGCTTGGCGCCGTCCGCCGCCGCGTACGCGTACTGCCACTCCGCGCCGCCCTCGGCGGAAAGGAGCAGCTGCGCGCCGGTGGCGGCGGCCAGCTCGCGCGCGCCGGAGACGAAGTCCGCGTGGATGTGCGTCTCGGTGACGTGCGTCACGCGCAGCCCCTCCCGCTTCGCCGTCTCCAGGTACTGGGCCACGTCGCGGCAGGGATCGATCACCAGCGACTCGCCGGTGGCCGCGCAGCCCAGCAGGTAGCTGGCCTGGGCGAGCTGGTCGTCGTAGAAGCGCTGCAGGAACATCGATGGCGTCTCAGGCGGAGAGGTCCGCGGTTGCCCGGCGGGAAAGGCGTGCACGGCGCGAACGGTATCGCAGAAAGCGCGCGCGGGCAATCTCTCCGTGCTTTACGCGGGCGAGGAGAGTCCCCGGGCGGTCAGTCCCTCCGTTCAACGAAGAGACGCGCTCCCCGGCAGCCAGCTTTCCACCTGGTAGTAGGCGGCGGAGCTGGACCGCGCGTCGCCGGGGCCGCGGTACTCGATCTCCAGCGAGCGCAGCTGCTGCGGCGTGCGCTCCTGCACCAGCACGCGGCGGCGCCGCTGGTCGTCCGCCTGCAGCACCGCGGCCTCGGCAAAGCCGTGGGGGACGAAGGCGCTGTAGAGGAGGGTTCGCTCGCCCGCGGGCGTCTCGGCGAAAAGGGCCCAGCGGTGGCCGTCCTCCCACAGCGGCGTGCCGTCCGGGCGCACTTCCACGTCCGAGGCGAGGACGATGCGCTCGGCCGGGCCGTCGCCGTCCAGGTCCGCCGACAGCTCGCGGCGGTACGCCCAGCCGGCCGCCAGCCGCGCGTCGCCCACGCGCGCGGAATCCACCGGCGGCGCCTCCAGCGGATTCCGCTCCGCCGCCCCCGGCGGGTCCGCCGGACGGCACGCGGCGAGAACGATCATCATCATCCCCAGAGTGCTTTTCATGGTCAGGGGCAGCCGGCGGGCCGCACGAGCGTCGTGTACTCCGCGTCGAAACGCACCACGGAACGGTCGGCGGTGCTCAGGTGGAAGGTGCCGGTGACCGGTTCGCTCTGCACTTCCACCACGAACGACGGGCAGGCAGCACCGTCCAGCGCCCGCGCGTGCGCTTCCCTGGTCACCGTGACGTGCATCTCTCCGGCTCCCCCGTCCTCCGGGAGCACGGGGAGCACGGCGTGGTAGCCCGCGCGGAGAGGGAGCGCGCGCAGCAGCGGCCCGATAGCCACGTAGAACACGGGTGCGTGCAGCACCTCCTCGTACGTGGTGGAATCGCGCAGCGAGAGAATGCGGACGCCCGGCGATTCGAACACGTAGTCGCGGGGGTCGTGGCCCCGCCTGTGGGCGGAGATGGGGAGCAGGGTGCCCCAGTCGAGGTGCATCGAGTCGGTCTCGTTGGCGCTGGGCGAGTCTTCGACCAGCAGCCGCTGGACGTACGTGACGTGCCGGGCGCCCGACATGGAGTCGATGCGCGTCTCCAGCACCGCGGTGCCGATCCGCATGGTGTCGCCTTCGTAATCGATCAGGATGGCGAGAAAGTCGGTGCCGCCGCGGATGAAGGTGGTGTCCAGCATGGTGCCCGGCCGGACGCGCTCCGGCTCCGACGGCTGCGCGAGCGTAGCCGTGGGGATCGCGAGGACGGCGGCGAGGGCGATGGAGTGGATGACGTGCATGATGAGATGGATGGGGATGATGGCCGGACGCGCCGGCACCGGCGGCCGGATGGAATGACCGGGACGTCTACATCATCAGCAGGAACACCGCGGCGCAGGCGGCGCTCATCCGGCCGCCGCCTTCGACGGTCGCGATGGGATCGTCCAGCCATCCCTTGCGCCCCTCGTAGACCTCGGCGCCGTCAATGGTCGCGACGGGATCGGCCAGCCACCCTTTGGGATGTGCGTACACCTCGTCTCCATCCACCACGGCGATCGGATCGTCGAGCCACCCTTTCCGACCCCGGTAGATCCGGTCGCCGTCGATGGTCAGCACCGGCTCCGAGAGCCACCCCTTGCGGCCCTCGTACGCCGCGTCGTCCTCGATGGTGAGGATGGGATCGGCCAGCCAGCCTTTGCGTCCGCGGTACGCTTCCGCCATTAACCACCTCCTGATCGAGCCGGTTCCGGCCGACGAGACACGCGCGGCGGACCGATGGACGGGACCCGCGGCGCACAGGGCGGGCTCCGCGTACCCGGCGGGCGGCCGGGCGGGTCCACGAGGGCATCCGCCGCGCTCACCGGACACGTAACACGCCCGCCGCGCCGGCCGCAACGGAGACGGTTGGAGAATCCCCGCCGCAACACTATATCTCTGCGCGCGAGCCCATCCCCCGCCGCTCCCGGCCCTGTCGCCCCGCCTCTCTCCCACCGCACGCCGGATGTCGGATATCCAGGACCGCATCGCCGGGCTGTCCCCCATCAAGCGCGCGCTGCTGGAGCGGCTGCGCGTGGCCTCCGTGCGCGCGCCGGAGGGCGTTCCGCGGCTGGACGGCCGCCCGGCGCCGCTGTCGTGGGAGCAGCGGCGGCTGTGGTTCATCCACCGCCTGGCGCCCCCGGGCGGCGCGTACACCATCCCCATCGCGCTGCGGCTGGCGGGCGCGCTGGACGGCGCCGCGCTGCAGGCCGCCATCCGGCGCGTGGCGCAGCGGCACCAGGCGCTGCGGCTCACGTTCCGCGAGGTGGACGGGGAGCCGGTGCAGCAGGCCGGCCCCGCGGACCGCGTCCGCCTGGACCGCGAGGACCTGCGGATGCGCCCGGGGGATGCGGACGCGGCGCTGGCGGACTTCTTCGCGCGCGGGTTCGACCTTCACCGCGAGCCGCCGTTCCGCGCGCTGCTGGTGCGCACGGCGGACGACGAACACCTGCTGGCGCTGGCGCTGCACCACATCGCCGCCGACGGCGCGTCCACGCCGGTGCTGCTGCGCGAGATCTCCGCGCTCTACGCGGCGGCGGCGGCGGGGCGCGACGCGCGGCTGCCCGACCCGCCGCTGCAGCTGCCGGACTTCGCGGCGTGGCAGCGCGGGCGGGAGGTGGATGCGCGCGCGCTGGCCTGGTGGCGCGATGCGCTGGCCGGCGCGCCGCACGTGCTGGAGGTGCCGGCGGACCGGCCCCGCCCCGCGGCGCAGTCGTTCGCCGGCAGCCGGGTGGCGTTCGCGCTGGATCCGCGGCTGTCGGAGCGGGTGCGCGCGCTGGCGGCGGGCGAGCAGGCCAGCGTGTTCAGCGTGCTGCTCGCCGCCCTCGCCGTCCTCCTGCACCGCGCGACGGGGGAGGACGACCTGCTGATCGGCTCGGCGGTGGCCAACCGCCAGGCGCCGGGCGCGGAGGCGGCGGTCGGCTTCTTCGTCAACACGGTGCCGCTGCGCATGCGGGTGGATGCGCACGCCTCCGTGCGCGCGCTGATCGGCCGGGCGCGGCGGGCGGTGGCGGAGGCGCAGGACCACGCGGGCGTCCCCTTCGACCGCATCGTGGACGCCGCGGAGGTGCGGCGCGACGCCGGCCGGCCGCCGCTGGTGCAGGTGATCGTCTCGCTGGACCCGGCGGAGGAGGACGGGCTGTCGATCCCCGACATCCACGCCACGCGGCTGCCGGTGGATACCGGCGCCGCGCCCTTCGACCTGATGCTGAACCTGGTGGACGGCCGCGGCGGCATCCGCGGCGAGCTGCAGTATCCCACCGCCCTCTTCGACACGGAGACGATCCAGCGGCTGGCGGACCGGTTGACCGCGACGCTGCAGGCGTTCGTGGATCATCCCGCGGCGCCCGTCATCGACCTCCCGCTCGTCTCGGTGGATGAACGGCGGACGCTGGCGGCGTGGGCGTGCGGCGCGGACGCGCGGACGGACGGGTGCGTGCACCACCTGTTCGAGGCGCAGGCCCGCGCGGCGCCGGACGCGCTGGCGGTGGCGTGGGCGGACCAGGAGGTCTCGTACGCGGCGCTGGACCGGCGCGCGAACCGCATCGCCCACCACCTGATCGCGCGGGGGATGGGCCCGGAAGCGCGCGCCGCCGTGCTGATGGAGCGCACGCCCGCGCTCGCCGCGACGCTGCTGGGGGTGATGAAGGCCGGCGCCGCGTACGTGCCGCTGGACCCCCGCAACCCGCCCGCGCGCCTGGCGGCGATGCTGCGCGCGTCGGGCGCCCGCGCCCTGCTCGTCGACCGCGCGCACGCCGGCCGGCTGGCGGACGCGAGGGTCCCGGAGGTCGCCATCGACGCCATCCCCACCCTCCCCGGCACCGCGCACGCGCCGGCGGTGGATGTCGATCCGGCGAACCTCGCGTACGTGATGTTCACCTCCGGCTCCACGGGCGGGCCCAAGGGCGTGGAGGTGACCCACGCCAGCGTGTTCGCGCTAATGCAGACGGTGCGCACGCTGCTCTCCCCCGTGGAGCGCGCGTCGTGGCTGGCGTGCAGCACCGTGGGCTTCGACGTGTCGGTGCTGGAAGTCTTCGGACCGCTCAGCTGGGGCGGGACGATCGTGCTGGTGGACGATCCGCTCACCAGTCCGCCGCCCACGGACCCCGCCCGCGCCGCGTTCCTGGTCCCCACCGTCGCGGCGGAGCGTCTCGCGGCGGACGCCATGCCGCCGGGGCTGCGCACGCTCATCGTCGGCGGCGAGGCGCTGACGCCCGCGCTGGCGCGCCAGATCCACGCGCGGCACCCGGCCCTGCGCATCGTCAACATCTACGGCCCCACCGAGGCGACGGTCTTCTGCACCTTCGCCGAGGTGCCGCACGGAACGGAGCGGATCGGCATCGGCGGGCCGGTGGACGGCGGCCGCGCGTACGTGCTGGACCGGCGGCTGCGCCCGTGCGGCATCGGCGAGCCGGGCGAGCTGTGGATGGCGGGATCGGTGCTGGCGCGCGGATACGCCGGGCGGCCGGGGCTCACCGCGGACCGCTTTGTCCCCGACCCGCTGGGCCCGCCGGGGTCGCGGATGTACCGCACCCTGGACCGCGCGCGCGTTCGCGGCGACGGCGCGCTGGAGTTCCTGGGCCGCGCGGACGCGCAGGTCAAGGTGCGCGGCGTCCGCATCGAGCCCGGCGAGGTGGAGGCCGCCCTGCGCGCGCACCCCGCCGTCCGCGAGGCCGCGGTGGGTGCGCACGGCGATGGGAACCGCGCCGCGCTCGCCGCGTGGACGGTGCCGGAGGACGCGCAGCATCCCCCCGCGTCCGCCGGGCTGCGCGCCTTTCTCCGCGAGCGGCTGCCGGAGGCGATGGTCCCCACGCGCTTCGTCACGGTAAAGGCGCTGCCGCGGACCGGCGCCGGCAAGCTGGACCGCCGCGCCCTCCCCGCCCCGCCGCCGGAGGCTTGCGACGAGCAGGCGCACGTCGCGCCGCGGACGCCGGTGGAGGCGAGGATCGCGGAGGTCTGGGCCGAGGTGCTGGGCGTGGACCGCGTGGGCGTGCACGACGACTTCTTCGCCCTGGGCGGCAACTCGCTGGTCGCGCTGCGGCTGCTGGCGCGCGTGCGCGAGGCGACGGGGCGGGCGGTGGCCGTCGCGGCGCTGCTGCAGGGCCCCACGGTGGAGCAGATGGCGCGCGCCGTGGCGGACCACCGCCCCGCCGTGCGGCTGCCGGTGGTCGCGCTGCAGCCCGAGGGGACGGCGCGGCCGCTGTTCCTGGTGCACGCGG
The DNA here is from genome assembly GCA_036379135.1 of Longimicrobium sp. Taxonomy (GTDB): domain Bacteria; phylum Gemmatimonadota; class Gemmatimonadetes; order Longimicrobiales; family Longimicrobiaceae; genus Longimicrobium. The sequence continues at coordinate 35,210 of DASUVG010000041.1, forward strand.
GGGGCGGACACGTGGCGTGCTACGCGCCGCTGGCCGCGCTGCTGGCGCCGGACCAGCCGCTGTACGCGTTCCAGGCGCAGGGGCTGGACGACGGGCTGCCGCCGCTGCGGGGGGTGGAGGCGATGGCGGCGTACTACGTGGAGGGGCTGCGGCGCGCGCAGCCGCGGGGGCCGTACCGGCTGGGCGGATGGTCGTACGGCGGGATCGCGGCGTTCGAGATGGCGCGCCGGCTGCACGCCGCGGGCGAACAGGTGGAGCTGCTGGCCCTGCTGGACACCGGCCGCCCCGAGTCGCGCGGCGACACGCGCTTTCCGCTGGACCACGCGGCGGTGCTGCGCCGCATCCTGACGGACCTGTTCGGCTGGGGGGCCACGGGGGCGGTGACCATCCAGGCGCTGCGCGCGCTGGAGCCGGAGGCGCAGCTGCGCTTCGCCGCGCAGAAGCTGGGGGCCGGGCTGCTGCCGGACGCGCGGGTGCCGGAGGTGGCGGCGCTCACGCGGGTGCGCATGGCCAACCACAACGCCATGGTGGATTACGCGCCGCAGCCCTTCGCCGGGCGCATCACCTACTTCCAGACACGCGGCTCGGCGTACCTCTCCAACGCGCAGGACGCGCTGCGGTTCTGGGGCCGCCTGGCCGGCGGCGGATTCGGGGTGCACCAGGTGGCCGGCAACCACGGCACCCTTCTGGAGAAGCCGCACGTGGACTCCGTCGCCGCCGCCCTGCGGCGCGTGCTGGCGGAGCTGGATGCGGCCGCGGGGGTCGCCGCGGGAGACGCCACGGGCTGAAGCCCGCGGCTGGAAATGCCACGAGCCCCGCCCCGGCCGCTACCGCGGCCGTGCGGGGCTTCAACCGCTCGGGTGGGCAGAGGCCGGCGCGCGGCGCGGGCACGGAGCCGTCCACACGCGATCGAATTCTCCCCGTTCTCCCGCGCAGCGGGGGAGAGGGGCCGGGGGAGAGGGGGCCGTTCGGACGCCAGCGTGATTCCTCTCGCCGAGCCGAGATCCCGCGACTGCGTCTCCTCGCCCCCAGCAGTTCGGC
>DASUVG010000042.1:0-7168 GCA_036379135.1 Longimicrobium sp.
TCGCCGCGCTGCCGCACATGATCGAGGGGGCGCTGCTCTCCGACGTGATCGCGGTGAACGCGTCGCTCGACATCGTGCTGGGAGAGATCGACCGATGAGCGCCACCCCCATTCGCGCGGGCAGCGAGTACGACCCGTCGTCCTGGCCGGCGGCGCAGCAGAACCCCGGCTTTGCCGGCGACACGGGCGAGTTTCCCGGGCTGGACGAGGACGGCATCCGCGGCATCTCCTACGTGGGGCAGCGCCCCGCGGACGGCGGCCACGCCTCCGTCGCGGGCACCCTGCCGTACCAGGTGTCGACCAGCAACCCCGAGGCGCCGCTCTTCGTCGGCCCCTACGAGGACCGGCTGGAGAAGGTGCTGAGCCGCTACCCGGACCGGCAGGCCGCGCTCCTTCCCGCGCTGCACCTTGCCCACGAGCTGCGCGGCTTCCTGAGCCCGCAGACGATGGACGAGGTAGCCGTAAAGCTGCAGCTGCCGCCGGCGTACGTGCGGGGCGTGGCCAGCTTCTACACCATGTACAACCTGGCCCCGGTGGGGAAGTACCTGATCCAGGTGTGCACCAACATCTCGTGCAACCTGTGCGGGGGCGACGCGGTGCTGGAGTCGTTCCTCAAGCACACGGGGACGGAGCCGGGCGAGATGTCGGCGAACGGGCTGTGGACGGTGATGGAGGTGGAGTGCCTGGGCGCCTGCGGATTTCCGACCGCCGTCCAGATCAACGAGCGTTACTACGAGAACGTGCGGCCGGACGACGTGCCCGCGATTCTGGAGAGACTTACGTGAGGGCTGGGTTTGGAGCGGGAGTGTCAAGTGCCAAGGTTCAAGTGCCCAGTGACTGCAGGGGCGCTTCTACTGGGCACTTGAACCTGGGCACTGGGCACTAGGCACTTATGGCGTATCCGTATCGTCACGACAGCGAAGTCCGGCTCCTTTCCGAGCACTTCGGCAACCCGCGCGCGCGGACGCTGGAGGGGTGGCTGGAGCTGGGCGGCTACCAGGCACTCAAGAAGACGCTGGGGATGGACCGCGCGGCGGTCGTCAACGTCGTCAAGGAGTCCGGCCTGCGCGGCCGCGGCGGCGCCGGGTTCCCGACCGGGATGAAGTGGAGCTTCATGCCCAAGAAGGAGCCGGGCAAGCCGCACTTCCTGGTGTGCAACGCCGACGAGAGCGAGCCGGGGACCTTCAAGGACCGCGAGCTCATGCGGTGGACGCCGCACGCGCTCATCGAGGGATGCCTGGTGGGCGCGTACGCCATCAACGCCGAGCACGCCTACATCTACGTCCGCGGCGAGTTCTTCGAGGCGGCGCAGATCATGGCGCGCGCCATCGAAGAGGCGTACGCCGCGGGGTACATCGGCAAGAACATCCTCGGCTCCGGCATCGACCTGGACATCACGCTGCACATCGGCGCGGGCGCGTACATCTGCGGCGAAGAGACGGGGCTGCTCAACTCGCTGGAAGGCCGCCGCGGCGAACCGCGGGTAAAGCCGCCGTATCCGGCCATCGCGGGCGCGTTCCGCTTTCCCACGGCGGTGAACAACGTGGAGTCGCTGATCGCGGCCGCGCAGGTGGTGCAGAACGGGGCGGAGTGGTACAGGCAGTGGGGGACGGAGAAGTCCGTCGGCACCAAGCTGTTCTGCGTGAGCGGGCACGTGAAGCGCCCCGGTAACTACGAGGTGCCGCTGGGCTTCAACTTCAAGGAGTTCATCTACGACATCTGTGGAGGAACTCCGTCCGGCAAGGCGATCAAGGCGGTGATCCCCGGCGGATCGTCCGTGCCCATCCTGACGGCGGACGAGCTGGACATCGGGATGGATTACGAGTCGATGGCGGCGGCGGGGACCATGCTGGGGTGCGGGTCGGTGATCGTGATGGACGAGGGGACCAACGTCGTAAAGCAGGTGCGGCGGATGGTGGACTTCTACGCCCACGAGAGCTGCGGCCAGTGCACGCCCTGCCGCGAGGGGACGGCGTGGAGCGCCAAGATCCTCAAGCGGATCGAGATGGGGCGCGGCACCCCCGACGACCTTGAGACGCTGCTCGACATCAGCGACAAGATGACGGGCAAGACCATCTGCGTGCTGAGCGACGCGGCGGCGGCGCCCATCGTCAGCAGCATCCAGAAGTTCCGCGGCGACTACCTGGCCCTCATGGAGGCCGGGGACTTCGCCCTGGCCGGCGCGCGCTGAGCCGCGTACCGGAACGCATCGCTTAGAAAGACGGCCATGGCCGACGAAACGACTGCTGCGGTAGAGAACGTCTCCGTCACCATCGACGGAATGACGCTGGCGGTGCCCAAGGGCACGCGCCTGCTGGACGCCTGCGCCCAGGCCGGCGTGGACGTTCCCCACTACTGCTACCACCCGGGGCTCAGCGCGCCCGCCCAGTGCCGCATGTGCCTGGTGGAGGTGGAGAAGAGCCCCAAGCTGGTGCCCGCCTGCGTGGGTACGGTGGCCGACGGCATGGTGGTGAACACCGAGAGCGAGGCCGCGCTAAAGGCCCGCGAGGGCGTGCTGGAGTTCTACCTGGTGAACCACCCGCTGGACTGCCCCGTCTGCGACCAGAGCGGCGAGTGCAAGCTCCAGGACTACGTGGCGGCCGAGGGGCCGGCCATGGGGCGCACCAAGGAGCCCAAGCGCGTGCTGGGCCGCGACGACTTTGGCGGCGACGTGCTCTTCTACGCCGACCGCTGCGTGATGTGCACCCGCTGCGTGCGCTTCATGCGCGAAGTTGCGCAGGACGAGCGGCTCACGGTGGTGCAGCGCGGCCACCGCGCGGTGATCGACACCTTCTTCGACGAGGGGCTCACGGGGAACCTGTGGGCCGACAACATCGTCGACATCTGCCCGGTGGGCGCGCTGGTCAGCAAGGACTTTCTGCACAAGGCGCGGGCCTGGGACCTGGACCGTACGCCCAGCATCTGCCCCAACTGCACGCAGGGGTGCAACATCCGGCTGGAGACGCGCGACAACCAGGTGATGCGCATCAAGCCGCGGCCGAATCCGGACGTGAACTCGCACTGGATGTGCGACTTCGGGCGGCTGAACTACCAGTGGATCAACCGGGTCGATCGCGTCGAGGCGCCGCTGGTGCGCGACGCGTCCGGCCGCCACGTCCCCATGTCGTGGAGCGACGCGCTCCTTCGACTCGCGGACGCGCTGCGCGGCCACGCCGGCGGGGCGCAGGCCGTCGTCAGCCCCTTCGCGGCGAACGAGGACATCGGCGCGCTGCGGCGGGTGATGGAGGCCATCGGCGGCGGATCGGGCGTGTTCCGCTGCGAGCAGGGGGAGCAGGTGGTGCTTCCCGGCTACCCGGACCTGGCGCTGCGGACGGACCGCGCCGCGAACGTGGTGGGCGCGGAGCTGTTCGGCTTCGGGCGCACGGGCGGGGCGGACGGCAAGGGCGGGCTGGAGGCGGCGGCCGGGCACACGGGCGTGCTCCTGGTGCTGGGCGACGAGCTGGCCGACGCGCCGGCGGACTTCGGCGCCAGCGCGTCGCTCTTCGTCTACGTGGGGCAGCAGCTGAGCCCCGCGGCGCGCAACGCCCACTTCGTGCTGCCGTCGACCACGTTCGCGGAGATGGAAGGGACGTTCACCAACGTGCAGCGCCGCGTGCAGCGCTTCTGGCCGGCGCTGCGCGCGCCGGGGATGTCGCGCCCGGCGTGGCAGATCCTGGGCGTGCTGCTGGCCGGCATCGGCGACGCGGGCGCGCCGGGGACGGCGGCCGACGCCTTCATGGGGCTGGCGGCGGTGCGGCCGGAGTTCGGGATGCTTTCCTGGGGCGACCTGGGCGCGCAGGGCGCCGCGCTGCCGGAAGCGGTGGGGCAGGCGGGGGACTGAAAAAGAAGTACCAAGTGCCTAGTGCCCAGTGCCTGGTAACGGCATCGGCACGGGGTACTTGGCACTAGGTACTAGGCACTAGGTACTTGTCACCTGGCACTGGATACTTCCGGATGCAAGCTGGAGCGGTAGGAAACCTGAGGGAGCTGTCGGCGGACGCCTATCTGTGGACGTCCGTGGCCAAGCTGCTGCTCGTCTTCGTGGTGGTGCTGGTGACGGTGGCCATGCTCACGCTGCTGGAGCGCAAGATCAGCGCGTGGATGCAGGACCGCATCGGCCCCAACCGCGTGGGCCCCGGCGGGCTGCTGCAGCCGGCGGCCGACGGGCTCAAGAACATCCTCAAGGAAGAAAGCAACCCGGGCGAGGCGCACGCGGTGTTCTTTACCCTGGCGCCCATGCTGTCCATCATCCCGGCGATGGTGACGTTCGCGGTGATCCCCTTCGCGGCGCCTCTTCCCACGCCGTGGGGGGTGGTGCCCATGATCATCGCCGACCTGCCGGTGGGGATCCTGTTCCTGCTGGCGTTCAGCTCGCTGGGCGTGTTCGGCATCGTGATGGCGGGGTGGGCCAGCAGCAACAAGTACGCACTGCTGGGTGGCCTGCGGGCGGGCGCGCAGATGATCAGCTACGAGATCTCGCTGGGCCTGTCGCTGATGTCCGTCTTCTTTCTGGTCGGCAACGTGGGGCTCAACGAGGTGGTGTACACGCAGCAGCGGATGAACCTGTGGTTCGCGCTGCCGCTTTCCGCCTCGTTCTTCTTCTTCTGGATCAGCTGCTTCGCCGAGACCAACCGCCTGCCGTTCGACCTGCCCGAGGCGGAGAGCGAGCTGGTGACCGGGTACCACACCGAGTACAGCGCGATGAAGTTCAGCATGTTCTTCATCGCCGAGTACGCGCACGTGCTCACGGTGAGCATGCTGATGGCCACGCTGTTCCTGGGCGGGTGGGACATCCCCTTCCTGCAGCGCGACGACATGCTGGGCTTCGTGGACGGCCGGTGGGTGGGGAACACCCCGGCGTGGTGGATCACCCTGCTCTCGCTGGTGGCGTTCGGGGCCAAGACCTTCTTCTTCATCATGGTCTTCATGCTGGTGCGATGGACCGTGCCGCGGTTCCGCTACGACCAGGTGATGGACCTGGGGTGGAAGATCATGCTTCCCGTGGCGCTGGCCGTGGTGGTGGTGACGGCGGCGACGGTGCTGGCGCTGGACTCGCTGGGCGCGCCGTTCGTGGAGGTGGGCCCCACCGGCGGCCGCGGCTACTTCACCCTGTGGGGCGGCCTGGTGCTCACGGCGGTGAACGCGGTGATGCTGTTCGTGGTGCTGTGGCTGATGGACAAGGGCCAGACCCTGGAGGGCACCGGCTCTATGGAAGACAAGCGCATCGTCGCCCGCGAGCGCGCCCGCAAGCGCGCCGAGGCCATGCGCGTGGCACTCACCACCCCCCGCGCGGGGGCGAGGTAGCGGACATGGCGGCCAAGGTCGTAGTGATGAAGCGCCCGGTGCGAAAGTCCTCGTACATCCGGGCAACGCTCAAGGGGATGGCGCTCACGTTCCGGCACATGGCGAAGAGCGCCGCCGACCGCAGCGAAGTGACCATCCAGTACCCCGAGCAGAAGAAGCAGCTGAGCCCGCGCTGGCGGGGCACGCACGTGATGGAGACGCACGAGGACGGCCGTCCCAAGTGCGTGGCCTGCGGCCTGTGCCCCACCGTGTGCCCGGCCAACTGCATCAAGCTGGTGCCCGGCGAGGACGACCAGGGGAACCGCTACCCCATCGTGTACGAGATCGACGAGTTCCGCTGCATCTTCTGCGGGATGTGCCAGGAGGTGTGCCCGGTGGAGGCGATCCACGTGGGCAACCACTACGAGAACGCCGAGTACACGCGCAGCAACTTCGTGTACGACCTGGACCGGCTGATGAAGCAGCAGCACCCCAGCACGCTGCTGTGGGACCCGGCGGACCCGGCGGGGGAGTAGGGAAGTGCGTGAGTGCGTGAGTGCGGGAGTGCGGGAGTGCGGGAGTGCGGGAGTGCGGGAGTGCGGAAGTGCGGAAGTAACTTCGATCCCGCGCCACGCGCTGTCATTCCGAGGGAGCGCCGCGATGGACCCGGCGGACCGCACCGCACCCGGCGCGCGACCGAGGAATCTGCTCTCGGCCTGCTGGTGGCCGAATGGCTGGCGCGAGATTGCGGACTCGTGTCCGCGCAGGCGGACATCGCGTTTTCCCAGCCGCGAATTCATTCGCCTGGGTCCGTCGGCCTGCGGAACGCTGGTCGAAACGCCGTGGGGCCGCGGCTGGATGTCCGCGCAGGCGGACGGCGTGAGGTTGTTGCCGCGATTTCAATCGCTCCGCCGCGGCGTCGGCTCTGCCTGTCCGACCGGCTGACTGACCGGCCGTCCGCCCGGCGGGATGATGCACGACGGACGATGACGTACCTGCGGGGGACCCGATCCACCGTCAGGACTTCGTGTTTTCGGCGCCGGATGCGGCGCCCGGCGGGCCGGCCTGGTGGCACGGCCCCAAACGACGATCGAATCGCGATCGAATGGTAATCCAGGTCCTGTTCTTCTTCTTCGCGGCATGCGCCGGCGGCAGCGCCCTGGCCATGGTCACGCGCAAGAGCCCGGTGGCCAGCGCCATGTGGCTCATCGGCACCTTCTTTTCGCTGGCCGCCATCTACACCCTGCTGGGTGCCTTCTTCATCGGCATCATCCAGATCCTGGTGTACGCCGGCGCCATCATGGTGCTGTTCCTCTTCGTGATCATGCTGCTGAACCTGGGCAAGGACTACGAGGTCGACATCCGCGGCACCGGGTGGAAGATCATGGCCGGCGGCGCCGCGCTGGTGCTGATCGCGCTGCTGGGCCGCATGTTCACCGGCCTTCCGCCCACGGGCGTGGGCGCCGACGTGGGGCACGCCGCCCTGGCCGCGCAGACGGCCGAGCGCGGCACCGTGGGGCTGATCGGCATTCCCATGTACCAGGAGTACGTCGTTCCGCTGCAGGCCACGGCCATGCTGCTGCTGATCGCGGTGGTGGGCGCGGTGGCGCTGGCCAAGAGAAAGATCTGAGGAGCACGTGGAGCACGTTCCGCTGCAGTACTCGCTGGCGCTCAGCGCCATCCTGTTCTCCATCGGCGTGGCGGGGGTCATCATCCGCCGCAACGCGATCGTCATGTTCATGTGCATCGAGCTCATGCTCAACGCCGTGAACCTGGCCTTCGTGGCGCTTTCGCCCTACGCCGGGGTGCAGGGGCAGGTGTTCGTCTTCTTCGTGATCGCCGTCGCCGCCGCCGAAGCCGCGGTGGGGCTGGCCATCATCATCTCG
>DASUVG010000043.1:0-14529 GCA_036379135.1 Longimicrobium sp.
CGTGCCGCATCGATCGTTTACCAGCGATCGGATGAATCGCGGAGTACATCGCGCGGCACGAGAAAACTCTGTTGACTCTGCTAACTCTGTGTGAGGCTTATTCTTTTAGCGGATATGGTATAAGCCGGTTTCGGAACTGCCAGACGTCCCCACGCTCGGGTGGGATGAAAACGAGTCCCCCGGCGGATGGCTCCGCCGGGGGACTCGTTCAGGACGTGCCGCCGTCAGGTTACGGCGTGCCCGGCGGCGGGGTGGTCACGTTGGCCGTGGTGGCCCACGCCGAGCAGCCGGCCGCGTTGCAGGCGCGGACGCGGTAGCGGTAGGTGCCCATCGCCACCCCGGTGTTGTTGAACAGCACCTGGTTGGGCGCCAGCGTGGCCACCGGCGCAAAGGTCCCCACCACGCCCGTGCTCGTGTTCACCGGCGCGCGCTCCAGGCCGAACGAGCTTTCGTTGGTGCTGCCGTCCGTCCACTGCACCCGGATGCTGCCGGCGGTGAGCACGATGGCCGTGGCCACCGGCGGGGCGTTGGGGACCGTGGGCATCACCAGCACGTTGCTGTTGGTCCACGGGGAGCACCCCGCCGCGTTGCAGGCGCGCAGCTGGTAGCGGTACTGCCTGCCCGCCAGCATGCCGGTGTTGGTGAACGAGGTGGCGTTGGCCGGCGGCGCGGCCACGTTGGTGTACGGCCCCCAGGTCCCATCCAGGTTGCGCAGCCCGCGGGTGAGCGTAAAGCTCGTCTCGTCGGTGCTGCCGTCCGTCCAGGTGAGGTTCGCCGCCGTCCCCGAGGCCGCGGTGGCCAGCAGGTTGAAGGCCGGCGCCGGCGGAGCGGTGGGGATGCTCAGCGCGGGCGCGATGACCCAGGCCGAGCACCCGGCGGCGTTGCAGGAGCGCAGCCGGTACTGGTAGTTGGTCCCCGCCGTCATCCCCGTGTTGAGGTAGCTGGTCGCGTTGGCCGCCGGCGTGCCGATGTTGGTCCACGCGCCCCACACCCCCCCGGACATCGTGCGGCGCGCCACGATGAAGCCGGTCTCGTTCACGCTGCCGTCCGTCCAGGTGAGCTGGATGGTGGTGGCCGAGGCCGGGCGCGCCGTCAGGCCGAACGGCGCCACGGGCACGCCGCCGCTGGCGGCCGACAGGGTCACGCCGGAGTACGCGCTGAAGCCCTGCAGCATCACGTAGTAGGTGCCGGGAAGCGGGTTGTTCACCTGGCAGGTCTCCACGTTGCCGCCGATGAAGGGGCGGCAGTCCCAAAGGTTCCACGTGGGAACGTTGCCGTAGCGCACGTACAGGTCCGCGTCACCGGTGCCGCCGGTGATGGCGATGGTCAGGCTGGTGGCGCCCGCGGGCACGTTGACCGCGTAGAAGGTCTCGCTCCCCCCGGCCCCCGACAGCCCCGTGCGGGGCGTGCCCACCAGCAGCGCCAGGGCGTCCTTCACGTTCACCGTCACGTTCAGGTTCACCGGCGAGTTGGTGGCGCCGGTCACGGCCACCGCGCCCGTGTGCGTGCCGGCGGCCAGCCCGGCGGCGTTCACCGTGGCGTTCAGCCGCGCCGTGAAGCCGGCGTTCACCGTGCCGGCGGTGGGATCCACCGTGAGCCACGGCCGGTTGCTGGACGCGCCCCAGCCCAGCGCCACGGTCCCCATGTTGGAGAGCGTCACCCCGCTGGTCATCACCAGGCTGGTGGCGGTGGCCTGCTCCGTCACGGCGCGCGCGGCGGGCTCGGCCTTGGCCGTGCCCTGGCCCGTGGCCATGAACGCCTGCGGCTCCGCGCCCTCGGGCGCCGCCCCCGCCTCCACGGCCGACCCGCCCACCGTGCGCACGAAGGTGAAGCCCAGCGCGCCGGGGTTCAGCCCCGCGATGGCGCCCGGAGCCTCCACCGTCAGCAGCGAGTAGAGCATCTTGTTGGGCGACCCCGTCCCCAGGTCCGTCAGCCGGTTGGCGCTGCTGCTGGCTACCAGCGCCGCCGACACGGCCGCCGGGAGGGCGGTGGGGCTGCCCTGCAGGTACAGCGCGGCCACGCCCGCCGCGTGCGGCGACGCCATGGAGGTGCCGCTGATGGTGCCGATGGCGGTGTCGCTGCTCCACCACGCGCTGGTGATGTCGCTGCCCGGCGCGAACAGGTCCACGCAGGTGCCCCAGTTGGAGAAGCTGGAGCGCGCGTCGTTGCTGGACGTTGAGCCCACCGTGATGGCCGCCGGGGTGCTGGCGGGCGAGTAGGCGCAGGCGTCCCACCCGGAGTTGCCGGCCGCCAGCACGTAGGTGATGCCGGTGGCGATGGAGTTGGCCACCGCCGTGTTCATGGGCACGTACAGGCTGCCGCCCAGCGACATGTTCACCACGGCCGGCTTGACCGCGTTGGCCGTCACCCAGTCCACCGCCGCGATGATCCTGGACCACTCCGCGCCCCCGGTGCAGCCGAACACGCGCACCGAGATCACCTGGGCTTCCTTGGCGATGCCGTAGGTGGTCCCCGCGATGGTGCCGGACACGTGCGTTCCGTGGCCGTTGCAGTCCTGCCCGTTCAGCCCGTCGTTCACCAGGTCCGTCCCCACGCTGGCGCGGGTGCCGAACTGCGCGTGCGTGGTGCGGATGCCGGTGTCGATCACGTACACCCGCACGCCCGCGCCGGTGGGGGTGTAGCTGTAGGTGCCGCTGAGCGGAAGGCCGCGCTGGTCCACGCGGTCGATGCCCCAGGTGGCGCCGGGCTGCGTGACCAGGTCCGGGTAGGCCATGGCGTCCTCCGCCACGTACTTCACCTGCGGGTTGTTGCGCAGCGCCTCTACCGCGGCGGGCGACAGGGTGGCCGCGAAGCCGTTGAGCGAGGCGCTGTAGGTATGGTGCACCCGGCCGCCGTGCGCCGCCACCACCGCGTGCCCCACGGCGGCGGCGGTGCCCGCCTGGCCGTCCTGCATCACCACCACGTACCGGCCGGGAATGGCGTCCGCGCCCACCGTGAGCAGGGGCGCCACGCCCTCCTGGTTCACCGCCGCGCGCGCGCCGGTGGGAAGGTCGGGAGTACGCTGGTCGCAGGCCGCGAGCACGGCGCCGGCCAGCAGAAGGGGGATGAGGCGAAGAGGGCTGTGCGGATGTCGCATGATCTGGATCCTCCCGGCAAAGCGGAATAGGGGGGAGAAGAGATGTGCCTGCGCCTGCGGCGGAGCGTGTCTCCGTCGGCAATGGTGCAACGTGGCGCGCTGAACGGCGCCGGGGTGGATGTTGGGGGGCAGCGAAAACCGAGCGGGAAGGGGTCCGGCAGGCAGGTGTCAGCACCTCTTGTGTGGTGCTGGGCAGAGGATAACACCCCCGCTCCGTTGGGGCAACGATTTTCTTGCCCGTCTGTATCTCCGGTGCGTATCAGCGGCACCCGGGGGTCTTTCCGTATGCGGGACGACGGAGGGATTCGTCAGTGCCGGCGTGGGTTTTTCAGGTGGATGGACCCGGCTCCTCCCGTTCCGCCGCGGCGCCCGGCGGGTCCCCGGCGGACGGTTTTTCGCACCCCGGCGCCCCGATGGCGACGGGCCTGCGCCCGGGTTTCGCCTGCCAGAGGTGTGGTGCGGATGTCCCACCTGGGGCGGGGAAGGGAGAGGGAAAAGGCAGTCGCTCGCCCGCCCCGACGACGGTGGCGCCTACCGCTTCCGCAGGTCCTTCCCCGTCATCGCGGCGGGCTGGGGGACGCCGAGCAGGCCCAGAATGGTGGGCGCGACGTCGCAGAGGGCGCCGTCCTGGAGCGCCGAGGCCGTCCTGCGCCCCTCGGGCTCCACCAGGATGATGCCCACGGGGTTGGTGGTGTGGGCGGTGTGCGGGCCGTTGGTCTCGGGGTCCCACATCTGCTCGCAGTTGCCGTGGTCCGCCGTCACCAGCAGCGTGGTCCCCGTGTCGCGGCACGCCTGCAGCACCTGCGCGACCCCCGCGTCCACCGCCTCCACCGCGGCGACGGCGGCTTCCATCACCCCCGTGTGCCCCACCATGTCGGGGTTGGCGTAGTTGCAGACCAGGACGTCGTACTTCTCGGAGCGGATCGCATCCACCAGCCCCTGGGTCACGTCCGGCGCGCTCATCTCCGGCTGCTTGTCGTACGTGGGGACGCGCGGGGAAGGGACCAGGCGGCGGTCCTCGCCGGCGGGCGGATCCTCGATGCCGCCGTTGAAGAAGTAGGTGACGTGCGGGTACTTCTCCGTCTCCGCCGTGCGAAAGCTGTGCAGGCCCCGCGCGGCGAGCACGTCGGAGAGCTTGTCGTTCAGCTCCTGTGGCGGAAAGGCGACGGGGAGGGGCAGGTCCTCGTCGTACTGCGTCATGGTCGCCATGCGGATGCGGGGCCGGTCCGCCCCGCGGTCGAATCCGTCGAAGTCCTCCCCGGCCAGCGCGCGGGAAAGCTGCCGTGCCCGGTCCGAGCGGAAATTGAAGAAGATGATGGCGTCGCCGTCCTTGACGCTGCCGAGTGGCTTGCCGTCCTCGTCCACCATCACCCGCGGCTCCACGAACTCGTCGCTCTCCCCCTGCGCGTACGCGTCGGCGATGGCCTGCACCGCCTCGCGCACCGGCTTCCCCTCGCCGCGGACGATGGCGCGGTACGCCTTTTCGGTGCGGTCCCAGCGCTGGTCGCGGTCCATGGCCCAGTAGCGGCCCATGATCGTCGCCACCTTGCAACCATCTCCGCCGCCGCAGCGTCCGAACAGCTCGGTCAGGTAGTCGCGCGCGGAGCGGGGCGGCGTGTCGCGGCCATCCAGGAAGACGTGGACGCGCACGTGGGGGATGCGGTGCGTCGCGGCGAGCTCGGCCAGCGCCAGCAGGTGCTCGTCCACGGCGTGCACGCCCCCGGGGCCGATGAGTCCCATCAGGTGCAGCGTGCCGCCGTTCCGCTTGACGGAGTCGAGGAGGTCCACGAAGACGGGGTTCCGCGCGAACTCGCCGGATGCGATGGAGGTGGCGATGCGCTGCAGCGACTGCATGACCACGCGCCCGGCGCCCAGGTTCATGTGCCCCACCTCGGAGTTGCCCATCTGCCCCTCCGGAAGGCCCACGGCGGGCCCGTGCGTCGTCAGCCGGGCGCGCGGATGATCGCCCTCTTCCCAGAGGTGCTTCCAGGTGGGAGCGTTGGCTTCCGTGACGGCGTTGTCGGGGGTGGCCGGGCGCAGTCCCCAGCCGTCCAGGATCAGCAGGCAGACGCGGGCGCGCGTCGCATCAGTCATGTGGCAGTTGTGGAAGAAGATGACTGCATTGACAAGGTCGCGGCGCCGTGCCTATCTTGCGCCATCCCGTTGAACGCACGCAGGAAATTAGGTCGCGCCCGGAGGGTTTCGCCACCCCGGCGCCGCGCGCGTTGGGCGCAGGACCCACTTCGCCGCTTCAACCGCCGCGCCGGCCATCGCGCCGCGCGGCCCTGCCGGACCCCGCGTCGTCACGACGCACCGGCCGTACAGCCGGCGCCGGTCCGCTGAACCAGACCCAGATCGACCCCGACACCGCCCCGGGCCCGCCGCGCGCCCGGTCGTCCGCAGTTCTGTACGGTCGCAGTACAGCAGAGGAGCTTCCATGCCCGCACCCCGCCGCGCTTTCGCCGTTGCCGCCACCCTTGCCCTCGCGGGCGCATCGCTGGGGGCCTGGCTTCCCAGCCACGCCCTGCCGCCGCTCACCTGGTCGTCCACGGTGCTGCCGGGGCGGGTGGTGGAGCACGGCAGCGACGCCGCGGTGCGGGTGGCCAGCAGCGCGTTCGGCAAGAGCGGCATGCTGCGGGCGGTGGTCACGGACCCCAACCGCACGCTGGAGCTGCCGCTGGAGTGGGTGGACGTGAACCCCAACCCGCTGGACGTGGCGTATCGCTGGGAGCCGTTCGCGGGGACGCCCACGCGCATGCTGGCGGGCGAGGGGCAGCTGATGCACGGCCTGCGCGCCCCGTCCGAGGCCGGGATCTGGCGGCTGCGGCTGCGCGCCCCCGGGTTCTCGCAGGACGTGAACGACCTGGCCGTCATCACCCGCGTGCCCTTCAGCGAAAAGCGCGGCGGCTACCTGAACGGCTACCGCATCGGCAACTACGAGACGGAGACCACCGGCCGCTTCGACCGCTACGCCCCCCCTCCCGGCTTCATCGAGGTCACCCCGCAGAACCAGGACCTGGCCGTCAGCGAGCACTTTCGCCTGCGCAACTTTCTCACGAAGGACCAGTTCAGCGTGTGGCCCAAGTACCTGGCGCTGGACCTTCGCCTGATCGACAAGCTGGAGCTGGTGATCCAGGAGCTGAACCTGATGGGGATCCGCGCCGAGAACGTGGCGGTGATGAGCGGGTTCCGCACGCCGGCGTACAACAACCAGGGGGTGGGCGAGGGCGGCCGCGCGCTGCTCAGCCGCCACACCTACGGCGACGCCAGCGACGTGTGGATCGACAACGACCGCGACGGCTACATGGACGACCTGAACGGCGACGGCCGCCGCGACACCGAAGACGCGCGGGTCATCCTGCGCGCGGTGGACCGCATCGAGCGCCGCTACCCGGAGCTCACCGGCGGCGCCGGCATCTACCGCGACAACGGCGCGCACGGTCCGTTCATCCACATCGACGTGCGGGGGAATCCGGCGCGCTGGTAGGCGGGGCGGCGGTACGGGGTACGAAAGTACGAGAGTACGAGAGTACGAGAGTACGAGAGTACGAGAGTACGAGAGTACGAGAGTACGGAGTACGGAGTACGACGGGGGCCGGCTTCGCGCGCGAGGTGCCGGCTCTCTTTGCGTAGACCGCCTTGTGTGTTCGGCGGGATTGCGGCACCTTCCAGCAGCGTACACGGCGCACGCCGCCAGAGTGCGATCCATCTCCACGAATCACGATCCGCCGTCCTGCCTCGCGATGACCCCGGAATCCGCCCGCCCCGCCGACTTTCCGGCCATCGTCCGCCTGCTCGCCCAGGCCGCGCTGCCGCACGACGATCTCACGCCGGAGCACCTGCGGCACTTTCTGGTGCTGCGGGACGGGGACGGGATCGCGGGGGTGGTGGGGATGGAGACGGCGGATGACGCGGGGCTGCTGCGCTCGCTCGCGGTTTCCGCGGCGCGGCGGGGCGGGGGACTGGCCTCGCGGCTGGTGGATGCGCTCGAGGCGCACGCCCGCGCGGCCGGCATCCGCACGCTCTACCTGCTGACGACCACGGCCGAAGGCTTCTTCGCGCGCCGCGGCTACGCGCCGGCGGACCGCGGCGCCGTGCCCGACGCCATCGCCGCCACGCCCGAGTTCCGCGGCATCTGCCCCGCCAGCGCCGCCTGCATGGCGAAAGCGCTGGTCGCGGCGCAGGAGCCGGCGGCGGTCGCATAGCCGCGCGTCTGTCCTCTCCGGCAGCGGATGGTAGATTCCTCGGCCCTGCCACCCGTGGTGCGATCGGCTGAATCCGGAGCGGCCGGGCCTCGGAATGACGGAGGCCCGATCCGCGGGCGGTGATCTGCGCGCAATCCGCGAAGGCGGATTTCGTGACGTTCCAGCCGCGGTTTCAACCGCCGTCGGGAGGCCGGGGGGTCAGCTGCCCGTCGCGGGGGCGCCGGAGCGGAACGCGCGCTCCACCGGCCGGCCTTCCCAGCGCGCGGGGACGGGGATGCCCAGCAGCCAGAGGGCCGTCGCGGCGGTGTCCATGGTGCGGATGCCGGTGGGCAGCTCGCCCGGCTGCACGGCGCGGCCCCAGGCGATCCAGGGGATGCGCACGTCCTCCAGCGCATCGGTGCCGTGGTCGCGGCCGTGCCCGCCGTGGTCCGCGGTGACGATCAGCACCACGTCGCCGTTGAAGCGCTGGACGGCCGCGCGGCGGATCTGCTCCACGGCGGCGTCGGCGCGGCGTACGGCCCAGCGGTAGGGGGTGCCCATCCACCCGGTGGAGTGCCCGGCGATGTCGGGGTCGGGGATGTGGACGAACAGCAGGTCCGGCTCGCTGAAGCGCAGGTAGTGGACCACGTTCTGGGTCATCTGCGGCGCCAGCACGATCTCCAGCCCGCGCGGCGCCTCCACCTCGTCGGGCGCGTCGGCGTGGATCAGGTGGCGGAACTTGGCCTTGGCGAAGAACGCCGCCGTCCGCAGGTGCGCGCTGTCGGCCATGTCGAACATGGTGGCCACCCGCACGCGGCCCTGCGCATCCACCTGCTCGTCGTTCCAGGTGATGCCGTGCACCTCCGGCGACACGCCCGTGATCATGGACGTGTGCGAGGGCAGGGTGCGGCTGGGCATGATGGTGCGCGCGTCCAGCGAATACGCGCCCTCGCGCATCATCCGCCGCAGGTTGCTGGCGCCCGCCGCCTCGATGGCGTCGGCCCGCAGCCCGTCGATGGAGATGACGACCACGTGCCGCGTGGGCGCGGCCGCGCGCTCCGGCGCGTACGGCGGAATGGCGCCGGGCGCGCAGTGCGTAAGGGCGGGGACAAGGGCCAGCAGCGCGGCCGCGCGCCGCGCCCGGGTGATCCGCATGGGGTGCTTGGGTTGAAGGTCGTATCGTGTTGCGCTACACTCCGGTAGCGCGGCTTTTCAGCACGTGGCAAAAAGCCTGCGCGCGCGAGTGAATCTTTCGCGGTCCGGTCCGCGTACGTCGCCCCTGACCGGCGAAGTTCGCGCGATTGGACCAGTCCGCTGCTCCCGCGGGGCGGCGTGGAGGGAATCAAGGGAATGTATTGTTCCACCTGTGGGGCCCAGGTTCCGGATGGGCACAGCCGCTGCGACACCTGCGGGGCGGCCGTCTCGCGCGCGCCCGGCTACGGCGTTCCGGCACAGATCACCATCAACAACACCAACACCGTGGCTCCCGGCGCCGCGGTGTTCGCCACGCCGGTCAACCACCTTACCTGCCCCCGGTGCGGCTTTCAGGGGGAGGGCGTGTCGTACTTCTCGCAGGGCGGCCCCATCATGGGCGCCCTGTTCCTGGCGCTGCTCACGCTCCCCTTCATGGGCGCGGGCGGGCTGGTGTACTACCTGATGCGCCACGACTACCGCGCCTGTCCGCGCTGCGGCAACTCGTGGGGCAAGCGCAGCGAGCACGCCCGCGCCCTTTCGGCGGGGCTCGCGCTGAACGAAGCCGCGCCGCAGCACGCCTCGACGCACGAGCCGGAGATGAGGGAGGACGCCCGCCTGCTGCGCTGGGCCGCCTACCTGATCTTTGCCTTCGCCGCCATGATGACGCTGATCGGGATGGGCGAGGGCGAGGGCGGGATGATAGTCACCGGCCTGCTGGCCGCGGGCGGCGGGGCGCTGCTGTGGAAAAAGGCGAACAGCGCCCGCGAGCAGCGCCGCGAAAAGCTGCTGATGCAGCTGCAGCAGCCGGTGCTGCGCCTGGCCTCGCAGCGCAACGGCGTGCTGACGGTCACGGACGTGGCCGCGGCGCTCAGCTGGCCCATGCCGCGCGCGGAGAAGGTGCTCAACTCGCTCGAGGACGGCCTGCGCGTGGCCTCCAGCGTGACGGACGAAGGGGTGATCGTCTACGAGTTCCGCGAGCTGATGCACGCGCCGCGGATGAGCGCCTCGGAGATGGACACGCTGCTCAACCCCGGCGCCCCGCCCAACCAGGCGCAGCGCTCGGCGATGCCGCTTCCGCACGACGGAACGCTGAGCGCCTGAGGCGCGGCGGCCCCCGCGCATCCGTGCGCCGGGGCCGCGCCGTCCGGATGCCGCATCCGCCCGCCCCGCGTCTACCGCCTCCCGCGTTCCCACGTCCATACTCTCATCCCGGTCCACGGCACGCCCGCGAGGGCTCCGGCCGTGGACTACATATGTTGCGCGGCGGCGTCCCTTCCGCTACCATCGGGCCCGCGCGCATGCAGTGCGCCGGGATCTTCACTCCCTCCTGCGTCCGTCTTCCTTTCCTTCCCACATGAATCTTTCCGCCACGCGGCTCTTCGCCGCGCTCGTTCTTTTTCCGTCGATGTCGCTTGCCGCCTGCACCGACCGCAATCCGGCCGGCTTCGCGGCGCCGGAGCCGCCTCCGTCCGCGGTGGCGATGCTGACGTGCACGGTGCGGGTGGCGGCCGGGACGGTGGCGTGCGGCGCACCGGACGCGGGGGCGCCCGGCGCGTCCGCGGCCATCCTGGGCGGGCAGGGTTCCAACGTGCGGCTCGCCTCCACGGGGATGGCCTACGACGGCGACAGCATCTTCCGCATGGACGTCACCGTCGAGAACCTCACCGCGCAGGCCCTGGGGACGGCGGACGGCGTAACGCCTTCGAGCGACGGCGTGCGCGTGTTCTTTCACTCCGGCCCCACGGCCACGGCGGGTGAGGGGACGGTCTCGGTGGCCAACGCGGACGGCGAGGCCATCGTCCTGGCGGCGGCGCAGAAGTACTTCCAGTACGACGGCATCCTGCCGCCCGGCGACACCACCCCGCTCCGGGAGTGGCGCTTCAGCCTGCCGAACACGGTGACCAGCTTTACGTTCGGCGTGTACGTGGCGGCCCCGGTGCGCGCGGAGGCGGGGTGGGCCGGGATGTCGCCCATCGCGCCCGCGGTGGCCGTGGGCGACACGCAGCGCGTGGTCGCCACGCTCCGCACGCCGACGGGCGGCGCCACGGGCGGCGCGGTCTCGTGGAGCACGTCCGACCCGGCGGTCGCCACGGTGGACGCGAACGGACTGGTGACCGGCGTGGCGGCGGGGACGGCCACCATCGCCGCCACCCGCGGCGACAGGACGGGGAGCGTGGAGGTGCTGGTGCACGCGCCCACGCCCAATCCGCCGCCGGAGTTCGTGGGGTGGCGGATGAACCGCGCGTCCATCACCTCCGGCGTGCCGGCGGACTCGCTGTGGTTCTGGCTGAAGTACCGCGGCACGGGCGGCGTCGCGCCGTACATGTTCGTGACGCTGCGGCACTCCACCGGCATCACGCGCGCGTGCGTGTCCCGGAACCCCGATCCCGGCGTGGGCGAGACCCCCGAGTACGCGTGCGGCACGAACATCCCCGACGGCCTGCGGGGCGGCGCGTGGATCATCGACCGGATCGAGTTCGGCGGGCGCGTCATCCAGCACGCGGCGCTGCTGGCGGCCGGCGCGCCGGCGTTCGTCCACATCCACACCGCCGACGAGGACAACGACGTGCCCCTGCTGGACTCCATGGTCATCCACACCACCACGGTGGACGCAGCCGCCGATACGTTCGCCATGGAGCTGTGGGTGGCGGACCGGCTGTTCACGCGCGCGGATGCATTTTTCAGCGGCCCGGGCAACCCGCGCGCGACCGTGACGAGCACGACCACGCCGCCGGTGAACGGGCGCTCCGCGCACCAGTTCCGCTGGCAGGTGCCCATGTGGTACAACAGCGGCACCTTCGTGCTGGACTCGCTGCGGCTGCGCGACCTGAACGGCAACCAGACCACGGTCGCACGGGCGGAGATGGAGGGGCGCGGGTTCTGGACGCAGTTCCGGGTGACCAACACCACCCCGGACACGGTGCCGCCCGCCATCACCGAGTTTTCGTTCTCGCCCGGCACGGTCGTCGGCAACGAGCTGGATTCGGCCAGCGTGGTGCTGGGCGCCACGGACGCGCCGGAGACCGCCGGCATCGCCCACCTGGAGGTGGAGTTCCAGAAGGTGGGGAGCAGCTTCAGCACGGCGCGCCGGTGGCAGCTGATCGCCGCCACCCGCGCCCTTACGCGCACCCTGCGGGTCAGGATCTCGTTCGCGGCGGCGGACGCGGGGACGTGGCGCGTGAACCACATCCGCGCCACCGACTTCATGGGCAACGTGCGCACGCTCTCCACGGCCGAGATGGCCCTGGCCGGGTATCCAACGGAGCTGGTGGTCACCGCGCCGTAGGGAGAGGTCCGGGGGTCCGCCAGAAGCGGGGGCTCACGCGGAGGCGGGGAGAACACGGCGGAAAAAAGAGGACGCAGAGAACGACGATCCGTTCTCTGCGTCCTCTCTTTTTCCTCTGCGACCTCTACGTGAAACCGACCGTGCTTCCGGCGTGCACTGCGGATCGAGGAAATCGGTATTAGATTCGAGCCTACAGCTCGGTCTCGGCGATGCCGGCGGAGCCGGGGCTCTTGGCGCGCTGCTTGGCCTCGGCCACCAGCTCGCCCAGGTGCTCCAGGCTGGTCCACCGGGCTGGGTCCACGCGGATCACGGCCGCGGAAAGGCGCGTCAGGGCGAACTCGCGCTCCACGCCCGCGCGGTCCGCGGCGCGGTACACGCCGGCACGCACCGCGTCCTTCGGAACGTGGTGCGGGAGCGCCTGGGAGAAGCGCGCGCGGGCGATGCGGGCCAGCTCGCGGCCCTCGTCCGCTGGGCAGACGAGGACGAAGTCGTCGCCGCCCACGTGGCCCACGAAGGTGTCGGTGCGCCCCTCGGCCGTGGCGGCGATGGAGCGGCCGGCCTCGCGGATGGCCTCGTCCGCCACCGCGAAGCCGAAGCGGTCGGCAAAGGGCTTGAAGTCGTCCAGGTCGAAGTAGACCACGGCGAACGGCTGCCCGTCCGCGCGCCGCCGGTCGATC
This sequence comes from Longimicrobium sp., assembly GCA_036379135.1. Taxonomy (GTDB): domain Bacteria; phylum Gemmatimonadota; class Gemmatimonadetes; order Longimicrobiales; family Longimicrobiaceae; genus Longimicrobium. The sequence goes on from DASUVG010000043.1 coordinate 12,439, forward strand.
TCGCGCTCGATGGCCACGCCGCCGGGAAGCCCCGTGGTGGGGTTGCGGTCCAGCGCGCGCTGTGCCTGGCGCAGCAGGGCGGTGACGCGGGCCAGCAGCTCGCGCGCGTCGAACGGCTTGGCCAGGTAGTCGTCCGCGCCGGCCTCGAAGCCGCCCAGCCGGTCCTCGATCCGCGACTCGCCGGTAAGGATGAGGACGGGGACGTGCGCCACGCGCGGGTCGTCCTTGATGGTGCGGCAGACGGTGAACCCGTCCGGCGTCCCCATCCGGTAGTCCAGGATCACCAGGTCCGGGGCCGCGCGGCGCACCTCGGCCAGCGCCTCGTGGCCGTTTTCGGCCAGCCGCACCGTGTGGCCGGCGTGCTTCAGCAGCTCGCCGATCATCCGGCGCAGCGCCTCGTCGTCGTCCGCAAACAGGATCTCGCTCATCCGGCCGCCACCCAACCCGATCGCATCCGTGCCTGCTCTCCGAAAGATGATCCCGCGCCGCGTTGGCGCCGGCCTGCTGGTGCTCGCGGCCTTCGTGCCGCTGTCGGCACAGACGCCGCGTGCCGCCAATGTAGCAGTTTCCCGGCCGTACGCTACTTCCGCGCCCGCGAACGCGCGGCTGGCCGCGCGAATCGACTCCATCCTGGCCCGTCCGCACCTGGCGCGGGCCCACTGGGGGATCGAGGTGCGCGACGCATCAACCGGCCAGACGCTGTACGCGCGCAACGCGTCCCGCCTCTTCATCCCCGCGTCCAACCTCAAGCTGATCGTCTCCGCGGCGGCGGCGCACCACCTGGACCCCGACTACCGCTTCCGCACCAGCCTGTACGCCGCGGGCCCCGTGCGCGACGGCACGCTGGAGGGTGACCTGGTGCTGTACGGCCGCGGCGATCCCATGATCAGCGCGCGCTACTTTCCCAGCCGGACGGCGGTGCTGGAGATGCTGGCGGACTCGCTGCTGGCGCGCGGCGTCCGGCGCATCGCCGGCGGGGTGGTAGCGGACGAGAGCTGGATGGACCGCGAGTACGTGCGCGGCGACTGGGAGGCGTACGACCTGCGCTGGTGGTACGCGGCGCCGGTGGGTGCGCTGGGGCTGAACGACAACTCCATCGACTTCCGCATCGAGCCCGGCGCGTCCGCGGGGTCGCCGGCGCGCATCACGGGCTTGCCCGCGAGCGGCGCGTGGACGCTGGAGAACGCGTCGCGCACGGTGGCGTCCGGGCGCTCGCACACCTTCGACCTGGAGCGCGGATCGGCGCCGGGCGCGGTGCGGGCGTACGGCAACATTCCGCTGGGCACCGGCGTGGACACCGAGTCGTTCGCGGTGGACAACCCCGCGCGCTACACGGGCATCGTCTTTCGCGAGGTGCTGGAGCGAAAGGGGATCACGGTGGCGCGCGATCCCGTCCGCGTCGTCTCGGACCCGTCCGCCTCTACCGTGGCGGACGCGACGCCGATCGTGGAGTGGCGCTCGCCGCCGCTGCCGCAGGCCATTGGACCCGTGCTGATGAACAGCCAGAACTGGTTCGCCGAGCTGCTGGTGAAGACGCTGGGGAAGGAGGTGCGCGGCGAGGGGAGCTGGAGCGCGGGGCTGGCGGTGGAGCGCGAGTTCCTGACGCGCGTCGTCGGGATCGACTCGGCGGACTTCGTGCTGCGCGACGGGTCCGGCCTTTCCTCCGGCAACCTGGTGACGCCGCGCGCGCTGGTGCGGCTGCTGGACTACGTGCGCCGCACGCCGCGCCAGGCCGTCGTGCGCCGCGCGCTGCCGCTCTCCGGCGCGCAGGACGGCTCGCTGCGCAGCCGGCTTACGGACCTGCGCGGGCGGGTGGCCGCCAAGACGGGGTACATCGGCGGCGCGGACTCGCTCAGCGGCTTCGTGACGATGCCGGACGGGCGCGAGGTGATCTTCTGCATCATCGCCAACGGCTCCGGCCAGCCCTCCGCGCGGATGAAGGCCGGGATCGACGACGTGGTGCGGGCGATCGCGGCGGGAGCGTGAGGGTGTGAGGGTGAACGGGTGAACGGGTGAACGGGTGAACGGGTGAACGGGTGAACGGGTGAACGGGTGAACGGGTGAACGGGTGAACGGGTGAGGCAGGCTCCA
>DASUVG010000044.1:0-9924 GCA_036379135.1 Longimicrobium sp.
TTCACCCATGTCGTGGATTCGAGGGTCTGTGGACGGATGGTTGCCTAGACAACACCCATCCTACTGCTGCCCAAGAAGATGCGACATGGGTTCTTTCGTTCTATGCTGCTCTGAGTTGATTTGAGGTGAATAACGGAGGATAATACCGAATCCGGGAAAAGAATGTGACTTCCTGAGGGAGCGCACGCGCGGATCCTGTCGCCTGCACTGACTCGGCGCGCGACCGAAGGACCTCCTCTCGGCTGCGCATGGGCCGGATAAGGGCGCGGAACCGGCCCCTTCGTGCTGCTGGCGAGGTCCTTCGGTCGGCGCGCCGGGTTCCCGATCAGGGCAAGGTTCAGCGCGGCGCCTCCCTCAGGAAGTCATGCACTCTATTGCCGGATCTGGTATAATCTTCCGCTGAACGGGTACAAAGCGGCGAGCGCTGCCAGTGATGAGCGCAGTCGCCGCGCCGGCTACCCCCTGAAAGACAGGAGGCCGCTCCCGGGGATCGGGAGCGGCCTCTTTCATCCTCCATCCGGCGGGCCTTACTGGTCGAACACCTGGGCGCCGGCGGGGGGCGTGAAGGTGAACAGGTTGTCGGGGAGCGCGTGGTTGGTGCGCAGGTTCCGCATCTCCACCGTGCGGACGGAGTTGTTCTCCTCCGTCATCTCGAAGCGGCGGACCAGGTAGTCGTCCTTGTCCACCCACACCTTGAGGATGCGGTACGCCGACGCGCCGCGCGGCACCAGCGTGAGCACGTGCGTCTGCTGGCCGCCCACGCTCTCCTCACCCACCAGCGTGGCCACGAAGCGCTGGTTGGGGTTGCTGAGGAACTGCGCCTGCAGGTCCACGGCCTCGCCGCCTTCGGCGATGCTGGTGCGGATGACCTGCGTGCGGTCGGTGCTGGGATAGTACAGCCAGAAGTGCCGCCCGTCCGCCACGATCACGTCGCCCTCGGGGTCGCTGAAGCGCATGAGGAAGCGGTCCGGCTTGCGCTGGTACAGCTTGCCCGTGCTGCGCTGCGTGGTGTTGAGCAGCGGCACGCTGAGCGTCTGCGTAAAGTCCGCCTCCATGGAGCGGATGGCGCGCGCCGCACGCTCCGCCTGCGTAAGGATCTCCGCGGCGCGGTCCTGGTTGGCCTTTTCCGCGGCGGTGGGCGGGGCGGCGGGTGCGGCGGGCGCCGGCGCCGCGGTTGCGCCCGTCGCCGGGGCGGCGGCCTGGCCCGCGGGCGTGGCCGGCTGCGCGGGCTGCGCCGTGCCGGGGATCACCGTGGGCGCGGGCGCCTGCTGCTGCGCGGCGGAGGGCGCGCCGTCCGCCACGCGCTCCGGCGCGTCGCCGGGGGCGGCCGCGGAAGACTCGCGGCCGCCGCACGCGGCCGCGAGCGGAAGCAGAAGCAGTCCCAGGCGCATGCTCGTCTTGATGATCATCTATCGTCAGCGTCGTTCGGGTTCGGGCGCAACGTGGGGTCCAGTACCCTCTCCGCGCAACCCGCGTTCCTGTCTGCCGTTACCACCGCCCGCTGGCGCCGCGTCCCGAGCTGCTCCCTCCGCCGCCCCCGCCCCCGTTGCCGCCCCCGCTGCCGCCCGACCATCCACCCCCCGACGAGGACGACCCGCCGCCCGAGGAGCCGCTTCCGGAGCTGGAGAGGGAGCGGCTGGAGCTTTCGTGCCGCACCAGGCGCGGCAGCACCACCACGTCCTCGTCGCGCCAGCCGCAGTGGCGGCAGTCCTTGCGCACCCGCTCGCGGCCGGACGAGTCGTACGTGGCGCGCTCCAGCACGCTGGTCTGGGTGGCTAACGTGCGGTAGCCGCACGAGGGGCACTTCTTGTGGCTGGCGAGCATGCTGCCGTACGGGAGCACGGTGTGGGCGCTGCAGCCGGTGCACTGCCACACGTCGTAATCCACTGATCCCAGCACCTCTTCCTTCCGTCGGCCACTGTCCAGGAACACGTCGTCGGCCGACTCGTCCAGCCGCTGCATGGGCTGGCCGCAGTGGGCGCAGCTGCGCTTGCGGTTGCGCAGGTACGACGAGCCGACGATCCATGACACCGCCAGTACGATGAGCCCCACCATCACCGCGCCCAGCCCCTGGCTGTTGCCGGAGCCGGCCGGGGGGTCGTCGTACACGAAGTCAGGGAGCGGCTCGCCAGGCGTCCCGCCCCGGGGCCGGGGCAGGGCGGCGTCGACCGGGTTGCGGAACGCCTCGTCGATGGCGCGCACGCCGTCCATCACCCCGCCGCCGTAGTCGCCCTGGCGCAGGCGCGGCACCATCTGCTCGTCCATGATGCGCTGCATCCGCGCGTCGTGGTGCGCGGGGACGTTGTCGCCCAGCTCGATGCGCGCGAACCGGTCGTCCACCGACACCATCACCAGCACGCCGTCCTGCTGCACGCCGTAGCCAAGCTTCCAGTCGTTGTACACGCCGGTCGCGAACGCCTCGGGGGTGGCGTCCCCCGTCTCGTAGCGCGCGATGTTCCGTACCGTCAGCACGCGCACCTCCACGCCCGCGTCGGCCCGCAGCCTGGCGAGAATGCCGCGCAGGCTGTCAGCGGCTGCGGGAGGGATGATGCCGGCCATGTCCGCCACGCCGTCGCCCGGCTCGGCCGGGTACTGCTGCGCGGCGAGCGGCACCGTTGCGAACACGGCGGCGAGGATCGGCAGGCCGGCGAAGCGCACCAGGATTCGGTTCATCTCGTCAACAGGGTCAAAAAAACATGGATGATGACGCCGGGCAGGAACGCACTCCGTCCCACCCGTCGTTTCAAGCGATTCCGTCAGGGTGCGGCGGGAATTACCATCTGCCGCTGGCGCCTCCGCCCGAGCTGAACCCCCCACCCGAACCGAAGCCGCCGCCCCGGCCTCCTCCGCCTCCCCTGCCGCGGCGGGGCCAGCCTCCCCACGATCCGCCGGGCCGGATGGGGCCCGTCTGGGAGCGATGGGCGGGATCGACGAACGACGGGTCATTCACGGGTTCGTACTTCACCCGGCGGGGCACCGTAACCACTTCTTCCGAGTGCCAGCGGCAGTGCCTGCATTCGTGCAACACTCGCTGACGCCCTTCGTCCGTGTACGTGGGCCACTGCAGTACGGTGCAGCGGATATCCACGGTGTGATATCCGCATTGGACGCACTTGGGCGTTCGCCCGGCGGTGCCCGGCCTGGCGAGCAGGTGGTGGACGCTGCAGCCGGCGCAGCGCCAGACCTCGTAGTTCACCGAGCTCAACTGCTCTTCCAGCCGCTGGCCCGCGTCCAGAAACGCCTCGTCAGCCGTCTCGGTCAGCAGTTCCATTGGACGGCGACAGGTGGGGCAGGGGTGCTCCGTCTGCCGTGGCTTCGCGCGCCACAGCCGGGCGGCCCCGTAAAGGGCACCCGCCAGGCCCGCCACAAGCGCCAGCACCGCCGCGGCCGGCACGCCGCCACCCTCCCGCTCGGCGGCGGGCTCCCACTCTGCGGTGGGCGCTTGATACGCCGGCTGTGGGGCCGGAAGCGCTGCCGTGGCCGCGCGCCGGAACGCCTCCTCGATCTCGCGTACGCCATCCCTTACGCCGCCGCTGTATTCACCGCGGCGGAACTGCGGGACCATCCACCCGTCCATGATCCCCTGCATCCGCTCCTGCAGGGGAATGGGCACGCGGTCGCCCACTTCGATGCGCGCGAAACGGTCGTCCACCGAGACCATCACCAGGACGCCGTCCTGCGCATACCCTCGGCCCAGCTGCCACTGGTTGTAGACCGCGGTCGTGAACGCTTCTGGCGTGGCGTGGTGGGTACCGAGGTCGGGGATGCTCTGCATCGTGAGCACCGCCACCTCCACGCCCGGGTCGGCGCGGAGAATGGAGATCTGGCCGCGCAGCCTCTCCGCGTCTGCCGGGTCGATGATGCCGGCCATGTCCGCCACGCCGTCGCCCGGCTCGGCCGGGTACTGCTGCGCGGCGAGCGGCACCGTTGCGAGCATGCCCGCGACCAGCGGCAGCGCGGCGAATCGAGCGAGAAGTCGGTTCATCTCGTCTGCGGCTGAAGGGTCAGGGACTGGATGGACAGCAGACGGGGAATACGCGGCGCGCGGCGTGTAGTTTCAAGCGGCGCACGAAGATAGCGGTGCGGCCGTGGAGGCGTCAGACGCGGACACGCCGCCGCCGGCAGCCCGGTGAGTGTCCTTTCGCGCCAATGCTAGGATGGGCAGGCGCCGGCCACTATCTTCTGTTCCGTGTCCGGACGTCTCGCCGTGGCGCGGCGAGGCCGCATCACCGGACGCAGCCATCCCTCCATTCCGGCCGCGGGACGGGTCGATGCCGTCCAGGCCGGGAGCCAACCCGCGGGACCGAATCACCATGTCTGTCGCATCTCCCTCGGTGAGCGTGCCGCCCGCGGCACCGTCCACCCCGATGGCGGGACTGCTGTCGATGGCCACGGCGATCGGCGGCAACACGGCGGCCGGCGCTGCCATCGCGTACGGGCACTACCGCACCTGCTTCACACCCCGGCCGGGGTGCCCGCTGGCCACGGCGCAACAGGTGATGCGGCTGCTGTACACCATGCCGAGCGATTCCCAGGGCGTGTTGCGCGGGCAGGGGCAGACTTCGCGAACGTGGCTGGACACGGTGGGCGCGGCAACGCTGGTGAAGTCCGCCACCCCCGTGGAGGTGCCCATGGCAGCGCTGATGGGGTACGCCCTCAGGGCGGGCTCCGAGAAGGCGCTGCGCGTGGTACGCCAGCGAAATCCGCCGCGGCAGCTGTCGAGGATTTCGCTTACCATCGACGGAACGAAGACGGACCGGGTGTTTGTCGCGCTCGCCCGGCTTACCATGCAGCACGGGTGTATCGCCGACTTCAAGCTGATCGTCCCGGAGGAGATCGGAAGCGGGCCCGACGACTTCATCGTCTACTTTTCCAATCCGCTCGACCACCCAGACGTGCAGCGCGCCATCACGGCCATCCAGACGGAGGTCGCGGCCTTCCTGGTGGACGGCGTCGTACCACTGGGAAAGCTGAAGCTGGCGGCGGGAATCTTCGGATCGGACATGCCGGCGCGGACCGTAACCGGTACGCGGCTCAACTTTACCGGCAGCCACGGCGACGACCGCGCTAAGATCGTTGCCGAGGCCGTGCGGAGGTCGGCCGCGAACCACACCACCGTGGCGGCGGAACTCGCGACCGTGCTGCAGGAGGTGGGGCTGGACCCGGCCAACCCGGCGCGGCGCCTGGTCGCGCCGCCTCCGCCGACAGCGGCCACGGCCACGGCATCGGCGCTCCCGCCGACGGCGGCCACGGCCACGGCATCGGCGCTCCCGCCCACGGCGGCCACGGCCACGGCATCGGCGCTCCCTCCGACGGTGACCCCGACCCCGCCTTCCGCGCCGCCTGGTGCAGGCACCGTGGGTTTTTGAGCGACGCGGCACGTGCAGGCGCCGCGCGCGGCGTCACACGCCGAACGCGTCGGCTTCGGGGATGCGCCAGATGGCGGGGGTGCCCAGCTCCAGGCTATTGCCGGCGGGGTCGCGAACGTACAGGGAGCGGCCGCCGCCGGGCCACGTGTGGTCGCTTTCGATCGCCACGCCGTGCGCCTGCAGGTGCGCGCGCCACTCCTCCACGTCGTCCGCGCGCATGGCGAAGCAGACGTGGCCGGCGCCCTGCGCGCCGTGGCCGGGGATGGCGCCGCCCTCGCGCGTCCGTTCCGGGTTGAAGACCAGGAACACGCGTCCGCCGCAGCGAAAGAACACGTGCCGCCCCTCCACGCGCGTGATCACCTCCAACCCCAGCACGCTCGTGTAGAACCGCTCCGCCGCGTCCAGGTCGTCCGCGTAGACGCACGCCTCCAGGATATCGCCAGCTTGCATCGTCCTTCCCCCCGATCCACGGATGGTCCGGCTCAGGCCAGATCCGGCAATAGAGTGCATGACTTCCTGAGGGAGGCGCCGCGCTGAACCTTGCCGTGACCGGGGATCCGGCGCGCCGACCGAAGGACCTCGCCGGCAGAACGAAGGGGCCAGTTCCGCGTCCTGATCCGGCCCCTGCGCAGCCGAGAGGAGGTCCTTCGGTCGCGCGCCGGCGTCCGTGCAGCCGGCTCGATCTGCGCGTGCGCTCCCTCAGGAAGTCACATTCCTTTCCCGGATCTGGTATCAGGATCAGGCCGCCGCGGGTGCGCGCCGCTCGCGCCGCCAGAGGGACGGCGCGCGGTACACCTCCGATCCCGCCACCTCCCGGATCGGCGCGCCGAAGCGCCGCTGGGTGGCTTCGAGCGTGAGGACGATGCAGGTGCCGGGGAGCGAGATCTCCTCCATCACCCGGTTCACCAGCCGCTGCGACTCGCCGGGAAGGCCCAGCCGCGTCCCCGGCGCCAGCGCGACCACGAAGCAGGGCCTGTCGGGGAAGTGATGCACGTGCTTGCGGACGACGTACGCTGCCTTGACGCCGGGCACGGCCAGCGCCGCGCGGAGCCCGGCCAGCTGCTCCTCGTCCAGCCCGTGCGGCAGAAAGCGGTCGCGGGGGCTGAGGGTGTGGTGGCTGCGCTCGCGCTCCGCCTGCTCGATCATCTGGTGGTACGCGGTGATGCGGCGCCCATGCTCCCGCGCCTCGTCGTCGCGGCCCAGGCGCTCCATCAGCGCGGCGGCGGTCCGGCAGGCGGGAGGCGTGAAGTCGGGGTCCAGCGCGATGGCGCGCTCCAGGTGCGGGAGCGCGGCCTCGTCGTTCTCCTCCGCCAGGCCGCGGCCCAGCAGGTAGTGGATGGACGCGTCCTCGTGCTCGGCGTCCAGCAGCGCGCGCGCCATCGGCACCGCCACGCGGTCGCCGTGCAGCTGCGCCGTGATCCAGACGCGCTCGCCCGTCTCCTCGCGCGTCAGGGTGCCGGCGGACTCCTTCTCCGCCAGCGCGTGGAGCCTGGCCGCCAGCTCCCTGGCACCGCGGTGCTGGTCCAGCCAGTAGCCCTCCACCGCGCCGCGCCACTCGTGCGTCAGCCGGTGGGCGATGGGCTCCAGCCGCCGCCCCAGCAGCGCCTGCGCGGCGCTCTCGCCGAACGCATCGGGCATCGCGGCATCCAGCCCCAGCGCGGCCAGGCGCTCGCGCGGCGCGGGGTGCGAGTCGGTGACGCGCGTGGGCTGGCGCAGGCCCTCGGCCAGCCACTCCGCGGCGGAGGGGTGCTCGTGCGCGGCGCGGACCGCGTGCAGCAGGCGGACGTGCACGTGGGCCGGCGGACGCAGCTCCGTCAGCGTGCCGGCGTAGACGTCCGGCCAGAAGACGCGCTGCAGGTAGCGGGCGGCGATCTCGATGCGGCAGAACGAGGGGCCCGCGGCGCCGCCGCTCACCCCCTGCGCCATGCGGTCGGCCTCGAACTCCTCCGCGCGGGAAAGGACGGCGGTGTACGCCTCGAAGTACGGGGCGTACCACGCAAAGAAGCGGCTGAACAGCGCCTGCGCCCAGTGGTTCTTGTGCTGCATCTCGCCCATCAGCCGCAGCCAGGTCCAGCGCACGCGGGCGATCCACGCGCCAAACCGGCCGTGCGCGCGCGACACGTGGCCGAACTCGTGGGCCAGCACGGCGCGGAACTCGTCCAGCGGCATGCTGCCCATCATCGGCAGCCCCAGGGTGAGGTAGACGCGGTACCACCCCAGGATCCCCAGCCGCGGGTACTGGTTCACGCCCGCGTTGTAGTCGTCGGTGATGAGCACCGCGTGCACGCGCGGCGCCCGCATGGCCGTCCGCACCCGCTCGATCTCGGCGAACAGCTCCGGCGCCTCGGCGCGCGTGATCTGCAGCCCCTCCGGCGGAACGAAGCGCACCCACAGCGCCTTGCCGATCATCCACGCCAGCACGACGAGCGGCAGCGAGATCTTGAGGATGATCAGCGCGCCGAAGTTGTGCAGGATGAGCCACACCAGCCCGGCCACGAACGCCGACAGTGCCACCAGCGCGCCGAACAGGTACGCGTACCCCAGCACCGCCAGCCCCGCCACCCGCGCGCGGTACATGCGCGGGTGCAGGCGTGCGTACCCGGCCAGGCGCGTGACGAGGGAGTCGTAGGAGGGGGGCATCGTCGGAAGAGCGAGCGGCTGCGTGGGGCGGATGTTCAGGCGCCGGAACGGCGCAGATGGTCGAAGATGCGGCGGCTTCCAGCCGGGTGAAGTCGATGAGGACGTCGCGGGGCTTATACCCAATCCGGCTAAACACTTCCCGTTACGCAGATCGTGGCTTTGTCTCACACGGAGTCAACGGGGTCAACGGAGTTTTGCCCTCCCACCGTTGACTCCGTTGACTCCGTGTGAGACCCAGTCTTTTTGCGGATTCGGTATTAGAGCCATTGGGGGGGCCAGGACGCCGGCCTTCTCCTGCGGGTCCATCACCTGCGCGGCGCGGCCGCAGCCGATGCGCGGGAACCGCTCGTAGATCTGCCCGTCAGCTTACGTTTGCCACTCGGTCCAGCGGTCGGTGACCGTCCAGACGCCGCGTGTGCGGGAAAGGAGCACGTAGTCGGACCAGCCGCCGCAGGGATTGCAGGGTCGCGTCACGTACACGAGCGCCTGTGTGCCGTCGCGGGAATAGCCGACTCGTGAGAATACGATCACGCCCGCGCTGTCACGATCCAGGGCGAGGTACTGGTCCCAGCCGTAGCCCCACGCTCTCCACTCTTCCCTGCTCACCCATGACACGGTCGTGTCGCGCAGATCCGGGATACGCGTCACGTGCCCGTTGAGTGCCAGGAAAGAGCGCACCGTAGTCTCGTCGAGCCCCTGCAGGGCAATGGGGAGCTTGGCAAGCCGCTCGGCCAGGTCCGCGCCGCCGAACTCCAGCACCGGCTCGCTGGTCCGCTGCACCAGCGGGCGGATGAGGCCACGCGCCCGTTCCGCCGTGAGCACCGCACGGTACACTGCCGCGTCGTCCACGGCAGGAAGCATGTCGCCGGGAGCGAAGCCCGCACAGGCCGTGGCGGCCAGGGCCAGCGCCCACCCCGAGGCGCAGAAGATCCGATGGGGGATACGGAACATGAAACGTGATCCGGTTCAGGCCTCCCCGCACACCGCGTCCAGCTGGGTGAAGTCGATCAGCACGTCGCGGGGCTTGGAGCCGTCGGGCGGGCCCAGGATGCCGGCCTTCTCCAGCTGGTCCATCACCCGCGCCGCGCGGCCGTAGCCGATGCGCATGCGGCGCTGCAGGAGCGACGTGGAGCCGCCCTGGTGCTGGATGCACAGCTCCGCCGCCTGACGGAACAGCTTGTCGCGCTCGCCGGGCTCCTCGTCGGCCTCCAGCTCGCCCGTGTCCTCCTGCGCGCGCACCTCGTCCAGGATGTTGGCCTCGGTGCTGGCGGCGGGGTCCAGCCCGCGCTGGATGGCCTCTTCGCGGCGCAGGCGGGCCTGCTCGCGGTACCAGTCCATCAGCGTCTCCGTCTCTTCCGTCGACAGGTACGCGCCCTGGATGCGGATGGGCTCGCTGCTGGCCGGCGGCAGCATCAGCATGTCGCCGTTGCCCAGCAGCGCATCCGCCCCGTTCTGGTCCAGGATCGTCCGGCTGTCGACCTTCGACGAGACGCGGAAGGCGATGCGGCTGGGGAAGTTGGCCTTGATCAGACCGGTGATCACGTTCACCGACGGGCGCTGCGTGGCCAGGATCAGGTGGATGCCGATGGCGCGCGCCTTCTGGGCCAGCAGCGCGAGCGGCTTTTCCACGTCGCCCTGCACCGTCATCATCAGGTCCGCCAGCTCGTCGATGATGACGACGATGTACGGCAGCTCGCCGCCGCGGTACAGCCAGCGGTCCGGATCGCCCTCCTCGCCCTCGGCCTCGCTGGCGCGCATCACCACGCCCTGCTCAAGGCGCTTGTTGAAGTCCTGCAGGTTGCGCACGCCGTTGACGGAAAGCAGCGCGTAGCGGCGCTCCATCTCCAGCACCGCCCACTTGAGGACGGCCGCGGCATCGTTGTTGTCCGTGACGACGGGGTGCCGCAGGTGGGGG
>DASUVG010000045.1:0-7787 GCA_036379135.1 Longimicrobium sp.
GTGCGCCACGCGGTCGCGCTGCACCGCCGCGCGAAGCGTCTGCGAGACGTGCTCCTGGGTGGCCACCTCGCTGAAGTGGCGCGGCCGGTAACGGCGTGCGAGTGCGGTGCGGGACACGGACTGCCGGGGAACGCGGGAAGATCGACTGCGAAGGGAGGAATATAGTCCGGCGGACGGATGCACTCAACCGAGACGCACGCGATCACTCCATCGGCTGAAGAGGAGCGGACCGACAAGGCCGAGGGTGGCACATGCGAAGATGCGCGGGAGCGGACGTGTCCACTCTCCGCGCTTCTGCAGGGGCAGCTTGTTCGCGAGAAAGCCTATTCCCCGGAACGCTTGCGGCCCCGACGGGGCTTGGGCGCAGGCTCGGGGGGGATCGGCATCCCCAGCTCGTCGAGCGGGGGATCGGGAAGGAACGGCGTGCGCTCTTCGGGCGGCACCGGGACCTCGCGCGCCATCGATGCCTGTGACCCTTGCACGGGCGCGTAGCGAAAGGGCTCCTGCCGCTTGCGCGGGCGCCCGCCGCGGGCGCCGTTGGCGCGAGCCGCCGCGGCCTTCCGCTCGCTGGTGGACGACCCGCCCTTCTGCGCGAAGGCCCGCGGCAGCGCGGGCCCCAGCATGCGCACCAGCACCCCCGCCACCGCGATGTGCACGTCGAGACCTTCCCACTCGAGGGCCTCGCCGGAAAAGGCCGGCTGCACCGCCGCCAGCTGCTCGGCCGAGCACCCCGCGAGCTCGGGGTACATGCCGGGCAGGAATGCGAACGCCCCGCCCAGCTTGAGCTCGACGACGATGCGCCCCGCGGCGGCGTCGTAGTGCGCCGTGCGGGCGCGCGGCTCCGTGAGCTCGGCAACGCGTTCGGCCTCGCGCGCGGCGGCGAACTGCGCGCGCATGGCGTCGTTGAGAGGAGGAAGCTCAGGCATGGATGTTTCTCCATTCGCGCAGCAGCCGCTGCTGGTGCTTGAACACGATCGCAAGCGCGCGCCACGCCTCGTGGTCGGCCACTCGCACGATCCTTACGACTTGCGGGAGCCCGTCGGGCCCGGCCAGATGAACCTTCACGTACCCGTCGTCGCGCTTTACGTGAACGTGGGGCGGCGCGTGATCGTCGGTATGGATGACCACCGCCCAGCCATTCTCCCTCAGAATCGTCGGCATAGTTTACCTATCGGGTTGGGTTTTGTCAAGCGGCATACAAACACCTCCTGCGCAGCCGCACCGCTGGCCGCGCGGTCACCACAAGCGCCAGGCGTCTTCCACGTGCTCGACGACGGGGGCGCCGCCGACGGGCAGCAGGATGGCCACGGCGTCGAACCGGTAGACGTCGTGGGGCGAGCCGTGCGCCTCGATCCAGGCGGCGGCCACCTGCTGGATCTCCTTGCGCTTTTTCCGTGTGATGGCTTCTAGCGGATGCCCGTACCCCAGCCCGCCCCGCGTCTTGACCTCCACAAACGCAACGACCTCGTTGCGTCGTGCAACGAGGTCGATCTCACGGTGGCCGATTCTGTAATTGCGGTGGAGAATCACCCACCCGCGGTCCGCCAGAAACCCGGCGGCGATCTGCTCTCCGCGGTCCCCCAGCGGCTTGTTGCCGTGGGACCCGGAGCGCCGGGGATCAGGCGGGGCCGGCGGCACCCGCCTCCAGCGGGACCAGCGGGGGCACCAGGCGCGAGCCGATGGCCTCCGCAATCACGGCGATCTGCTCCATCAGCTCGCCGAACTGCTCGGGAAAGAGCGACTGCGCGCCGTCGGAAAGGGCGCGCTCGGGGTCCGGGTGCACCTCGATCATCAGCCCGTCGGCGCCGGCGGCAACGGCGGCGCGCGCCATGGGCGTGACCTTGGCGCGCAGGCCGGTGCCGTGGCTGGGGTCGGCGATGATGGGCAGGTGCGACAGCGACTTCACCACCGGGATGGCGGTAAGGTCCAGCAGGTTGCGCGTGTGCGTGTCGAAGCCGCGCACGCCGCGCTCGCACAGGATGACGTGCGGATTGCCCTCGGCCAGCAGGTACTCGGCGCTCAGCAGCAGGTCCTTGACGGTGGCCGCCATGCCGCGCTTGAGCAGCACCGGCTTGCCTGCGCGGCCGGCGCGGCGCAGCAGCGAGAAGTTCTGCATGTTGCGCGCGCCGATCTGCACGATGTCGGCGTACTGCGCCACCAGGTCCAGGCTCTCGTTGTCGATGGCCTCGGTGACCACCGCCATCCCCGTCTCCTCGCGGGCCTTGGCGAGCAGCTTGAGCCCTTCCTCCGCCATCCCCTGAAAGGAGTAGGGCGAGGTGCGGGGCTTGAAGGCGCCGCCGCGCAGAATGGTGGCGCCCGCGGCGCGCAGCTGGTGAGCGATGCCGATGATCTGCCGCTCCGACTCCACGGAGCAGGGCCCCGCCATCACGCACACCTCGCCTGCGCCGATGCGGGTCCCGTTGTCCAGCGCGATGACGGTGTTCTCCTGCCGCCACTCGCGCGACACCTGCTTGTACGGCTGCGACACGTGGATGATCTCCAGTACCCCGGGAAGCGACTCCACCCGGTCGGAGCTCACCTTTCCGTCGTTGCCGATGACGCCGATGGCGGTGCGCTGGCGGCCCGGAGTGGGCTGCGCATCGTATCCCATCTCGCGGATGGTTCGTACGACGCCCTCGATCTCCTCGGGCGTCGCGTCGTGTCTCATGACGACCAGCATGGTACTGATTCTGGTGAGGGTACGGCGGGTCACGTCGCGGGCGAAATCTACTTTGGACGAGACGCTGAGTCCACTGACGGTGGCGGGAGTGTCCTCGATTATACCGCAATCCGACACGAAAAGGTAGCCCGTCCCGAGAGGAGGCCCAACGTCGTCGCGCGCCCTCCCGCGGTGGGCTTCAGGCCACGCGCTGGTCGCCGCCTAACGACCAGGCGCCTTCCAGCTCCACGCCCACGATGGTCGAGACGCCGGGCTCCTCCATCGTCACCCCGTAGATCCAGTCCGCGGACTCCATCGTCCGCGGGTTGTGGGTGATGACGATGAACTGCGTCTGCTCCTTGAAGTCGTTGAGCAGCTGGATGAAGCGGCCCACGTTGCTCTCGTCCAGCGGCGCGTCCACCTCGTCGAAGAGGCAGAAGGGCGACGGCTTGACCAGGTAGATGGCGAAGAGCAGCGACAGCGCCGTGAGCGTGCGCTCGCCGCCGGACAGCAGGTGGATGCGCTGCGTCTTCTTGCCGCGGGGACTCGCCTGGATCTCGATCGGCGACTCCAGCGGGTCGTCGGGGTCGGCCAGCCACACGTCGCACTCGCCGCCCTGAAAGAGCGACTGGAAGGTGCGGTGGAAGTTCTCGCGCACCTGGTTGAAGGTGCCCATGAACACCTCGCGCGCGGTGCGGTTGATCTGCCGGATGGCGGAGGACAGGTCGTCGCGCGCCCTGGTGAGGTCGTTCTGCTGCTCCAGGAGGAACTGCAGGCGGCGGTCCTCTTCCTCGTGCTCCTGCACGGCGAGCATGTTGATGGGGCCCAGCGCGTCCACGGCCTGCGCCACCTCGCGCACCTCCGCGCGCCACGCGTCCGGCTCGCCCTCCTCCACCGGGCCGGCCTGGCTGGCGAGGACGTCCCACGGGCGGCCCCACTCCACTTCCAGGCGCTCGCGGACGCGAACCAGGCGGCTCTCCTGCTCCGCGCGCTCCAGCTCCACCCGGTGGCGCCCCTCCGACGCCTCCGTCTCGCGGCGGCGGGCGACGCGGGCGCGCTCCTCGGCGTGCGCGATCTCCGCCTCCAGCTCGCCCATCCGCGTGTCGAGGCCGGCCAGCAGCGACGCCTCGCGGTCGCGGTCGGCGAACAGGCCTTCCACCTCGTCGCCGGCGCGCTCGCGGATGCCGGAGAGGCCTTCCAGCGACCGCCGCAGCTCCGTCGCCTCCGCCTCCAGGGTGCGGCCGCGGCCGGTGGCGCCCTCCGCCCCCTGCCGCGCGGCGGCCAGGGCGCGCTCCAGCTCGCGCAGGTCGCCCTCCGCGCGGGCCACGGCCACGCGCAGCTCCGACTCCTCGTCGCGCGCGGCCTCCCACACGGTGTCCAGCTCGCCCAGCGCGGCGCCGGCGCGGTGCTGCTCGCCCGCGGCCTCGTTCGCCGCGCGCTGCAGCTCCGCGAGCCGCGCGTCCAGCTCCGCCATGCGCTCCACGGCTTCCGCCGAGAGCCGCCGCGCGGCGGCCATCCCCACGCCCACCTCCTCGCGCTCACGGCGCAGGCGCGTCTGCCTGTGCCCGTGCGCGGCGGCGTCCGCGTCCAGCTGGCGCAGCTCGTTCTCCGTGCGCCGGACGAAGTCCTCCGCCTCGCGCGCCTGCTCCTCGGCGACGGCGATCTGCTCCGCGAGGGCGTCGCGGTCCAGGACGAGGCGGTCGTGGGCCACGCGCGCGTCCTCCACCTCGTTGCGCAGCCGCGCCAGCGCCTCGCGCCGCGCCAGGATCCCCTCGCCACCGGCGGGCTGGCCCAGGCGGATGACGCCGCGCGGGTCCACCGTGTCGCCCAGGCCGTCCACCCGGGCGCCGCGGGCGTACCCCTCCAGCGCGTCCTCGCCCTCGACGACGACCAGGCCGTGGAGAAAGGTCTCCACCCACGGCGCGGCGTCCCCCTGCCCCGCCACGCCCAGCCGCGCCGCCGCGTCCGCATCCGCAACCGCCTCGCGCACGCCGGGCGCGTCCAGCGGCAGGAGGAGGAGGGTGCCGCCGCCGTCCCACTCGTCGCGGAACCAGCGGCGCACGCGGCGGGCGGCGGCCAGGTCGTCCACCACCAGCGCCTGGAGAAGGGTGCCGAGGAACGACTCCACCGCCTGCGCCGTCACCGCGTCCGCCGTGGTGGCGCGGACGAAGTCGGCCAGCGGGGCGCGGACGCCGCGAAAGCGGTCGCGCGCGGCCATGATGGCACTGACGGCGGGGCTGAAGCCCTCGTAGCTGCGCTCCAGCGCCTCGCGGGCGGACACCTGCGCCGTCAGCAGCGACAGGCGGTCCTCCGCCGCGCGCAGCTGGTCGCGGAGCGCGGACTCGCGGCCGCGGTGCACGCGGATCTCCTCGCGGGCGCGCTCGGCAGCGTCGATGGCGGCGTCCAGCCGGTCGCGCAGCGCGTCGCCCTGGCCGGACCACAGCTCCGTCTGCTCGTCCAGCATCGCCAGGTCGCCGGCGAGCTGCGCCTCCTGCTCGGCGAGCCGGGTGATGCGCTCGGCGGCCTCGTCGCGGCGGCGCCCGGCGGCGGCGCGCTCGCCCTCGGCGGCGGCGGTCTCGCGGGCCAGGTCGCGCGAGCGGGCCGCGGCGGCGTCCGTGACCCGGCGGTGCGAGGCGAGGGTGGCGCGCAGGGCCTCGTTCTCCTCCAGCCGCCCCTCCAGCCGCTCGCGAACCCCCTCCAGCCGCGCGGCCGCGTTCGCCACCTCCCCCTGCAGCCGCGCGGCCTCCGCCGCCTGCCGCTCCGCGCGCTCCGCCAGCTCGCCGCGCTCGCGCACCAGCTGGGCGATGCGCATCTCCGCGTGCGTGCGGCGCTCGTCCGCCAGCAGGATCTCGCGCTCGCGCGTGTCCAGCCGCCTGCGCACCTCCTCCAGCCGCCCCGCGACGATCGTCCGCTGCCGCGCGACCTCCGACGCCTCCAGCCGCCGCTCCTCCAGCGTCGCCTCCGCCGTCGCCCGCTCGGTGCCGGCGTCGCGGCCCTCGCGCTCCAGCGCCTCCAGCCGCCGCGTTCCCTCCGCCAGCGCCGTGGTCAGAGACTCCGCCTCGGCCGTGGCGAGCGCCATCTCCAGGTCCAGCCGCCGTGCCTGCAGCTCCGCGTGGCGCTGGGCGCGGCGCTTCTGCCGGGCCAGCGCCTTGACCTTGGACTCGATCTCCGCCACCAGGTCGTTGAGGCGGGCGAGGTCGACCTCCGCCGCCTCCAGCCGGCGCTGCGCGGCCTTGCGGCGGTCCTTGTAGCGGCCGATGCCGGCGGCCTCCTCGAACATGGCGCGGCGCTCGTCCGGCCGCTCGCTGAGGATGGCATCGATCATCCCCGCCTCGATGATCGAGTACGCGTCCGATCCCAGCCCCGTGTCGCGCAGCAGGTCGTTGATGTCGCGCAGGCGGCACGACTGGCGGTTGAGAAAGTACTCGCTGCCCCCCTCGCGAAAGACCTTGCGGGCGATCTCGATCTCGGTCTGCGGGATGGGGACGGCGC
Organism: Longimicrobium sp.; assembly: GCA_036379135.1. Classification (GTDB taxonomy): domain Bacteria; phylum Gemmatimonadota; class Gemmatimonadetes; order Longimicrobiales; family Longimicrobiaceae; genus Longimicrobium. The sequence goes on from DASUVG010000045.1 coordinate 6,152, forward strand.
CGTCCTCGTTGCCGAAGACGAGCGTGACCTCCGCGTAGTTGAGGGGGCGGCGGCGGATGGTGCCCTGGAAGATGACCTCGTCCATCTTGGCGCTGCGCAGGGCGCCGGCGCGGGTCTCGCCCAGCACCCAGCGCACGGCGTCGGCGGTGTTGCTCTTGCCGCAGCCGTTGGAGCCCACGATGGCGGTCACGCCGTCGCGAAGCTCCAGCACCGTCTTGTCAGCGAAGGACTTGAAGCCGTGGAGCTGGAGGGAGCGAAGCTTCATTTGGGGCTTGCGGGGGGCCTGCCGGAGCGCTCCACCAGCCGGGGCTGAATGCTGGCGCCGGTCAGGATCTTCTGCATGGGCGCGGCGCTGGCGCTGTCGCGGTAGGCGCCGGCGTACACCTTCCACCGCTCGCTGCCGTCGGAGTACGGCACCGGCGCCACGTACGCGGGGATGGCCCGGCCGGTCAGCGAGTCCGCCCGGGCCCGTGCCTGCGCGGCATCGCGGTACTCCGCCACCTCGAAGGTGAGGGGGCGGCTCTGGATCAGGTCCTGCCGCCCGCCGACGGACTCCTCGTCCGCGATCCCCTCGGCCACCAGGCGGTCGCGGAGGGAGAGCACGTCGGTGGTGTCGCCGGCCATCCCCGCGAGCACCATCCAGTAGGTGATCCCCTGCCGCAGCTCGGGAGCGATGATGAACTGCGCCTCGCGAAAGCGCCGCGACGTTCTCGCCGCGAACTCCGACGCGTCTTCCCAGCTCTGAAAGCCGGCCACGTGCACGGAGTACGGCAGCGCCGCACCCGCCGCGGACACCGGCACGGCGGCCCTGGGCGCGGCGGCGGGCGGCGCCTTCTGCGGCGCGGGCTCCGCGGTGCGCGTGGTGGCGCCGATCAGGTCCGGAAAGCCGGGGATGTACTGCGGTCCCAGGAACACCAGCGCGGCGAGAAGGGCGACCAGGAGGAGAAGGAGGAGGAGCGGCGAAACGGCGCGCCTGCGCTTCTTCGGCTCCTCCGCGTCCGTCCACTCCGGGTCCGGGACGGGGATGGCCTGCGGGAAGACGGGCGCCGCAGCCCCCGCGCCCCCGGCAGCCGCGGCGGCCGCACTCGCCGCGGCGGGAATGGCCGCGTCGCTCAGGCCGGCCAGCTCCGCGCGGGTTCCCGGCGGCGCGTTCCACGGCGCGACGGGCTCCGGCTCCGGAAAGCGGTCCGCGGGCGACGCGGGGCGCGCGGCGGGCGCGGCGGCGGCCCCGTCACGGCGCGGAGGGGTGAGCCAGGCGCGCACGGCGAACTGGTCCGCCAGCTCCGGCGGCAGCGGGCTGCTTCCGTCCGCGCCGCCCAGCAGGACGACCTCGCTCACGAAGCGGCGCAGCGTGGACAGCTCCGGCGCGTCGCTGGGGACGAACAGAAGGAGCGCCGCGTTGTTGTCGCGAAAGCCGGCCACGATCTTGTCCCAGCGCGGGTTGCGCAGTACGGCGCCGGGCTCGGGGGTGTAGGTGCCGCTGGAGATGAGGTAGAAGCCGCGCCCGGGGACCGCCCGCGCGCTGCGGGCCAGCGACGCGCCGTAGAGAAAGATGTCGACCACGCCGTCCTGGTTGGGCATGCCGATGCGGTCGTTGAGGAACGGGTCCTCCAGGCACAGGTCCGCCAGCACGGTG
>DASUVG010000046.1:0-8747 GCA_036379135.1 Longimicrobium sp.
CCTGACCCAGAACTTCCAGATGGCCGCCCAGATCATCCTGCTGGAGGATGTGGTGGTCACGGGCACCGCGGGCGCCGTCGAGGCGCGCAAGGTGCCGTTCGACGTCGGCAGCGTGAGCGCCGCCGACATCCCGGTGGCGCCCAGCAACGCGGCGACCGCCATCCAGGGCAAGATCGCCGGCGCCACGGTGGTGTCGGGCTCCGGCCGCCCCGGCTCGGCGCCCAGCATCCTGCTGCGCGGCCCCAAGAGCATCAACGCCTCCGGGCGTGACCAGGAGCCGCTCTACATCGTGGACGGCGTGATCCTGGGCTCCAGCATCGTGGACATCGACGCGCTGGACATCGAGGAGATCGAGGTGCTCAAGGGCGCCGCGGCCGCCTCGCTGTACGGCTCGCGCGCGGCCAACGGGGTGATCCAGATCACCACCCGCCGCGGCAGCTCGGTGCCGGACGACCAGGTGCGCTACACGTTCCGGTCGGAGTACGGCCAGAGCGGCCTGCCCAATACGCCGGACGACCTGCTGGTGGAGACGCACCAGTACGCCCTGAGCGCCGACGGCACCAAGTTCGTGTCGCGGACGGGCGTGGAGTGCGAGTACATGGCGTGCCCCAACTTCCGCCTGGCGGGCCAGCGCGCCTCCAGCCCGGCCCTGGCCAACAACTTCAACACCTACGTGTCGAATCCGTGGCCGGGTGAGACCATCGACCAGGTCGATGCGTTCTTCGACGACGGTGCCTTCACGCAGAACTACTTCGCGGCCGAGGGCCGCGCGGGCGCCACGAACTTCCACGTCTCGTACAGCAACCTCTCCGACGAGGGGATTCTGCCGGGGCTGGAGGGTCTGTCGCGCAACAACTTCCGCGTGAACGTGGACCAGGCCATCCGCAGCAACCTGTCGGTGTCGGCCAGCGCGTTCTACAGCCGCTCGGACAACGACCTGTTCCCCGAGGGGAACGGCAACCCGCTGTTCGGCCTGACCCGCATGCCGGCGGGCGTGAACCTGGCGGCCTGCGAGGACGACCTCACGCAGAACTGCCTGGACGATCCGGAGCGCCTGATCCTGCAGCCCAACCGTGAGAACACCGAGAGCGCCAACCCGATCTACGAGGTGATCTCGCGCCAGTACACCACGGAGCGCGGCCGCTTCCTGGGCGCGGCGAACTTCCGGTTCTCGCCGGTGAACTGGTTCGACGTGGACGCGAACGCCAGCTACGACCGCCTGGACCGCAAGGACCAGGACTACTTCCCCAAGGGGTACCGCACCATCAGCGCCTCGCCGTCGCTCAACGAGGGCTGGCTGAGCCGCACGTACCTGCTGCAGGAAGCGTTCAACGCCAGCGTGACCGGCACCTTCCGGTTCGACCTGTCGGACAACATCCACAACCGCACGCAGTTCCGCTACCTGTACGAGCAGAACGACGTGGACCAGACGTTCACGCGCGGGTACGAGTTCAGCGTGGGCGACATCCCGACCTTCGGGAACACCAACCCGTCCAACACCCGCGCCACCAGCGCGGTGGTGCCGGTGCGCGCCGACGGGTACTTCGCCATCACCAACTTCGACATCGCGGACCGGTACGTCATCGACGCGCTGGTGCGCAACGACGGCAGCTCGCTGTTCGGCTCGGACGAGCGCCGCCAGTGGTACTACCGTCTGGCCGGTGCCTGGCTCCTGTCCGAGGAGCCGTGGTTCAACCTGCCGGCGATCGACGACGTGAAGCTGCGCTACTCGCTGGGCACGGCCGGCGGCCGTCCCACCTTCTCGGCGCAGTACGAGACGTACTCGGTGAGCGGCGGCACCATCACGCCGGTGACGCTGGGCAACCGGGACCTGAAGCCCGAGCACACGACCGAGCACGAGGCGGGCGTGGAGCTGGGCTTCCTGAACAACCGCGCCACGCTGGGCGTGACCTACGCCCGCTCGGCCACCGACGACCAGATCCTTCCGGTGCCGCTGCCGTCGTACACGGGCTTCGTCACCAAGTGGCAGAACGCGGGTACGCTGGAGAGCAACACCTGGGAGGTGTCGCTGGACACGCGCCTGATCCAGCGCGACAACTTCTCGTGGTCGGCGCGCGTGAACTTCGACCGCACGCGGTCGGAGATCACCGAGCTGAACACGTCCGAGTTCCGCTACGGCGTGCCGGGCCAGGCCCTGACCAACGTGTTCTTCGCGCGTCCGGGTGAGGAGCTGGGCACCTTCTACGGCATGCAGTTCGCCGAGAGCTGCGACGACCTGCCCGCCTCGGTGCAGGGTCAGTGCGACCAGTTCCGCGTGAACGACGACGGCTTCCTGGTGTGGACCGCGGGTGCCGAGATCGGCGCCGGCCGCTGGGGCGAGTTCGCTCCGGCCAGCATCCAGAACGGCGGCGCGCAGCTGGCCGGCCTGAACTGGGGCCACCCGTTCGGCGCCGTGTGCCAGGACCGCAGCCTGGGCGAGACGCTGTACTGCCCGCTGGGCCGTACGCTTCCCGACCACTCGATCGGCTTCTCGTCGACCATCAGCTTCGGCGGCCTGTCGCTGTACGGCCTGGTGGACGCGGTGCAGGGCTTCGACGTGTACAACCAGCCGCTGCAGTGGGCGGTGTTCCGCAACACGGCCGGCATCCTGGACCAGACCGGCAAGTCCGAGGACCTGCAGAAGCCGCTTTCGTACTACGGCGCGCTGTACGGCGCCAGCGGCCTGCGTCCCAGCTCGGCGTTCGTGGAGGACGGCAGCTTCGTGAAGCTGCGCGAGCTGTCGCTGCGCTACACCTTTGGCCAGGACCTGCTGGGCCGGCTGCCGGGCGTGAGCGCCCTGGACGGCCTGAGCCTGATGCTGAGCGGCCGCAACCTGAAGACCTGGACGGATTACCGCGGCTTCGACCCCGAGGTGGGCTCGAGCGGTGGTGATACGGGCTCCGCGGCCCTGGGCCGCGTGGAAGGGTACCAGTATCCGAACTTCCGGACCTGGACCCTGGGCGTCGAGGTCAACTTCTAAGGGTGAAAACCACGATGATGAACATCCGCAAGACCGCGGTGTTCGGCTCGCTGCTGCTCCTCGGAGCAGCAGCCTGCGCCGACCTCGAAGTGGTCAACAACAACGATCCCGACCGCGGCCGCGCGCTGGCCACGCCGGGTGACGTGGAGTCGCTGATCGCCGGCTCGTACAGCCAGTGGTTCGTGGCCGACCACAAGCTGGGCACCAGCCCGGCCATGTTCCTGAGCACGCAGGCCTTCCACCACAGCGCGACGGCCGCGAACTTCGGGATCCTGACGTACAGCCGCATTCCGCGCAGCCCGATCCAGAACACCATCACGGATCAGGACTACGACTACATCACCGGCAACTGGACCACCAACTACCGCGCGCTGGCGGGGGTGGCGGACGGAATGCGGGCGCTGGCCACCAACCCCGAGATCGCCGAGGGGCTGGGCGCCGAGGGCGCGCTGCGCGCGCGCATCTTCGGCAAGTTCGTGCAGGGCCTTGCCCACGGCTCCATCGCGCTCCTGTACGATCGCGGCTACGTGATCGACGAGAACGTGACGACCGTGGACGCGGAAGGGAACCCCATCATGCTGGGCGAGCCCGTGGGCTACACCCAGGTGATGAACGCCGCCCTCGGCCGGTTCGACCAGGCGATCGCGCTGGCCTCGTCGGCCGCCGCGGCCGACATCGAGATCCCCGGTGAGTGGATCGGCACCGGCACCGACGCGCCGGTCGACATGCCGACGCTGGTGCGGCTGATGAACTCGCTCAAGGCCCGCTACCGCGCCAACGTGGCGCGCACCCCGGCGGACCGTGCGGCGGTGAACTGGACGCAGGTCCTGGCCGAGGTGGGCGCGGGGCTGCACTCCAACTTCGACATCAGCACCGAGTTCACCGACAACGACTGGGCCGGCGACCTTACCCTGTGGTACGGCTCGCTCTCCACCTGGCAGCAGGTCACGCTGTTCGTCTACGGCATGGCCGACCAGTCGGGCAACTACCAGCAGTGGCTGTCGCTGCCGGTGCTGCAGCGTGACGCCTTCTTCAACGGCAGCACGCCGGTCGTGATCATCTCCCCGGACCTGCGCTTCCCTCGTGGGACCACGGCGGCGCAGCAGGCGCTGGCCGCCAACCAGGGCCGCTACATCCGCATCCGCCGCACGGCCGCGGGCGCCATCAACAACGCGGTGCAGTTCTCGCGGCCGGACCGCGGCACCTGGCGCTGGTCGCAGTACTACAACAACCAGGCGGACGGCGTGCAGGTGTACAACCCGATGCCGCTGGTTGACTACGACGAGATGCGCGGCCTGGCCGCCGAGGCGCACTTCCGCCGCGGCGAGCTGCAGATGGCCGCCGACAGCATCAACATCACGCGCGTGTTCAACGGCCTCAACGCCACGAACGCCGCGGGCCTGAACACGAGCTGCGTGCCCAAGCTGCCCAACGGCACCTGCGGCAACCTGTTCGAGATGCTGAAGTGGGAGAAGCGGATGGAGACCTTCTTCCGCGGGCCGCTGTGGGTGGGCTGGTTCTTCGACAGCCGTGGCTGGGGTGACCTGTACCGGGGCACGCCGCTGCAGCTTCCGATCCCGGCCGAGCAGTACAGCATCCTGGGTCTGGGTGCGCCGTACACCTTCGGTGGCGTCGGCGGCACGTCGGCTGCCGGCGTGAGCACCTACGCGTACCCCTTCGAGTAAGCCTCCGGCTTTCTCCGAAGGACGGGTAGTCAAAGGGGTTGCGCTCTTCGGAGCGCAACCCCTTCTTGTCTTCCGGAACCCTTCCAGGTCGAGGCGTGCTGCCTCTGCCTCTGGTGGGGAGCCTTCACGGGCGCGGCCGGTCCGTGCGGTGTCCCACAAGCCGGTGAGCGTAGATCCGCGTGCGAGCGATGGCCGCCGGACCGGAGGTCACGGAGCCCGTGGTGGTTCTCCGGCGACTCCGGGTGAGGCCGACTCCGTAAAGAAGGGTCCTCACGCAGAGTCAACAGAGTGAGCGGAGTTTTCTCGTGACGTTTCCTCCGCTCTCCGGGCTTGAGCCTGCTTTGCGTGAGCGGGGCATGGCGCGCCCGTCCACGAGACGCGAGCCGGCCTGGGGTGTCGGCAACGGGAGAGAGATGGAATGCGGCAGAGGGCCATCCGCATTTTTCGGGAAGGACGTGGATCACACCAGATGATCCGACAGCGCACAGGAGCAAGCCGTCCGCACCACCTGATGCGCGATCTCGAGGACCATCCCCCTCACTCCACGGTCGGGGTGAGCGGCACGTTTTCGCAGAGGTTCGGTCTTGCCCCCGCAGGTGTTCGGCGCAGTTGGAGCGACGGGGACGGAAAGCCGGAGGGGGACAAAAAAACGGCGGCCCACCACGAGGGTGGGCCGCCGGTACGCCGGACCGCGGGCTCAGGCCGCGGGCGACTGCGAAGTCGCGCCCGTCGGCGGCGGCAGGTCGGGCTTGGTGCCGTCGTCGGGAAGGCGCGGGCCCGTGGCATCGCCGCACGCAGCCGCGGCGAGCAGCACCAGCGTCGCGAGTACGGGAATCTTGCGGAACAACTTCATGGCTTCTCCTCTTTCGCCTGGTACGTGCCCACAGGGTACCGGACAGTTACCCCTCGAGACACTGCAAGTTCCGGTTCATTCTACTCTTACGGTCCTGCCCCCGGCCGTGCGGCGCGGTTCTTCCGGCGATCCGCCCCGTCGCCGCGGTCCTGCTAGAACGACGCCTCCTCCAGATCGCCGCACGCCAGGATGAGCGACCGGTTCTGCGCATCGACGATCACGGCGTGAAACTGCTCGCCGGGCGACATGAGCACGGAGATGAAGGTGCTCTCGACGCGCCCTTCGCCGCTGGCGTTGGTGGTGACGTTGGCGTAGGCGCCGCGGCCGCCCAGGATGGGGCCCGGGTTTGCGCAGGTGCCATGGTTCATCTGCCAGCCGAAGGTGGTGCCGGCGGTGCCGTCCATCTCGAAGCCGGCCTGGGTCTGCCGCCGCCCCTCGGAGACCGCCGCCACGGAGCCGGTGATGCCGGCTTCGGTGCGGGGGAGCAGGGTGCCGCGCCAGGCCGTGGGTGCCTGGTAGGTAAGGTCGGAGCACGCCGCCGAGGAGGCCAGCAGGAGCAGTACGGCAAAAGGTCTGTACATCGTGTGATTTCCTGGGTTCTGGGTCACTGCGCGCGCCCGCCGCCGCGGCGCGTCCACACGGCGATCACGGCGCAGCGCGCGTCGGGGGTAAGGAACTCGGCCGGCACGGTGGCCAGGCCTCGGTAGATCTCGATCCCTTCCACGTCGTTGGGATGCACGGCTTCGTCCAGCGTCATCCCCACCACGTCGGAGCCACCGGACACGCGGGGGTTCATCAGCCGGCCGTCCACGTAGATCTGCGCGGGGCAGTCGCGGGTGCCGCCGGCGTTGCGGCCGCTGTAGATGTGCCGCTCGGTGCCGCGGCCGGAGGTGGAGACCCACAGCCCGGGAACGCGGGTCACCAGGTCGCTCATGTACGTGGGCCGCAGGCGCTGGATGTCTTCGCGCGTAAAGAAGGTGCCGAACCCCGAGCGCATGCGCGCGTGGAAGTTGTCCAGCACCGGGCTGGGATTGGAGCTGCTTCGCGCCACCACCGCGACCGGCGCCAGGAGCACCGCGTCAGATTTCAGGCGTACTTCGACGTTCAGGTACGAATTGGCCCCGGTCACGAGGTCGGGGGTGGTGACCACGGCGTACCCCACGCGGGTCACGCGCAGCCGGTAGGTGCCGGGGCGGCGGATGGGATATCGAAAGCCGCCTTGCGCATCGGTGATCCGGTTGCCCAGCTTGCGCCAGGTGAAGTCGAACACCTCCACGCGCGCGCCGGCCACGGGCTGGCTGGTCTCGTCATCGCGGACGATGCCTTCGAGGCGAATCTGCGACTGCGCGGGGACCGCCCACAGGAGGGCGAGCACGGCGGTGAGGAGAAGGGGGACTCTCATGGGGCGCTACCCGGGGCAGATAGGTTGGGCCGACCATCACAAAGATGCAGGAGGAGGGCCATGAAGAGCAACACCTGGTGCGCGGCCGCCCCCGCCCGCGCTATTCAACGTAGAACGCGCGAGCATTCTGTCCTGAGACACGCCCTCTGCGCGTTCTTGGCGTTGACGGCGTCGTGCGGGCCGGTGCGCGAGCCGGTGGCGGGGCCGTCGACGGACCTGGCTGTGCGGCAGTCGGGGGAGTGCGTAACCGAAGCCTTTCCCCAGCCGCTGCCGGCGGCGGCGGCGCTGCTGGACACGGCGCGGCTCACCCGCGAGCTGCAGGCGCTGCTGCGGGACGCTCAGGTCCCGGCCGCGGTGGCGACGCTCACGCTGTGGTACGAGCCCGACGGGCAGAACGTTCGCCGCGACCTGATGCGGCACAGCCTGCCGCAGGAGCTGGCCGACACGGTGCAGCAGCTGGTGTTCGCCGCGCTGGGCCGCGGGCCCGAGATGGAGCGGGCCTGGGGCGCCCGGCTGCACATCGGGGTGGCGCAGGAGGTGGCGTACACCACGTCGGCGCGCGAATATTGCCCGCCGCGCCCGCGCAGCCGGACGATCCAGGCGGAGATGGAGACGTATCAGGGCACCGGCGTGGGCGCCCGCACGCGCGGCAGGGCGGTGGAGCGCACGGTGCTGATGGAGGTCACGGTGCACCCCGCCGGCTGGGTGGAGGCGGCCAAGGTGCTTCGCGGCGCCACGTCGGGGGGATCGCTGGAGCACCAGCTGCAGGACTACCTGCGGCAGCACTCGTTCATCCCCGCGTCGCTGGACGGCGTTCCCGTGCAGGGCAGCCTGGCCGTACCCATCCGCCTGCGCGGCTAGTGGACGGCCCCCTACTTTCTCACCAAACCGGAGAGCACATGCGCATTTCCCGTTATCGCACCCTTGCCCTGACCCTGGCGGCGGCCGGCCTGTGCGCCGCGGCGCCCGCGGCGGCCCAGATCGGCGTTCCCGCGTCGCGGAGCATGGCGTTCGAGCCGCGCTTCGGCATCGGCTTCGCGGCCAACATGCCCAACCAGTTCGCCGGCGTGAGCGCGCACTTCATCAGCGACTTCATGGGCGGGCTGGGGGTGTACGTGGACGCCAAGTTCGACGTGGAGTCGCCGGAGGACGAAGAGGGGTTCGAGGCCGACCTGACGGCGGCGCAGGTGGACGAGGAGTTCGGCGACCAGATCTTTCACGAGGACGGGAGCTGGAGGTCGGTGAACGTGGCGCTGATGAAGCCCATCGCGCCGCAGTTCGTGATCTACGCCGGCGCCGGCTACGCCGACGGCAAGCACTACCGCCAGTACATCGACGCCGAGGGGGAGCTGGGGCTGGAGGGCTTCTACTGGGTGCGCGACGAGGAGAACTCGGGAAGCGACATCAACATCCTGGGCGGCGCGTTCTTTCAGCTCACCCGCTCGTTCGCATTCCAGGTGGGCGCGGAGAGCAAGCCCGGCGGCTTTACCATCGGCGTAAGCTACCTGGTGCCGATGCGCCGCTGAGGGCCTCGCGGCCGGCATCGGCAGGCAGATGGACGAAGGGGCACCCGGCGCGGGTGCCCCTTGTTCGTTGCCCGCTCCGCTGCCGGACAGCCGGGTGGAGAGGGATGATATGATACCGAATCCGCAAAAAGACTGGGTCTCACACAGAGTCAACAGAGTTAACAGAGTGAAGCCTCGGCGAGATGACCGCCCTTCGTGCCGCATCGATCGTTTACCAGCGATCGGATGAATCGCGGAGTACATCGCGCGGCACGAGAAAACTCTGTTGACTCTGCTAACTCTGTGTGAGGCTTATTCTTTT
>DASUVG010000047.1:0-34731 GCA_036379135.1 Longimicrobium sp.
CGACAACGCCCGCATCGTCCTGGCCAAGCGCTACCTGCGCAAGGACGAGAACGGCAAGCCGGTGGAGGAGCCGGAGGAGATGTTCTGGCGCGTGGCGCTCACCATCGCGCGCGCGGACGCCAAGTACGGCGCCGGCGAGGCCGAGGTGCACGCGCTGGCCAAGGAGTTCTACCTGCTGATGACGCGCCGGCTGTTCGAGCCCAACTCGCCCACGCTGATGAACGCGGGGCGGCCGCTGGGCCAGCTGAGCGCCTGCTTCGTGCTGCCGGTGGACGACGCGCTGAGCAACGGGCAGAGCGGCGTGTACGACACGCTGCGCTCCATGGCCATGGTGCACCAGTCGGGCGGCGGCACCGGCTTCTCGTTCAGCCGCATTCGTCCCTCGGGCGACATCGTCCGCAGCACCACGGGCGTGGCCAGCGGGCCCATCAGCTTCATGTCGCTGTACGACGCGTCCACGGAGGTGGTGAAGCAGGGCGGCACGCGGCGCGGGGCCAACATGGGGATCCTGCGCGTGGACCACCCCGACGTCGAGGAGTTCATCGACTGCAAGCAGGACATCACCAAGATCACCAACTTCAACATCTCCGTCGCCATCACCGACGCCTTCATGCGCGCGGTGGACCGGGGCGAGGAGTACGACCTGGTCAACCCGCGCACGGGCGAGCTCGCGGGGAAGAAGGACGCGCGCGCCATCTTCGACAAGATCGTGCAGAACGCGTGGAAGACGGGGGAGCCGGGCGTCTTCTTCATCGACCGGGCCAACTTCTACAACCCGGTGCCGCACCTGGGCAGCTACGAGGCCACCAACCCCTGCGGCGAGCAGCCGCTGCTGCCGTACGACGTGTGCAACCTGGGCTCGGTGAACGTGGGCGCCTTCATCCGCGACGACGTGGCGGCCACGGAGCCCTGGTACGACCGGGTGGACTGGAAGGAGTACCGCCGGGTTACGCGCCTGAGCACGCACTTTCTGGACAACGTCATCGACGCCAACCAGTACCCGCTGGAGGAGATCACCGACCTGGCCAGCCGCATCCGCCGCATCGGCCTGGGGGTGATGGGCTTCGCGGACCTGCTGGTGCGCCTGGGCATCCCCTACAACAGCCCCGAGGGGATCGAGGTGGGGCGGCGGGTCATGGAGTTCCTGGACGAGGAGAGCAAGAAGGAGTCGGAGCGGCTGGCCGAGGTCCGCGGCGCCTTTCCGGAGTGGGAGAAGTCGATCTGGGGTCCCGATGAGACGGCCGCCCGCGCGCCCAACGGCGAGCGCATCCGCCCCATGCGCAGGCTGCGCAACTGCAACGTGACGACGGTGGCGCCCACGGGGACCATCTCCATCTTCGCCGGGTGCTCGTCGGGGATCGAGCCGCTGTTCGCGGTGGCGTTCATGCGCAACCAGGCGGGCGCGCTGATGCCCGACGTGAACGAGGACTTCGTGAAGGCGGCGCAGGACGGCGGCTGGTACTCGGCGGAGCTCATGGAGCGCATTGCCCGCGAGGGGCACATCCACTTCGCCGAGGTGCCCGAGGCGGTGCAGCGCGCCTTCTCCACCGCGCACGACATCACGCCCGAGTGGCACGTGCGCATGCAGGCGGCCTTCCAGGAGCACTGCGACAGCGCCATCAGCAAGACCACCAACTTTCCGCACGAGGCCACGGCCGAGGACGTCCGCAAGATCTACGAGCTGGCGTTCGACCTGGGGACCAAGGGGGTGACGGTCTACCGCGACGGCAGCCGCGACGGGCAGGTGCTCAGCACCGGCGCCACCAAGACGCCGGCGCAGCAGGCGGAAGAGGCGGCCAGCGTGGCCGAGGCGCAGGCCCGGGCGGCGGAGGTGGCGGACCGCAACGCCAAGCTGGAGCGCGAGGTGGCCCGCCTGCGCGCGGACCTGCGCGACAGCGAGCACCAGGTGGCCCAGGCGCGCCGCCAGAAGCGCAAGCGCCCCAACGTGCTGAACGGCACCACCCGCAAGATGAGCAGCCCGCTGGGCGACGTGTTCGTGACCATCAACGAGGACGGCGACCACAAGCCGTTCGAGGTGTTCGCCACGCTGGGCAAGGCGGGATCCGTGGCCATGGCCGACGTGGAGGCGATCGGCCGGCTGATCTCGCTGGCGCTGCGCTTCGGCATCCCGGTGAACGACGTGTACTCGCAGCTGCGCGGCATCTCGTCGGACCGCGCGATCGGCTTCGGCGACAACAAGGTGCTCTCGGTGCCCGACGCCATCGCCCAGGCGCTGGGGCTGCGCGAGCGGGAGAAGCAGGGGGTGCAGCAGGAGCTGATCCCCGAGGCGGTGGGCGGGCAGACGGAGGTGGTGGAGCTCCCCGAGTCGCTGGACGCGCAGCCGCAGCTGCCGTTCAACAACTACGCGGCCGAGGCCGAGACCTTCATGGGCACCTGCCCCGACTGCAGCAGCCAGCTGGAGTTCGCCGAAGGCTGCAAGAAGTGCCACGCCTGCGGGTATTCCGAGTGCGGGTGAGGTGCTGATGGACGAGGTCCGCGGCTTTGGTGAGCTGCGGGCCTCTTCGCAGGATCCGTGAGGTGGAGGGTATTCTAATGAACTACGTTCCGGTTCGCTCTTCGAACGTCGCCGCGATTGCGTACGATGAAGCTCGCCAAGTCCTTGGCGTGCGCTTTCTCACAGGACGCGAGTACTGGTATCACCGAGTGCCGAGTTCCGTCTACCTGAATTTTCTCAGGGCCGGCTCCAAGGGCAGCTATCTGGCGATGTTCGTGAAGCCGCGATTTCGCTGTACGCGGGCTTGACGGCGGTCGCTGGCGGACGGATTAAATTAAAGATGCCAGACTTCACGGTTCGTGTTGAGTTGCACGGCGCGGAGTGGGAGGAGTACGACGCGCTGCGGGTGGAGATGGAGGCTGAGAGATTCTCCGTGGTGGTGGTGCAGGAGAGCGGCGGGATGGCGTACGAGCTCCCCGCTGGCGAGTACGCCGCCTTTGGAGACGTGACGCGGCAGCAGGTGCTCGCCCGTGCCCGGCGAGCCGCGGACCGCAGCGGGTTCAACTACGGGATTCTGGTGACGGAGTCCGCCGGGCGCGCCTGGTATGGGCTGGATCCGGGAGTGTGATTTGTGAAGGAGTCTCCGGCGTCCCGGGGACTCCTTCGTTTTCCTGTGAGACCCTGCGGCCGTTGCGGTCCCGATGACGATGCGTGAGGAAAGCGGGCGGGCGTTCAAGATCGCCAACGGGCTTGGATACCCTTGAGGACCGGTTGGAGGAAGGCGGCATCGATTACTGGAACGCGCACCCGCGATCGATGGTGTGACGACGGTGTCACCGGTAACGGCGGATGAACGGGCCGAACGCGCGTCGGCGCCAAAGGGGGAGAAGTAGTTGCTGATTTAGCGAAGGGGCATGCAGATATCCTAACGCGTCGAGTTGAGGAACTATGTAGTCGGGTGCATGAGCTCCGAGTCCATCGCTTTCAGTAACCATCTATACTAGATGCGAAACGCTGTTATGATAGTAGTACTGACGCATGGCGAAATCGATAGTACTCAACCTCGTCTCGCGAGCACGGGAAGCACTATATTGTTAACGGGACTGTACCAGGGACTGATAGGTAACGCTTTGATGAGGATCCGCGTTGATTGAAGAACGATCGGCCAACTTCGTGCAGCGGGACGGGACCCAGAGTCATTGAGTAGGTCGCAAACTTCCGTGGGCTTCTACCGCTCCGATGCGTTCAACCTGACTTCATCCGATGGCCCGCACCTACTGGCTCGACTTGTTCACTGGTGGCACCTGGCAAGAGTTTCTCGATGCTGGAGCCAGTGTTTCAGGTTTCAGTGATACCCGTGCGAAGGCTGTTGAGAAGATTCGCACCGGTGACTACCTCCTTTGCTATCTCACCGGAGTCTCGCGGTTTGTGGGTGTTCTTGAAGTCACCTCTCAACCCTTCGTCGACTCCACACCAGTTTGGGGTGAAGGCGCATTCCCCCATGGAGTGCAGGTGCGCCCGGTAACCCTACTCCGGCCAGAGACCGGTATTCCGATCCTGGATATGCGTGGAACTCTCAGCATCTTCCGGAATCTGGACTCGAGCCCAAATGCTTGGACCGGTCACCTTCGAGCATCACCAACGAAATGGAGTACGGGTGATGGTGAAGCAGTGGTCACCGCGATCAAAGAAGCGGAGCAAAATCCCGTCGAGCGGCCTGTTGATCCGGGTAAACTCGCGCGGAAACCACGCGGTCTGAAGACCAGATTGGGCACTGTAACGGTACCGGCCACAGAGGAAGCCACGACACTGCCGAGTGGTGCAGAGGCTAGTGAGCACACCGAGATCCAGCATTTACTTCTCAGGTTAGGTAGTGAGATGGGATTCTCTGTATGGGTCGCCCGAAATGATCGGGGGCGCTCTTACAATGGTGGAAAGTTGGCCGACCTCTTCAAGGTTAAAGACTCGCTGCCTCTTCAGTTCGACGAAGGTACCACGAGAACGATCGAGCTGATCGATGTTCTCTGGCTCAAGGGGAATGCGATCGTCGCTGCTTTTGAAGTCGAGAGCACTACCTCCATCTACTCCGGCCTGTTGAGAATGTCGGACCTGCTGTCCATGCAGCCCAATTTGAACATCCCACTGTTTATCGTTGCTCCCGAAGACCGCCGAGAAAAGGTCATCGATGAGGTGAATCCCACGTTCTCACGGTTAACACCTCCTCTCGTGCAAGTTTGCCGATTTATCTCATTCACGGCCCTCCGCGGTCGTCTGAAGGAAGTGGGTCCGTTCGTTCGCTACCTTAAACCCGAGTTCCTGGATGAGTTGTCGGATGAGTGCACGGTGGAGGAATCTTGAGGTTCGCGAGACAGCGCCACCGTGTCGGCGTACTGGTTGACACTGAACCCTGGCTGGGAGCGGCCAATGCCTGATCTCCTCGAACGCATTACGATGAATCCCGCTATTCGGAGCGGAAAACCAGTGGTCCGAGGCACTCGAATTACCGTATCCGATGTACTGGAATATCTCGCGGGAGGGATGACGCCCGACGAGATACTGGTGGATTTCCCTGACCTCGACGCGGAAGACATCCGGGCCGTGCTGGCGTTTGCGGCGCAACGTGAGCACCGGCTGTTCTCTGTCTCGTGAAGCTGCTCTTCGACGAGAACCTGTCGTTCCGCCTCGTTCCCGTGCTGGCGGACATCTATCCAGGCTCCGCACACGTCCGTGACGTGGGGCTGCTTGGTGCTGAAGATCCAGCCATCTGGGCTTATGCCGCACAGCACGGCTTTCTGCTCACGTCGAAGGACACTGACTTCTACGTCCGCAGCTTATTGTACGGCGCGCCGCCTAAGGTACTCTGGCTTCGCATCGGTAACAGCACGGTGGCTGAAACTGCCGACCTCCTCCGTAACCAGTCTATCGTGATCCACCATTTCTCCGAAGATCCCGCCACCACTTTCCTTGCGCTTCGCAGGTGATGTTTTCATCTCCGCCACGCACGTGCATCAGGATTCTCTGAAGCGGGGGGAGTTCCGTACGCCTGACGCCGAGGGTCATCCTGATCCGTCGGTCCTACGACGATCCAGCAGCCACTTTCCTTCCGCTGAATCGGTACTGACACCGCTCGGCTCCATCCCTGACGAGGCGCCGCAGACCACACGCGGGAGCGCCACACAGGCCGGAGACCATCCGCGTCATCCCCCACCGAAACACTCGTCCCTCGAAACGAGCGGGTCGTCAGCCGCTGGCGCCACCGGTCCCATGGACGTGCCGCGGCGCTTGACCCGGGACCATACTGCCGCTACCCATTGAAAGGCGCCGCGGGCACTCGCGGCGGCCCCCCTTTCGACCTGCTTCCTGAAGATGATGCACACCCACCTCTCCGCCTGTATGTGTGCGCGCCGCACCATGCGCGGCTCCCGTTGTCGGGGGCCGGGGCGGGGAGCCTTTGTCTTCGTGCGCAGACCGCCGCCACCCGGCGCCTGACCGCGAACCCAGGGAGAAACCTGCCCCGGCCCGCCCCCAGCGGACCGGGGTTTTTGCGTTCGGGACGGAAGATCGGGACGCGGCGGCGGACCGGCCGGGCAGGGCCCCTGCCGGGATCCATGAACCACCACGAGAGAGCAAGCCGATGAACCACGGGATGGCATGTTGTCGATGCCGCATGCGGGCCATGGCGATCTGTGCCGTGGCCGGGGCCGGCCGCCGCGCGCGAATCCGTCCGCTGGATGGGTTCACGTGATCCAGCGAGCCACGCGCTGATGCCGCCCCGGCCACGACATCCACCGATGCCGTGGCCGTTTTGTTTGCCCCACGGCCGCCCGGCGCCGCCGCCGGGCACACCCTGACTCAGGAGCCGGACCGCCGCCGGCGGACCGGATGAACCGACGATCACGGAAGAGGCCTGCGATGAGCACGAGCGTAGACGAAGCGGTACTCAGCGAGGTGGAGCGGATCAAGCACGAGAGCGGGGGGCTGCGCGGCACCCTGCCCGCCGAGCTGGCCGCCGACACCACGCACCTGTCCGAAGAGGCCAAGCAGCTGCTGAAGTTCCACGGCTCCTACGAGCAGGAGGACCGGGACCAGCGCCGGGACCGCAAGAAGGCCGGGCTGGAACCCGCATACCAGTACATGGTGCGCTCCCGGCTTCCCGGCGGCACCATGTCGGCGGACCAGTACCTCACGCAGGACGCGCTGGCGGACCGGTACGGGGACGGCACCCTTCGCGTGACCACGCGGCAGGGGTTCCAGTTCTACGGCATCGTCAAAAGCGACCTGCGGGGCACCATCCACGACCTGAACGAGGCGCTGGTCACCACCTTTGGCGCCTGCGGCGACGTGGTGCGCAACGTGGTGAGCTGCTCCGCGCCCGTGGCGGGGACGCTGCGGGCCCAGGTGGCGGAGTGGGCACGGGTCCTGTCGGACGCGCTGCTGCCGCGCACGCGGGCGTACCACGAGATCTGGGTGGAGGGGAGCCAGGTGACCGTGGACGAGAAGCCCGTGGACGACCCGCTGTACGGAACGGCGTACCTGCCCCGCAAGTTCAAGATCGCCTTCGCCTTCCCCGACGACAACTGCACGGACGTGTTCGCCAACGACCTGGGGCTGGTGGTCCTGGCGGACGGCGAGCGCATCGAGGGGTTCAACGTGGTGGTGGGCGGGGGGATGGGGATGACGCACAACAAGCCCGAGACCTACCCGCGGCTGGCCACGCCCCTGGGGTTCGTGGCCCCGGAGGAGCTGATTGAGGTGGCGCGCGCCATCATCGGCGTCCAGCGCGACTGGGGGAATCGCGAGAACCGCAAGCGGGCACGGCTCAAGTACCTGCTGGACGAGCAGGGCGTCGACTGGTTCCGCGAACAGGTGGAGGCCAGCCTGGGGAGGACGCTGGCGCCGTACCGCGACGTGGAGGTGACCGGCTTTCACGACCACCTGGGCTGGCACGACCAGGGCGACGGCCGCTGGTTCCGGGGGGTGTGGATCGAGAGCGGGCGCATCCGCGACGAGGGGGAGCTCCGCCTGCGCACGGCGCTGCGCCGCATCGTCCGCGAGCTCCGCCCGAACGTGTATCTGACCACCCAGCAGAACCTGCTGCTGGTGGACGTCGCCCCCGGCGACCGGCAGGCGGTGGACGCCATCCTGCGCGCGCACGGCGTCGCCGCGCCCGAGGGGCTTCCGCAGGTGCGGCGCCACTCCATGGCCTGCCCCGCCATCCCCACCTGCCCCCTGGCCGTGGCCGAGGCCGAGCGCGCGCTTCCCGGCGTGGTGGCGCAGCTGGACCAGGAGCTTTCGGGGATGGGGCTGCGCGAGGTGCCGCTGGCCGTGCGGATGACCGGGTGCCCCAACGGGTGCGCGCGTCCCTACACGGCGGACCTCGCCTTCGTGGGCCGCTCGCTGGGCAAGTACCAGGTGTACGTGGGCGGCAACCTCGAAGGCAACCGCCTGGCGGAGCTGTACGCGGACCTGGTGCCGCTGGACGGCATCGCCGGCGTGGTGCGGCCGCTCTTCGAGCGGTTCAGGGACGAGCGGCTTCCCGGCGAGCGCTTCGGCGACTTCTGGGCGCGCACGGGGCTGGTCCCCCTCGCCTCCGCCGGCGCGGAGGGGGGTCCGCGCCCCCGCGCCGCCGCCCTTTCCACGCACGCGGCCACGCCGGAGGCGGGACGATGAGCATCTACCTGCCGGATCCCGCCGCTCCGGGAGGGAGCGGGCCGTACGCCCTGCTTTCCGCCCAGCACGTTGTGAACGCCGCGCGGGCGCTGGAGCACGCCCCGGCGGACTACGTCCTGCGCTGGACCGTGCAGACGTTCGCCGCCGACCGGTTCGCCCTGGTCTCCGCCTTCGGTCCGGGGAGCGCGGTGCTCATCCACCTGCTGGCGGAGCTCGGGGCTTCGCTGCCGGTGGTGTTCGTGGACACGCTGCACCACTTTCCCGAAACGCTGGCGCACGTGGAGCGGGTGCGGGCGCGGTACGGGCTGGACCTGCGCGTCTACCGGCCGGCGCTGGACCGCGCGGAGATCGAGGCGCGGCACGGGCCGCGGCTGTGGGAGCGGGACCTGGAGCTGTACCAGCAGCTCACCAAGGTGGAGCCGTTCCGTCGCGCGACCGCGGAGCTGGACGGGTGGATCACGGGACGCCGCCGCGACCAGTCCGGCACGCGCGGCGAGCTGGCCGTGGTGGAGGGCGGCGAGCGCCTACGCATCAACCCGCTCGCCGGCTGGACGCGGCAGGAGGTGTGGGACTTCATCCGGCTCCACGACCTGCCGTACAATCCGCTGCACGACCAGGGCTACGCGAGCATCGGCGACGCGCCGCTGACCACGCCCGTGCGCCCGGGCGAGCACGAGCGGGCGGGCCGGTGGCGGGGCGCCGGCCGGCTGGAGTGCGGCATCCACCTGGCCCCGCACCGGGATGCACGCCCGCTGGACGCCGCCGCCGGGGAGGCGTGTGCCGCCGGGGGGTAGACCGTCCGCGGCTTCGCATGATGCCCAGGAGTGTCGGCGCGGAGCCTGGCCGGAGAACCGGCCGGGCTCCGCGCGCGTCGCCCTCGTGGACGCCAGACCATTGGACACAAAAAAGCGGTGACTTCCTGAGGGAGCGCCCACGCGGAGCTCTAACCCGCACAACCGCTTGCTCGCGACCGAAGGACCTCGCTGGCCCTGATGCGGGGCCGGCTTCAGCGCGTGGGGCTGGCCCCGCGGTTCTCCCGGCGAGGTCCTTCGGTCGGCGCCGGAGTTCATCGTACCAGCAAGTTGTGGAGCGGCGCCTCCCTCAGGAAGTCAATTCCGGTGTGCGGTCTGGCCCTGCCCTCTCCGCGAAGCGCGCCGCGGCGCTGGGAATCGGCGTTCGCCGACCTGCCGTTCAGCGACGGGAATCCGCCCGCGCAGGTACCGGAGAAGCCACGCGTTTTTCGCCCACGCACGGATTCCCTGTTCCGGCTTGAGGCGTCCCCGCCTACGAGTCGTTCCCCATCAGGGTTCGCCGGATCCATTGGTCGAGGTCGTCCCGGTCTACCTTTCCCAGCAGATAGTTGTCCCGTTCCACACGTTCCAGTGCCCCCCGCGTCAGGTAGGACGAAGTAACGATGATGCCTTTGCTGGCGCCCAGTTCCTGCCGTGTATCCGCCAGTTCGCGAATGACCGAGATACCTACCTTGTTCTTCGGGCTCTGCTTCTTGGCCTGCCAGAGCGCCTTGAAGTACCCTGCCGCACCCAGGTTCCTGACCGCGACGACGTCCACGCCTCCATCCTTCGAGCCCTGCATCAGCTCCACCTCGTAGCCTTCCCCCTCCAGGAGTTCGGCGATCAGTTTCTCGAAACTGCGCCAGGAGAGATCGTCAATGCGGATGGCCTGGCGCTGCAACCGCCGCAGTAGCGTAAAGCTGGGAGAGAATTGCGCGAGCTGGATCTCCGTGTTCGGATGCTCGATGATGGAGCGATCCAGGATGTGCTGAGCGTCGTAGCGGAATTCCGGGCCGAACGAACCCGAGGAAGGCACTCCGCGAGCTACGAACAGCGCTTTGCTTTCGTCGTTCAGCCAGAGCAGCGAATCCACGACGGAATCGCGGTACGCGTCACCGAATTGTACGTTGTCCGCGATGATGAACCAGCGCCGCTGCCGCGCCATCTCCTGGAGCCGGTGAAGACGGTCCTTTGAACGCAGGCTCTGCATGGTAAGGCTGAGCCCGCCGCCTCGCTCGCCTGCTTCGTTGATGTTTTCGCGAAATCGAAGGTCCATCTGGTTTGCGACGTGCGCCCACTGATCACGAAGAAGTGAACGATCCGTCAGCACCAGCGTTCCGTCGGCTCGGCCTTGGCGGACCATCTCCCTGGCGGTCCAGAGAGACGTCAGCGTCATCCCGGTCTGCGGCGCCGCGAACAGGAGCGATCTCGTGCGGGGCTGCTGGAGATAGTCGTTGACGAATGCTTGTTGCCACGGGGCAAGCGAAGGGTACGGATTGGGCATGGGGCGGATCTCGGGGACGAATCAAGGGGCACGAGCGCGGCGGAATCCGGACGGCGGCCGCGCCGATGTTTCAGAGGCTTTTGCGGGATTCCTGCAACTTTCGGGACCGACCCGGCGGAGCCGCTTGCCTTGATGGCCGGCTGTTCACCCCTTACCTGTGAGGCTCGCATCTTCACGAGGGGAAGCGAGCACGTGAGCGATGGGGATACTTTGCCCGGCCTGATGCTCCGCGCCGCGTCAATGCTGAGCGTGGGGGTGCTGGCGCCGGTGCTGGTGGCGCAGGGCCGCCGCGTCCGCCGCACCACGCCGCGCCTTCCCGAGGCACCCGGGCCGCGGGCGGGCGAGGTCGCCGGCGCCGGCACCGCCGTGGACCTGCTGGTGCTGGGCGAGTCGCCGGCGGCCGGGGTGGGGGCGGCGGATCACCAGGAGGCGCTGGCGGGGCAGGTGGCCCGGATGCTGGCCGCGGAGACGGGGCGCCCGGTGCGGTGGCGGGTGCTCGCCCGCAACGGCGTCACCGCCGCGGCCGCCCGGGATGAGCTGCTGGCCCCGGCCAGCGGGGTCGTGGCGGACGTGGTGGTGGTGGCCCTGGGGGTGAACGACACGCTGCGGCTGCACTCGCCCGGGCGGTGGACGTCCGACCTGCGCGCGTTGATCGGGCTGCTGCGCGAGCGCTGCGGGCCCGTTCCCGTCGTCCTTGCCTCCGTGCCGCCGATGGGCGTCTTCCCGGCGCTTCCGCAGCCGCTGCGGGGCGTGCTGGGGCTTCGCGCCGCCGTGCTGGACCGCGCCGCCGCCCGGATGGCCGGGGAGATGGATGCGGTGCGCCACGTGCCGGTGCCCATGCCCCCGGGCGCCGTGGACGACTTCTTCTGCGCCGACCGCTTTCATCCCTCGCCGTACGGCTACGCGCTGTGGGGCACCGCGCTGGGCCGCGCGGCCGCCGCGGCGCTCGGGCAGCCGTTCACTCCACGTCGTCCGGCGCCCGATCCGACGGGTGCGCCGGCCCCACGCGAAGAATCCAGATGACCGACCTCGCGCTGGCGGAGCAGGTGCTGGAGACCTGGCGCATCCACGACCGCATCAACCGCTACCTGCTGGCGGCGGTGCCGGCGGAGGCGCTGGCGGCCGTGTCCGCGTCCAGGGGGCGCACGGTGGGCGAGCAGTTCGCGCACGTGCACAACGTGCGGCTGATGTGGCTAAAACAGGCCGCGCCGGAGCTGCTGGCGGGGCTGGAGAAGATCGAAAAGGACCGGGCGGCGGACGCGGAGGTGCTGCGCGCCGGGCTGGAAGGGTCGGGGCGGGCGATGGAGGAGCTGCTGCGGCGCGGGGTGGAGGGCGGCGGGCGCATCAAGGGCTTCAAGCCGCACGCCGCCGCGTTCCTGGGCTACCTGGTCTCGCACGAGTCCCACCACCGCGGCCAGATCGCCCTCACCCTCAAGCAGGCCGGCCACCCGCTGGAGAAGAAGATCGCGTACGGCATGTGGGAGTGGGGCTCGCGCTGACGCGTACCCTCGCCGAATGAAGCAGACGGCCCCGCGGCAGGCATGCCGCGGGGCCGTCGTCATCCTCGGGTCCGCCGCTCACTGCGACCAGGGCGGGACCACGCCGTTCATCCGCGCGTAGGCGATGGACTGGCCCAGGTGCTCGTTCATGTGCGCCAGCAGCTGCAGCAGCACGGACCACCGCGGCACGTCGCGGCCGTACAGCTGGGTGGGCGCGGCAAGCTGCTCGTCCGTCATCCCGCGCACCAGCTGCTGCACGTGCTCGGCGGACCCGCGCAGCAGCGCGACGACGTCGGCCCTGGCGGCGGTCTCCTCCACGCTCTGCGCGTCCCGGCCGCCGGGCGCGGGCACGCCGAGGGCGGTGGCCGGATAGTAGTAGTTGTAGCGGGCCACGTGCGCGTACACCCGCGCCACCGGCATCACGCCCTGGCCGGGGCTCCAGCCGTAGCGGTCCTCCGGCATGGCCTGGGCGAGCGCGACGAACTTCTGCATCGAGCTGTTGAACTGCCCCAGGAACTCGTCGCGAAAGCCCGGCGGAGCGTTCTGCGCCGCGGCGGGCCGGGCCGCCAGAGCCAGGAGCAGCAGGGAAAGCAGGGGGCGGATGCGTCGCATGGACGGAGCGGAGTGGAGGTGAGATGGGGATCGTCCGCGCGCCGCCGTCCGGCTCGCGCTCTCGATCCCGGCGCGTCTCCGGGCGCTGCCGCGGGGACGCAGGGGCGCCGGACGCTACTGCCCGGCCAGCCAGTCCAGCGCCGGCTCGCGGGTGCGGAATGCGGTGAACCGCCGCCTGCTGAACAGGCTGGCCACGTTCATCGCCACGCGGTGCACGGAGGTAGGCACCACCACGGCCGCCACGCCCACGTACGGAACGTTGTGCGCGGCCAGGTCCTTGAGCGCCTCCAGGATGCGCGCGTCGTAGCGGCTGCCGGTGGCGTCGCTGCACACGCGCAGGCTGCCGTCGGGCGTCTGCTGCGCGAACCATGCCTTGGCGCGCGAGATCCGCTGCACGCCGTCGTCCGGGTTGGTGACGTTGGTCAGGTCCAGCAGCACGATCTGCCGGCCGTTGCGCTCGATGAGCTGGATGGGAGATTCCATTGGCCGGGATCGCTGGGGGGACCGCGGTTGGGGGGACGCTGGATCGAGATCCGGAAAGTGTCGGGAGAAAAGAGTATCGGCGCGAACGCACGTTCACAAGCTCGCGCGATCTTTTCGGGACAGCGACGAACGGCGCTTCGGTCGATGATGCGCACGGCGCACCGGAGCGCCTTGCGCCGCCGATCCAGCGCCCGATTGATTCCCTGGCGCTGAAGGAGAGACGATCGTTTCGGGGGAGCGCGCCGGACCGATCCGTAGAGGACGCGCGCGGCACGCATCGAAGAAGAAGAAGCGGAGGGAAGAGCCGTTGCTGACGAAGTACGATCCGGACCGCGCGCCGGACCCGGAGCGCTGGCTGGCGCAGCGCGAGATGCACCTGGTGGACATCGTGCAGCGCTACCACCGGCGCGAGCAGATTCCGCTCCCCGACGAGCGGGTGCACGCGGCCATCCACGTGATGGTGGAGAACCAGGTCGCGCTCGGCGGCCGGACGCCCGTCCACGACGCCGTCGGCCGGCTGATGGGCGAGGGGATGAGCCGCCACGACGCCATCCACGCGGTGGGCGCCGTGCTCGGCAAGCACATGCACCGCGCCACGGAAACCGGCGTTCCCGTGAGCCGCGAAGCCTACTACGCCGACGTTCGCGCGATCACCCGCGAAGGCTGGCTGGCCGAATACGGCCCGGGCTCCGGCGCCTGACCGGTGGCGGCGCGCGCAAGCATCCGTTTTCATTCCTCTTGCGCGGGCGCCGGGCGCGGAGCATCGTTGCGGTGTCCTGCCCGCGGGCGGCGTCCCGCGCCGGCGGAAGCAGGGCCGGTCCGCCGCGTACGGCCGGGACGCCGCACGCGGGTCCATCCATCCCCATCATGCGAGAGCTCCTCATGCGCCGAATGCCCGCCCTTCTCTCCGCCGCGCTCTTCTCCGCCGCCCTTGCCGCCCCCGGCCTGCACGCGCAGGGCAGCGACGCCTTTCACGTGGAGGCGTTCGGTCCGGCGATCCTGGGCTCGGTGAACTACGAGCGCCTGGTGGGCTCGCACCTGAGCGCGCGCGTGGGCGTGGGCTGGATGCCGGGGTTCGACGTGGGCGACGCGCTGCACACGCCGATGATGATCAACGTGATCGCCGGACGCGGGAAGCACAGGGTAGAGGCGGGTGCGGGGGCGGTGCTGGTGTACGCGCTGAACCGTGGGATCGAGGAAGAAGCGGACGTACGCCTGGGGTTCCGCCGCACCTACACCACCGGCACGCTGGCGTACCGCCTGGAGCCCGCGGAAGGGAGCGCGCTGCACGGGGGCATCTACCGCGTGGGGCTCACGCCCGTGTACTTCGACGGGGAGATGTATCCCCTGTTCGGCGTCAGCGCGGGCTTCTACCTCTCCGCGCTCCGCAAGTCCGGCCGCACCGCCGCCATCCGGCGCTGATCCACCGATCCGCCGGATCCCCAGCCGCCGCCGGAGAGAATCCGCGCGGCGGCTTGCCGTTTTGGGCGAACGGCGGACGGAGCAGCGTGGCGGTCGGCCGATCGGAGGATCGGAAAAGCCGGAGGTGCGGAGGAAGCCCGTCCCCCGGCTTCCTCCGCATCACCGCTTTCCGTCCGTTCCCTCCGTATCCCCACCCGTCTTTCCCCCGGCCTTGACCGCCCGCGTATGTTGTGGGCGCAGACCGATTCACATCCACCGATTCACCGCTCCGCCCGGCGGAGCACTGCGACATTCCGAGGCTCGCCATGAGCTCTGACGAGGACATTGCCTTTCCCAGGCTGGACGAGGCCCATATCGACGCGCTGCGGCCGCGCGGGCACGTGCGGCAGGTAGAGGCCGGCGAGGTGCTGTGGCGCGAAGGCGACCGCGGCTTCGGGTTCTTCGTTGTGCTTGACGGGGAGATGGAGATCATCGACTCCACGGGCGACGCGCCGCGGCAGGTGACGGTGCACCAGCCCGGCGCGTTCAGCGGCGACGTGGACATGCTCACCGGCCGCGCCAGCCTCATCAGCTCGCGGATGCTCACGGACGGCCAGGTGCTGGAGCTGGATTCGCCCTCGCTGCGACGCGTGATCGGCGAGCTGCCGGAGATCAGCGAGGTGCTGCTGCGCGCCTTTTTGATGCGGCGCAGGCTGCTGCTGGGGCAGGGGTTCCGGGGGATCCAGATCATCGGCTCGCGCTTCAGCCCCGAGGCGCACCACCTGCGCGAGTTCTGCAGCCGCAACGACATCGCGTACACCTGGATCGACGTGGAGCAGGACCCGCACGCCGAGGAGCTGCTCTGCCAGTTCCACGTGGGGGTGGACCAGACGCCCGTGGTCATTGGCCGCGGGGGCGAGCTGCTCACCAGCCCGAGCGTGGCGGACCTGGCGCGCTACATGGGGCTGGACGCGCGCGTGGCCGCCGGCGAGGTGTTCGACCTGGTGGTGGTGGGCGCCGGGCCGGCGGGGCTGGCGGCGGCGGTGTACGCCAGCAGCGAGGGGCTGCGGGTGCTCACGGTGGAAGGCACCGCGGTGGGCGGCCAGGCCGGCACCAGCTCGCGCATCGAGAACTACCTGGGCTTTCCCACGGGGATCAGCGGCGCGGACCTGGCGCGCAACGCCCAGCTGCAGGCGCAGAAGTTCGGCGCGCGCATCTCCGTGCCGCAGGCCGCGGTCAGGCTGGGGCTGGAGGGCGGGCTGCGCACGGTGACGCTGGACGACGGCGCCAGGATCACCGCTCGGTGCGTGCTGGTGGCCAGCGGCGCGGAGTACCGCACGCTGGAGATTCCCGGGCTGCGCGAGCTGGAGGGGAACGGCGTGTACTACGCCGCCACCGAGATGGAGGCGCGCCTGTGCAGCGACATCGAAGTGGTGATCGTGGGCGGCGGCAACAGCGCGGGGCAGGCGGCCATGTACCTGTCGCGCTACGCCCGCAGGGTGCACGTCTGCATCCGCGGCAGCGACCTGGGCCACAGCATGTCGCGCTACCTGGTGGACCGCATCGGCAAGGCGGACAACATCCAGGTGCACAGGCGCCACGTGGT
Organism: Longimicrobium sp.; assembly: GCA_036379135.1. Taxonomy (GTDB): domain Bacteria; phylum Gemmatimonadota; class Gemmatimonadetes; order Longimicrobiales; family Longimicrobiaceae; genus Longimicrobium. The sequence continues at coordinate 16,022 of DASUVG010000047.1, forward strand.
GAGCGCGGTGGAGGGCGGCGAGACGCTGCGCGAGGTGCGGCTGCTCTGCCTGGAGCGGGGCGAGGAGACGGCCATCCCCAGCCGCGCGCTCTTTATGTTCATCGGCGCGGTGCCGCGCACGGGGTGGCTGAACGGGTGCGTGGCGCTGGACCGCCGCGGCTTCGTGCTCACCGGCGAGACGCTGGCGCCCGAGGCACGCGACGGCGAGACGTGGAAGAACGCGGGGCGCGCGCCCTTCTTTCTGGAGACCAGCCTCCCCGGCGTGTTCGCCGCGGGCGACGTGCGGGCGGGGTCGGTGAAGCGCGTGGCTTCCGCGGTGGGCGAGGGATCGATGGCGGTGACGTTCGTGCACGCGCACATCGGGGCGACGGTGTAGAGGTGAACGGGTGAACGGGTGAACGGGTGAACGGGTGAACGGGTGAACGGGTGAACGGGGCGGGTTCACGAGATTCGCCGATGCGGGGCAGCCAACGAACGGACAGCAAGGGGAGATCGACATGGCACAGCAGTGCACACACACCGGTGCGGTGCAGGACGTGGAGCCGCGGACGCCGGGCGGCTGCGAGGAGTGTCTGCAGACGGGCTCCGGCTGGGTGCACCTGCGCCTGTGCCGCACCTGCGGCCACGTGGGCTGCTGCGACAACTCGCCCAACCGCCACGCGACCAGGCACTTCCACGCCACCCAGCACCCCATCATCACCAGCGCCGAGCCCGGCGAGGACTGGTCGTGGTGCTACGTGGACGAGACGGAGGTGTTCGTCTGAACGGAGGCCGCCACGGATCCGCCACGGCCACGGGCTGAAGCCCGCGGCTAAGACGGCCATAAGCCCGGTCTCGGCTCGTTACACTCGCCGAACCGGGCTTCACCTGCATGCGCACGACCGAGTCCGGTGATGCGGGTATGTCGGCTCGAAAACGGCCTGGGTAGCGCGCCGGCCTCTGCCGACCCGAGCGGTTGAAGCCCCGTTTTGCGAGGAACGAGCAAAGACGGGGCTTCTGGCCTTTATAGTCGCGTGCTTCAGCGCGCGACGCTTTCGATCGCGGTCGGTGGACGGCGTTCGTGACGGAGACGAATTTCGATGAAGATCTTGCTGACGGGCGGCACCGGCGGGCTGGGGCGCGAGACCGTTCGCGCGGCGGAGGCGGCGGGGCACTCGGTGCGCATCGCCAGCCGGCGCGCGCGGCCGCACGACGCGCCGTCCGCGCGCGAGTGGGCGCGGATGGACGTGGAGACGGGCGACGGCGTGCGCGAGGCGCTGGAGGGCGTGGACGCCATCATCCACGCCGCCAGCGATCCGCGCCGGCATGCCGTCGTGGACGTGGAGGGTACGCGCCGCCTGGCCCAGGCCGCGCGCGCGGCCGGGACCGCGCACCTGGTCTACGTCTCCATCGTGGGCGTCGACGAGATCCCGTTCGCCTACTACCGCTCCAAGCTGGCGGCGGAGCAGCTCCTCGCGGCCAGCGGGGCGCCGCACTCCATCCTGCGCGCCACGCAGTTCCACTCCTTCGTGGACACGATGACGGCCGGCGCGGCGCGGGTGCCGCTCCTCTTTCCGCTCCCCACCACGTTCCGCTTTCAGAGCGTGGATACCGGCGAGGCGGCGGAGCGGCTGGTGCGCGCGGTCCACGACGGGCCCGGCGGGCGGCTGCCGGACTTCGGCGGGCCGCAGGTGCTCACCTGGGGGCAGATGGCGGCGGCGTGGAAGGCCGCGCGCGGCATCCGCAAGCCGACGGTGCACCTGCCGCTCCCCGGCGCCCTGGCCGCCGCCTTTCGCGCGGGAAAGAACACCCTGCGCGACGGCGGCGACCGCGGCACCATCACCTGGGAGGACTGGCTGCGCGATCATGCTCGCCCCGCATCCGGATGAACGCCGGGCGCGCCGTCCAACGAAGAGCCTCCGCGTGATACCAAATCCGGGGAAAAGAATGTGACTTCCTGAGGGAGCGCACGCGCAGATCCCGCCGGCTGCACGGAACCCGGCGCGCGACCGAAGGACCTCCTCTCGGCTGCGCAGGGGCCGGATCAGGACGCGGTACCAGCCCCTTCGTTCTGCTGGCGAGGTCCTTCGGTCGGCGCGCCGGGTTCCCGGTGGAGGCAAGGTTCAGCGCGGCGCCTCCCTCAGGAAGTCATGCGCTCTATTGCCGGATTTGGTATGAGGCGGGTCTTTTTTGTGGATCTGGTGCCCCGCCTTGCCGCCGCCGACCGCCAGGAATGAATCGAGCCCCGGCGCCGTCTGGCACCGGGGCTCGCATCGTCAGACTGCTGGAGATGGAGATGGGTGGGCCGCCCAGGGGCGCCGAGGGTTAGTCCACGCCCACGTAGCGCTGGCAGGGGTACACGCCGCACGTGCCGTTGCCGTTGCAGGTGCGATCGTAGTTGATGGTGCAGTCGTTTGCGGCCGTGGGGCAGAAACAGCTGTACGCTCCGTTGCAGCTGGCGTTGCAGGTGCCGTTGCACGAGGCATCGCACGTCCCGTTGCAGCTGGCGTCGCACGTGCCGTTGCACGACGCGTCGCAGGTGGGGCAGCCGGGGCAGGTGCACTGTGTGTAGCAGGTGCACTGCTCACCGAACACGGTTCCCTTCGCCTTTGCGGGCGCAGTGGTGTCGAAGCTCTCGACCGACAGGTCTTCCAGGTTGAGGCTGAGCTTGCCGCGCATGGGAGTTCTCCGGAAGCAAGGAAGGTGGATGATGCCCCGGCGCCGGAAAGGCACCGGGGCCGGGCCGGGATGCGGAGGGCCAGGCGTGGCCCGGCTCTCCACACCTCACCGGCGCAGCGTCAGGGGGTGACGGGGCACCCGCCGCGCGCGTTGGGATCGCACGTGCCGATGTTGAAGCAGGTCGCGTCGTACTGCATCGTGCATCCCTGGCACGTGTAGTCTTCGGTGCACCCGCAGCTCCCGCCGGCGCAGCTGCCTCCGCACGAGCCGGCGCAGGAGTAGTCGTCGCAGGTGTTTGGGCAGGTGGCGTCGCAGGTGTTGTAGTTCGCGCAGGTGGGGCACCCGGGGCAGGTGCACTGCGTGTAGCAGGTGCACTGCTCGCCGAACACGGTTCCCTTCGCCTTGGCGGGCCTCGTCGTGTCGAAGCTCTCGACCGACAGGTCTTCCAGGTGCAGCTTCAGCTTGGGCATGGCGTCCTCCGGGGGTGGGAAGGGTGGATGGCCGGCCTCGCGGATGCGCAGCCGACAGAAACGGCCGCCCCGGTCATCGGGTGCGGCCGTTCGGCGCAGAGATTCGGGATGGATGCACCCGCAAGACACGCCACCACGCGTGCGTGGCGAACGGGAAGGAAGAATCGGGGCGCTGCGATGCCCGTGGGGACGCGGTCCATGGCACGCGGAGGCAGAGATTCGGCGCGGCGAGCGTACGGCGCCCGCTGCGGCAGGGACGAGGCGATGCCTGATCCGGAGCGGACGGGAAGCGCGCCGCGTGCGCCGGAGCGCACCCGCAACGGCCGGTTCCCGCCATCTGTTCCGCGCAGTATAGCGCGGTGAATCCGTCAGGTAAAGGTCTGAAAGGATAGTGCCCGGGGCGAGCCGTCGCCGTGAGCCCCGGCCGCGAGATCCGGGAAGGGGTGAAACCCGCGTCCAGAAAAGGATGGTCTAATGCTCATACCAGATCCTGAAAAAAGATGGGGGTACAATTCATCTGTACCCAATGCTTTTCCGGATTGGAGAATTGCCGCTCAACATAGTGTCTCCCGGAGAGCGCAAAATCCGCAGAACTGTATCCGTTGGATACAGGTGGGAGAATTCTACACAACTTGTTGGTATAGCTTGGTTTACGTGTTGTTGGATGGTGTCGTTTTGAAACTGTTGTTCGCTGGGAACGCGTGTTATCGTCGAAATGCGCCGCACTGTGAAGCCCTCGTCAGGCAGCCCTCCGCGACGCATTCCCCCGCCGGTTTTTGCTACACCTTTCCCACCGGAGCAACATCGTGCACTCCCAACCCCACGGCCCAAGGCCGGCAGCCCTGCTGCTGTTGCTGGCCGGCGCCTTTGCCGGCGCCTGCGACGACCTCGCAGACAACAATCCTCTCGCCGGCGCCACCGCCGCCGGCCCGTCGGCCGTCATCTACGCCGACCCCGCCATCGACCAGAGCGACACGTACTACCTGTCCGAGGTGGTGCAGACGGGGAGCACCGAGGTCACCTCCTCGCTCCCCATCACCGACCCCGAGACGGGCGCCGTCAGCTACACCAAGACCTGGCAGCACCAGACCGAGGTACAGCGCGTGGAGGGCGGCTACGACTACTACGGCCGCATCATCCAGGTGCTGGACCAGACCGACGCGATGGCGGACCCGCTCACCACGCCGGTGAACACCACGCGCCGCACGCGCAGCGTGGAGGAGGCGCTCACGCGGTACGACACGTACCAGCAGCCGCTCCGCAACGACCTGGACCCCATGCAGCCGTACGGGACGCCCAGCGGCCCCTCGCACGAGCAGGTCACCGACGGGCTGATGCTGGACGCCGAGGCGGTGGACGCGCTGCAGACGCTGAGCCCCGAGGCCGAGGCGCTGGCCCCCGCCGCGGGACCGCGCGCGAAGGTGAACCGGGCGGGCCCGGACGAGATCCGCATCACCAACCCGGTGGGCGCCGACGCCGCGGCCGGGAGCAACGAGCCGCGCGGCGAGTACGTGCGCACCTACCGCCGCCACGGGCAGAAGTACGTCCTGGAGCAGGCGGAGGTCAGCTCGCGGCGCGAGAGCGGGGGCACGGTGGTCAGCGAGCGGCAGGTGAGCCGCATCAAGGTGCTGCGCTACCACGAGAACCCGCGCAAGGACCGCGAGCGCCGCGAGCGCGGCCGCATGGTGGCCTCCACGGGCGCCACCCCGATGGTGGTGATGGAGCCCATCTGCCCCATGAGCACCGGGCCGGGAACCACCCTGGGCACGCTCAGCAGCAAGGACAAGGACTCGGGGTACGGCACCCTGGACGAGGCCACCTACGAGTGCTATCAGGAGCCCCCCCCGCCCCCCCCGCCGCCGCCGGCGGACCCCTGCCCGGTCGTTTCGACCGCGCCCAACGTGCTCTTTGTGCACGGAATCCTTAGCGACGGCGGGACCTGGGCGCGCATGGACCCGTGGGTGCGCTGCATGGTCAGGACCAACCAGCACATCCGTCCCAGCATCAACTGGTTCAACGCCATCGACAGCCAGCGCAGCGAGCTGCTGGGGTACTTTCCCTACACGCCCACGGTGCTGATCGGCCACAGCAACGGCGGCCTGGTGTCGCGCGCGCTGGCCCAGTGGGCGCAGAACAGCCGTCCGGGCGCGCTGCGCGGCGTGATGACGCTGGACAGCCCCAACCAGGGCGCCATCGTGGCCCGCAACGCCCAGGCGCTGGAGACCATCCTGGGCACGGTGCTGTTCGGGACCGGGTGGATTCTGTTCGACATCGTGAAGTGGCACCCGTTCTACGAGGACGACGTCCCCAACAGCCCGTTCCTGCAGCGCACCAACAACTTCACCGAGACGTTCACGCGGGTGGGGATCCAGACGCACACGCCCAAGCGGTGGGTGGCGTGGCGCATCCTTCGCACCAACCCCGGCTGCAACCCCGAGAGCTTCTGCGGCGAGCGCATCGAGGCCGCCAAGGCTCAGGAGGCGTACGACCGGCACCGCCACTACGCGCGCTTCTGGTACCGCCCGTGGCAGTCCATCCCCGCCGCGGCCTCCATGCTGGCCATGAACGGCCTGGACGCGGTGTGGAACGGCCTTACGGCCCCCAGCGGCCGCAAGACCGACGGCTTCATCCACGGTGACGGCCAGGTGTACCCGCGCGCGCTGCGCAACACGGTCATCCTGAACGGCGACTCGCACGTGGGCACCACGCGCAGCCCGTTCGTCCGCGACCAGATTCAGCTGGCGCTCAAGGACGACTACCTGTTCAACCTCGCCGACCGCTGAGTCGAACGATGCGAACCCTGCTCAGGACGGCGGCCGCCGCGGCGCCGCTGTACACCCTTCTGATGGGGGCCGGCTGCGCGCCGGACCCCACGCAGCCGGCGGCGCCCGCGGACAGCATTCAGGTGGCGTGGCGCACCCCCCTGGGGGAAAGCGGCGCGATCACCCCCGGGTTCCATCACATCTCCGCGGACGACGAACGTCTGTACGTCCTGTGGAAGGGGGTGACGGCCTACGACCTGGGCACGGGCGAGCAGCGCTGGCAGGCGCCGCGCACGGAGCGCGGCCCTGACAACGTGGTGGCCCGCGACGGCCGCGTGTTCACGTCCTCGGACGTGGCGCGCGCGCTGAACGCGGCCACCGGCGCCGAGCTGTGGCGCTTTACGCCCGACGCCGAAGCGGCGGCCACCACGGCGGTGGACGAGCGCGCCTTCTACATCGGCACCGAGTCGCGGCGGGTGTACGCGCTGGACGTTTCCACCGGCCGGCCGCTGTGGTCGGCCGAGGTGCTGCCGAAGGGCCCGCACCCGTCGCAGGTGACGGAGATCGTGGCCCACGGCGACTCGCTGTACGTGGCGCTGGTGGAGGACACGTCGCCCACGGGACACCTGAAGCGCGGGTGGATCGTGGCGATGGACCGGCTCACCGGCCGGGTGCTGTGGCGGTACGTGAACGAGCGGCCTGACGAGCCGCACGACGCGAGCCGCCACGCGGTGGCGGGCCGCATGCTGCTGGTGAACGACCTGAACGGCGGCGCCTTCATGGGCGTGGACCGGTTCACCGGCAGGGAAGTGTGGCGGCACGTGGGGGCCAAGGACCGCTTCGGCGCCCGCGACATCGCCAAGGTGGTGGACGGGGTGGCGTACCTGGCCAGCAACGACACCCGCACCTACGCGTTCGATCCGGAGTCCGGCCGCATCCACTGGGAAAAGGACATCCGGGCCAGCGCGTCGTCGTCGGCCATCTGCGGCGACTCGGTGCTGGCGGCCGCGGGCTCGCTGCACATGCTTCGCCGCTCGGACGGGGAGCAGAGGGCCACGCTCTTTCTGGACCGCGAGGGGTTCGTTCTTCCGGACGAGTTCGTGGTCTCGCGGCTCCTGTCGCACCGTGGGCGCGTGTACTTCGTCGCGTACAAGGCCGTGTACGCGGTGAAGTGCAGCTGACGGCGCGATCCCGCCATCGAAACGAGACCGGCCGCTTTCCTCCTGGAGAGCGGCCGATCTTCGTTTGTGGGCTGAAAGATGATGTCTCACACGGAGTCAACGGAGTTAGCGGAGTTTTCTCGTGCCGTTTCCTCTGCTCTCCGGCGTGGAAGCCTGGTTCTGGTGAGCAGAGGCATGGCGCGCCCGTCGACGAGGCACGAGCCGGCGTGGGGTGTCGGGAACCGGAGAGGGATGGAGATGCGGCAAGGGGCCATCCGCATTTTTGGGGGGGAGGGATGCGGATCGTCGAGGTGATCTCGCGGCGGAGGTGAATCAGCCGTCCGCACCACCTGATGCGCGATCCCTGGAACCCTCCGCCCACTCCACGGTGGAGGTGCGCGGCACGGCGGCCGGGATCGGTCCGGGCGGGCTGGTGAGGTCCGGGTGGATGATGATGATCTGCCGCGTCCCGGTCTTTGCGGGCGCTCCGGAGATTGTGTCCAGTGCGTTCTTTCACGACAATCTGTTTACGAATAATGGATCAGGTGGCGGATGGAGTCAAATAGACACAAGTTGTTTATCCAAAAAAACTTACGGCTTGGGGTGGTGCTTATTGGATGAGGGTGTTATCCTCCGTTTACGTCGTGTTGTGCGTGGCCGCCCGGCCTCTCCCTCCCCGATGTATTTCCCTCCCGCGGTTTCGCCACACCCCACCCACTGGAGCACATCGTGCACTTCCTTTCCCGCGGCCGCAGGCCGGCAGCCTTGCTGCTGGTACTGGCCGGCGCCTTTGCCGGCGCGTGCGACGACCTCGCAGACAACAACCCGCTCGCCGGCGCCACCGGCACCGGCCCGTCGGACATGATCTACGCCGACCCCGCCATCGACCAGGGCGACACCTACTACCTGACCGAGGTGTGGCAGGAGGGGAGCACCGAGGTCAATTCGTCGCTCCCCATCACCGACCCCGAGACCGGCGCCGTCAGCTACACCAAGACCTGGCAGCACCAGCCGGAGCTGCAGCGCGTGGAAGGCGGCTACGACTACTACGGCCGCATCATCCAGGTGCTGGACCAGACCGACGCCATGGCCGACCCGCTCGCCACGCCGGTGAACACCACGCGCCGCACGCGCAGCGTGGAAGAGACGCTCACCCGCTACGACACGTACCAGCAGCCGCTTTCCAACGAGCTGCAGCCCCAGCAGCCGTACGGCATGGGCAACGGCCCGTCGCACGAGCAGATCACCGACGGGCTGATGCTGGACGCGGCCGCGGTGGACGGGCTGCAGACGCTGAGCCCCGAGGCCGAGGCGCTGGCCCCCGCCGCGGGACCGCGCGCAAAGGTGAACCGGGCCGGCCCGGACGAGATCCGCATCACCAACCCGGTGGGCGTCGACGCCCCCGCGTCCGGCGAGCCCAGGGGGCAGTACGTGCGCACGTACCGCCGCCGCGGGCACAAGTACATCCTGGAGCAGGCCGAGCTCACCGCCAGCCGCGAGGCCGAGGGCACGGTGGTCCGGGAGCGCCAGGTGACACGCATCAAGATGCTCCGCTACCACGAGAACCCCCGCAAGGACCGCGAGCGCCGCGAGCGCGGCCGCATGCTGGCCTCGTCCGGCGCGACCGTGCAGGTGATCTACGAGCCGGCCTGCCCGCTCAGCACCGGACCGGGCACCACCCTGGGCACCCTGGGCGCCGTCGCGGGCCCCGCGCTGATGGCGGACACCTGCACCTACCCCGAGGATCCGCCCCCGCCGCCGCCCCCCCCGGCCGATCCCTGCCCCAAGGTGACCACCGGCCCCAACGTGCTCTTTCAGCACGGCATCATGAGCAGCGGTGACACCTGGTGGCGCATGGATCCGTGGATCCGCTGCTCCATCCGCACCAACGAGCACATCCGTCCCGGCATCAACTGGTTCAACCGGATCGACAGCCAGCGCGACGAGCTCAAGGCGTACTTTCCCTACACGCCCACGGTGCTGGTGGGACACAGCAACGGCGGCCTGGTGTCGCGCGCGCTGGCCCAGTGGGCGCAGACCAACCGTCCCGGCGCGCTGCGCGGCGTGGTGACGCTGGACAGCCCCAACCAGGGCGCCATCGTGGCCCGCAATGCCCAGGCGCTGGAGACCATCATCGGCACGCTGCTCTTTGGCAGCGGGTGGATCCTGTTCGACATCGTGAAGTGGCACCCGTTCTACGAGGACGACGTTCCCAACAGCGCCTTCCTGCAGCGCACCAACAACTTCAACGAGACGTTCACGCGGGCCGGCATCCAGACGCACGCGCCCAAGCGGTGGGTGGCCTGGCGCATCCTCAAGACGGACGGCAACTGCACGCCCGAGTCGTACTGCGGCGAGCGCGCCGTGGCCCGGCAGACGCAGGAGGCGTACGACCGCCACCGCCACTACGCGCGCTTCTGGTACCGCCCGTGGCAGTCCATTCCCGCCGCGGCGTCCATGCTGACCATGAACGGCCTGGACGCGGTGTGGAACGGCCTTACGGCCCCCAGCGGCCGCACCACGGACGGCTTCATCCACGGCGACGGCCAGGTGTACCCGCGCGCGCTGCGCAACTCGCTCATCCTGAACGGCGACTCGCACGTGGGCACCACCCGCAGCCCGTTCGTCCGCACGGAGCTGGAGAAGATCCTCAAGGACCCGGTCCTGTTCAACATCCCCGCCCGCTAAGGGAGGTCGAATGATGCAGGACATGCTCAGGATCACGGCCGCCGCGGCGCTGTTCTACACCCTTCTGATGGGGGCCGGCTGCGCGCCGGACCCCACGCAGCCGGCGGCGCCCGCGGACAGCATTCAGGTGGCGTGGCGCATCCCGCTGGGGGAAAGCGGCGCGATCACCCCCGGCTTTCACGACATCTCCGCGGACGACGAGCGTCTGTACGTTCTGTGGAAGGGGGTGACGGCCTACGACCTGGGCACGGGCGAGCAGCGCTGGCAGGTGCCGCGCACGGAGCGCGGCCCCGACAACGTGGTGGCCCGCGACGGCCGCGTGTTCACGTCCTCGGACGTGGCGCGCGCGCTGAACGCGGCCACCGGCGCCGAGCTGTGGCGCTTCGTCCCCGACGCCGAAGCGGCGGCCACCACGGCGGTGGACGAGCGTGCCTTCTACATCGGCACCGAGTCGCGGCGGGTGTACGCGCTGGACGTTTCCACCGGCCGGCCGCTGTGGTCGGCCGAGGTGCTGCCGCGTGGGCCGCACCCGTCGCAGGTGACGGGGATCGTCGCGCACGGCGACTCGCTGTACGTGTCGCTGGTGGAGGACACGTCGCCCACGGGACACCTGAAGCGCGGGTGGATCGTGGCGGTGGACCGCCTCACCGGCGCGGTGCTCTGGCGCTGGGTGAACGAGAAGGCCGACGAGCCGCACGACGCGGGACGCCACGCGGTGGCGGGCCGCATGCTGCTGGTGAACGACCTGAACGGCGGCGCCTTCATCGGCGTGGACCGGTTCACCGGCAGGGAAGTATGGCGGCACGTGGGCGCGGGCGACCGCTTTGGCGCGCGCGACGTGGCCAAGGTGGCGGACGGGGTGGCGTACCTGGCCAGCAACGACACCCGCACCTACGCGTTCGACCCGGAGTCCGGCCGCATCCGCTGGGAAAAGGACATCCGGGCCAGCGCGTCGTCGTCGGCTATCTGCGGCGACTCGGTGCTGGCGGCCGCGGGCTCGCTGCACATGCTCCGCCGCTCGGACGGAGAGCAGAAGGCCACGCTCTTTCTGGACCGCGAGGGGTTCGTTCTTCCGGACGAGTTCGTGGTCTCGCGGCTCCTGTCGCACCGTGGGCGGGTGTACTTCGTCGGGTACAAGGCCGTGTACGCGGTAGAGTGCAGCTGACGGCGCGATCCTGAGCATCGACGAAACCGGCCGCTTTCCCTCGGGAGAGCGGCCGGTTCTCGTTCGTGGGGCTGAACGAGGACGGCTCATACCAGATCCGGGAAAAAATGTGACTTCCTGAGGGAGCGCGCGCGCAGATCCTGCCGCCTGCATTGACTCCGGCGCGCGACCGAAGGACCTCCTTTCGGCTGCGCAGGGGCCCCGGATCAGGACGCGGAACCAGCCCCTTCGTTCTGCTGGCGAAGTCCTTCGGTCGGCGCGCCGGGTTCCGGTCAAGACATGGTTCAGCGCGGCGCCCCCTCACCTCAGGAAGTCATGCACTCTATTGCCGGATCTGGTCTCACACGGAGTCAACGGAGGTAACGAGTTCCATCCTGCCGATCCCGACGATCCGGGTACTCCACCGAGTGAGGGAGGGATCGATGGATGATGATCATCCGTCGCCCCGGCTGCCCTCCCATCGTTTCCGGTTGGTCGTGTCACGAACATCTGGCCGCGCGCGTTGTCGATCGAAACAGATGTCTGATCCAGGGTATCCATCGAATCCCATGCGCATCTTCCGACTCGTTGCCCTGCTCGCCACCACCCTCGTTGCCTCCGCCGCCTGCTCCGGCGTGGACGACGTGCTCAGCGCGGTGATCCCCGAGGGATCGGTGAACGTGGAGGGCGAGTGGCTGCTGACGTATCCCGCCAACGAGGGCGCGCACACCGAGACGCGCATGAAGTTCGGCGCGGACGGCTCGTACAGCAGCGAGCTGCTGTGGATCGGCTTCTACGACCTGCCGGCGGACGAGGTCACCGGCTACCTGCGGACGCAGGGGCAGTACCGCATGGAGGGCGACCGCCTCATGCTGCGCGTCACCCGCGCGGAGGAGTGGCAGAAGTACGCAGTGGGCCCCAACCCCAGCGTCAGCACGCCGGCCCCGGGGTGGGGCGAGCGCGGCACGCTGCGGAGGGATGGCGACCGCCTGATCCACACCTACGTCAGCGCCCCCGCCGACGCGCCGCAGACGTACACCGAGGTCTACCGCCGCGAGCGGTAGGATTCGCCGGTTCGAAGCCGCGGGTGCGCTTTCCGGCGCGCCCGCGGCTTTTTGCATCCCGCATCCCTCCTCCGCCCGCCCTTCCGGTGCACCGCCGGGAGGACGCGCTGTTTCGGCTGCACCCATGCGGTCGGGACGAGCCGCGGATCGCGCGCCTTTTGTTTGTGCGAAATCTGTCGTATAGTAGATGGAAAGCCGCTGCGCGCGAGCCAGCGGGACTTCGCCATCCGAAGAAGGAAACAGGCATGCCCGGCAGAAATGGAGCGCGGATGCGCAGCGCGCGGCGACGCGGATCGGCCACGGTGCTGGTGGGATTGATGGCGGGATTGGCTGCGTGCGACGGCGGCGCGCCGCTGGACCCGGCGCGCGCGCTGCCGCCCACTGAGGCGTCGCGGCTGGTGAACCCGCTGTGCACCGGCACCGGCGGCCAGACGCACGCGGCGGCGACCATCAACACGGCGGTCACGTGGGCGGCCAGCGGCAACCCGCACACGGTGACGGGGATGATCACGCTCGGCTCCGGCGGCACCCTCACCCTGCCGCCGGGGGTGATCGTCTGCTTCAGCGCGCAGACGGGGCTGCAGTCGTCCGGCGGGCGGCTGGTGGCGCAGGGGTCCGCCGCCGCGCCGGTGGTCCTCACCGCTTTCAACCCGGTGGACGGCTGGTACGGCGTGAGCCTGCAGGGCACGCCGCCCGGCACCAGCTACCTGACCAACGCGCGGGTAGAGTACGCCACCCTGTACTCCACCGCCGTGGCCGCCTTCGGCCACCCGCTGGTGATCGACAGCACGATCGTGCGGCAGAGTGGCGGCGGGGTGCGGCTCGAGGGGCGTGCGTCGACGTTCATCCGCTCGCGCGTGGACACCACCACCAACCGCTACATCGCCGCCGTCACGCTGGGGGACAGCGGGCGCTTCGAGCAGTCCGTCATCCTTCGCTCCGCTGGCGTGGGACTGCTGATCCAGGGCACGGCCGGGATCCGCGCCACGGGCGGGCGCATCGAGGCGAGCGGCGGCATCGGCATCCGCGCGGTCCACACCACCGGCATCGTGGGTTCCGGGCTGCCGCCGGTGCGAGTGGTGGGCGGCGCGAGCTACCCCATCGAGACCACCGCCGCGCTGCTGCGCAGGTTGTACGACTCGCCCGACGGCGCGTACCAGGACAGCCTGAAGGGGAACGCCCGCGACACGGTGATCATGCTTGGCGGACCGCTGAGCGCCAACATCTACGTGCGTCCGGGGCTGCCGTGGCACGTAAAGGCGCCCATCGAGGTGCAGGGCAGCGCGCTGCGCGCCCGCGCCGCGTCTCTGCTGGTGCTGGATCCCGGCGTCGGGATCACGGTTTCCGGCAGCGGGAGGATAGACCTGCGAGGGACGGCTTCGTCCCCGGTGGTGCTGACGGCGGACGACCCCGCCCGGGGTTGGGCCGGCATCGTCTTCGACAGCATTCCCCCGGCCGCGAGCAGAATCGTGAGCACGCGGCTGGAGCACGTGGGGTACGAGTACACTGCGGTCGAATCGCGGAACGCGCACCCGGTGGTGGTGGACAGCACCGTGATCCGCCAGTCCGGCCGGGCAATCTCGCTTCTCGCCGCCGGCTCGCGCGTGAGCCGCACCCGCGTAGACACCACGCTGTCGTCGCTGGGGCCGGCGGTGGAGCTGGGCGCGAACGTCATCCTGGAGAGCACGCGCATCCGCGGCTCGTCGCGCGAGGGCGTGGCGATCCGCGCATCGACGGTGCAGGTGCTTTCGTGCGAGGTGCTGGGCAGCGTGACCGACGGCATCGTGATGGACGTGGCGACTCCCGTGCACGACTGCAACCTGGTGGGCAACCTGGGCGTGGGCATCCGCAACCTGCAGCCGGCCTCCACCCCCGCCGCATACGCCAACGCGACGGGCAACTGGTGGGGTGACGCGGGCGGCCCCACCGCCCCCGCCGGCGACGGCGTGGCCGGCGCGGTGACGTACAGCCCGTGGCTCACCTCGCCCTTCGTGCTCCCCTACGTGCCGTAGCGGCGAGTGGCGCAGTCGAAGTCCCATCCGAAGCTCGAGCCCCGCCGTCCGATGCAGATCATCGGATGGCGGGGCTGTATCATCGTGTCCAGATCTGCAAAGAAGCATGTCACACAGAGCAGCGGAGGGGCAGAGTAGCAGAGGACGGCATTCCTTCTCTGCTGCTCTGCCCCTCTGCTGCTCATCGACAGCGCCGTGTTCCGGCAGAACGGGCGCGCGGTGGCGCTCTGGTCGGCGGACTCGCGGCTCAGCCGCAGCCGCGTGTGCAACCTGGTGGGCAACGGCGGGGTGGGGATCCGCAACGAGGACACCGGCGACGGCGGCCACCGGCAACAACTGGTGGGGCGGCGCGGCCGGGCCCACGGGGCCGGGCGTAGACGGCGCCGCGGGGCAGGTGTACACGCTGGTTCACCACCCCCTGCGTGCTGCCGTACGTGCCGTAGCAGGCAAAAGTGCGAGCGGCCCCTGCCCGGGAGGGCAGGGGCGTTCGCGCGTCAGGGGAGGAAACACAAAGCCCCGGCTGTATGCCGGGGCCCGCTCTCAGCTTCCCGCGCCGCCGGTGGGGGAACTCCCCGCCATGGAGGCCGCGTATTCGCGCGCCGCGGCGCCGTCGTGCTCGCCCTGCTCGCGCGAGGTCTGCGTGTAATGGTCCTGGAAGCGGAACATCAGCCGCTGCCAGATCGACCTCGTCTTGCCGGACTTCGCCTGGTCGAATGCTTCCTTGTACACGATCTTGTTGCCGCCCATGAGACCTCCCGGGCTGTGAGGATTCGTGTGGAGCGCATACAGTATAGCACGTTCGCACCGCTTTCGCCCGCTTTTTGTTTTCATCCCGCGCGGTCTGGGCTCGTCGCACACCCTTTCGCCGCGCACGCGCTCGGTCTTTCGCGGCGGACGGTGCAGGCGGGGCGGGGCTGCCGGATCGTCGCTGCCCCGCGTGTTTCTCCCATCTGCGGACCGCACCCCGATCGCCATCGCATGACCGACCTTCGCGACGACCTGCGCCTGACCACGCTCACCGACGAGATGGACGTGGACGCCGTCCATGCCTACCTGAGCGCCGAGTCGTACTGGGCGCGCGGCATTCCGCGCGAGGTGGTGGCGCGCGCCGTCCATCACTCGCTGTGCGTGGGAATCTTCGACGGCGCGGCGCAGGTGGCGTTCGCCCGCGCCGTCACCGACCGCGCCACGTACGCGTACCTGGCCGACGTGTACGTGCTGGAGCCGTATCGCGGGCGGGGACTGGGCCGGTGGATGATGGAGGCCATGACCGCGCATCCCGACCTGCAGGGGCTGCGGCGCTGGGCGCTGATGACCAGGGACGCGCACGGCCTCTACGCGCAGTTCGGATTCACGCCGCTCAGGCAGCCGGACCGCGCCATGGAGCGCACCCATCCCGGCATCTACGCGCCCCCCGCCGATCCGCCGCCGTCGTGATCCGCCGGCACGGGCGGGTTGTTCCGGGCGGAGCGGGCGCGATAGGTTGATCGCCCTGATGCGCGGACGACTTTCGCCGCGCCGTGCGGCACACCATCGACCTCTACGCGCCGGGCAGGCCGCGCTCCCTGCAGCGGGCGGCCGGCGCTGATCGGAATCATGCCAAAGAAGTCCAAGCTGTACACGCGCGGTGGCGACCGGGGCGAGACGTCGCTCTTTGGCGGCGAGCGCGTGCCCAAGGACCACCTGCGCGTAGAGGCGTACGGGCAGCTGGACCACCTGTCCGCCACCATCGGCCTGCTGGTGGTCTCCCTCTCGGACGACGAGATCGCGGGCGAGCTGCGGCAGGCGCAGAACGACCTGTTCGACCTGGGCGCGGAGCTGGCCACGCCGCCGGACAGCCGGCTGCAGTACAAGCTGCCGCAGCTGATCGGCGAACAGGACTGGCGCCGGCTGGAGCGCCTGCTGGACGAGTACGATGCGCAGGTGCCGCCGCTGCGCACCTTCGTGCTCCCGGGCGGGCACGAGACGGCGGCGCGCGCGCACCTGGCCCGCACCACCTGCCGCACCGCCGAGCGCACCGTGGTTCGCCTGGCGCACCATGAAGAGGTGCGCGCCGACGTGCTCACCTACCTCAACCGCCTCTCCGACTTCCTGTTCGTCTGCGCGCGCCTGCTCAACCACCGCGCCGGCGTGGACGAGGTCAGCTGGCAGCCCCGCCCGCGCGCGGAAGAGCCGGAAGAGGCGGAGTAGGTCGCGGCAGAGCTGCGGATCGCGTGAGCGGGTGAACGGGTGAGCGGGTGAACGGGTGAGCGGGTGAACGGGTGAACGGGTGAACGGGTGAACGGTTGAAACGCCACAAACCCCTGGGCCGCCGAGTCCGCGCAGGCGGACTTTGTGAAGTTGTAGCCGCGGTTTCAACCGCCATTTGAGAGCCCGGTGGACGTGACGCCCGGAAATCTGTCATTCCGAAGTAGGCGCCGCGAACTACATCCCGGCGGGCAGCTGAGAGGAAATCCCCCGCATGCCCGTCCGGCGCGCGTGCGGAGTTGCGGTACGGGGGATCAGGAGATGCCGCGCGCGAGGTTGGGTAATTCTCCTCATACGCGGCGGCGGTGTAGGGAGCATTATGTCGGGAGGAAGCATGACGTTTCCTCACTGACAGGATGCACTCCCATGCGTGCCCGTACTTCCCGGCCTCTCGGCCTGATTGCCTGGCCCTTCCGCAGCACCGTTACCTCGCCCGTCTGGCTGGTGCTGCGCGTCTACCTCGCCTCCATCTGGATGCAGTTCGGCGTCGCCAAGCTTCGCGGCGGCTGGCTGCGCGGCGACGCCCTCGAAGCCCTGCTGGAGGCGGTGGCCCAGGGGCAGACGCCGGCGCCGTTCCCCTTCTACCCGCGCGTGGCCGAGATCCTGGTGGCCACGGGGATGGATGCCGTGCTCTGCGTCCTCATCCCGCTGGCCGAGGTGGCGGTCGCCAGCGCGTTCCTCACCGGCGTGATGCTGGTTCCCGCGGCCATCTGCGCCATCCTGCTCAACCTGAACCTTATCCTGGCCGGCGTGGCGTCGGTGAACTTCGACGGGCGCATCATCGCGCTGCAGCTTCTGCTGCTGGCCGCGTGGCGCGTCGCCGGGTACCTGGGGCTGGGGACGCGCGCGTGGTGGCGGGGGTGGGACGCGCTCAAGCCCGGGCGTGGCGGACGCGGCGGGCGCGGTGGACACGGCGGGCCGATCCCCGGCGCGACGTGACGCGGCGTCGCCAAAAGCCACCACGGGTTGAAGCCCGTGGCTATACATGCCACAAGCCCCGTCTCGACGACGCTCACGCGTTGCCGAACGGGGCTTTACCTTCTCGGGTCGGCAGGGGCCTGCGCGGCGGGATGAACCGGGCTGATCAACATTCGCAAAGCGGCTCGGAAGATGTGGATGGATGTGGATCTCCGTCGCGCCCGCTTCCCCACGTACAATCCCATCATTGCGACGGAACGGGAGGTTGATGATGATACGGATCATCCACCCTCCACCCATGGAAGCGATGAGCAAGGAACGCGAGGGCATTTCGGACGATGCGGTGCGCGCGGCCACGGGGCGCACGCCGCGCGAGTGGGAGGAGCTGCTGGATGCGCGCGGCGCCGCGGACCTCTCGCACAGGCAGATCGTCTCGCAGCTGGAGGAGATCGGCGTCGAGAGCGGCTGGTGGATGCAGATGCTCGCCGTCGACTACGAGCGGCGCAAAGGCAAGCGCGTCCTGGGCCAGACGGCGGACACCGGCTTTCAGATCGGCGTCCAGCGCACCCTGCCGATCGCGGCGGGCGATGCGTGGGCGCTGCTGACGTCGCCCGAGGGCGTGGGCGCCTGGCTGGGCGGCGCGCCGCCGCTGAAGTGGGAGAAGGGGGAGAAGTACGCGCTGCGGGATGGATCGCGCGGCGAGGTGCGCGTGTTCAAGCCCGGGAGCCACCTGCGCATCACCTGGGGGCCGGAAGGCTGGCCGCGCGCCTCTACCCTGCAGGTGCGCGTGACCCCCTCGGGCGAGCAGAAGACGGTCGTCTCCTTCCACCAGGAGCATCTCCCCGGCGCCGAAGCGCGCGAAGAGCGCCGCCGCTTTCTGGAATCCGCCCTCGACGCCCTGCAGCAGCAGGCGAAGAAGGGGTGACGCCGCGGGTGAAGGCCTGACGTCGCCCGGGCGACCTCCCCGATCGCCACGGGCTAAAGCCCGCGGAGATGGGCGGGTGGTGCTCGCCCGGAGGCGGCGCTTCTCGGAGCCCGCCGAAGCGAGCCGCACCCCGTCGCGTTGTTTATTCCCTCTCCAACGCTGTTTGTGGGAGAGGGCAGGCGAGGAAGGAGCCGGGTGAGGGCCCGTAGGTCACCTGACCCATTGCAGATCTCCGCTGGATTTTTCCGATTTCCTGCTTGGGACATCCGTTCCTCTACTGTACCTCTTTAGCCCCATCCGCATGCCCCAGTTTCACCCGCTGCGCGCATCGTGTTTGTGGGTATAAATCTATGTGAATCAATGGAATAGTTGTGCTGTGCCAATGCGTGACGCAGAGTGGCCCACAGACTGCCTTTGGAGATGGCACGTCGGCGGCGGCAGCCGCCGAAAATTCCCGAATGAGGGTGGCGTCCGGACGGACGGCCTCCAGAAACCGATAGACAGGGACAACCGAACATGTTGAGCAAACTCGCCTCCCCGCAGATGGTCCTGAACAGCCGGATGCTCTACACCAGCTGGATTCCGGCGGACCCCGCCGCGGCGGCGCGCCTGCTTCCCCCGGCGCTGCAGCCGGCGGCGAACCATGCCATCTACATGAACCA
>DASUVG010000048.1:0-18093 GCA_036379135.1 Longimicrobium sp.
GGCCTAGGACATAGCCCTCTCAAGGCTAAAACACGGGTTCGATTCCCGTACGGGGTATACGTGTCGCGGGGTGGAGCAGCCTGGTAGCTCGTCGGGCTCATAACCCGAAGGTCGCGGGTTCGAATCCCGCCCCCGCTATGAAGGTCGCCTAGCTCAGCTGGTCCAGAGCGCTCGCTTCACACGCGAGAGGTCGTAGGTTCGAATCCTACGGCGACCATGCCGGAAAGTGCGGGCATAGCTCAGTTGGTAGAGCGCAACCTTGCCAAGGTTGAGGTCGCCGGTTCGAGCCCGGTTGCCCGCTCTCTGCAGGTCGGTACGCCCACTTAGCTCAGTCGGTTAGAGCACCTGACTGTTAATCAGGGGGTCCCAGGTTCGAGTCCTGGAGTGGGCGCTTTCGGTGGGGTCGGTTTGGAAGGTGGTTACTGCCCCTTGGTGTAACTGGCAACACGCCTGACTCTGGATCAGGAAAGTCCAGGTTCGAGCCCTGGAGGGGCAACTTCCCGGAATGCAGAGCGCCCGGATCGCATACGCGGTCCGGGCGCTCTGGCGTTTGTCCCCCCGCCTCCGCCCCCACCCCGCGGCCGGTCCGCCGCGCCCCGCCCGAATCCACCGAATCCACCGAATCCACCGAATCCACCGAATCCACCGGATCCACCGAATCCACCGAATCCACCGAATCCACCGAATCCACCGGATCCACCGGATCCACCGGATCCATCCCGATCCGCAACTGCCGCCGCCGCAACCGATTGGCGCGTCGGTCCCGCCGCGGTGAAACTTCGGTAGCAGTGCCGGCGTAGAAGCGGACACGGGCGACGGGCAACCATCGGCGCCCGGCGCGGCGTCCCAGCAGTCGGGACCGCGTTCCGGGCGCGGCGCCCCGCAGCCCACCGACCTACGCCCTCTTTACGGGGATCGAACCATGATCAAGACCCTGACCCTTCGCTCGCTCGCCGTGGCCGCCACGCTCGCGATGCTCGCCGTTGCCGATTCCGCCGCCGCGCAGACCGCCACCGGCCCCGCCGCCCCGCAGGAGCCGGGGGTGCAGGCCGCCGCGCCGCGGCAGGAGCGCGCCGCCCCCCGCCGCGAGCCGCGCCGGCGCCGCGAGGTGATCTCGCAGGAGGAGATCTCCGAGAGCCGCGCCACCAACCTGTACGAGGTGGTGCAGCGCCTGCGCCCCGACTGGCTGCGGGGCGCAGGCCCCAGCAACCTGGGCGGCGGCGGGACGGCCATCGTGGTCTACCAGAACAACACGCCGCTGGGCGGGCTGGACGCGCTGCGCCAGATGTCGCCGGGGTACGCGGAGGCGCTTCGGTACCTGGACGGGTCCACCGCCAGCAACACGCTCCCCGGGCTGGGCTCGCGCCGCGTAGCCGGCGCCATCGTGGTGATGACGCCCGGCGGCCGCTGATCCCCATCGGCCGAATCCCCGCCCGCCGCACCTCGCGGCGGGCGGGGATTTTTTTGTCGATTGGCATCCACGCGCCGGGTGGAGGCGGCATGGAGGTGCGGGCGCGGGCGACGGAACGCGTTGCATCCCCCGAAGCACCTCCCGCGGCGCGGCCGGCGCCAGGGGCGTGCACGGTGTGAACCCGCGCGGTGGAACGCTCCTCGCAAAAGGATGGCGCGCGTGGAGGCGGGCACCAGGGGAGGAGGGCGCGATGGGACTGATGGGACGCTACATTGACGGGCTGCCGCCGAACGCGCGCGACCGGCTGATCCAGGCGCAGGACTGGTGCGTGGCCGCGGTGCGGGGGCCGGACGGCGCGCGGTGCCTGGTAGGCCACGCCGAGGACTGGGAAGCGCTAGCGGCGGACGCGGGGTGGTGGGGACGATGGAGGGACGACGCGGCGCGGAGCGGCGGCCGTCCGCGCGTGGAGGACGTGGACGCGCTCTGCCACGCCGGGCTGTTCGCCTTTCGCCGCGCGCGCCCGGCAGACCTGCCCGTCTACCGAGAGCGCGTGCGCCGCTGGGGCGCGGAGTCGGAGTGCCACATCGGCGCGCGGTTCGACCGGCTGTGCGCGCGCCGGGGCCTGCCGGGCGCCGTCCGCGCCGTAAAGCGCCGCGCGGGGCGGGACTTCGCGGTGGCCGCGGGACCGGCGGAGCGGACGGCGCGACACGAGATGGCGGCGGCCGGCCCCTGAGTCCGCCACACAGTGCGAAAGTGCGAAAGTGCGAAAGTGCGAGAGTGCGAGAGTGCGAGAGGAACGGAACGACTACTCCCGCACTCACGCACTTCCGCACTCACGCACTTCAGTCCAGCACGCCGAACCAGTCTACCTCGTCCAGCGGCACCTCTACGCGGTCGCCGGTGCCCAGGTGGCGGCCGAGCAGCACCTCGCCGCCGTAGTCGTGGCGCAGGCGGTCGGGAAGCAGCACGATCTCGGTGCCCTTGCGGCGCAGCTGCACGCGCCCGCCTTCGTCGATGGCGCGCTCTAGACGGTCCAGCGCGTCGGGCGTCCAGTTCACGTGCCGGCGCTGTCCGCGCGGGAGGTGTCGCGGATGGGCGCCGCCGTGCGCGCGCTGTCGGCACGGAGGCTGTCGGCGCGCAGGCTGTCCCGGGTGGCGTGGGCGGCGGCGCTGTCGTAGCGGACCAGGGTGGTGTCGGGGCGCAGGTTGGCGGTGCTGCGGGCCCGGCGCAGCCCCTCGGGGCGCACGGAAACGTAGAAGTCCTTGATGAACAGCGAGTCGATCTTGGCAAAGCCGCTGTCGGGAACGTCGCCGAACTTGGTGCCGGGGCGCGGGCGCGGGATGGACACGTTGAGCGTGTCGGCCCACATGTCGAACTCGGCGCGCGACACCTTCTGCAGGTATCCGTTCACGTCCAGCCGCGAGCCCGGCCCCATTGCCCCCAGCGCGCCGGCGGGCGGGTCCGGCTCGAAGCGCACCAGGATGCGGCGCCCCGACGGGGTGCGCACCCACACGGCGTTGGCGCGCACCACCGACTCGGCGGTGGCGGCAAGGTGCACCAGGCGGCCCAGCTCGCGCGTGTCCAGCGGGAGCAGCGTCTCGAACTCCTCGGTCTGCATGGGGAGCACCTCGCCCCGGTCGGCGCCGAAGTTGGCGGCGGCGCCCACCTGCCGCTTGGCCGACATGGTCTGGTCGCCGAACACCGCGGCGCCGATCAGGACGGCGATGGAGCCCGCCGCCAGCAGGCCCACCCAGAGCCACACGCGCGACTCGCGACCGCGCACCAGCCGTATGTCCATCGTTACAACCGTTTTGTGAGAGACGCGTTAAACCGGTGCCGGGGTGCAAGGAGCGTTCCGGCCGCGGCTTGCACGGGGCGCCGCGCCGCGGTTATCATTTCGCGCCCAATGACCATGCGCGCCCGCGCGCTCCCACGCAACCAACCGGAGAGAGCCCCGTGCCCCGTCCCGCCACGAAGCAGAAGCCACGGCGCAACCCGCTGCTTCCCTTCTACGTCATCCTGGGCGTGGTGGCCCTTGCCGGCGCCTTCTTCCTGTTCCGGCAGATGCAGGGCGGCGGCGGCACCGCGGCCACCACGCTGCAGCCGGTGGCCATGTCGCCCGAGCAGCTGCAGCGGGTGCCCGGCATCAGCAAGGGCCAGCCCAACGCGCCCGTCGTCATCATGGAGTTCGCCGACTTCCAGTGCCCGGCGTGCGGCCAGTTCGCCAGCTTTTCCGAGCCGCTGGTAAAGGACTACATCGACAACGGCACGGTGCGCTTCGTGTGGTACGACTTTCCGCTGGTCGAGATCCACCCCAACGCCATGCTGGCCTCCCGCGCGGGCCGCTGCGCCAACGACCAGAACCAGTTCTGGCCGTACCACGACTACGTGTTCGGCCAGCAGGGGCAGTGGTCGGAGCAGAAGGACCCCACCAGCCGCTTCATCGACTACGCGGAGCAGGTAGGGCTGGACCGCGAGGTGTTCGCGCAGTGCCTGCGCTCCGACAAGTACCAGAAGGAGGTTTCGGAGAGCCGCCAGCTGGGCACCACGCTGGGGGTGAGCGGCACGCCCACGCTCTTCATCAACGGCAAGCGCGTGCCGGAGACCCCCGGCACCCGCGCGGAGTGGGACGCGCTCATCCGCCAGGAGACGGGCGGCGCCCCGGGCGCGGCCCCCGCGGCGGGCCCCGCCGCGCCGGCCACGACCGCTCCGGCCACCACGGCCCCGGCGACGGCCGCGCCCGCGGACAGCGCCGCCGGCTGATGAGCACGGCCGCGGCCGGGGTTCACGACGACGACCTGTCGCCCGTGGAGGAGCTGGAGGAGAGCCCGCCGCTCACGCGCATGGCCATCGCGCTGCTGGCGCTGGCGGGGCTGCTGATCTCCAGCTACCTCACCATGTACAAGATGGGCTTTCTGGGCGAGATCCAGTGCACCATCGGCGGGTGCGAGAAGGTGCAGACCTCGCGCTGGGCCACCTTTCTGGGGCTCCCCGTCTCGGCGTGGGGGCTGGGCGCGTACGTCACCATCCTGACCATCGCGCTAATGGGCGTGCAGCCGCGGTGGGCGCGGGCGCGCTGGGTGGCGCTGGCGCTGTTCGGGCTGTCGGCGGTGGGGGTGGCGTTCTCGGCCTACCTGACGTACCTGGAGGCGTTCGTGATCCACGCATGGTGCCAGTGGTGCGTGATCTCGGCCATCCTGATCACCCTGATCTTTCTGCTCAGCCTGCCCGGGCTGCGGCAGGCCCGCTGAACGGAACACGAGAGGATCGACGGATGTCGCAGACCCCCGGCCAGACGGTGCGCGTGCGCCTGGTGTTCGCCGACCAGGGAACCTTCCACGCGGAGACGGTGCACGTGCCCGTGGACATGCTGGACCGCTACGACCGGCTGGTGGACCTGCTTCGCGAGGAAGAGGCGGTCACCCGCCAGCTCTTCGTCGACATGGGACGCCTGGTCTCCGCCTACGTGGAGAGCGACGAGGACTGACCCGCCGCGGCTTTTGCGGACGATGAGGAAGACCGAAGCCCCGCCGCCGGATGGATCCGGCGGCGGGGCTTTCTTTGTGTCCATGATCGGCAGACGATACGCCCGGAACACCACGCGTTCCAGGGACCGTGCGCTCCGGCCGGCCCGTCTGTGGCCGTTGAAACCGCGGCTACGAGGTCACGAAGTCCGCCTGCGCGGACTCGGCGGCCCCGCCGCGTGCGGCGTCCCACGCGCCTGCGCGTCCGCACCCGGCGGATGTGGCCGCAGGGATCGGCCGCGCGACGGGCATCGGACCGCGCCGGCCGGGGGCCCCTCCCCCGGCCCCTCCCCGCTCGTTCCTCGCGGAGAGGGGAGAATTCGATCCCGCTCCGGACGTCTTGTCTCGCGTCCTCCCTCCCCCGCGGTGCTGCCGATTCGATTCGCCGCGAATCGGGCGCTACGGCTGCGTGGGGGCGGGCTGCGTCGGCGCGGACGGCGTCTGCGGGGCGGGGGCGCCGGACGCGGGGGCCGGGGGGCCGGCGAGCAGCGCGTCGATCTCGCGGGCGAACTGGTCGTAGGGCACGGCGCCGGTCAGCGCCTTCTGCCCGTTGCGCGAGTTCAGGATGAAGGTGGGGGTGCCGTTGATGCTCGCCTCGGCGGCCTGCATGGCGTCGCCCACGATGAGGGGCGCGGTGCGGTCGTTGGCGGTGCAGTCGCGCCAGTCGGCCATGTTCAGCCGCAGATCCCGCGCAAAGCGCTCGAACCGCCGCCCGGCATCGGCCTGGCCGCCCCACTCGCCCTGCGTGGCGAACAGGCGGTCGTGCATCTGCCAGAACTTGCCCTGCACGCCGGCGCACATGGCGGCCTCGGCGGCGCCGAACGCCTCGCGGTGCGAGGTGAGCGGCAGGTTGATGTACAGGATGCGCGCGCGGCCGGTGCGCACGTACACGCTGTCGATCTGCTTGTACGTGGTGGCGGCGAACTCGCGGCAGTACGGGCACTGGAAGTCGGAGATCTCCACGATGGTGACCTGCGCGCTGTCGGCGCCCTTCATGCGGCCGCGGTTGGCGCGCTGTTCCAGCGAGTCGGCGTTGAGGCGGGACGCCTGCGAGCCCCGCGAGCCCCTCGCCTGCCCGCAGGCGGTGGTGGCCAGGGTGGCCGTGATCAGCAGCGCCGCGGCGGCCAGGGTGGATATGCGCATCATCGGTCGTGCGTGCCCGGGGATAGCAGAAGGCGCGGCGGATTTCTCGCCGCGCCACGCCTGAACATCGAGAGGAATCGGCCGGGAAGATAGCCGCGCCGCGCCGCGCGGGTCAAATCCGCGGACGGGCAGGGTCCGCGGCGCCGGTGCCCGAATGGCGGACCTCGCGCCCCGCGGTTAAAACCGCTGCTGGAACGTCACGAAATCCGCCTGCGCGGAGTGTGGCCGCGCGTACGGTGCGCCCGATCCGGCTACGAGGATCCCGACGGTGGATTTCTCGGTCGCGCGCCGGGTCCACGGCAGGGAAAGGATTCGCGCGGCGCTCCCTCGACGCGACCGGCGGTGGCGTACGGGCGAAACGAAGGGGCAGCCCCATGCCTCCGCCCTGCGCGCCGGGCGTGGCCCACGCGAGCGGGTGAAGCCCCGTTCGGCGCGTACAGCGAGCCGGGACAGGGCTTTATGGCCGTTCCAGCCGCGGGCTTCGGGCCGCGGTCGCGGAGTCGCCGCCGCGGTTCTCCAGGACCCGCCGCACGCGCTCCACCGTCCACTCGCGCACGTGCGCGGGGGGCCACGCGCCGCGCCGCGCGTCGTCGGCCAGGCGCTCGGCTTCGGCCAGGGCGCGCGCGGCGGTGGAGGGGGCGATCCACCCGGCGGCGAGGGCGGCGTCGAACTCGCCGCGGTCCAGGATCTCCACGCGCCCGTCCGCATCCACCCACACGTCCAGGAACAGGTCCGTCGTCTCCCACCCGGCGCCCTCCATCCGCACCGGCGTCAGCACGTTGGCGTACACGCCGGTAACGGTGCCGTCCGCCCGGTGGAATCGGCCGACGTCGTGCCACACGTCGCCGCGCCAGGTGAACCAGACGATGGGCGCGCCGGCCTCCAGCACCACGCGCCCGCCGCGCTCCATCGGCTTCTTCAGCTTCGCCGCGGGGAGAAAGGTGACGACGGAGGCGCCGTCGTCATCCACCACCGCCTGCTCGAAGACCTCCAGGCGGTCGGGCGGACGGCGGTAGTGGATGGTGACGGCGTCGCCCGGGGCGTAGCGTGGCTCAGGCACCGGCGTGGCGGCCGGCGTGCTCCTGCGCGTCCACCACGGCCAGGGCGGTCAGGTTCAGCACGTCGGCCGCCTCGCTGCCGCGCTGCAGGACGTGGATCGGGTGCGCCATGCCCAGGAGGATGGGGCCGAACGCCTCGGCGTTCCCCATGCGCCACATGAGCTTGTAGGCGATGTTGGCGGCGTCCAGGTTGGGAAAGATCAGCACGTTGGGCTTGTTGCGCAGCGTGCTGAACGGGTAGTTCTCGGCGCGAAAGTCGTCCAGCACGGCGGTGTCGGCCTGCAGCTCGCCGTCGATCTCCAGCTCCGGCGCGCGCTCCTTCACCAGCTCCGTGGCCCTGCGCACCTTGTCGCTCTGCGGGCTGCGCACCGAGCCGAAGTTGCTGAACGAGAGCATCCCCACCCGCGGCACCAGCCCCAGCCGCTTCACGAAGTCCGCCGCCAGCAGCGCGATCTCGGCCAGCGTACCGGCGTCGGGGTCGATGTTGACGGTGGTGTCGGCAAAGAAGACGGTGTCGTGCTCCAGCACCATCATGTACAGCCCCGCCACCCGCCGCACCCCCGGCGCCGTGCCGATGGTCTCCAGCGCGGGGCGGATGGTCTCGGGGTAGTGCATGTCCTCGCCCGCCAGCAGCCCGTCCGCATCCCCCAGCAGCACCATCATGCAGCCGAAGAAGACGGGCTCGCGCATCCGCTCGCGCGCCTGGGCGAGCGTGACGCCCTTGCGCTGGCGGCGGCGGTAGAACTCCTGGGCGTACCGCTCGCGGCGCGCCTCGTCTCCCCGCGGGTCCACGATCTCGGCGCCGTCGATGGAGACGCCCAGCATCTCCGCCCGCTCGCGGACGAAGTCCGGCCGCCCCAGCAGGATGGGCCGCGCGATCCCCTCGGCCAGCACCAGCGCGCAGGCGCGGATGATCCGGTCGTTCTCGCCCTCGGGGTACACGATGCGGCGCGGGTCCTGGCGGGCGCGGCGCATGATGTCGCGCATCACCTCGCGGCCGCGGCCCAGGCGCGCGATGAGCTCGGCGCGGTACTGCTCCAGGTCGATCTGCACGCGCGCCACGCCCGTCTCCATGGCCGCCTGCGCCACGGCGGGCGCCACCCACAGCATGATGCGCGGGTCGAACGGCTTGGGGATCAGGTAGTCGGCGCCAAAGCGGAAGCGCTCGTTGCCGTACGCCTTTTCCACCGACTCGGGGACGTCCAGCCGCGCCAGCTCGGCCAGGGCGCGGGTGGCGGCCATCTTCATCTCGTCGTTGATGGCGCGCGCCCGCACGTCCAGCGCGCCGCGAAAGATGAAGGGAAAGCCCAGGACGTTGTTGATCTGGTTGGGATAGTCCGTCCGCCCGGTGGCCACCATGGCGTCGGGGCGCACGGCCAGCACGTCCTCCGGCAGGATCTCCGGATCCGGATTGGCGAGGGCAAAGACGATGGGCGCCGGGGCCATCCCGTCCACCATCTCCTTCGTCACCGCGCCGGCCACGGAAAGGCCGACGAACATGTCCGCACCGCGCAGCGCGTCTTCCAGCGTGTGGATGTCGTCGCGGTCGGTGGCGAAGCGGCCCTTGTACCGGTCCAGGTTTCCCCGATCGCTGCGGATGACGCCCTTGCTGTCCGTCATGGCGATGTTCTCGCGCCGCACGCCCAGTGACACGTAGTGCTCCGCCGTGGCGATGGCCGCCGCGCCCGCCCCGGAAAAGACGACCTTGAGCTCTTCGATCCGCTTGCCGCTGATCCGCAGCGCGTTGAGGAGCGCGGCGCCGCTGATCACCGCGGTGCCGTGCTGGTCGTCGTGAAAGACGGGGATCTGCAGGCGCTCCTTGAGCTGCTCTTCGATGTAGAAGCACTCCGGCGCGCCGATGTCCTCCAGGTTGATGCCGCCCACGGTGGGCTCCAGCATCTCGCAGAAGCGGATCACGTCGTCGGGGTCCCTGGCATCGAGCTCCAGGTCGAAGACGTCGATGTCGGCGAAGCGCTTGAAGAGCACGCCCTTGCCCTCCATCACCGGCTTGGCGGCCAGCGGGCCGATGTCGCCCAGCCCCAGGACCGCGGTGCCGTTGGACACCACGGCCACCAGGTTGCCGCGCGCGGTGTAGCGGAACACCTCTTCCGGGTCGCGGTGGATCTCGCGGCACGGCTCCGCCACGCCGGGGCTGTACGCCAGGGAAAGGTCCCGCTGCGTGCTGGCGGGCTTGGTGGGGACCACGGCGATCTTGCCGCGCCTGCCCTGGCTGTGGTAGTCCAGCGCGTCCTGCCGCTTGTTGGACATTCGTTTACGTGCCTTGCGTTTGCGATGGGCCGGGTGGTGCCGGTGCGAGGGGGACAGACTGGTGCGGCGGGCGGGGGGTGTCAAGCGAGGGGGGGTGAGGGGTGAACGGGTGAGCGGGTGAACGGGTGAACGGGTGAGGCGCGTTCCCGCGGGGGCCCTCTCCCCCGACCGGCCTTTCGCTCGTTCCTCGCGACGGCGGTCGACCCCTCCCCCAACTTCGGGGGAGGGGTTGGGACGCCGCCGGGTGCCTGCCACGGCGACACCCCTCCCCGGGGCTGGGGAAGGGTTGGGGACGCCGCCTGGTGCCTGCCATGACAAAACCCCTCCCCCGCAGTTTGGGGGAGGGGTCGCCGCGAGCCGCGAGGAACGAGCGGCGAAGTCGGCGGGGGAGAGGGCCCCGCGCGGCGCGCCGGACTCCATCCAACCTCACACCCGTTCACCCGTTCACCCGTTCACCCGTTCACCCGTTCACCCGTTCACCCGCTCACCCGTTCACCCGTTCACCCGCTCACCCGCTCACCGGTTTCACCCGTTCACCCGTTCACCCGCTCACCCGCTCACCCGTTCACCCGCTCACCCGTTCACCCGTTCACCCGTTCACCCGTTCACCCGTTCACCCGTTCACCCGTTCACCCGTTCACCCGTTCACCCGTTCACCCGTTCACCCGCTCACCCGCTCACTCCCCTCCTGTCCCTTTCCGCCCGCCCTCGTACGACCTTCGTAATCTGCTACGCCAGCAGATGGGGCACAGGCGTCCCAAACTGTACCTGCGGTGGCGCGCCAGTACGGCACGAGCTTCGGAGCCGGCAGCGGAAAAGTGGCGTGGATACTCGCGTTTCTCGTCTCGGATACAGGCGTGCGGCGCGGCGCGGCATGTGCGACGGGTGGGGCCGCTCTCCTCGCCCGCGGCAGCCGTCCGCGGGCACTCCGCCGCGCGCGGCTCCTCGCGCGGCCCCACTGCTCTGGAGGACCTCCATGAAGCGCAGTCTCGCCCTGTTGTCGCTGCTGGCGCTGGCCGCCTGCTCCGACCAGTCCCGCGTTCCGACGGCCGCCCTTCCCAGCGACCCCATACCATCGGTGTCGGCGGACGGCGGGTACATCGTGGTGCTGCGCGAAGGCGCCAACCCCACGTCGGTGGCGGCGGTGGCCGGCATCCGCCCCCGCTCGGTGTACACGGCGGTCCTCAACGGCTTTGCCGCCCGGCTGAACGACGGCCAGCTCAACGCGCTGCGCCACAACCCCGCCGTGGCCTACATCGAGCCCGACGCGCAGGCGCAGCTCATGTGGACCACGCAGTCGCCCGCCACCTGGGGGATCGACCGCATCGACCAGAAGGACCTGCCGCTGAGCAACTCCTTCACCTACACCGCCAACGGCTACGGCGTGATCGCGTACGTCCTCGACACGGGCGTCAACAGCAAGCACGGCGACATCTACCCGCGCGCCAGCTACATCCCCAACGGCGCGAACGGAGACTTCGTGGGCGACGGGTACGGCAGCGCGGAAGACTGCCACGGGCACGGCAGCCACGTGGCGGGCACCATCGGCTCCACCACGTACGGGGTGGCCAAGCAGGTCCTGGTCTACGCCGGCCGCGTGGTGAACTGCTCCGGCGGCGGCAACGCATCCATGGCCATCAACGCCATGGAGTGGATCATGCGCAACGGCAAGAAGCCGGCGGTGGTGAACATGAGCCTGGGGTACGGCGACGTGCAGTCCGTGCGCGACGCGGCCGACAACCTGGTGAGGTACGGCTTCTTCGTGGCCGCCGCGGCCGGGAACGGCAACTTCGCCGGTACGCCGCAGAACGCCTGCCTCCAGTCCCCCGCCGGCGCGCCCAGCGTGATGACGGTGGGCAGCACCCGCAGCGACGACTACGAGTCGTCGTTCAGCAACTACGGCCGCTGCGTGGACATCCTGGCGCCGGGAAGCAGCGTGACCTCCCTGTGGATCGGTAGCTACACGGCGACCAACACCATCAGCGGCACTTCCATGGCCACGCCGCACGTGGCGGGGGTGGGGGCACTGTACCTGTCCCTGTACCCGTCGTCCACGCCGACCCAGGTGACCACCGCGATCAAGTCCATCGCCACGGCCAACACCATCGTGCTGCACACCTACAGCGCGCACTACGCCACGCCCAACCTGTTCCTGTTCACCAAGTTCTGAGGGTGGCGCGACAGGCTGAGCAGGCCGGGACGAACGAGCCCCGCCGGATCTCCATCAGGATCCGGCGGGGCTCCTGTTCTTGCTGGCTATTCCCTATTCCCTGTTCCCTATTCCCTGGTTTTCCCCGCCTCTCAGGGACCGCTCCGGAGCCGGCCGGGGCAACGATACTGCTGTTGCCCCGTCCGTCTCCTCCGCGGCGGCGGTGAGCCTCCTCGGCGCGTGCCGGCATCCGCCCCACCCTCCCCTCCCCTGCCCGCGCCTGCGGGGTCTCCCCGCCGGCGACGGGAGCCTCGCGCCCGACCGCCCACCCGTCTTCGGAAGCATCGTCCGGCGCGAGTCTCCCGTCGCACGTCTTCTGGTGGAAAACACCGCATCCGCCGCTTTCTGACCGCACGCCCCGCCTCCCGCGCATCCGCATCTCTCCCTTCCCGCTTCGCGCATTTCCCGTCCGCCCGCTCGCGCGCACGTACGCGAAGAGCCGCGCCGCGGGCCGACATTCGCGCGGCGTGCCCGCCAGGAGCGTCAAAACTGTGCACCGGTTCATCCGCCGCCCCGGCAACCGACACGGAATGGTGCACCGGCGCCTAAAGCGGTGCGATCCAGCCGGTTGCAGGACACCGTTCGAAATCCCCCAAACACCGCACCCGCAGCTGTTTACGAAAATACGCGCGTTTGGCCCAAGGGGTGCCAACATACGTTTTCGCTCAGAAACATGTCCGGGCTCTCCCATCGACGGCACACAGCGTGGCCGGATGCCGTTGCGCGGGGAGCAGTGGAAGAAACCGGCCGCGGAAGTGCATTCCGCGCCGTTACGATTGCCCTGAGCCCGCGGGCGCGGCACCCCTGCCGCCCCGGCCAAAATCCCCTGATGGGAGCTCCACCATGAAGCGCAGCCTTACCCCCCTCGCCGTGGCGGCCCTCGGGCTGGCGGCAGCCTGCTCCGACGCCGGCACCCCCACCGCCGCGGCCCCCGAGGGCGGCGCACCCCTGCTTTCCTCCGCCGCGGGGATCGCGGACCAGTACATCGTGGTGCTGAACGCCGGCGCCAACCCGCGCTCCGTGGCCGCCGTCGCCGGGGTGAGCCCGCGCTACGTCTACACGGCGACCGTCAACGGCTTCGCGGCCACGCTGAACGCCGGCCAGCTGAACGCGCTGCGCCACAACCCGGCGGTGTCGTACGTGGAGCAGGACCAGCCGGTGCAGGCCAGCACCATCCAGACAGGCGCCACCTGGGGCCTGGACCGCATCGACCAGCAGAACCTTCCGCTCAGCACCACCTTCAGCTACACCAGCACCGGCGCGGGCGTGCACGCCTACATCGTCGACACGGGCATCCGCCTGACCCACGCGCAGTTCGCCGGCCGCGTGGGCGCCGGGTACGACGCCGTGACGGCGGGCGGCAGCGCCAACGACTGCAACGGGCACGGCACGCACGTGGCCGGCACCGTGGGCGGCACCACGCACGGCGTGGCCAAGGCCGTGACCCTGCACCCGGTGCGCGTGCTGGACTGCGCCGGCAGCGGCACCACGGCCGGCGTGATCGCCGGCGTGGACTTCGTGGGCAACAGCCACGTCAAGCCGGCGGTCGCCAACCTGTCGCTGGGCGGCGGCGCCAGCACCACGCTGGACAACGCGGTGGCCGCGGCCATCGGCAAGGGCGTGACCTTCGTGGTGGCGGCCGGCAACGGCAACACCGGCGGCAAGGCGCAGCCCGCCTGCAACTACTCGCCGGCGCGCGTGCCCGCGGCCATCACCGTGAGCGCCACCGGCAGCACCGACGCCAAGGCCTCGTACGCCAACTACGGCACCTGCGTCGACATCTTCGCCCCGGGCAACAGCATCACCAGCGCCTGGTACACCAGCGACGTGGCCACCAACAGCATCAGCGGCACCTCGATGGCCAGCCCGCACGTGGCCGGCGTGGCCGCGCTGTACCTGCAGGGCAACGCCGCGGCGTCGCCGGCGACCGTCACCAGCGCGCTGGTGAACGGCGCCACGCTCAACAAGGTGACCAACGCGGGCTCCGGCTCGCCCAACCGCCTGCTGTTCACCGCGTACTGAGCCGCACCGGGCCGGCGAAGGCGGACGGTTCGCCGTCCGCCTTCGCCGGACCGCGGGAAAAGGATCCTCATCCGGGGCGGCGCAATCCCCGCCCGCCCCACATTACCCCCTCCACGGGAGCGTACCGATGAAGCGCAGCCTTACCCCCCTCGCCGTTGCGGCCCTCGGGCTGGCGGCCGCCTGCTCCGATGCCGTCCCCACCCAGTCCGCGGCCCCGGCCGGGGCGCCCCTGCTCTCCTCCGGCCAGGGGATCGCGGGCCAGTACATCGTGGTGCTGAACCAGGGCGCCGACCCGCGCTCGGTGGCCGCGGTGGCGGGCGTGAGCCCCCGGTTCGTGTACACCACCGCCGTCAACGGCTTTGCCGCGGGCCTGAACCAGGGGCAGCTGACGGCGCTGCAGCACAACCCGAACGTGGCCTACATCGAGCAGGACCAGCCGGTGCAGGCCAGCGTCACGCAGACGGGCGCCACCTGGGGGCTGGACCGCATCGACCAGCGCGCACTGCCGCTCAGCACCACCTTCAGCTACGTGAACACCGGCGTGGGCGTGCGCGCCTACATCGTCGACACGGGCATCCTGCTCACGCACTCCGACGTCGCGGGGCGCGCCAGCACCGGCTTCGACGCGGTGACGGCGGGCGGCAGCGCCACGGACTGCAACGGGCACGGCACGCACGTGGCCGGCACCGTGGGCGGCACGGTGTACGGCGTGGCCAAGGCCGTGAGCCTGGTGGCCGTGCGCGTGCTGGACTGCGCGGGCAGCGGCACCACGGCCGGCGTGATCGCGGGCGTGGACTGGGTGGCCAACAACCACGTCAAGCCGGCGGTGGCCAACATGTCGCTGGGCGGCGGCGCCAGCACCACGCTGGACAACGCGGTCAAGAACGCCATCGCCAGGGGCGTCACCTTCGCCGTGGCGGCGGGCAACGGCAACATCTTCGGCATCGCGGCCAACGCCTGCAACTACTCGCCGGCGCGCGTTCCCGAGGCCATCACCGTGGGCGCCACGGACAAGACGGACAAGAAGGCGTCGTTCAGCAACTACGGCACCTGCGTGGACATCTTCGCGCCGGGCGTGGGCATCACCTCCGCCTGGTACACCGGCGTGACGGCCACCAACACCATCAGCGGGACGTCGATGGCCTCGCCGCACGTGGCGGGCGTGGCCGCGCTGTACCTGCAGAGCAACCCGGGCGCGACCCCCGCGGGCGTCGCCAGCGCGCTGATCGCCGGCTCCACGACGGGCAAGGTGACCTCCCCGGGCACCGGCTCGCCCAACCGCCTGCTGTTCACGGCGTACTGAGCGGCCGCCGGGCACACCGATCCGGACGGAATACACGGTCGGTGGATGAATACAGGTGCGGGGGCGCGGCCGGTTGCCGCGCCCCCGCACCTTTCCGCGCTCCGTCGTGCCGCTTACCTCGACCGTGGAGCTGGCGGATGGTTCTCAAGATCGCGTATCAGGGGGTCCGGACATCGTTCTCCAGCGCGCGTCGAAGATGATCCGACGATCCTCATCCCTCCCCCATAATGCGGATGGCCCTCTGCCGCGCCTCCATCCCACTCCCGTTCCCGACATCCCACGCCGGTTGGTGCCTCGTCGACGGGCGCGCCATGCCTCCCCTCACCAGGACCAGGCTTCGAACCGCGAGAGCAGCGGAAACGGCACGGGAAAACTCCGCTAACTCCGTTGACTCCGTGTGAGGCCCTTCTTTTTGCGGACTCCGGGTGACGCGCAGGCGCGGAGGCGTTCCCTCGGCGCCCCGCCTGAGGCTGTGTCCCGAAGAAGCCCTCCGAAGCTCCTCCACGACCGCAGCGCCACTCCTTATGCACCGTCGCATGCACCGGATTGGTGCCACTGCACCATTTCGCGGCAGATGGACCGACAGGCTCGAAACTGCTACCTCGTTGCCGTGCATGTGGTTGCGGCGGGCGGGGCGCTCGGCCCGAGGCATGCGCTCACCGCGCCCACCTCACAGAACGCGGCGCGGCCGATCGGGGGAGCGGTACGGACCCCGCGGCCGATGCCGCGGGGGCGCGCGAGGCGCCCCGGTGCGGACCGCTGCGCAGGGATCCTCCGGCATTGCCCGGGGCGAGCCTGCGCGGGCGTATGCAGAGCTGCAGGACAGGGATCTCCCGGGCCATCACCACGGCCCGTTCTCGCGGCGCGGCACCCTCGCCGACGCCGCCCACCCCACCCTGTTGGAGGAGCCTGATGAAGCGCACCCTCACACCCCTCGCGCTCGCGGCCCTGGTCGCGGCCGCGGCGTGCTCCGATGGCGGACGGACGCCGCTGGCGGCGCCCGGCGGCAGCACCGCCCCCCTGCTCTCCGCGGCCCCCGGAACCGGCGTGGACGGCGAGTACATCGTGGTCCTGAAGGAGGGCGCCAACCCGCGCTCCGTGGCCGCCGTCGCCGGCGCCGGGCCGCGCCACGTCTACACGGCGGCGCTCAACGGCTTCTCCGCCGCGCTCAACCAGGGCCAGCTGAACGCCCTGCGCAACAACCCCGCGGTGGCGTACATCGAGCAGGACGCCTTCGTGAGCGCCAGCACCACGCAGTCGGGGGCCACCTGGGGGCTGGACCGCATCGACCAGCGCGCGCTTCCGCTGAACGGCACCTACACCTACACGCCCACCGGCGCGGGCGTGCACGCGTACATCATCGACACCGGCATCCTCACCTCGCACACCCAGTTCACCGGCCGCATCGGCAACGGCTACGACGCGGTGACCTCCGGCGGCGGGGCGGTGGACTGCAACGGCCACGGCACGCACGTGGCGGGCACCGTGGGCGGCACCACCTACGGCGTGGCCAAGGGCGTGACCCTGCACCCGGTGCGCGTGCTCAACTGCTCCGGCAGCGGCACCAACGCCGGCGTGATCGCGGGGATGGACTGGGTCGCGAACAACCACGTCAAGCCGGCAGTGGCCAACATGTCGCTGGGCGGCGGCGCCAGCACGGCGACCGACGACGCGGTGAACCGCATGCACAACGCCGGCGTGACGGTCGTCGTCGCGGCGGGCAACGAGAACCAGAACGCCTGCAACGTGTCGCCGGCCCGCGCGGCCAACGCCATCACCGTGGGCAGCACCACCAGCACCGACGCCCGCTCGTCGTTCAGCAACTACGGCACGTGCGTGGACGTGTTCGCGCCGGGCAGCAGCATCACCAGCGCCTGGTACACCAGCACCACGGCCACCAACACCATCAGCGGCACCAGCATGGCCAGCCCGCACGTGGCCGGCGTGGCCGCGCTGTACCTGCAGGGCGCACCGTCGGCGACCCCGGCCGCGGTGGTGAACGCCATCACCAGCACGGCCACCACGGGCGTGGTGACCAGCGCGGGCACGGGCTCGCCCAACCGCCTGGTGTACTCGCTGCTCTCGGGCGGCACCACGCCTCCTCCCCCGCCGCCGCCGGGCGGCACCACCTACACCGGCTCGCTGAGCGGCACGGGCGACTACGACATCCAGCCCAACGGCAACTACTACCAGAGCACGGTGTCGGGCACGCACAGCGGCGTGCTGGACGGGCCCTCGGGCGTGGACTTCGACCTGTACCTGTACCGGTGGACCGGGTCGTCGTGGGCGATCGTGGCCCGCGGCGAGACCTCGGCGCCGGACGAGAACATCAGCTACAGCGGCACCGCCGGCTACTACTACTGGGAGGTCTACTCCTACAGCGGCTCGGGCTCGTACAGCCTGACCATCACCAAGCCCTGATCCCCACGGGGCTGGCGGGATGATCGACGGCCGCCCGGCGCACCTTCGCACCGGGCGGCTTCTTTTCCTCCCGATTCCGCTGGATCCACTCGACGGCCGGCACCTGCTTTTGCCTCGACTACAACGCTGGTTTCCTGAGTGAGGCGCCGCGCTGATCCTGGCCCGATCACCAGAGCCCGTGCGCCGACCGAAGGATCTCGCCGGCAGAACCGCGGGGCCGGCTCCCTGCCGCGATCCAGCCCCCACGCAGCCGAGCGGAGATCCTTCGGTCGCGCGCCGGCCCGCGGTGCAGACCGCCAGGTCACGTGCGGCGCTCCCTCAGGAAATCAGGTTCATCGCGGATTTCGTTGCACGCCACGCCTGGCGGGAAGCGGTGGCGGGTTCACCACCATGCGCGACACCGTGTCCTGCGCGTCGGCAGGGGCGGGGCGCACCACGCTTCCCTGAGGACGTCGGGAACTGCAGGCAGATGGACGCCCGGCAGGGAGCCATCCGCATTTGTTTCTGGAACACCTTTCCCGCCGCAGCGCCCCGCAGCCCACCATTCCGGCTTCACCCGATGCGCGATCCCGCGAACCGTCCCCTCGCGCGAGCTTCTGCGGGAACGCCCCCGGCCTTCTCGCGGGCCCAGGCTTCGCCAGATCGCGCATCGGGTGTTCGTGGAGGCCGGCTCCGGTGCGCTTGCGGCAGGAGGTCGGCGCCAGGCTGGGGACGAGGATGGCGGGATAGGTATC
>DASUVG010000049.1:0-7782 GCA_036379135.1 Longimicrobium sp.
TGAAGCCTCGGCGAGATGACCGCCCTTCGTGCCGCATCGATCGTTTACCAGCGATCGGATGAATCGCGGAGTACATCGCGCGGCACGAGAAAACTCTGTTGACTCTGCTAACTCTGTGTGAGGCTTATTCTTTTAGCGGATGCGGTATCACCCGTACCTGCCGTCATGTTACCGACCAGGGCACCACGGGTTGAAACTCGCGGTGCGCGGCGCGAAACGGCACCATCACGAAGCACACGAAGGGCCGCCCCTCGCGAGGCGGCCCTTCGTCATCCATCCACCGAAAACGCGATCAGCCCACCAGCTCGGTACCGCTGAAGAAGAAGGCGATCTCGATGTCGGCGTTCTCGTCGCTGTCGCTGCCGTGGACGGCGTTGCGGCCCTTGTTCTCCGCGTAGAGCTTGCGGATGGTGCCCTCGGCGGCCTCGGCGGGGTCGGTGCTGCCGATGGTCTCGCGCCACAGGGTCACGGCGTTCTCCGCCTCCAGCGCCAGCACGATGGCCGGGCCGCTGGACATGAACTCCACCAGCTCGCCGTAGAAGCCGCGCTCGGCGTGCACCTCGTAGAACTTCTTCGCCTGAGGCAGGCTGATCTGCGTCAGCTTCATCCCCAGGATGCGAAAGCCGGCCTGCTGCACGTGGGCGATGATCTTGCCGGCGTGGCCGTTCTGCACGGCGTCGGGCTTGATGATGGCAAAGGTACGGCTCATCGGGATCTATTCCTCTTCGACGGGTTCCACGGGGGAAGCGGCGAACCCGAACACCTTGCGCAGGATGTCGCCGCGGGTAAGAAAGCCGGTGAGCTGACCCTCGTGCACCACCGGCAGGCGCTCGATGTCCTTGCTCACCAGCATGGAGGTCACTTCGGCCAGCGCCTGGTCCTCGGAAACGCAGATCACGCTGCGCGACATCACGTCGCGCACCCGCGTCTCGCTCCACGCCGCGGCGCTGGCGTCGGCCGGGCGCTGCACGCCCGGAAGAAAGTGGCGCAGCAGGTCGCGGTCCGTCACCATCCCCAGCACCTGCCGGTCCGCGCCCACCACGGGGATGGCGCGCAGCCGGTGCTCGGCGATCAAGTCCAGCACCTCCTGCACCGGCGAGTCCGGCGTGGTGCGGAACACGCGCTGCGTCATCACGTCGCGCACCCGCAGCCGCGGCTCGATGATGATCTCGCGGATCTCCGGGATCTGCATCACCTCCGCCGGCGACCGCGCCGCCACCAGGCGGTCCACCACGCTGTCGTGCCGCAGCACCCTGGCCAGCGCCGCCACCGTCTGCAGGTACAGGTCGGCCGCGGAGAGCGGAGCCAGGACCAGCACCACGATCTGCGCCGCCGCGCCCAGGTCGTCCGGCGACTCGGGGAGCGGCCGGGGCGCGATCCCCATCGCCACCTGCAGCGAATCGACCGCGTCCGTCCGCAGGTGCGGCAGCAGCACGCGGTCGCCCACGTGGATCAGGTCGCGGACGCGGCTCTCGGAGAACATGCGCTGCAGCTTCTCCGGCTCCGTCACGTCGCCGGTGCCCACCAGCGTCTGCGCCAGGTGCATCACCGCGTCGTACACGGTGTCCGCGGGAAGCGGGGCCACGACGTGCTCCGGACGGAGGATCTCCGTCAGGCGCACCTCGCGGCCCGCGCGACTGCCGCTCTCGCTCAAAGCGCTTCCTGGATCAGGCCCACCACGTCCAGCGGCCGGGTGGCGACGCCGATGCCGTTGTCGCGGAAGGCCTGGATCTTCTCCTCGGCCGTCCCCGCGCTGCCGCTGATGATGGCGCCCGCGTGGCCCATCCGCCGCCCCGGAGGCGCCGTCTGCCCCGCGATGAAGCCCACGACGGGCTTGGTGACGTTGGCCTTGATGTAGGCCGCCGCCTCCTGCTCGTCCGTGCCGCCGATCTCGCCCAGCATCACGATCGCCTTCGTCTCCGGATCGGCCTCGAACGCCGCCAGGCAGTCGATGAAGCTGGTGCCGCTCACCGGGTCGCCGCCGATCCCCACGCACGTCGTCGTCCCGATCCCGGCGCCCTTGAGCTTGTAGACCACCTCGTACGTCAGCGTCCCGGACTTCGACACCAGTCCGACCGGGCCGGGCTGCGTGATGTGGCCGGGGATGATGCCCACCTTGCTCTTGCCGGCGGAGAGCAGACCCGGGCAGTTGGCGCCCAGGAGGCGCGCGCCCTTCTCCTTGACGTACGGGTAGACGCGCGTCATGTCCAGCACCGGCACGCCCTCGGTGATGCAGACGATGAAGCCCACGCCCGCGTCGGCGGCCTCGAACATGGCGTCCGCGGCGAACGCGGGCGGCACGTAGATGACCGACGAGTTGGCGCCGGTGGCGTCCATCGCCTCCTGCACCGTGTTGAAGATGGGGACGGAGCCCTCGAACGTCTGCCCGCCCTTGCCCGGCGTGACGCCCGCGACCACCCGGGTGCCGTACTCCATCATCTGCTTTGCGTGGAACGAGCCGTCGCGGCCCGTGATCCCCTGCACGATGAGCTTTGTGCTCTGATCGATGAAGATGCTCACTGGGCCTCCCCCTTTGCCAGCGCGACGGCCTTCTTTACGGCCTCGTCCATGTCGGTCATGGCTGTGAAGCCGGCGTCGGCCAGGATCTTCACCGCGATCTCCTCGTTGGTCCCCGTCAGGCGGATGACGATCGGCACCTGGATGTCGATCTGCTTCGTGGCCGTCACGATGCCGTTCGCCACGTCGTCGGTGCGGGTGATGCCGCCGAAGATGTTGAACAGGATCGCCTTCACGTTCTTGTCGCCGGTGATGATCTTGAGCGCGTTCACCACCTTCTCGGGGTTGGACGAGCCGCCGATGTCCAGGAAGTTGGCCGGCTCGCCGCCGTAGTACTTCACCAGGTCCATGGTCGCCATGGCCAGCCCGGCGCCGTTGACGACGCACCCCACGTCGCCGTCCAGCTTGATGAAGGTGAGGTTGGCCTCGCGCGCCGTGACCTCGGCCGGGTCCTCGGAGCTCTCGTCGCGCAGCGCCTCGATGGCGGGGCGGCGAAAGAGCTCGTTGTCGTCGATGTTGAACTTGGCGTCGATCGCCTTGACCGTGCCGTCGGGCGTGGTGATGAGCGGGTTGATCTCCGCCAGCGACGCGCCGGCCTCCACGAACGCCTTGTAGAGCTGCTCCAGGATCTTGGCCGCCGCGCGCTGCTGCTTCACGTCGCTGTAGAGCTTCGTGGCCAGGAAGTACGCCTGGTGCGGCAGAAAGCCGTAGCGTGTGTCGACGGGGAGCTTGGTGATCTTCTCGGGATTGGTGTGGGCCACTTCCTCGATGTCGATGCCGCCGGCGGCGCTCACCATCCAGACCGGCGCCTTGCTCGCGCGGTCCATGATGATGCCCACGTACGCCTCGCTGGCGATGTCCTCGGCGGGGGCGATGAGCACCTTCTCCACCGTGAGCCCCTTGATCTGCATCCCCAGGATGGCCTTGGCCTTTTCGCGGGCCTCCTCGGGGGTGCCGGCCAGCTTTACGCCGCCGGCCTTGCCGCGGCCGCCCGCGTGCACCTGCGCCTTTACGACCACGGCGCCGCCCAGCCGCCGGGCGATCTCTTCGGCCTGCTCCGGCGTGGTCGCCACGTCGCCCATGGGGACCGGGATCCCCTGGGCGGCGAGCAGCTCTTTCGCCTGGTATTCGTGGATGTTCACGGACGATCCCTGTTCCGGGTGATTTTCCTGCGACAACAACAAGTGCGTGAGTGCGTGAGTGCGTGAGTGCGGTAGTGCGGTAGTGAAAAGGAGATCGGCCGGAGCCGTCTACTTCCGCACTAACGCACTTCCGCACTAACGCACGATTTCCGTCCCGGCCGTACCCGCGACGGCTTCCCTTCCCTGGTCCAGCCGCGCGATGATGGCGCGGGTGCCGCCGTGGCGCACGAAGTCCGCCGCGGCTTCTACCTTGGGCGCCATGCTGCCGGTGCCCAGCTCGCTGGACCGCAGCAGCTCGTCGGCCTCCGCCACCGTCAGCCGCTCGATGGCGCGCTGCGTGGGCTTGCCGAAGTCCTGGTACACGCGGTCCACGTCCGTCAGGATCACCAGCACGTCGGCGCCGATGTCGCGGCCCAGGATGGCGGCGGCGCGGTCCTTGTCCACCACCGCGTCGATCCCCTCCAGCCCCCAGCGCTCGTGCTCGTACACGGGGCATCCGCCGCCGCCCGCGGCCACCACCAGGTGGCCTTCGCGGACCAGGGAGCGGATCATCGCGCACTCCACGATGCGAGTGGGGCGGGGGCTGGGGACCACGCGCCGCCAGCCGCCCTTCGTCTCCGCGATCGACCCGCCCATCTCCGCCGCCAGGTCGCGCGCCGTCTCCTCGTCCATCGTCCGGCCGATCGGCTTGGTCGGGCGCTGCAGCTCGGGGTCGTCCGGGTCCACCAGCACCTGGGTGACCATCGTCACCACCTGCCGCCGCACGCCCGCCCTGCGCAGGGCGTTCTGCAGCGACTGCTGGATCATGTAGCCGATCCACCCTTCCGTGCTCGCCACCAGCACGCCCAGCGGCAGCGGGGGAAGCAGGTGCCGCGACTGCTCGTTGCGGATGAGCTCGTTCCCCACCTGCGGCCCGTTGCCGTGCACGATGGCGATCTGCCACCCCTCGCGCGCCAGCTCCACCACCGCGCCCAGCGACTCGCGGGTGTGGCGGAACTGCTGGGTGATGGTCCCCTCTTCGCCCGGCTGCGCCAGGGCGTTGCCCCCCAGCGCGATCACTACGGTCTTGCTCTGCACAAACCCTCGGTTGCGGGCCGACATTCTATGCCCGCCGCACAGGAGCGGCAAGCTCGTTCTGCGTCAACGACTTCGGGGGCGGGGAGGCCGCCGGATGCGAGGCGCTTCGACACAGGTCGGACTGCGTCCGCGGGGCGCCCCCTCCGGGCTCGTAAACCTCGCCCACCTCCCCCAAAAAAACCTGGGGGAGGTTGGGTGGCCGACGGATCGGGGCTCGACGGCTTGAGTCGAACTGCGCCCGCGAGGGGCCCCTCCCCCGGCCCCTCCCCGCTCGTTCCTCGCGGAGAGGGGGGTTCGCAGCCGCTGGATCAACTGCTCGGCGAACTGCATCCAACTGACGCCCGACAGTGCCCCCTCTCCCCCGGCCCCTCTCCCCCGCTGCGCGGGAGAAAGGGGAGAATTCGATCCCGCTGCGGAAAGGTGCGTCGCACCTCCCTCCCCCACGCAGTTTGTGGGGGAGGGCCGGGGAGGGGGGCGGCCCACCATCTGGCGTCAGACCACCCGAAGCTCTCAGAACCCTGCCCCACCCCAACCTCCCCCAGTCTTTTTTGGGGGAGGTGGGCGAGGTTTACGAGCCCGGAGGGGGCGCCGCGGGTCGCCCGAAAGCAGGTGGTGACGACACTCACGCACTCACGCACTCACGCACTCACGCACTTCCCACCTCAGTGTCCGTCGCTCGCCCCGCCGATCCCCTCGCCCTGCAGCCACCCTTCCATCAGCCCGCGGATCTCCGCCAGCCGCTCCGGCGTGCGCGCCTCGTAGCGGGCGACCAGCACCGGCTCGGTGTTGCTGGCGCGGATGAGGCCCCAGCCGTCGCCGAAGAGCACGCGCGCGCCGTCCACGTCGATCACCTCGTGGTCCTTGCGGAAGTGCTCGATCGCTCGGCCCACGATGGGGAACTTGGTTTCCTCCGTCGCGGGATAGCGCAGCTCGGCGGTGGAGACGAACTGCGGGAACTCCGCCAGCCGTTCGGAGAGCGGACGGCCGCCCCGGGCGACGATGTCGATCAGCAGCATGGCGCCGTACAGCGCGTCGTCGAACCCGTAGTAGTTGTCGCCGAACATGATGTGGCCGCTCAGCTCGCCCGCCAGCAGCGCGTGCTCCTCCTTCATCCGCTCCTTGATGAGCGAGTGGCCGGTCGCGTTCATGATCGGCACGCCGCCGTTGGCCTCCAGGACGTCCGTGAGCTGCTGCGAACACTTTACGTCCAGCACCACCTTCTGCCCCGGACCGTGCTTCTGGATCAGGTCCAGGCCGTAGAGCAGCAGCAGCGTGTCGCCGCGGACGATGCCGCCCTGGTCGTCGATGGCGCCGATGCGGTCCGCGTCGCCGTCGAACGCCACGCCCAGGTCCGCCCCGATCTCCTTCACCTTCGCGATGATGTCGACCAGGTTCTTGTCGACGACGGGATCCGGATGGTGGTTGGGGAAGGTGCCGTCGGACTCGCAGAAGATGGGCGTCACCTCCACGTTGGGGCCCAGCGCGCGGATCAG
Organism: Longimicrobium sp.; assembly: GCA_036379135.1. GTDB lineage: Bacteria > Gemmatimonadota > Gemmatimonadetes > Longimicrobiales > Longimicrobiaceae > Longimicrobium. The sequence goes on from DASUVG010000049.1 coordinate 6,230, forward strand.
GTCCACCGCCACGATGGAGCCGGTGCCGTTGCCGCAGTCCACCACCACCTTGATGGGCCGGTCGATGTCGAACTTGCCGGCGAGCACCTTGATGTAGGTTTCCAGCACCTCGCGGTTCTCGACGGCGCCCTCGCCGCTCTCGAAGTCCTCCTCCTGGATCATCCGGCGGATCTCCTGGATGGAGTCGCCGTAGATGGAGCGGCCGCCCAGCGTCATCTTGAACCCGTTGTACTGCGGCGGGTTGTGCGACCCCGTCACCTGCAGCCCGCCGTCCATCCTGTAGTGCGAGACGGCGAAGCTGTGCGCCGGCGTGGGGACCAGGCCCACGTCGACGACGCGCGCCCCCGCGGCCACCATCCCGCGGCGCACGCCGTCGGCCAGCTCGTCGGAGGTGAGGCGGTTGTCGCGCCCCAGCGCCAGCACGGGCGCGTCCTTCTTGAGGCGGCGGCGCGCCAGCGAGGCAAAGGCGCGGCCGATGCCCTCGGCGACCTGGGCGGTCACGTCGGGGCCCACCACGCCGCGGATGTCGTACTGCCGGAAGATGTGCGGATTCAGCATCGCTCGCTCGCGAAGAGTTCGGTTGCGGGACAAGGAAAAAGCACGGGCGCCCCCCGCACCGGCGAGAGGCGCCCGCGCCCTGCTGCGATTAGCGGTCCAGCAGCACCGCCACGGCCTCGATCTCCACCGCCACGTCGCGCGGCAGCCGCGCCACCTGCACGGTGCTGCGGGCCGGCTTGTGGTCGCCGAAGTGGCGGGCGTACACCTCGTTCATGGCCGCGAAGTCGTTCATGTCGCGCAGGAACACGGTGGTCTTGACCACGGTGGACAGGTCGGCGCCGGCCTGTCGCAGGATGGCGGCCACGTTCTTCATCACCTGCTCCGTCTGGGCGGCGATGTCACCCTCCACCAGCTGCATGGTCTGGGGATCGAACGGCACCTGGCCGGCGGTAAAGACGAAGCCGTTGGCGACGATGGCCTGGCTGTAGGGGCCGATGGCGGCGGGCGCGTTCTCTGTGTGCACGGTCTGCATGGTCGGTTTCACCTGGCGGAAAGTACAGGACGTTGTGAGGGCCGGGATCACGGCGGCCGTCACGATCGCGGCGATGGCGGTGCGCTTCATCGCGGTGTTCCTCTTCTGGGCTCGTCGACAGGGATCGAGCTGCGTCGGACGCCGGCCCCTGGCTTAGAGGCTCGACGACGGAAATCGAGCTGGCGTCCGAAAGGCCCCCTCTCCCCCGGCCCCTCTCCCCCGCTGCGCGGGAGAAAGGGGAGAATTCGGTCGCGCTTCGACGGGCTCCGAGGAGCGCCCCCTCCGGGCTCGTAAACCTCGCCCACCTCCCCCAAAAAACCCTGGGGGAGGTTGGGTGGGGCTGGGATCGCGGCTCGACGACGGAAATCAAGCTGGCGCCCGAAAGGCCCCCCTCTCCCGGCCTCTCCCCCATAAACCCCATGGGGGAGAGGAGAATTCGATCGCGCTTCGACGGGCTCCGAGGAGCGCCCCCTCCGGGCTCGTAAACCTCGCCCACCTCCCCCAAAAACCCCTGGGGGAGGTT
>DASUVG010000050.1:0-23145 GCA_036379135.1 Longimicrobium sp.
CTGGCGAAGCCTGGGTCCGCGAGAAGGCCGGGGGCGTTCCCGCAGAAGTTCGCGCGAGGGGGACGGTTCGCGGGATCGCGCATCGGGTGAAGCCGGAATGATGGGCTGCGGGGCGCTGCGGCGGGAAAGGTGTTCCAGAAAGAAATGCGGATGGCTCCCTGCCGGGCGTCCATCTGCCTGCAGATCCCGACGTCCTGAGGGAAGCCCGGTGTGCCCCGCCCCTGCCGACGCGCAGGACACGGTGGTCGCGCAGGGTGAACCCGCACCGCTTCCCGCCAGGCGTGGCGTGCAACGAAATCCGCGATGAACCGAATTTTTGTAGGGGAGAGATGCGGATCGTCGGGGGATCTCCGCAGCGGCCGGGAGCAAGCCGTCCGCACCCCGTGATGCGCGATCCCGAGAACCGTCCATCACCGCCATGATCGAGGTGAGCGGCAGGCTACCGGACGCCGGTCTTTTTCCGGATTCGGGATGACGATAGCTTGCGCGCCGGACACGCGGCGTCGGATCACATTCCTCGAAGACGTCCGCCGGACGGCCGCAGAGCAGGCACCGCACTCTCACCCGGACCCGATCGCATGAAGCAACCGAGGCTCCTCCGCGGCACGCTGGCCCTGCTGGCGGTGTTCGTCACCGTCGCCACGGGCGGGGCGCAGCAGCCCGCCGCGCGCTGGTCCGTGGAACGGGCGAACGTGTGGGAGCGCGAGACGGGGTGGCTGGTGGGCGCCAACTACGCCCCCGCGTCGGCCATCAACCAGCTGGAGATGTGGCAGGCGGAAACGTGGGACCCCCGGCAGATCGACCGTGAGCTGGGGTGGGCGCGGGGGCTGGGGATGAACACCATGCGCGTGTTCCTGCACGACCTTGCGTACCGCCAGGACCCGCAGGGCTTCCTGGACCGCGTGGACCAGTTCCTGGCCATCGCCGACCGGCACGGCATCCGCCCCATGCTGGTGCTGTTCGACGCCGTGTGGGACCCGTTTCCGCGCCTGGGGCGGCAGCGCCAGCCCACCCCGGGGCTGCACAACTCCGGCTGGGTGCAGTCCCCCGGCGTGGAGATCATGCGCGACTCCATGCGGTTCGCGGAGCACCTGGAGCCGTACGTCAAGGGCGTCATCGGCCGCTTCGCCAACGACCGGCGGGTCATCGCGTGGGACCTGTTCAACGAGCCGGACAACGTCAATGGCGGCTCGTACGGCGCGTTCGAGCCGGCGAACAAGGGCGAGCTGGCGCTGGCGCTGCTGCGCAGGACGTTCGCCTGGGCGCGGGAGATGAACCCCACCCAGCCGCTCACCGCCGCGCCGTGGAAGGGCGACTGGGTGGACCCCAGCCAGACGGCCCCCATCACCACCTTCATGCTGGAAAACTCCGACGTCATCAGCTTTCACAGCTACGATCCGCTGCAGTCCATGCAGCGGCTGGTGGCGGCGCTGCAGCGGTACGGGCGCCCCGTCCTGTGCACCGAGTACATGGCGCGGCCGCGCGGCAGCACCTTCGAAAGCATTCTGCCCTTCTTCAAGGAGCAGCGGGTGGACGCGTACAACTGGGGCTTCGTCTCCGGAAAGTCGCAGACCATCTACCCGTGGGATTCGTGGGAGCACGAGTACCCCGCCGAGCCGCCCGTGTGGTTCCACGACATCTTTCGCACCGACGGCACCCCGTACCGCCCCGGGGAGGTGGAGCTGATCCGCGCGCTCACGGGAGGACGGTAGGGGAGGAACGCGGGGAGCGGCGGGCTGGGGATCCGCGGCGGCATCTGCCACGGAATCGGGATCAGTCGCACCCGCCGTGGGGTACGCGGCCTCCCGGCGCCGCCCTCCGCGCCGGCGCCGTGCCCCGCAGATCCCCTTCCCCGGAGCGACGATTCATGACGATCACCGCACCCGCCGCCACGCCCTCCACCGCCGTCGCGCAGCACGCGTTTCGCCGTTCCATCCTCGAGCCGGAAAAGACGTACACGCTGTACCCGGACCGCCTGGAGATCCGGGGCGAGGGATCGCCGCCGGAGGTGCATGCGCTGGCGCAGGTGGAGAAGGTTCACCTGAAGTACGACCGCAGCAAGCAGCGCGCGTACTACAACTGCTTCATCCACACGCCCGGGCGCCGGGTCTCGCTCCGGCACGTCCACTTTGGCGGGATCGGACGATTCCAGGACCGGCGCGAGAGCTACACGCCGTTCGTGCGGGCGCTGCTGCAGGCGGTCGCGCGGCAGAATCCCCACGCCACGCTGCGTGCGGGGTCGCTGTTCAACTTCGTGATGTGCATCATCTTACTGCCGTTGCTGGCGGGGGTGGGGCTGCTCGCGTTCACGCTGAATTCGTGGGCCGGCGCCCTGGGCATGGCGTTCCTGGCCCTGATGTGCATCTCCATGATCCCGCGCTCGCGGCCGCGCACCGTGGACCCCGCCGATCCGCCCGCCAACGTGCTTCCCTGACCGCGGACCGCGCCGAAGCCCCGCTCCGCCGCGTCCGCCAGCCCCGGTCCGCATGCACATCCGCCCCGCCACGCCGGCCGACGCGGCCGCCATCAGCGCGCTGATCATGAGCGTTTCTCCCGCCTTTACCGTTCGCCCGGACGGTGAAGGCGCGGAGGAGTTCTTCGCGACGATCTCCCCAGGGGCGATCGCCGGCTACCTGGCGTCGCCCGACTATGCGTACCGGGTCGCGGAGGAGGACGGCGCGCTGGCCGGCGTGGTGGCGATCCGCGGCGGCACGCACCTGTTCCACCTTTTCGTGTCGCCCGCCTTTCAGCGCCGCGGCCTCTCGCGCCGGCTGTGGGAGACGGCGCTGAAGGCCGCGATGCAGGCGGGAGATCCGGCCGAGCTCACCGTCAACTCCAGCCTGTACGCCATCCCCGTCTACGAGCACTTCGGGTTCCGGCCCACGGGCCCGCGCGAGGAGAAGCACGGCGTCGCGTGGGTGCCGATGAAGCTCGTCCTCCGCCCGCCGGGCGCGTAGGCGCACCGTTGCGCGAACGCCGCTCCGGACCGACTTTCGGCGCGAGCGCAGGGGACCGACGAGCCGCGCCGCGCGGCCCCGTCCCCGTCGATGCGGCCTGTTCACCTTTCCCCCGGAGGCGGCGATGGCGGTGGAGCTGCGGAAGGAGCACCAGTGGCTGGGGCGGATGGCCGGCGAGTGGAGCTTCGAGATGGAGGCGGAGGGCGAGCCCGGACAGCCGCCGATCAAGGACGCCGGCACCGAGAGCGTCCGCTCCGTGGGCGGCGTGTGGGCGATGTGCGAGGGCCGCGGCACCACGCCCGACGGCGACGACGCCACCTCCATCATGACCCTTGGCTACGACCCCGACCGCCAGCGCTTCACCGGCACCTTCATCGGGTCGATGATGACGCACATGTGGATCTACGAAGGCCGGATGGACGCCGCGGGGAACGTGCTGACGCTGGACACCGAGGGCCCCGCCTACACGGGCGAGGGGATGATGAAGTACCGCGACACCATCGAGATCCGCGACGACGACCACCGCGTGCACACGTCCAGCTACCAGAAGGACGACGGAAGCTTTCACCCGTTCATGACCGTCCACTACCGGCGGACGAAGTAGCCGGCGCCCGGCATGGTGCTGGCCATCAACGGCGGCGGCGTTCCCGTTCATCACGCCCCTGCTCCAGCTGTGGAGCCGGCACTGCGGCGTCGAGCTTCAACCCATCTACCGAGGGGCGGCGGATGAAGACGCCACCACGGCCATGAGCCCGGCCCTGTACGACCGCATCGGCGTGGGCTACGCCGCCTGGCGCCGCGCGGACCCGCGCATCGCGGCGCGGATCGTGGACGCGCTGGGTTCCGCGCGGACGATGGTGAACGTGGGCGCCGGCGCGGGCTCGTACGAGCCGGCGGACCGCGTGGTGGTGGCCGTGGAGCCCTCCGCCGAAATGGTGCGCCAGCGGCCGCCCTCCGCCGCGCCGGCGGTCCGCGCCTCCGCCGACCGCCTGCCCTTTCGCGACCGCGCGTTCGACGCGGCGATGGCGGTGCTCACCATCCACCACTGGCCCGACTGGCGCGCGGGCGTCGGCGAGATGCGGAGGGTGGCGCGCGGCCCCGTCGCCATCCTCACCTGGGACCCCGATCATCCCGGCTTCTGGCTGGTGCAGGACTATTTTCCGGAGATCCTGGAGATCGACCGCATCATCCTTCCCCGGCTGGTGGAGATCGAGCGCATCCTGGGCCCCTGCGACGTGCGGCCGGTCCCCATCCCCTCCGACTGCTCCGACGGCTTTCTGGGGGCGTACTGGCGGCGGCCGGAGATGTACCTGGATCCCGGCGCCCGCGGCGCCATCTCCAGCTTCGCGAAGATCCGGACGCCGCACTCGGGCCTGGACCGCCTGCGCGCGGACCTCGCCGACGGCACGTGGGCGCGCCGCCACGGCCCGCTGCTCGCGCTGGCGGAGCTGGACGTCGGCTACCGGCTCGTCGTCGCGGGCGCGGGCTGACCACCCCGTGGCGACGCTGCACCTGCTGACGGGCGCGTGGGGGTCCGGCAAGACCACGCTGATTCCGCACCTGGTGCCGGCGCTGCCGGACGCCGTGGTGTTCGACTGGGATGCGCTCCTCCCCGGCCTGTCGGCGGCCGCGGGCACGGATGCGCACCGCGACCCGTCGACGTGGGACGGCCTGCGGGCGATGTGGATCGCCGTCGTCGGCGCGGTGCTGGCAGGCGGACGCGACGTGGTGCTGTGCGGCCCGGCCACGCCGGAAGACTTCGCGGAGGGCGGCATCGCCAGGGCATCCATCCGCTGGGCCTGCCTCGACCTCCCAGACGAGGTGCTGGCCGCACGCCTGCGGGCGCGCGGCGAGCGCGAGGAGGACGTCGCCGACGAGCTGGAGGCGATGGCGGCGCTGCGGGCATCCGCCTGCACGACGCTGCCGGCCGGCGGCCTGGACCCGCGGCAGGTGGCCGCGGTGGTGGCCGCGTGGGTGCTCGCGGCCGGGGGTGGACCCGCGGCTCCCGGCTGATCGGCGCTCCGGCGGAAGGCGCCATCCCGCTTCGCTACCCCCATCCCCGGCGCGGGCTGAAACCGGGAACGCATGGTTCTCGTCGTCCGTGGCACCCACGCGACCCGCGCCGATCGCCCCTCGCACCGCTACATTCCGCGGTGCGCGTTCGATCCGGCGCGCGAGCCGCACCCTGTTCTCTCGTTCCCGCGTGTGTACGTGCCCAGCTCATCCACGTCGATCGATCCCCCGTCGTCCTTTCAGGGCGCAGCCAGCTGCAGGCGGTCCAGGCTTTCGCCGCGGATGCGCCTGATCATCTTCTTCGGCGTGCTGTTTCCGCTCAAGTACGCGCTGCCGTACACGGGCATCTCCGCCGCCGCGCAGGTGATCGCGCTGGTGGTGGTGGCGACGATGCTCGTCGGCGCGTTCTGGTTCGCGTGCGGCGAGGGGCGGCGCGGCGGCCTGCTGCTGGTGGCGATGCTCTGGATCGCCGCCCTCGTCAAGATCTCCCTGCAGTGACCCGCTCCGCCGCCGCGCCGGGAGAGCCGATGCCGATGTGGTACCAGTCGTGTGACAATCCCCAGGCGTTCCGGGAGCTGTACGCGTCCGGCGAAGGGATGGACCGCGTGCGGATGTTCGCGGTCATTCTGCACGCGGACGGGCGCCACCTGGAGCTGCGCGTGGAGCTTCCGCGCTTTCCCGATCATTGCCCAGGCGGTGGCTGGAGCCGGAAGCGAATCGCGTGCAGGTCACGCTGCAGGTGTGGTTCGTCGAGGACCTGAGGATCGAGGGATGGACGCCGGCGAGCTCCGGCCTGCTTACGCTCGACCGCGCGGGAGATGGACTCACCCTGGCGTTCGAATCGGAGACGGTGCGGATCACCGCCCGCTGCGCATCCGCATGGATCGCGAAGTTCTTTCCGTACTGCATGGGCGACGACGACCTCTAGGGCTCGCGCCGTCCGCCCATCCCCTCCACCGCCGTCACCCACCCCTGACGAACGCCGATGAAGCGCATCGCCCCGCTGCTCGCCCTGGCCCTCACCTTCGTCATCGCGCCGCTGCACGCGCAGCAGCCCGCCCCCGCGGCGTGGACGGACGCGGCGCTGGCGGCGCGGCTGGACAGCCTGGCGCGCGGCTTCGGCGGCACGGTGGGGATCTACGTGCGGCACCTGCCCACGGGCGCCGGCGTGGAGATGAACGCGGATTCGGTGTTCCCCACGGCCAGCCTGGTCAAGCTGCCCATCCTGCTCACGCTGTACGAGCAGGTGCAGCAGGGGCGGCTGGACCTGGACGCGCGGGTGCCCTATCCCGACACGCTGAACTACCGGTACGTGGAGGCGACGGACGTGGCGGGATACATGGTGGCCGGCGACACGCTCCCCCTGTCCGAGCTCGCGTTCCTGATGCTGACGGTGAGCGACAACGTGGCCAGCCTGTGGATCCAGGCGCTGGTGGGCGGGGGCGCGGCGGTCAACGAGTGGATGGCCGCGCACGGCTTCGAGCAGACGCGCGTCAACTCGCGCACGCCGGGGCGGGAGGCGGCGCGCTCCGTCTTCGGCTGGGGGCAGACCACCCCGCGCGAGATCGCCGAGGCACTGGTGATGGTCCGCGAGGGGCGCGCCGTAAGCCCGCGCGCCTCGGAGGAGATGTACCGCATGCTGACCAAGACGTACTGGGACGATTTCGGCCTGTCGCAGGTCCCGCCGACGGTGCAGGCGGCGTCCAAGCAGGGCTTCGTGGACAGGTCGCGCTCCGAGGTGCTGCTGGTGAACGCGCCCGGCGGCGACTACGTGCTCGCCGTCATCACCAGGAACCAGGTGGACGAAAGCTACGAGGCGAACAACGAAGGCCACCGCCTGATCCGCGCCGTCTCGCGCGCCGTCTACGAGCACTTCAACCCCGACGACCCCTGGCGCCCGCTGCCGTGATCGGGTGGATATCCCGAGTCGTCCGCGCCTGCGCCGACCCTGCGCGAGGGAACCGGCGGAGGCGATCCGTGGGATTGACGCCGCTCGCGCCGGCGGGCACGTTCGAGCCGCGGCACCGGCGCGCCCCGCGTCGGCGTATCCGCACACCGGCTGAGCACTGCCTGACGATGACATCGACGGACGCGCATCCCCCGCTGGAGCCACTGGCACCCATCTACACGGCGGAGCTGTTCCCCGGCCTGCACGCGGAGCTGATCAGGCTTCTGCGCGGGCTGGACGACGCGGACTGGGCCCGGCCCACGGTGGCGGGCGCATGGCGCGTGCGCGACGTCGCGGCGCACCTGCTGGACGGTGACCTGCGCAAGCTGTCCGGGGGCCGCGACGGGCATCGGCTCCCCGCCGACGGGCCCCTCGCCTCCTTCGATGACATCGTCCGCCTGATCGACCGGCAGAACGCCAGCGGCGTGGAGTACGCGCGGCGCCTGAGCCCGCGCGTGATGACGGACCTGCTGGAGGTCACCGGCCGCTGGGTGTCGGACTTCGTCGCGGCACTGCCGCCGGAGGGCGAGGCGCCGCACTCGGTGGCGTGGGCCGGGGAGGAGCGATCGGAGAACTGGATGGACACGGGCCGCGAGTACACGGAGCGCTGGCACCACCAGATGCAGATTCGCGACGCCGTGGATGCGCCGCCCCTGTTCGGGTACGACTGGCTGCATCCGCTGCTGCACCTGTCCGTGCGCGCCCTTCCGCGGGCGTACGCCGGCGTGGACGCGCCGGAAGGAACCACCGTCGTCTTTCACGTGCAGGACCACGACAGCTTCTCCGTCGTGCGCGGGGCATCGGGGTGGCAGGTGTTCCACGGCTTCGCACCGGATGCGGCGGCGCTGGTGCGTGTGGGCGCCCACGCGGCGTGGCGGCTGCTCTACAACGCGCTGCCGCCCGACACGGCCCGCTCGTGGCTGGAGATCACGGGCGACGCCGCGCTGGCGGAGCCGATGCTGCGCGCGCGCTCGGTGATGGTGTGATCCGGAAAGAGAACGCCTCACACGGAGTCAACGGAGTCAACGGAGTTTTCTCGTGCCGCTTTCCTCTGCGCTCCACCCTCCGACGACGGGTTTCGTGGTGAGCGGAGGCATGGCGCGGCGGTCGACGGGGCACGATCCCTGGGACTGACGGGAACGGGGTGAAAGGTAGAATGCGGTAGAGGGCCATGAGAATTTTTTTGGGGAGGGATGCAGATCGTCCGGATGGTCTCCGCGGCGCGCAGGAGCAAGTCGATCGATCCACCTGATGCGCGATCTCGAGAACCATCCGCCCGCTCCACACCATCCCATCATCACGATGCACCCCGCCACGCCCGACGAGGCGGCCACGGAGGAGCCGGAAGCCAGCCGCGGCCCGTCACTCGCTGCCCCGGCTGCGGGCGCATATACTGGGAAGGATCGCACACGCGCCGCATGCGCCCGTTTGCAAAACCCTCTGACGATCCAGCCGTGATCCACCGCGCGGCCCGCATCCATCCCGTCCCGTGACCCGTCCCGAACCGATCATCCTCAGCTGGAGCGGCGGCAAGGACAGCGCGCTGGCCCTGGCGCGCCTCCGCGCCGATCCGCGCGTCCGGATCACCGGCCTGCTCACCACGGTCACGGCCGGCTACGACCGCGTGAGCATCCACGGCGTGCGCCGCGCCCTGTTGCACGCGCAGGCGGCGGCGCTCGGGGTGCCGGTGCACGAAGTCACGCTGCAGCCGGAAAGCTCCAACGAAGCCTACGACGCCGCGCTGGCCCATGCGCTGGACAAATTGCGCGATCGGCAGCCCGACGTCCGGCGGGTGGCGTTCGGCGACATCTTTCTGCAGGACGTGCGGCAGTACCGCGAAGAGCGAATCACGGCGCTCGGCTTCGACGGCATCTTTCCCCTGTGGGGCGAGCCGCCGGCGGCGCTGGCGCGCGAGGTGATCGAGTGCGGCATCCGCGCGCGGCTGGTCTGCGTCGACACGCACGCGCTCTCCGCCACCTTCGCCGGCCGCGCCTACGACGCCGCGCTCCTTGCCGAGCTTCCGGACGCCGTCGACCCCTGCGGCGAGAACGGCGAGTTCCACACCTTCGTCTCGGACGGCCGGGGCTTTCGCGCGCCCGTCCCGTACCAGGTGGGCGAGGTGGTGATGCGCGGCGACCGGTTCGCGTACTGCGACCTGATCCCCGCGGACGCTTCCACGGCCGCGGCCGCCTGAAACCGACATGGCGCCGTTCGAAGCATGACTGAAGCGAACGTGAGCGAGCCCCCCGTCCGCCCCACGCTGATCTTTATCGTCGGGCCGCCCGCCGTGGGCAAGATGACGGTGGGGCACGAGCTCGCGAAGCGCACCGGGCTCAAGCTCTTCCACAACCACCACACCATCGAGCTGGTGCTGCGCTTCTTTCCGTTCGGCACGCCGCCGTTCGGCCGGCTGGTGAACGAGTTCCGGCGCAGGATCTTCGAAGAGGTGGCCGACAGCCACCTGCCGGGGCTGGTCTTTACCTACGTCTGGGCGTTCGACCACCCAGGCGACCACGCGGAGGTCGCGCGCCTGGCCGGCATCTTCACCTCGCGCGGCGGGCGGGTGCTCTACGTGGAGCTGGAGGCCACGCAGGAGGAGCGCCTGCGCCGCAACGAGACGGAGTTCCGCCTGGCGGAAAAGCCGTCCAAGCGCGACGTGGCCGTATCGCGCGCGCGGCTGCTGGAGCACGACGCCACCTACCGCCTCAACTCCTCCGGCGAGTTCGAGGGTCGCGCCGACTACCTGCGCATCGACAACACCGACCTGGCGCCGGAGACCGTGGCCGAGCGGATCATCCAGCAATTCTCCCTGGCGACCTCCGCCGCCGTGGAGTGAGCACCCGCCGAGACCCCACTCCGCCCCACATCCGCCCCGACGCGGCGGCGGCGCTGGACCGCCGGGGTCCGGCGGCGTATTCTTGCTGATACATCACTGAAACGCGTTCCGTAGATGGCGGGATGAGCCTGGACATCATCGCGAAGCGCGACGCGGATCACACCGCGGCGGAGCGGGACGTGCTCGCCGCCTGGGGAGCGGATGCCTTCGGAGCCCAGACGTGGACGGGCCGGTACGACTGGGCCCCCGCCGAGTGGAGGATCCTGCTGACGGATGCGGGGGAGCCCGTCAGCCACCTGAAGATCGTGACCCGGCCCGGCTCCGTGGGCGGAGCTCCCGCGCGCCTGGGCGGCATCGGGAGCGTGATGACGCCGGCCGCTCTCCGCGGCCGGGGCTACGCCTCGGAGCTGCTGCGCCGGGCGGAGGCCTTTCTGTTCGACGAGCTGGACGTGGAGCTGGGGCTCCTGTTCTGCCTGGCCGGACTGGTCCCCTTCTACGGCGCTCGGGGATGGATACTGGTGCGGTCCCCCATCTGGATCGGGCAGCCCGCGGGCCGGATGCGCTGGCCCGAGTGCGCGATGGTGCTGCCCGGCCCCGGCCGCGGCTGGCGGGACGCCGAGGTGGACGTCCGCGGACTTCCCTGGTGAGGCCGGACCGATCGAAATCCTTGTCGAGGAACCCAGCATGAGCATCGCGGTTCGCACGCACGCCGGAACGCTCGCCCGCATCTGCCTTTTCCTGGCGCTCGCCGGCGCGGCGCGGGCCCAGGGCCAGCCCGGCACGCCATCCAACACCCGGACGGAGACCGCAGTGACCACACGCGCCACCGGTACCTTCGAAGTCCAGCTCGCGCCGCAGGAGACGGCGGCCACCCTCGGCAGAATGTCCATCGACAAGCAGTTCCACGGCGACCTGCAGGGCACCAGCAAGGGCGAGATGCTGGCCGCCCGCGGGGGCGTGGAGGGCTCCGCCGGGTACGTGGCGCTGGAGCAGGTGACGGGCACGCTGCACGGCCGCACCGGCACCTTCTACCTGCAGCACAGCGGGACCATGAACCGCGGCGCGCCCTCGCTTTCCATCACCGTGGTCCCGGACTCCGGCACGGGAGAGCTGACGGGGCTCACGGGAACCATGAACATCATCATCGAAGCCGGAAGGCACTCGTACGAGTTCGACTACACCCTCCCCGGCACCGACTGAAAGGCACGGTCACCATGCCGGAACCGGTGGAGGAGAGCGCGACGGAGGAGTTTCCCGGCGACGCCGAGTACGGCTGGTGGCGCGACACGCACCCCGACGGCTTCATTCTCGCCGTGCGGACGCGGTCCGCGCCGCTGCTGCACCGGGCGGGCTGCCCGGAGGTGGACCGCGACGTACACCCGGGACGGCTGCGGGCAAAGGGCGCGCGGCAGATCTGCTCCGACACCAAGTCCGCGCTGCGGGCCTGGGTGGCGCGCGAGCTTCCCGCGGACGGCAAGCTGGTGGACCGCTGCCCCAAGTGCGGACCCTGATCCGCGCCCGGGGCGCCCCCTGGTCCTGTTGCGAATGAGGGCTCCCATGCAGTGGGACGTGTTCATCACCCACGCGAGCGAAGACGCCGACGCCGTCGCCCGCCCGCTGGCGGCTGCGCTGCGGCGGCACGGGCTCGGCGTCCGGGTGGACGGGCAGGCGCTCGCCGCCGGCGACAGCGTGCGCCGCAGGGTGGACGAGGGGCTGGCGCACGCCGGGTGGGGCGTGCTGGTCATCAGCCGGCACTTTCTGCGGATGGAGTGGCCACAGGCGGAGCTGGACGGCCTGCTGGCCCGCGAGCTCGGCGGAGAGCGGGTGGTCATCCCCGTGTGGCACGGCGTCACCGGCGCGGAGGTCGCCCGCCGCTCGCCCATGCTCGCCGCGCGGCTGGCCATCGACACGGCCGGGGGGATCGAGGAGCTCTGCGAGGCCATCGTCGCCGTCGTCGGCCGGGAGCCTCCCGCCGCGGCGACGACGGCCGAGCCGCGGGCGGCGCTGCCGGGGATCTGGCGGGCGCTGGTGGAGAACCCCGGCTTTCCGATGGCGGAGGTGCACCAGCACCTGGCCCAGCCGGAGTCGTACGCGGGACAGCGCATCGGCGGATACGCGCTGCGGGAGCTGGTGGGCGTGGGGGGCTCGGGCGCGGTGTTCCGGGCGATGCACCCGGCGCTGGGGCGGCAGGTGGCGCTCAAGCTGTTCTTTCCCTTCGCCGACGAGCCGCGCCTGGTGGTGCAGGCCACGGAGCGGGCCGTCCGCGGCCTCTCGTGCCTTCGCCATCCGGGGATCGCCGCGCTGCTGGACTACGGCTACGTGCGCATCGGCATCGGCGCGGCGCCGTACCTGGCGTACGAGCTGGTGGACGGCCCCTCGGTGCCGGAGTGGAGCCGGGGGCTGGAGCAGGCGGGCGGCCCCGCCGGCGCTTCCGCCGAGCGCGCCCTGCTCGCCCGCCGCCTGGACGTCGCCGCCGCGGCCGCCGAGGCGCTGCACGCGGCGCACGGCTGCCGCGTGGTGGGCGGGCCGGGCGGCGGCGCGGCCGGGGTGCTGCACGGCGACCTCAAGCCCAGCAACGTCCTGGTCCGGCGCCAGGACGAGCAGCCCGTGCTCCTGGATTTCATGATGCCGGGCATCCAGCGGCTGGCCGCGGAACGGCTGGACCGGTGGAACGGCTGGGAAAAGGACACCGAGGGGTGGTACCAGTCCGACGCGCCCGCCACCGTGGGGTTCGGCGCGCCGGGGTACGCGCCGCCGGAGCAGGAGGCGGAGGGCATCGTGAGCCCCGCGTCGGACCTGTACACGCTGGGGCGCATCTTCGAAGACCTCTTCTGGCCCCACACCCCCGGCTGGCGCTGGCAGCGGCGCGGCTCCGACCCCGGCGTCAGCGCCGTCACCGAGGCCGAGGCCGCGGAGCTGGTGGCCGCGATGACGGCCGCGCAGCCGGCGGAGCGCCCCGCATCCGCGGCCGACGTGGTGTCGCGGCTGCAGCGCATCCGCACCGCCCACCACGCGCGCGCCCGCTCCGGCGCCTCCGCGCACGCCTAGCCCCGCCGGCGAGGCCGCGTCCGTGTCCCGGTGTACCGGAGCTGGCGGTGCGGCACGCGCACGGACGGTCGTGGCGGACGACCATCCTCATACCAGATCCGGCAATAGAGTGCATGACTTCCTGAGGGAGGCGCGGCGCTGAGCGTTGCCCTGACCGGGAACCCGGCGCGCCGACCGAAGGACCTCGCCAGCAGAGCGAAGGGGCTGGTTCCGCGTCCTGATCCGGCCCCTGCGCAGCCGAGAGGAGGTCCTTCGGTCGCGCGCCGGAGTCCGTGCAGGCGGCAGGATCTGCGCGTGCGCTCCCTCAGGAAGTCACATTCTTTCCCCGGATCTGGTATCAGCCCGTGGACGGCCGCGGGCCGGGCCGCCGCCCTCGCCGTAGCAGGCGCCTGCCCGCACGGATTGCACGCGTCACCGTCTTCAGCCCCCGAAGGGAGCCATGGCCCAGGTCACCATCAGTGAATCCGCCGTCGTCCACGCCCCGCCCGCCACGGTCTACGGCGTCCTGAGCGACTATCGCGAGGGGCATCCCGCCATCCTGCCGCGGCCGCCCTTCGGCGAGCTGGCGGTGGAGAGCGGCGGCACCGGCGCGGGCACCGTGTTCCGCGTGCAGACGCGGCAGGGGCTCGCCATGCGCACCTTTCGCATGGCCGTCACCGAGCCGGAGCCCGGCCGGCTGCTGGTGGAGACGGACACGGAGTCGGACCTCGTCTCCACCTTCCGGGTGGAGCCCGTGGAGGGCGGCCATTCGCGCGTGACCATCACCACGCGCTGGACGCGCGGCGGCGTGCAGGGCTTCGTGGAGCGCCTGCTGCTGCCGACGCTCGCCGGGCCCATCTACCGCAAGGAGATCGCGAACCTGGAGCGGGTGGCGCTCCAGCGGTCCGCCGGGGCGGGCTGAGCGCGTTGCCCGCGCTCACGCTCGCGCTGCCGGTCGCGGCCAGCGCCGCGATCACCATCTGGGCCGAGCACCGGGGCGCCCGGCGCGCCGTCTACGTCTTCAAGCCGCTCACCACGGTGCTGATCCTGGCGCTCGCCGCCACCGCGCCGCACCCGGCTTCGCGCGCGTACCAGGCGCTGGTGTGCGCCGGCCTGCTCTTTTCGCTGGCCGGCGACGTGTTCCTCATGCTGCCGCGCGACCGCTTCGTCGCCGGCTTGGCCAGCTTTCTGGCCGCGCACCTGTTCTACGTCGCCGCCTTTGCGCCGCGGCCGCCCACGCTCGCGGCGCCGCTGGTGCTCGCCGCGCTGGCGGCGTACGGCGCGGTGCTGCTGCGCGCGCTGTGGCCGCGGCTGGGCGCCCTGCGCGCGCCGGTGGCCGTCTACGCCGCCGCCCTGCTGGTGATGGCGTGGCAGGCGGCGGAGCGATGGAGTGTGATGGATACCACGCCCGCGCTGCTGGCGGCGCTCGGCGCGGGATGGTTCGTGGTGTCGGACTCGGTGCTGGCGTGGCAGCGCTTTCGCCGGCGGCACGTGTACGGGCAGGCGGTGGTGCTCGCGACGTACTTCGCCGCCCAGTGGCTGATCGCGTCCTCCGTCTGAACGGCCGGAGGTGTCGTCGCCATCCCGCATCCCGAAAGATCCGTCGCACGCGGAGGGAGCCGGGGGCGCGGAATCGTCCCTCCGCATCCCTTTGCGAGAGAATCGCTCTCCTGCCGGAGCGGATTGCGGGGTGGCGGAATGGCGCGCGGAAACGGCGGGAGGCATGCCCCCCCGCCGCGTCCGCGCCGCCGATCCAGGGCTACGTTCCGTCGCCGGAGCTCTTTACCTGCACGTCCGGCGTTTCCACCTGCGGCACGTTGATGTCCACGTCGGTGTCCTCGCCGCCGCCGCGCATCACCAGCCACACCACCAGCACCAGCACCACCAGCAGCAGCAGACCCAGCAGCATCGTGGACCCGCTGGTGCCGCGTCCCGTTCCGCGCGTGTTC
Source organism: Longimicrobium sp. (assembly GCA_036379135.1). Classification (GTDB taxonomy): domain Bacteria; phylum Gemmatimonadota; class Gemmatimonadetes; order Longimicrobiales; family Longimicrobiaceae; genus Longimicrobium. The sequence goes on from DASUVG010000050.1 coordinate 14,731, forward strand.
ACGTCCGCCATGCGCTCCTCCGTCGGCATCCATCCGCCTGCGCCGCGCCCGGGATGGGCCGGCACCGCGACACCGTGCGTTCTCCGTGCCACGCTTCACGCACTCCCTTGTCCGCGCCGCCCGCCGCGCGCATCGTAGGACCCATGACCAGGCTTTCGCGGGAGATGTGGACGTGCGCGGAGTGCGGGCGCGCGTTCGCCAATCGCAACCAGCCGCACGCCTGCGGGCGCCACGACCTGGAGGCGCACTTCGCCGGAAAGCCGCCGGAGATCCGCGCGCTGTTCGACGCGCTGCTGGCGCGGGTGCGGGCGTGCGGCCCCGTGCGCGTGCTGCCGGAAAAGACGCGCATCGCATTCCAGGTGCGGATGTCGTTCGCCGTCGCGATTCCCAGGCGCGGGTGGATGGACGGGCACCTGGTGCTGGCGCGGCGCGTGGAGAGCCCCGTATTTCGCCGCATCGACTCGCTCTCGCCGCGCAACCACGTGCACTTCTTTCGGCTGCGCTCCCCCGCGGACCTCACCCCCGAGCTCGACGCCCTGCTGCGCGAGGCCTACGCCGTCGGCGAGCAGAAGCACCTCGCGTAACATCCATCTTGTGAAAACCGCGGACGCGTGGGATGTTGACGAGCGCGACTGCCCGCGGAACCGGCGCCATCACCGCGGCCTCCCCATCCGACCGACCGCAGCCCCATGCCCGCTCCCCTGCTCCGCGCCCTGCTGCTCGCCGTCCCCGCCCTCCTTCTGCCGATGCGCGGCGTGGCGCAGAGCAACGGCCACACGCTGGCGCCGGGTGATACCGTGCGGGTGATGGCGGGCGCGTGGGGGCCGCGGCTGGTGGAGGGCGAGCTGCTGGTGTACCACACCGACAGCCTGGCCGTACGCGAGGAGGCCACCGGCACGCGCTACGCCGTTCCGCTGGGGGACGTGCAGCGGCTGCTGAAGAACGAGGGGGTGAACCGGCGGCGCTCCGTGCGGCGGTTCGCGGTGGCGGGGCTGTTCATGGGGTTCGCGACGGGCGTGGTGGCGGGCCCGCTGGTCTCCATGGGGCGCAAGGACGAGAACTTTGTGGGCGCGACGCTGGTTACCAGCGTTGGCGGGGGCGTGCTGGGCCTGGGGCTGGGCGCCCTGGGCGGCTCCATCTTCGCCCGTCCGCACTGGCAGCTGTTCCGCATCCCCGCGCCCGCCGCCCCCCCCGCCACCGCCGTCGGCCTCACCATCCCCATCCCCTGACCCTCACGCACTGCCGCACTCACGTACTCTCGTACTCTCGTACTCTCGTACTTTCGCACTTTCGCACTTCGCTACCCCACCGACCCCGGGTCCGTCCGCACGATCATCACGCCGCCCAGCGTGAGCGCCGCGCCCAGCAGCGCCAGCGCCGACGGCTGCTCGTTCAGCAGCACCACGCCGGCGAACAGCGCCACCACCGGCGTAAGGTTGCTGAAGATGGCCGTGCGCGTGTTGCCGATGCGCTCCACGCCGCGGTACCAGATCAGGTACGCCAGACCGATGGCGAACGTGGCCGAGAACGCCAGCGCCCCCCACGCCTGCGCCCCCACCGCGCCCCAGTCCTGCCGCAGCAGCGACGGCGTGCCGATGACGACCAGCCCCACCGCGCCGCACCACAGCGTCCACGCCGTCGTCCGCACGGAGCCGTAGCGCCGCACGATGGGCCGCGCGCCCACCGTGTACAGCGACCACGCCACGCACGCCGTCACCAGGATGGCGTCGCCCACCAGTGCCCCGGTGCCCTCCACGCGAATGCTGGCCCCGCTCACCAGCGCGATCCCCAGGATGGAGAGCGACGCGCCGCCCCAGGTGCGCGGACCGGGCCGCTCGTGGCCCGTAAGCATGGACAGGAAGGCCGTCATCACCGGCGTAAGCGCCAGGATCAGGCTGGCGTGCCCCGCGGCCGTGCGGTCCAGCCCCAGGATGAAGCACATCTGGTACAGCACGTTACCCAGCAGCCCAAGCGCCACCACGCGCGGCAGGTCGCGCCGGTCGGGGAGCGACAGCTCGCCCCGCGCGCGCAGCACCCCCCACACCAGCACCGACGCGATCACGAAGCGCAGCGCGTTGAAGGCCAGCGGCGCAATGCTGGCCAGCGCGTGCTTCACCACGGCGAAGTTCACGCCCCACACGAACACCATCAGCGAGAGCGCCGTCTCCGTCCACCCCCACCCGGGCACCGGCGCCGTGGCTTCCGCGCCCAGCTCCGTGGCGGCGGTCTGGTCCTGCTCATCCATCGACATCCGTCCCTCTCACCGGCTAGACGGAAACCGGGGGAGAGCCCGCGCTCTCCCCCGGTCCGCCGGGTTTCCTCGTCGTTTTGCATCCCACCCGCGCCTACTCCGCGGCGAAGGGAGATTCGTCGTACCGGGCAAGAAGATCGGACGGATCGTCATAGACCGCAACCGCGCCGCCCAGCTCCGCGTCGCCCCAGCCGCCGCAGCGCAGCGCCACGCACCGCACCCCCGCGCGCCCCGACGCCTCCACGTCGTACGGCGTGTCGCCCAGCATGACCGCCTCCTCCGGCTCGGCGTCCGCCGCCTTTAGCGCCGCCTGCACGATGTCGGGGTCGGGCTTGGACTCCTCTGCGTCGCTGGACGACGTCTTTTCCTCGATCAGGTCGCGGATCCCCGCCTGCTTCAGCAGCCCGTCCATGTCGTCCTTGCTGGCGGAGGTCGCCACGGCCAGCGTGTACCCGTCTCCGCGCAGCCGCTCCAGCAGCGCGCGCGCCTGCGGAAACGGCTTCAGCGTCGGCAGATACCGTTCGCGAAAGATCTCGCCGCGGCGCTCCTTGATCTTCTTGCCCTGCGGGTCGTCCTCCTCGAACCCCGTAACCGCGGGGAGCACCTTGTCGCCGCCCATCCCGATCAGCCGGCGCACGTGGCCAAAGTCGACGTCGATGCCGAACTCCCGCCCCGCGTCCACCCACGCCTGCGCGTGCTGGTCGTTGCTGTCGATCAGCGTTCCGTCGATGTCCAGCAGCACCACCTTCGCCCGCTTCGTCATCCCGCTCCTTTTTGATTCCATCTCCCGGGGCACGGCGGATCGTCCGCCGTTCGCGCTCCCCCGCGCCGTTTGCAAGACCCGGCCCCGCGGGCGAGCAGATTCAAACGATGCGGCGCCGGCGCGCATCTCTGGTGTGCTCCATCTTCCCCCATCCCCCTGAAGCGAGACCGCGATGAGACGCATGCTGCTGATCGTGCCCATGATGCTGGCCGCCGCGGAGCCGGCTTCCGCGCAGGTCGACTCGCTGATCGGCGCCTACGCGCGGGAGCACGACTTCAGCGGCACCATTCTGGTCCACCGCGGCGACCAGCGGCTCTATCAGCAGAGCTTCGGCGTGGCGGAGCGCGCCTTCGGCACCCCCCGCGGACGACTCCACGCGCTACCGCATCGCGTCCATCACCAAGCTGTTCACCGCCGTCCTCATCCTCCAGCTTCACCAGGAGGGCAGGCTGAACGTGGACGCGGCGATCGGCACCCTGCTCCCGGACTATCCCGGCGAGGGTGCCGATCGCGTGACCGTACACCAGCTGCTCACCCACACTTCCGGGATTGAGAGCTTCGACCGCGAGCGCAGCTTTCAGGAGGCGGTGGAGAACGGGATCGAGCGATACCAGAAGCCGCACACCGCCGACGCGCTGCTGGCCCGCTGCTGCGGCGGCCGGCTGGCCGGCGAGCCCGGCGCCGCCTTCGCGTACAACAACGCCGACTACATCGTGCTCGGCAGGATCATCGAGCGCGTCGCCGGCAGGCCGTACGCGGAGGTGCTGGCCGAGCGCATCCTGCGGCCGCTGGGGATGCGCGGGACGGGGATGATGCGGTACGACACCATCCTTCCCCGCCTCGCGAGCACCTACTTCTATCCGGATGATACGGGAAAGGGGATTCCCGACCTGCCGGTCTACTGGGAGAACTGGTACGCCGCAGGTGGCATGTACTCCACCGCCGCCGACCTGCGGGTCTTCGCCGACGCCCTGTTCGGCGGCGACCGGCTTCTGGGCGCCGATGCGCGCCAGCGGCTGCTCACTCCCGCGCTGGACGAATACGGCTACGGCCTCTGGTCGTACTCCTTCGAGCGCGGCGGCAGGCGATACCGGGTGGCGAAGCGCCCCGGCAGCATCATGGGCGCCAACGCCGTGCTGTACCGCCTGCTGGACCTGGACGCGACCGTCATCCTGCTCGCCAACACCAACCGCACCGATCTGGACGAGTTCGCCCAGCGCATCGCCGACGTCCTGGTCCAGTGAAAACGATTCCGGCTGAACACCCGGTGGAAGCAGGAACCGCTTACCTCACACCGAATCCGGGAAAAGAATGTGACTTCCTGAGGGAGCGCACGCGCAGATCCTGCCGGCTGCACTGACCCCCGGCGCGCGACCGAAGGACCTCCTCTCGGCTGCGCAGGGGCCGGATCAGGACGCGGAACCAGCCCCTTCGTTCTGCTGGCGAGGTCCTTCGGTCGGCGCGCCGGGTCTCCGGTTTTGGCAAGGTTCAGCGCGGCGCCTCCCTCAGGAAGTCATGCACTCGATTGCCGGATCTGGTATCATGATCATACCCACTCCGGCTAAACACTTCCCGTTAAGCAGATCGTGGCTTTGTCTCACACGGAGTCAACGGAGTCAACGGGGTCAACGGAGTGGAGTTTTGCCCTCCGTTGACTCCGTTGACTCCGTGTGAGGCCCATTCTTTTTCAGGATTCGGTATGAATCAGTGCCGCGTAGCCAGCCCCGCGATAGCCGAGAAGAGATCCTTCGGTCGCGCATAACCGCTCGAGTAACTTCAAGTTCCGGAGGCGCGCTCCCTCAGGCTCAGGAAGTCACGCACTCTATTGCCGGATCTGGTATCACATCACACGGAGGACACAGTGGATCAAAACCCCGTGTCCTCCGTGCCCTCCGTGTGAGAACAGGTCTTTTTCGTGAGGCGGTATAATCGACCCAGGTCCGATAAAGACGCGGGATTACTCCTTCGCCTCGTCCAGCCGCTTGAGCGGGTAGATGGCGGGCCCCGTCAGCACCTCGCCCGTGGGCGCGAAGCGGGAGCCGTGGCAGGGGCAGTCCCAGCTGCGCTCCTCGCTGTTCCAGCGGATCACGCACTGCAGGTGCGTGCACAGCGCCGACATCTCGTGCGCCACCCCCGCCTCGTCACGGTAGACGGCTACCTTGTGCAGCCCCCGCTGCACCACCGCGCCCGTCCCCGGCGCCACCTCCGCCGCGCTGCCCGCGTCGCTGAACGTGGGCGACAGCTTGGCCCACTGCGCCGCCACGTCCAGGTTCTCCATCGCGAACTCTTTCACCGAGTCCAGCGACAGCGTCTTGCGCGAGGGCTCGTACAGCGTCTCCCACTCGTTCGGACGGCCCAGGATCAGGTCGGAGATCAGCATCCCCCCCAGCGTGCCGTGCGTCATCCCGTGCCCGCTGTCGCCCGTGTGCACGTACACGTTCTCGCGCCCCGCCGGGTCGCGCCCGCTGAACGCCATGTAGTCGAACGGCTCCATCACCATCCCCGACCACTTCAGCTCCGCCTCCTGGATGCCGAACCGCGGCCGCGCCCACGCCAGCAGGCGCGCGAACCGCTCGTCCGCGTCGTCCGCGTGCCCCTGCTTTACGTCCTCGCCGCCCACGATCACCCACGCCCGGGAGGGATCGCCCTCCACCGGCTGCGTGCGGATGTAGTGGTAGGGCTCCAGCGTGTCCCAGAGCAGCGCCGGCTGCACCGTCCCCGCCGCCACTTTTCCGGCGATCACGAACGTGCGATACGGCGCCTGCTTGGTGTGCAGCGCAAAGCGGTCGTGCACCGGCGGGTTGGTGGCGACGACGACGGCGCCCGCGGACACGAAGAAGCCGTCGCCCTTCGCCGTCGCGCGCGCGCCGCCCTCCACCTCGTTCACCAGGTTCCCCGTGTGGATGCGCCCGCCCAGCCGGTGGATGGCGTCGGCCAGCCCGGCCAGGTACTTCAGCACGTGGAACTGCCCCTGCCCGCCGAAGCGCAGCGCCGGCCCGCTGTCGAACGGCACCTGGGGAATGCGCTCCAGCAGCTCCACCTCCGCCCCCACCCGGCGGGCAGCGTCGTGCTCCTTCTGCAGCAGGTCCGGCCCGTGCGGGTCGCCCGGCTCGCGGAACCAGTAGCCGTCCACCCGCACGTAGTCGCAGTCGATCCCCTCCTCCGCCGCGATCGCGCCGATGCGCTCGATGGCCGCCTGGTGGCTCTCGAACGCCAGGCGGGCGCCCTTCTCCCCGTGCACCTTCTCCAGCACGTGAAAGTAGTCGTCCAGCGCGCTGCTCAGGTGCGCCGTGGTCTGCCCGGTCTCGCCGCCTCCCACGCTCGTCTTGTCCAGAACGATCACCCGCCGCCCCGCCTTAGCGAGCAGGTAGGCCGCCGTCATCCCGGCGATCCCCGCGCCCACCACGCACACGTCCGCCTCCGCCTCGCCCGTCAGCGGCGGATACTCGCGCTGCGGCACCGTGGCCTCCCACACCGACACCGACCTCTCGGACGATTTCATCCCCAGCCTCCTCCCAAGGCACGCACGACCACGCGCCGCACTCCCTGCGCGGCGGACCGCCGATCGGCTGCAATGTTCATACAAGGGTGGATCGGGGATGCGGAAAGGCCCGCCGTCCATCCGCAGAAATGGATGACATCTTGCGGCACCGCCCTCGCGCCCCGCATCCATGTGACGTTCCTTGATGCACGTCGCTCCATTCCACCTTTATTCCGGAGGTCCGGAGACACATGGCCACCATCGACGTAACCCACGCCCCCTACGGAGCCGGCGGCAAGGGCGCCACCGACGACGCCGACGCCTTCAGGAGGGCCGTCGCGGCGGCCCGGAGCGGCGACACCGTCTACGTACCCGCCGGCACCTATCTCCTCGGCCGCACCGTGGAGATCCCCTCCGGCATCACCCTGCGGGGCGACGGGCCCACCTCCCTCCTCGTCGCCATCCATGACAACGGCTGGAACGGCTTTCCCGCCACCCATCCCGGAACCAGGGGGAACAGCAGCGTGGTGATGCTCTCCCTCACCGGCGCGACCGGCGTCAACGTGGAGAAACTGGGGTTCGACATCAATACCGCGCGCAACTACCCCCAGGCCATCCACATCAACAAAGGCAGCGCGCACGTCTACGTGTACGGGTGCACCTTCACCGCCCCCGCGCCCGACGCCATCGGCAACACCATGATGGCCGTGAGCGCGGCCGACTCCACCTACCTCCGCGTGATCAAGAACACGCTGAAGGGAATGCAGCTCAAGATGGCGGGCGGCAGCGGAACGCGGTTCGTCCTCGTTGCCGAGAACGTGATCACCAACCCGTACCAGTGGGGAATCTCGCTGGTGGGCCGCAGCAGGAACGCCGTGGTCACCAACGCCGTAATCCACCACAACACCGTCACGGAGATCGCGGCCTCGGGGGGGATCTACTTCGGCGACGACGACAACGGGACGGAGCGGTTCCACATGACCTGCGAGCGGATCACCATCGTGGGCAACCATCTCTCGGGAACCCCGCGCGCGACGGCCAACTTCATTGAGGGGATCATCTGCTCCACCTCGCGGGACTGGGTGCTGTCGGACAACGTCGTCACCCAGGCGTCGGGCGGCCAGAACACCACGGGGATCAAGATCGAGACCCGCTACGTCGACGGCGCCGTGGGCGGAAGGACGGGGCTGGTGGTCTCCGGCAACCAGATCACCGGCCCCACCGGCGGAATCGTCCTCTCGCAGAAGACCGCCACCAACCCCGGCGGCGCCGATCCCTTCATCGTGAAAGGGAACACCCTCACCGGCACCGCGGGGATCGTGGTGAACGGAGCCGGCTACAAAAACGGCCATGTCACCGGAAACACGCTGAACGGCGGAGAGATCCACACCAGGAACGCGGGTAGGGTCCGGGTGAGCGACAACACCCTCGACCCGGCCCCCGCCGCCACGGCGCCACCCTCCGTCCGTGCGGAAAACGAGGCCCCTCCACCCACCGCCGTGTGACGCGTTTCTCAAAATTCCCCGTGCACTCCGGGCGCCGCGTTTCAGCGCAGAGCACGCAGAGCTGAAGGGACAGTTCGCAGGGGCTGTTGTTTTTCGGTTCATCGCGGATTGGGTTGCAAACTGCGGTCGCGCTCTCCAGGAGCGAGATGACCTGCGATGCAGTGGAAGGGTGTCAGGGCACGGCGGCGGGTGGGGGTTGCTCCACGCGTGTGTGGACGCGTCGGGAACGGTAGAGGGAGGGAAGCGCGGCAGGGGGCCATGAGAATTTTCTAGAGAGATACCTATCCCGCCATCCTCGTCCCCAGCCTGGCGCCGACCTCCTGCCGCAAGCGCACCGGAGCCGGCCTCCACGAACACCCGATGCGCGATCTGGCGAAGCCTGGGCCCGCGAGAAGGCCGGGGGCGTTCCCGCAGA
>DASUVG010000051.1:0-5083 GCA_036379135.1 Longimicrobium sp.
AGCGGCTGCCGGCGTACATGGTGCCCGCGGCGTACGTGCGGCTGGAGCGGCTGCCGGTGACGGCGAACGGCAAGCTGGACCGCAGGGCGCTGCCGGCACCGGAGGACGACCCCTCCGCGCGGCGCGGCTACGAGGCTCCGCGGACGGAAACCGAACAGGCGCTGGCGGAGATCTGGTCGGAGGTGCTGGGGATCGAGCGGGTGGGCCGCGGGGACAATTTCTTCGCGCTGGGCGGGCACTCGCTGCTGGCGGTGCGGGTGATCTCGCGCGTGCGGCAGGCGCTGGGGGTGGAGATGCCGCTGGGCGAGGTGTTCGCCCGGCCCGTGCTCGGCGATTTCGCGCGCGAGGTGGGGATGGCGGCGCGGGCGGAGCTTCCGCCCATCGAGCTCGTCCCCCGCGAGGGCCCGATCCCGCTCTCGTTCGCCCAGCAGCGGCTCTGGTTCCTGGAGCAGCTGGGCGACCTGGGGAGCACGTACCACGTGCGCATGCGCCGGCGGCTGGGGGGTGAGCTGGACCGCGAGGCGCTCGGGCGCGCGCTGGACCGGATCGTCGCCCGCCACGAGGCGCTGCGCACCACCTTCGTGCAGGTGGCCGACGTCCCCGAGCAGCGCATCGCGCCGGCGGACGTCGGGTTCCACCTGGTGGAGAACGACCTGGGCGGGCGGACGGACGCGGACGCCGAGCTCGGCCGGCTGCTGGCCCAGGAGGCGGGCGTGCCGTTCGACCTGGAGCGGGGCCCGCTCATCCGCGGCCGGCTGGTCCGGCTGGCCGCGGACGATCACCTGCTGCTGATCACCACGCACCACATCGTCAGCGACGGCTGGTCCAGCGGGGTGCTCACCCGGGAGCTGGACGCGCTCTACGCGGCGTTCCGCCGCGGCGCGCCGGACCCGCTCCCCGCGCTGGAGGTGCAGTACGCGGACTACGCGGTGTGGCAGCGAAAGTGGGTCGCGGGCGAGGTCCTGCAGGCGCAGGCGGACTACTGGACGCGCACGCTCGCGGGGGCACCGGAGCTGCTGGAGCTGCCCACCGACCATCCTCGGCCGGCGCAGAGGGACCATGCGGGGGCGCAGTTCGGGGTGCAGCTGGACGGGGCGCTCACGGCGGGGCTCAAGGCGCTCGCGCGGCGGCACGGGACGACGCCGTACATGGTGGTCCTGGCCGGATGGGCGACCGTGCTGGGCCGGCTCTCGGGCCAGGACGACGTGGTGATCGGCACGCCCGTGGCGAACCGGGGGCGGCGGGAGATCGAGGGGCTGATCGGCTTCTTCGTGAACACGCTGGCGCTCCGGCTGGACCTGTCGGGGGCGCCGACCGTGGCGGAGCTGCTGGGGCGGGTGAAGGAGCGGACGCTCGCGGCGCAGCACCACCAGGACATCCCCTTCGAGCAGGTGGTGGAGCGGGTGGACCCCGTGCGCAGCCTTTCGCACACCCCGCTTTTCCAGGTGATGTTCGCCTGGCAGAACGTGTCCGCGGACGCCCTGGAGCTTTCCGGACCGGCGCTGTCCTCGCAGGCCCCGGTGGGCTTCGCCGCGCGGGTGGCGGCCAGGTTCGACCTTTCGCTCAGCTTCATCGAGCGCGACGGTCGGATCACGGGTGGGGTGGAGTACGCCGCCTCGCTCTTCGAGCGCGCGACGGTGGAGCGCTGGCTGGGGTACCTGCGGCGGGTGCTGGAGGAGATGGTCGCGGACGACGGCCAGCGCGTGGACCGCCTGGCGCTCATGCACGCGGACGAGCGCGCCCGGGTGGTGGAGGGGTGGAACCAGACCGCGGTGGAGTACCCGGCCGACCGCTGCATCCACGAGCTGGTCCAGGCGTGGGCGGAGCGCACCCCCGACGCCGTGGCGCTGGTCGTGGGCGAGGAGCGGCTCACCTGCGCGGAGCTGAACCGGCGGGCCAACCGCCTGGCGCACCACCTCCGCCGGCTGGGCGTGGGACCCGAGGTGCGGGTGGGGATCTGCGTGGAGCGCAGCGTGGATATGGTCGTGGCGCCGCTGGCGGTGCTCAAGGCCGGCGGCGCGTACGTGCCGTTCGACCCCGCCTACCCCGACGAGCGCCTGCGCTTCATGGTTCAGGACAGCGCCCCGGCGCTGGTGCTGGCGCAGCCCGCGTGGGCGTCGCGATTCGCCGGACTGGACGTGCTGGTGGTGGAGCTGGACGAGCGCGCCTGGGCGGATGCGCCGGCGGACAACCCCGGGCGCGCCGGGCTCACCCCCGGGCACGCCGCCTACGTGATCTACACCTCCGGCTCCACGGGGACGCCCAAGGGCGTGGTGGTGCCCCACCGCGGCGTTTGCAACCTGATCCAATCGCAGTCGTCCGGCTACGCCGTCGACTCGAGCAGCCGGGTGATGCAGTTCCAGTCGTTCGGCTTCGACGCCTGCGTCTGGGAGGTGTTCGTCACCCTGGGTCGCGGCGCCATGCTGCACGTTCCGCCGCAGGTGCTGGCGGGGGAGCCGCTGGCGGAGGCGGTCGAGAAGCACGGGATCACCCACCTGACGCTCACGGTGGCGATGCTCGCGGCGCTCCCGCCCGACGCGCGGCTGAGCTCCGTCCGGACGCTGATCCCGATGGGCGACGTGCTCCCCGAGAGCCTGGCGCGCCGCTGGGCCGAAGGGCGCCGGCTCCTCAACGGCTACGGCCCCACCGAGGCCACGATCGCCACCACCCTCCACGAGTACCGCGGTGAGGAGGCGGGGAACCCTCCGATCGGCCGCCCGATCGCCAACCTGCGCGTCTACGTGCTGGACGCGCACGGCGCACCGGTGCCGGCCGGCGTGGTGGGCGAGATGTATGTGGGCGGCGCGGGGGTGGTGCGCGGGTACCTGAACCGCCCCGCGCTCACCGCGGAGCGCTTCGTCCCCGATCCGTTCGGCGGCGAGCCGGGCGCGCGGCTGTACCGCACCGGCGACCTGGCGCGCCGGCGGCCGGACGGCACGCTGGACTTCGCGGGCCGGGTGGACGATCAGGTGAAAGTGCGCGGCTTCCGCATCGAGCTGGGCGAGATCGAGGCGCGGCTGCTGGAGCACGCGGCCGTGGAGGAGGCGGTGGTGGTGGCGCGGCAGGACGGCGCCGGGGCCAAGCGGCTGGTCGCCTACTGCGTGGGCGGCGCGGCCAGGCCGGAGGCGCTGCGCGCGCACCTGCTGGAGCGGCTGCCGGAGTACATGGTCCCCGCGGCGTACGTGCACCTGGACGCGCTGCCGCTCACGCGCAATGGCAAGGTGGACCGCAGGGCCCTGCCGGCGCCCGGGGACGACGCCTTCGCCCGGCGCGGCTACGAAGCGCCGCGGACGGAGACCGAGGCCGCGGTCGCCGCGGTCTGGGCCGAGGTGCTGGGGCTGGAGCGCGTTGGCCGGCAGGACGGCTTCTTCGAGGTGGGCGGGCACTCGCTGCTGGCGGTGCAGGTGATCTCGCGGGTGAAGCAGGCGCTGGGGGTGGAGGTTGCGCTGGGCGAGCTGTTCGCCCGGCCCGTCCTCAGCGACTTCGCGCGGGAGCTGGAGACGGCGGCGCGGGCGGAGCTTCCGCCCATCGAGCCCGCGCCCCGCGACGGCCTGGTGCCGCTCTCGTTCGCGCAGCAGCGGCTGTGGTTCCTGGAGCAGCTGGGAGGTCTGGGCAGCACGTACCACATCCCCATGCGCCTGCGTCTGCGGGGCCCCCTGAACCGGGCGGCGCTGGGTCGCGCGCTGGACGGGATCGTGGCCCGCCACGAGGCACTGCGCACCACCTTCGCGCAGGTGGACGGAGCCCCGGAGCAGCGGATCGCGCCGGCGGACATCGGATTCCACCTCCTCGAACACGATCTGGGCGGGGAGGCGGACGCGGGCGTCGAGCTCCGCCGGCTGATGGCCGAGGAGGCGGGTGCACTCTTCGACCTGGAGCGGGGCCCGCTCATCCGCGGCCGGCTCGTCCGGCTGGCGGCGGACGACCACGTGCTGCTCATGACGATGCACCACATTGTCAGCGACGGCTGGTCGATGGGGGTGCTCACCGGCGAGCTCTCCGCGCTGTACGCCGCCCACCGCGAGGGGAGGGAGGCGGCCCTTCCCGGGCTGCCGGTACAGTACGCCGACTACGCGGCCTGGCAGCGGCGCTGGGTCAGCGGCGAGGTGCTGCGAGAGCAGGCGGACTACTGGACGCAGACGCTCGCCGGCGCACCGGAGCTGCTGGAGCTGCCCACCGACCGCCCGCGGCCGGCGCAGATGGACCATGCGGGGGCGCGGCTCATCGTGGAGCTGGACGAGACGCTCACGGCGGGGCTGAAGGCGCTTTCCCGGCGGCACGGTACCACGCTCTTCATGACGCTGCTGGCCGGGTGGGCTGTGGTGCTGGGCAGGCTTTCCGGGCAGGACGACGCGGTGATCGGCACGCCGACAGCAGGGCGCGGGAGGCGGGAGATCGAGGGGCTGATCGGGTTCTTCGTCAACACCCTGGCCCTGCGGATGGACCTGTCGGGCTCGCCCACGGTGGCCGAGCTGCTGGGGCGGGTGAAGGAGCGTGCGCTCGCGGCGCAGCACCACCAGGACCTCCCCTTCGAGCAGGTGGTGGAGCTGGTGGACCCGGCCCGCGGCATGGCGCACCATCCGCTCTTTCAGGTGATGTTCACCTGGCAGAACATGCCGCGCGGGAGCCTGGAGCTGGCCGGGCTGGAAGTGGGCGGTGTGGGGGTTGTGGGCGCGAGCTCCCCGGATGTGCAGGCGAAGTTCGACCTGTCGCTCTCGCTGCAGGCGGCGGGGGACCGGATCGTGGGTGGGCTGACGTACGCCACGGCGCTCTTCGAGCGGGAGACCGTGGAGCGGTGGCTCGACTACCTGCGGCGGGTGCTGGCCGCGATGGTGGCCGACGAGCGCCAGCCGGTTGGGCGGCTGCCGATGCTGCCGCCACAGGAGCACGCGCGGGTGGTGGAGGAGTGGAACCGCACCGACGTGGCGTATCCTGACGACGCCTGCATCCACACGCGCTTCGAGCGGCAGGTGGAGCGCACGCCCGATGCGACGGCGGTGGTCTTCGAGGACGAGCGGCTGAGCTACGCGGAGCTGAACGCGCGCGCGAACCGGCTGGCGCTCCACCTCCGCTCGCTGGGCGT
>DASUVG010000052.1:0-13268 GCA_036379135.1 Longimicrobium sp.
GTCCACCGGGTTCTCCAGCGCGCGCTCCAGCACCTCGGCCGCCTCTTCCAGCCGCCCCGCCTGCCAGAGGAGGAGGGCCAGCGTGCGATACGGGTTCGGCAGGTCCGGGCGCATCTCCACGGCGCGGCGGGCGGGGGCCTCCCACGCGTCGCGGGCGCCCACGCGCCAGAGAAGGAGCGCGGCGCGCTGCAGCATCTCCGGCTTCCCCGGCGCCACCTCCACCAGCGAGCCGGTGGCGCGCCACGCCTCGTCGCGGCGGCCCAGGTGGTGGGCGGCCAGCGCCAGGCTCTCGTAGACCTGCGGATTGTCCGGGTCCATCGGCTGCCAGCGGAAGGTGACGTCGCGCAGCTCGCTCCAGCGCTCCCCCTCGGCCAGCGCCTCGCTGAGCTGGTTGTAAAGCGCGCGGTCGCGCGGGCTGGCCGCCAGCCGCGCCAGCAGGCTGTCCGCCTCGCCGGGACGGAAGCGGCGGGCGCCCACCCACTCCGGCAGCGCGGGACGCGCCGCCGAAGCCGCGCCCGTCTGTCCCACGGCCACCACCTCGCTGAGCTGCACCGGCGGGGGCGGAAGGGGCGGCGCGGACAACGGCGCGGGCGGCGGCGGGGCCATCATGGGCGGAGGCGGCGGGACGATCGCGCTCATCGGTGCCGAGACGCGGGCGGCCTCGGGCGCACCGGCGCCGGCGCTCGCCTCCTCCGCTTCTGCGTCCGCGTCCTCGTCGGCCGGCGCGGGCTCGTCCCTCCGCCGGGCGGCATCGTCCTCCTCATCCTCCTCATCGTCCCGCGAGATGGCGGGGTCGGCCAGGGCCAGGCGGCCGGGCTCGCGGTCCAGGCGCTGGATGCCGCGCGGGCCCACGGTGAGGATCTGCGCCAGCGCGGTGCGGTCGATGCCGAAGCGGTCGTAGTCGGCCTCCGTCTCCAGCACCAGCATGGTGGTGCGCGGCACCATCACCCGGTGCTCCACGCTCAGCCGCACCTGCTCCTGGGCCAGGCGCTGGCGCGCCTCGGGGCCGTCGGCGTGGCGCTCGTCCTCCTGCAGGCGATCCAGGTGCGCGCGGTAGAACTCGCGCACCAGCAGCGGCCCGAAGCGGTCCTCGTCCAGCGCGAGGGCGGCGCCGGTGCGCACGCCATCCACCGCCACCCGCGTTTCATCCCCCGCACGCAGGCGGCCCAGCACCAGCACCTCGCCGCCGGGCTGCACGTCCACCGCGCCGGTGGCGTAGAAGGCCTCGGCCGCGGCGTCGCGGACTTCGACGGTGCGGCCGGGGGCCAGGGCCAGGCGAGCGGCGGCCTCGCGGGCGCGGTCCCCTATCCGGTCGGTGAAGGGGACGCGGACGATGCGGCCGCGCCCGGCGGTGATCTGCCGCAGCGCGGCGGCGTCCTCGCGCGCGCCCAGGACCAGGGCGCTGAGCTGGGCACCGGCCGGCATGCGGTCCAGCGGGCGGAACAGCTCGGCGGGCGAGGTCTGGCCCACCGTGGCGGCGCCGTCGCTCACCAGGACGAAGCGGGTGCCGGGCTCGCGGACGGCGCGCGCCTGGATGGCTCCCAGCGCCTCGTGCAGGTCGGTGCCGCCCAGAAACCCGCGCTCGCGGACGAGCGATTCCACGCGGGCGGCGGCCTCGCGCGGGGTAAAGGCGCCCAGGGGGACCACGGTCTGGTCGAAGGCGATCAGCTCCACCCGCCCGCCCGGGAGCGTGGCCAGAACGCCGCGCAGGGCGGCGATCCGGTGGTCCATCCCCTCGGCGGCGCTGGCGCTGGTGTCCAGCAGGAACACCCAGCGCGTCCCCGCGCCGGCGGGCGGCGTGGGGGCCACGTCCGGCCGCACGCCGGCGATGTAGAAGCGCCCGGCCCGCAGCAGGTACTCGCGTGGGGCGTCGGGGCGCGGGCTCCAGCGGATCTCCAGGTCCTCGGTGGGGGTGAAGCTCTCGTTCTCCCACGCCAGGGTGCCGCCTTCGCCCATCCGGCTCCCTTCGGGGCCGGCCAGGGTGGCGCCCACCTGCTGCTCGTGCGGAAGCGGCTGCACGTTGGCGGTCACGCGCATCATCCCGATGCGCGGCAGCCCGCGCAGGGGCACGCGATAGGTGCGCACGCCGCCCTCCAGCGGCAGCAGGCGCGTGTAGCCCAGCACGACGCGCACGGTGGCGCCCGCCTCGATGGGAAAGATGCGCGCGCTGAAGCGGTTGCCCTGGTCCTGCTCCAGCAGCGCGGGGTCGCGCATCTGGTGCAGGATCTCGGCGTAGACGCGGTTGGCGCGCAGGCGCTCCACCACCTCGCCCTCCATCAGCGCGCCGTTCACCTCCTTGGCGAAGCGGCTGACGGTGGCGCCCTCCGGCAGCACCGCGGTGAAGCGGCCTTCCATCCGCCGCCCGTGCGGGTTGCGGAAGACGATCTCCATCTCGGTGAGCGAGAACACCCCCTGCACCGCCGCGCGAACGTTCAGCTCCTGGATGACGAGCTCCTGCCCGTCCGGATCCGAGAGCGCGATGGGCGCGGGCGTCTCCTGCTGCGCGGCCAGCGGCGCCGCCGCGAAGACGGCCGCGAGGGCCAGCAGGATGCGCGCGGCGAGGCCGCGGATGGTGTGTCGGGTCATCGGCTGGTGTGGCGGGTGGGAAGAACAGCTGCGCGGGAGCGGCCGCAGCGCGTTCGCTGTCGTGGGGAGAAACGGTGAAGCCGCACCGATTCTGCCCCGGGATGGGAAGTTGGGTTGGGCTCGGTGGCCGCGCAATGTCGAATGTCGACATCGACTGTCGACACCTTTCTAAGCAGTTGCACCGGAGGTGACGCGGAGAGGCCCCTGGCTAACGATTCGCCGGGGGCCTCTTCTCGCGCGTCAATCCGCTGCAGGGCGACTCCGCCGGCGCTCCAACGGGCAGGCCGGATCAGTTGCCGGCGCGGGCGATCGCGGTGATGGCGTGGAACCCGATGGGATACTCGTAGGCCGTGTGTCCTGGCCAGTCGGGAACGGAATTGCTTCCGATCACATTTACGGTGCCCTGGTAGTCGGTGGAGATGACCACCTGGTCTCCACGGGCCAGGTTCAGCGCGGCCACCTCTTGCCGCATCTCCTCTCCGGACGCCACCCGGGCGACGCGATTCACGTTGTGCGGGTCACCCGCGGCCACGAACCGCGTCCGATCGATCAGCAGCACGGTCTGGCCGGACGGCACCACCTCTACCAGCCGTACGACGGCCACTTCGTTGTTGATGCCTTCCGCCGCCGGCTGCGGTCCGTCATATCGCTCGCCGAGGATCAAGTCTCCTATGGCGTTGCACCCGCCGACCGGGAGCGCACAGGCCAGCAGGAGTGCCAGGCGCGCAGGAAGGCTGAATCCGCGATTCATCATCGGTCAGATCGTCTGTCGCGAAAAGAAGATGTACTTCGCCGCCGGGACACAGGCCTCCCGGGTCCACGCCTGCTCGGTCGTGAGCGGAGGGGAAGCCTGGAACCACTCAGGGATGTACACAAGGGACTGGAATGTGTGAAGCGTAAGACAGGTGAGGCGGATTGAATCGAAGCCGCAACTGAAGGGCACACGTCGAGGAGAGCGCAAACCCGTTGCGGCGAAGGATAGCGGAGCACTGCAAGTGTCGCAAGATGCGCGTTCTCAGCAGGACCTAACGAGCGTTTCACCCTGGGCCAGCGAGAGTCCCAGCGCGCCGAACGGCGCGGGGGTCTCCATGGCGGGTGACAAACGAAGAGCCCGCCTTCGCGGCGGGCTCCTCTCGTCACATGGTGCGGCACGTTCAGCGGCAGATGCAGACGCCGTAGCTGCTGCACACGCCGCCCGCGGGGCCACATTCCTGGAGGCACAGCTTCGAGCAGGCCAATGCCTCCCGCGGCGTGGACGACGCGAACACCTGCGTCGTCCCGAACACCATCGCCCCGATTACCGGGACGACGTAAAGCACGCGCTTGAGCAGCCGGATGCGAGTCATGAGATATTCCCTGCCAGGGTTGGAGTGGCAAACTTCCGAACGTCATAGATCGTCCGCGGAGAGGCCGCCACAGATTGCGGTTTGTGACGTAAATTACCATCATTGGCAGCCGGCTGCAAGGCGGGGGGATCGCGCGGCTCTCGTCTGTAGACGTCACGCCGCGCACGTGGAGCGCATCCACGGAGTCCGAGCTTGCGGCTCCAGGGGCGCGGCTCATTCTCATACCCCCTCCGGCAATCGAGTGCATGACTTCCTGAGGGAGGCGCCGCGCCGAACCTTGCCTTTACCGGGGAACCCGGCGCGCCGACCGAAGGACCTCGCCAGCAGAACGAAGGGGCTGGTTCCGCGTCCTGATCCGGCCCCTGCGCAGCCTAGAGGAGGTCCTTCGGTCGCGCGCCAGCGTCAGTGCGGGCGGCAGGATCTGCGCGTGCGCTCCCTCAGGAAGTCATGTTTTTCCCGGTTCCGGTATCAGCAAGCAAGCGGGCGAAGAGCGGCCCCGGCGGTCGCCGGGGCCGCTCTGGTCGAGGTGTGTACGGCTACACCCGTGCGCTCAGAACCGCACGCCCATGTGCACGGAGAGGCCGGGGGAGTTGTTGCGGGACGACAGCGCCCGGTCGTACGTGGACGTGTGGGAAAGGTTCGCGCGCAGGACGAACCAGTCCTTCGCGATCGCCAGGCCGCCGTTCACGCCCCAGCCCAGCCCCATGCGCGTCTGTGGCGCATCGCCCGCGGGGGTCAGCCGCTCGCGCTCCCACACCAGCGTGGGCTGCAGGTAGGGCACCAGCGACACCCCGCGTCCCACGTTGAACTCGCGGCCCACGCTGATGCCGACGGGCACGCGCACCCGCTGGTATCCACCGATGATGTGGTAGCTGTCGGTGTAGATCCCGTCCGAACCCGTCCCCGAGCCCGCGTGCTCGCTGTACTCGTAGTCCGTCAGCTGCACGCCGGCCGTGATGCAGAGCGGCAGGCGGAACCGCCCCACGCGCACGGTACCCTGCACCTCGGTTTCGCTGATCTCGTCCTGCTGGGCAAAAGCATCCAGCGAGCGGTGCTGCAGCTGCAGGGACGCGCCCGGGGTCTGGTACGCGAAGGCGGCGCCGCGGCCGGTGGCGCCGTCGGTCCCTTCGACCCCCAGCGACAGGATGCCGCGTCCGCTGGGCAGCCCCACGCACTCCTGCGCGTGCGCGGGTCCGGCCAAGGCGAGCAGGGCCAGCACGGATGCGGACGCGTAAAGCAGACGAAGGTTGGTTTTCATACGACCTTTCGGCAGAGGTACGGACGATGGGAACGGCCGTATCTACTTCCCGCACGTCCGCACTGTTCCGGATCGGCCGGCGGTGCGATCATGGAGGATGAACGGCGCTCACCCGTGTCCCGAACACGCGCCCCCGGTCGTTCTGTTTCCGCCGGCATTTCGCCGGCGCCACCCACCCCTGGATCCCCGAGGAGCCCTTCCATGCCCACATTTTCGTTCGGACGCGCAGGTGCAGCCGCGCTGGCCCTGGTGGCGCTCGCGGCGCCCGCGGCCCACGCCCAGTGGCAGCCGCGGTTCCAGGTGGAGGCCTCGCTGGACCACACCGGGTCCGCCTCCATGAGCAGCGTGATCGCCGAGGCGCCGCAGGGAGGGTTCGAGCGCAGGCAGAAGGAGACGGTGCGATACTCCGTGGGCGCCTCGGCCCTGGCGCGCATCGCGCCGCGTACGTCGCTGCGGGTGGGGCTTTCGCTGGCCAGCCGCGGGTTTGCGGAACGCACCACCGAAGACGGCCGGACCTCCGAGAACGAGGTGGACTTCGTGTACCTGGGCGCGCCGCTCACCCTCGGGTTCAACCTGATCAACCCGGGGAGGGGGCTCAAGCCGTTCGTGGAGGCGGGCGTGGTGCCCGAGCTGCTGGTGCGGCAGGACGAGAGCGGGTTCGACTACGACCTGCGCAGCGTGGGGCTCAGCTACCTGGTCGGCTTCGGCGTGAAGTACAACCTGGAAGGCGGCCGCGCGCTGGTGCTGGCCCCCGAGCTCCGCATCGCCGCGCGGGATTATTCGCACGACACGCCGGGCACCCTGGAGTTCCGCCCCATCAGCACGGGGATCAAGCTGGGCTTCCAGTTCTGACGCCGAGGCCGGAAGCAGCGCACGGACTTCCCGGGCCATCCAGCGCCGCGCGCACCGTGAGCCGGGGGCGTGCCGCGCCGGCAAGTGCCCGGCCCGCAAGCGAGCCCGTCCGCGACTGGCGGACCGTTCGCCCGGACCGTACACTCCGGCCATGGCAGCCGACACCCACCCCCCGCCGTCATCCACCGGCCCGGTGCCCCGCCCCGCCGACCCCGCCGCGCCCCCTCCGGACCATGAGCCGGATGCGGCGGCGGTGGGGTTCGTGCTGCACCTGGGGCGCGCGCTGCACAGCTACGGCGAGGCGTCCAACCGCCTGGAAGACATGCTGGGCGCCATGAGCGACCGGCTGGGGCTGGACGGCGCCCAGTTCTTTACCCAGCCCACCTCCATCATGGCCTCGTTCGGGCCGGTGGAGCGGCAGCGCACGCACATGCTGCGCGTGGAGCCGGGGGACGTGAACCTGGGCCGGCTGGCGGCGGTGGAGGACGTGTCGCGCGACGTGGCGCAGGGGCGCATCACCCCCGTGGAGGGCACGGCCCGCATCAACCGCATCGCGGACGCGCCGCCGCCGTACGGGCCGTTCGCCACCACGCTGGCGTTCGCGGGGATCAGCGGCGCCACCTGCCAGCTTCTGGGCGGCGGCGGCCGCGAGATCGCGGCGGCCACGCTGCTGGGGCTGGGGGTGCGCCTGTTCTCTATGCTGGCGGGGCGGCAGCCGCGGCTGCAGCGCGTGTTCGAGCCCTTGGCCGCCTTTCTGGTGAGCGCCGCGGCGGTGGCGCTGGCGCACCTGGCGGGGCCGCTCTCCGTGCTGGTGGCCACGCTGGCGGGGCTGATCGTGCTCCTTCCCGGGCTCACCCTGACCACGGCGCTGCGGGAGCTGTCCAGCCGCCAGCTGGCGTCGGGAACGGCGCGGCTCAGCGGGGCCTTCATCACCTTCCTGGGGCTGGGCTTCGGCGTGGCCCTGGGCAACACCCTGGGCGCCGAGGCCTTCGGCACGCCGGTCCTGGTGGATCCCACGCCCCTGCCGGGGTGGGCCAGCCTGGCGGCGCTGCTGCTCTCGCCCGTGGGCGCCATCATCATCCTGCGCGCCGCGCCACGCGACGCGCCGTGGATCATCCTGGCGACCATCCTGGGGGCGGAGGCGGGGCGGCGGGGCGCGGCGGCGCTGGGGCCGGAGCTGGGGGCGTTCGCGGGCGGGTTCGTGGTGGCGCTGGCCAGCAACGCCTACGCGCGCTGGCGACGCCGGCCGCCGTCGGTGGTGCTGGTGCCGGCCATGCTGCTGCTGGTGCCGGGGAGCATCGGCTTTCTGAGCCTGAACGCGCTGATGGAGCGGCAGGCGCTGGCGGGGATCCAGACGGCGTTCAGCATGATGCTCACCGCCGTCGCGCTGGTCGCCGGGCTGCTGATCGCCGGCGTGATCGCCCCCGAGCCCCGCCTGCGCGCCGCCGAGCGATGAAGCGACTGCCGCGGCCCGCGGGAGGTACCCATCGATTCTGAACGGCGGCGGGAGAGGAGCGGAGCGATGCTGGAGGCGGCGCTGGACCGGATCGCGGAGAAGGTGCGGCGGGCGCGGGACGCGCGGCCGTTCGGCGCGGAGAGCGGCGGGATGCCGGAGCTCAACCCGCCGCTGGCGATGGACGAGGTGGCGGCCATCGAGGCGCGGCTGGGGATCACGTTCCCGGAGGAGTACCGCGGGTTCGTCACGCGCGTCGGCGACGGGGGTGCGGGGCCGGCGTACGGGCTGTTCCGGCTGACCACCGCGCTGCGGGAGACGAAGGCGGACACGCATCCACAGCTGCTCGCGACGCCGTTCCCTCACGTCCGGACGTACAATCCCGACACGGACCCGGAGGTGATCGCCTTCTGGGACCGCGCGGACCGCGGCGAGGTGAGCGAGGAAGAGCAGAGCTTTCAGTCGCTGCGCGAGGGCGCCGGCACGCTGCCCCTGTGCGACGAAGGGTGCGGATACCTGCACCTGCTCGTCGTCACCGGCCCTGCGCGCGGGACCATGTGGGTGGACAACCGGGGCGTCGACGCGGGCTTCGCTCCGCTGGACGTGACCTTCCTGGAATGGTACGAGCGCTGGATCGACGACGTGCTGGCCGGCGGACGCGGCACGTGGTGGCTGGGCGACCCCGTCTATCCGCCGGGCCATCCGGCGAATTCATCCGGTTAGCGAGAACGAAACGAAGAAGCGCCCGGGCGGAATCCGGGCACACGCCCGACAGGCGCGAGAACCGCACCGAACCCCGCACTGGTCTGGAAGGCCCCGCATGCGCATCCGCACCGTACTTCCGCGCCTGGCCGCGCTCGCCGTCGCCCTGCTCGCCGCCGCGCCCGCCGGCGCGCAGTCCGTGCGCGGGCACGTGGTGGAGCCGGCGGGGGAGCCCGTGGCGGGCGCCGTGGTGATGCTGCTGGATGAGCACGGCCGGCGGGTGGCCGCCACCCTTACCGACGCGCAGGGCGGCTTCGCCGTGCGGGGCGGCGGGCCGGGCACGTACTCGCTGCGCGCGGAGCGGGTGGGCTACGCGCACGCGGTCTCCCCCGCCCTGCCGCTGGCCCAGGGCGAGGCCGTGGAGCAGCGGCTGGTGCTGGAGCCGCGGCAGGTGACGCTGGAGCCGCTGCTGGTTACGGGGACGCAGCGGGAATGCACCATCCGCCCGCAGGCGGAGGCGGCCATCGCCTGGGAGGAGCTGCGCAAGGCGCTGGACGCCGCCGCCGTGGCCGACCAGGCGCGGCGCCATGCGTTTCGCACGCGGCTCCTTCGCCGGGACCGCACGCTGTACTCCCGCCGCACCTACAACCAGCAGGAGTGGACCAGCCCGGACTTCACCTCGGAGCCGTTCCACGCCACGCCCGTGCACCGGCTGGCGCAGCACGGCTACGTGGAGGGCGCGGCGGGGGACTCGATGGTCTTTCACGCGCCGGACGCCAACACCCTGCTCTCCGACGCCTTTCTGGACCATCACTGCTTTCGCCTGCGCGAGCGGCGCGGGAGCGTGGGGCTGGAGTTCGCGCCCACGGCGGACCGCACGCTGCCGGACGTGCGCGGCATCCTGTGGATGGACCGGCGCACCGCGCGCCTGCGCCGGCTGGAGTACACGTACGTGAACCTTCCGTGGGCCAACCCCGACGACCTGCTGGGGGGCGAGCTGAACTTCGAGCAGCTTCCCGACGGCGCCTGGATCGTTCGCCGCTGGCTCGTGCGCATGCCCCGTCTGCGCGCCGCGGAGGACGGAACCACCTATGTGGCCGGGATCGTGGAGCAGGTCGGCGAGATCGTCTCCATCCAGCCGCGGGAAAACTGATCCGGCATCCCGAAATCGCGATAAAAGGTCGATTTCCCGGACCTGATCGAATCGCAAATCCGCAAGAAGCATTATCACACAGAGCAGCAGAGGGGCAGAGCAGCAGAGAAGGACGGTGTCCTCTGCTACTCTGCCTCTCTGCTGCTCTGTGTGATCAAAATCGGTTCAGATTTTCCCGATTGCGTATGAGGAAGGCCATCATACCGACTCCGCTAAAAATCATCCCTCGCCCAGCGTGCGGGCCAGGCCCTCGATGATGCCCGTCCAGCCCTGCTCGGTGCGCGCGGCGTACTCCGCCCACTCGGGCTTCATCTCGTGCGTCAGCGTAAGCTCGCAGCCGGACTCCAGCGGCACCACGTCGATGGCCACGCGGTCCGCGTCCGTCGAAGTCCTGTCCACGGAGAAGGTGAAGACCAGGCGCCGCGGGCGGTCGATCTCCAGGTATTCGCCAAAGTGCTCCACATCCTCGCCGTCGCGCCGGTCGGTAAAGAGGTAGCGGCCGCCCACCCGCGCGTCCACCTCCGCGCGCACCATCTGCCCCGCGGGGGTGGCGAACATGAAGCGGCCGGCCTTTTCCGGGTCCAGGAACGCGTCGAACACGCGCTCCGCGGACGCGGCGAAGCGGCGGGTGACGCGCACCACCAGGGGCGGCTGCGTGGGGCTGCTCATGGTGCCTGCTCCGGGTGAGGGGTGGATGCGGCCGCGTCCTCGGCCTGCAGAATGGCGTCGAGGGCGTCCAGCCGCGCGGTCCAGGCGGCGCGCTGCGCGTTGATCCAGGCGGCCGCCTCGTCCAGCGCGGCGGGGGCCAGGGAAAGGATGTGCTCCCGCCCGGCGCGCCGCCGCCGCACCAGCCGCGCGCGCTCCAGCATGCGGATGTGCTTGCTGACCGCGTTCAGCGACATGGCGAACGGCTGCGCCAGCTCCGTCACCCGCGCGTCGCCGGCGGACAGGCGCTGCAGGATGGCGCGCCGCGTGGGGTCCGCCAGCGCGGTCAGCGTATCGTCCAGCGTGGACTGCATCGTCTGCGTCTCCAACATTCAACCTTTTAGTTGAATGTGGTGCAGTGCTGCGGCGGGTGTCAACCCCCGGCGTCGCTGCCGGAGCCGCAAAAAGAATGGGCCTCACACGGAGTCAACGGAGTTAGCGGAGTTTTCTCGTGCCGTTTCCTCTGCGCTCCTGGAGTGCGAAAACGGATTTGGGGCCTCGCACAGCGATCCGTATCGAGCGGAGGCATGGCGCGGTGGCCGACGAGGCACGATCGCTGGGGACGTCGGGAACAGCAGACGGATGGGGATGCGGCAGGGGGCCATCCGCGTTCTTTTTGAATAGGGATGTCGATCGGCGGAGAGTCTCGGAGGCGCAGGAAAGCGGGTCGATCTCACCACCTGATGCGCGATCTGGAGAACCATCCGCCACATCCGCGATCGGCGGAGGGGCAACACATCCGGACCGGGAACCGGAGCACGCGAATCCCTGCCCTCCCGTCGCGCCAACTCCCGTCGCGCCAAACAGGCCAGCTCGAGAAACAGCGGCCTTGCATCCCCGCGCTCCTCGTGCGATTGTGTTCGTGGCGTGCACATCCGCTTGACCCTGAACGATGACGTGAGTACGATGGAATCCTACCGTAACGCGACGGTTTGCGTGACTATGACGATCATCGCGACCACGACCTGTGCCACGGGCCGCGGCCGGGAGCGCTCACGTCGGTAGGGAACGGCGCAGGCACACCGGCAGGGCGGCCCGTGAGGTGATCACGGGCCGCTTTTCTTTTGTCCGCCCCGGGCGGACGGCACCCCGTCGGAAAGAACACGCCCTATGAGCTCCGAGCAGCTGGTGGTGCACAAGTTCGGCGGAACCAGCGTCGCCAGCGGCGAGCGCTACCGCGCCGTCGCCGACATCGTCGCCGCGCGGCCCGAGGCGCGGCGCGCCGTCGTCGTCAGCGCCATGAGCGGCGTGACCGACGCGCTGGTGCGGGCCGTGGAGCAGGCCGGCGCGCGCGACGGCGGCTACCGCGACGAGCTGGCCGCCGTCCGCGAGCGCCACCTGGCCACCGCCCGCGAGCTCCTTCCCGGCACCGAAGGCGACGAGGTGCTGGCCGCGCTGGAGCGCGACCTTGCCGACGTGGACGACGTGCTGCGCGCCGCCTGGATCGTGCGCCACGCGCCCCGCGGCGCGGCGGACATGGTGGTGGGGCTGGGCGAGGTGTGGTCCGCGCGCCTGCTGGCCGCCTACCTGTGCGCCCGCGGCCAGGACGCCGTCTGGCTGGACGCCCGCGCCGTCCTCATCGCCGAGCCGGGCGAGCAGTCGGCGCGGGTGGACTGGGAGGCGTCGCGGCAGCGGCTGGACGCGTGGATCAGGGAGCGCGGCGGGCTGCCGCACACGCTGGTCATCACCGGCTTCGTGGCGTCCACCGCCGCCGGCGTGCCCACCACGCTGGGGCGCAACGGCAGCGACTTCTCCGCCAGCATCTTCGGCGCGCTGCTGCAGGCGGACGAGATCCACATCTGGACGGACGTGGACGGGGTGATGAGCGCCAACCCGCGCCTGGTCCCCGAGGCCGTCGTCCTCGAGAGCCTCTCCTACCGCGAGGCGATGGAGCTGGCCCACTTCGGCGCCCGGGTGGTCCATCCGGAGACGATGAGCCCGGCGGTGGAGCGCGGCATCCCCATCTACATCCGCAACACCTTCCGCCCCGAGGCGCCGGGAACGCGCATCGACCCCGACGGCGGCGCGCGGATGATCAAGGGGATCTCCACGGTGGAAGGCGTCGCCCTGGTCAACCTGGAGGGGACGGGGATGCGCGGGCTCCCCGGGCTGGGCGTCCGCCTCTTCACCGCGCTGCGCGAGGCGGGGGTTACGGCGCGGATGGTGTCGCAGGGGAGCTCGCAGCACTCCGTCTGCTTCGCCGTCCCCGCGGCGTCGGCGGAGGCGGCGCGGGTAGCGCTGGAGACGGCGTTCTTCGCCGAGCGCCACCACGGGCAGATCCAGACGCTGGAGGTGGACGCGGACTGCTGCATCCTGGCCGTGGTCGGCGACGGGATGGCGGGGCACCCGGGCGTGGCGGCGGGCGTCTTCGGCGCACTGGGCAAGGCGGGGATCAACATCCGCGCGATCGCCCAGGGCTCGTCGGAGCGCAACATCTCCGTCGTCGTGGACGGCGCCCAGGCGCAGCGTGCGCTGCGGGCCGTGCACGCCGGCCTCTACCTCTCCCGGCAGACGCTGTCGATCGGGATCATCGGCGCGGGGGTCGTGGGCGCGGCGCTGCTGGACCAGCTGGCGGCGCGGGCGGAGACGCTACGCGCGGAGCACAACGTGGACCTGCGCGTGCGCGCCGTCGCCACCCGCAAGCGCATGGCGCGCGACGAGCGCCGGCTGCCGCTGGAGCAGTGGCGCGCGGACCTGGAGCGGGGCGAGGCGTTCGACCTGGACGCCTTCGTGGACCACGTGCAGACGGAGCACCTGCCGCACACGGTGATCATCGACTGCACGGCCGACGAGGACATCGCCCGGCGCTACGGGGACTGGCTGCGGCGCGGCATCCACGTCATCACCCCCAACAAGCGCGCCAACACGCTCGAGATCGCCTACTACGACGAGCTGCGAGAGGCCGGCCGCGGCCCCGGCGCGCACTACCTGTACGAGACCACGGTGGGCGCCGGGCTTCCCATCATCCAGACGCTGCGCGACCTGATCACCACCGGGGACGAGGTGCAGCGGATCGAGGGCGTGCTGAGCGGCACCCTCTCCTACCTCTTCAACGCGTTCGACGGCGTCCGCCCGTTCAGCGAGCTGGTGATCGAGGCGCGGCAGCAGGGCTTTACGGAGCCGGACCCGCGGGACGACCTTTCCGGCGCCGACGTGGCGCGAAAGGTTACCATTCTGGCGCGGGAGATGGGGCTGCGGCTGGAGATGGCGGAC
>DASUVG010000053.1:0-17478 GCA_036379135.1 Longimicrobium sp.
GGGGTGGGCGCAGATGCTGCGCGAGCAGTACGACGACGCGCTGATGACCTACTACAAGGTGCTCATGCGCGACCCCAACAACCCGCTGGCGCGGGTGAACCTGGGGTACATCTGCCTCAAGAAGGGGATCTTCGGCGAGGCCATCGAGCACCTGTCGCGCGCCATCCGCCAGGAAAGCGACCGCAAGGCGCAGATCTACGCGCACCTGTACATGGGGATGCTGTACCTGGAGCGCGAGATGTACGACGACGCGCGCTCCTTCTTCGGCCGCACGCTGGAGCTGGGGCCGGGGATGCTGGAGGCGTGGTGGGAGACGGGGCGCGCGTACTACCTGGAGGGCCGGATGGACGAGGCGGCCGACGCGTGGCGCACCGGCCACCAGGCCAACCGCTTCAACCTGTGGGGCGAGCGCTGCGGCAAAGCGCTGGCGCAGCTGGAAGCGGGCGAGCCGGTCTCCGTCGGCGCCTGAGCGGGTGTTGCCGAACCTTCCACTCCCCGAACTGTCATTTCGAGGAGCACCGCACAGAGGCGTCCCCCGCCGTGGTTTCCGAGAAGCCAGCGGTTTCCTGACGAGAAGGCAGCGGAGGCAGCGGAGGCAGCGGAGAGCGACCCTCCGTTGCCTCCGTTTCTTCGTTGTGTGACCTTTCCTCTCATGATCCGCCCCCTCCTTCTCACGCTCTTCGCCCTTTTCGCGACGCTGGCGCCCCTCCGCGCGCAGTCCGGCGCCGACACGCTCGCGTCCGGCTCCGTCCGCGTGGTCCACGCCCCGCGCGAGCTCCCGCTGGCGCGCGAAGTCCTGGCCGCCGCCACGCGCCCCATGCCGCTCCCCGGCTTCGGGCGCGGCGCCGTCCCGGAATCGACGACCATCGTTCTCGCCCCCACGCCCCGCGACTTCGCCGCGGCCACGGGCGGCGGGGCGCCGGAGTGGGCCGGCGGCGTCGCCATCCCCGACGCGCGGATCATCGTCCTCCCCACCTATCCCATCCCCGGCGTGCGCCCGGTGGACGCGGCCGCCACCCTGCGCCACGAGATCGCGCACCTGGTGGTGGCCGAGCGGCTGCCGGCGCCCGTCCCCCGCTGGTTCACGGAAGGGTACGCGGAGGTGGCGTCCGGAAGCTGGGACGTGGAGGGCGGGTGGACGCTGCGCGTGGCCTTCATGCTGGGCCGCGCGCCGCGGCTGGACTCGCTGGAGCTGGAGTGGCCGCGCTCCGCCGGGCGGGCGCGGCTGGCCTACCTCCTCTCCGCGACGATGGTGGACCACCTGCGCCGCCGCACGGGCGAGGAGGGATTCGCGCTGCTGCTGGACAACTGGCGGCGGGAGGGCACGCTGGACCAGGCCGTCCGCATGACCTGGGGGATGACGATGGGGCAGCTGGAGGACGAGTGGCGCAAGGACGTGCGCAGGCGCTACGGCTGGCTCTCCATCGCGGCGAACGTGGGCCTGGTCTGGTTCGCGGCGATCCTGCTGGGCTTTATCGCCCTCATCCCCCGCCGCCGCCGCAACCGCTTGCGGATGGCGGCGATGGAGCGCGAGAACCTGATGCTTCCGCCGCCCCGCGAGGACGGGATGGACCTGGAATATCCCCTCGCGGGACAGCCGGACCCGGAAGGC
Source organism: Longimicrobium sp. (assembly GCA_036379135.1). Classification (GTDB taxonomy): domain Bacteria; phylum Gemmatimonadota; class Gemmatimonadetes; order Longimicrobiales; family Longimicrobiaceae; genus Longimicrobium. The sequence goes on from DASUVG010000053.1 coordinate 1,613, forward strand.
CGCGAGTAGCCGCGCTCCCTCCGGCCGAGGTGAATGTAACGGAATGGTCCGGGCAGGGTGGATTGGGTCTCCAGTGCCCCGTTTTCTGTGTCATCGCTGTCCCACGTCCCCGCTCGCGGATCCCGACGAAAGCTGCAATTCGTTGTGCTACAGGTTCTTGGATCAAATGGTGTTTTCGGCCTGACCGTTGCGGATTGCCCGTGCTGCTCGAACGGAGGGCTACCGCCGCCGGGGTGCCGGGTGGTAGCCCGGGAGCCAGTTTCCCAGGAAACACGATGAGCGCGAGGTTTCGTACGGTAATCGCGGTCCTGATGATCGGCGGCGCGCTGGTGGCGGCCGCGGCGGCACCCACTACGGCGGCCGGGCGGCCGGGCTCCCCCGGCGATTTTGTGGGTACCTGGATCACCTGGTGGGACGTGGAGGGGACAGCTTCCCCCTGCAGCCGCCTGATCGTGGCGCCGGAGAACGGGGCCACGCTGGACGGCATGTGGACCGCGCAGGGGTGGAACGGGCTGGTGCGCGGCACGGTGCAGCAGACGCGCGGCGGACTGGTGTGGCAGGGCGAGTGGCGCGATGCGAACGGGACCGGCGGCTTCCGCTTTACCCTGGGGGCGCCGGGCGTGCCGTCCGACCGGTTCCAGGGCACGTACACCACCCGCGGCACCAATGAGACCCTGGCCTGGAGCGGCGTGCGCGAAACGCCCGGGCAGACGCCGCGGGTGCCCTGCGCGTGGGAAGACTGACGCGGCGGGGTTGACGCTCGGGCGCGCCCTTCCTTAGCTTTGCGGCATGCCGAGACCCGTACCCTCCCAGACCCGCGCCCCCGCCCCCGCGCCCTCCGCCGCCGACGCCGAGAGCTCGCTGCGCTTTTCGCCGCGGAACCTTTCCGTGCTGGCGGCCGCGCTGGCCGCCATCCTGGTGGGCTTCATGCTGCTGGGCGGCGGTAGCACCGTGGCGGGCCCGCTGCTGCTGGTGCTCGGGTTTGCGGTGCTGGTGCCCCTGGGCATCATCCTGTAGGCCGATCCGGGCGCTTAGCTCAGCTGGTTAGAGCACCGGTTTTACACACCGGGGGTCGGGGGTTCGAATCCCTCAGCGCCCATCCGTCCATCGAAAGCCCGGCAGTGACGCGAGTCTCTGCCGGGCTTTCGTGTTTCGCCCCGTTTCAGCGCGACCAGCGGCGGGTGGCCGACTCGGGCGCGCGGCCGGGTCCGCCATCCGGGTCTACGAGCGGCTGAAGGACCGCATCGTCCTCTCGATCCCGCCAAATACCAAATCCGGGAAAAGAATGTGACTTCCTGAGTCTCAGGGAGCACACGCGCAGATCCTGTCGCCTGCGCTGACTCCGGCGCGCGACCGAAGGACCTCCTCTCGGCTGCGCAGGGGCCGGATCAGGACGCGGATCCAGCCCCTTCGTGCTGCTGGCGAGGTCCTTCGGTCGGCGCGCCGGGTTCCCGATCAGGGCAAGGTTCAGCGCGGCGCCTCCCTCAGGAAGTCATGCACTCTATTGCCGGATCTGGTATAAGTCCTAACGGAGTCAACGGAGGGCAAAACTCAACTCCGTTGACCCCGTTGACTCCGTGTGAGACAAAGCCACGATCTGCTTAACGGGAAGTGTTTAGCCGGATTGGGTATTACCTGGCCGACGGTATCACATGGCGTAGCAGATCGCTATTGGGATCACTCGCCGATGATCTTCTCCCACACCTCCCGACGCACCGCCTGCATCTCCACCTTGCGTTTGGGCTCGTAGACGCGGTTGGTGAGCAGGACCATCCACGTGCGGCTGGCGGGGTCGATCCACAGCGCCGTGCCGGTGGAGCCCGTGTGGCCGATGGCGTAGACGTCCTTGCACGCCACGTGGTCCGGCACCTTGCCCTCGCGGCAGTACGTCACCCAGCCGAGCGCGAAGCTGCCGGCGCCGGGCTGCGGGCGCAGGAAGGTGTCGATGGTCTCGCGGCGGAGGACGCGGACGCCGTTCAGCTCGCCGCCGTTGGCGATCATGGCGGCGAAGCGCGCCAGGTCGGCGGCGGTGGAAAAGAGGCCGGCGTTCCCGCCCACCCCACCCAGCGCGCGGCCCACCTCGTCGTACGACCCGCCGCGGTACGGCTCGCCGCTGCTCAGGCGCAGCGTGGGCGCGCACCGCACGCAGCCACCCGGCGCGGCCATGCGCGTGGACGTCATCCCCAGCGGCGCCCATGCGCGGCGGCGCAGAAAGTCGGGGAGGGGCTCGCGGGCGGCGCGTTCGGCCGCCGTCCACAGCACCACGAACCCGATGTCGGAGTAGAGGATGTCCTTTCCCGGCTCCAGCGCGAGCGGACGCGTGATCAGGTAGCGGCGCACGGCATCCGGCGCGGCGTCCTGGTTCATGTCGACGGCGCCCGCCCGCGTGCCGGCCGTGTGGCTGAGAAGCTGGCGGATGGTGACCTGCCGCCCCTCGCCGCCCGCGAACTCGGGCACGTAGCGGGACACGGGATCGTCCAGCCGCATCCGCCCGTCCTCCACCAGCAGCATCACCGCCGTCGTCGTCGCGACGGCCTTGGTGAGCGAGGCCAGGTCGAACATGGTCCGCGCCGCGTCCACCGGCTCGGCGCCGTCGGTCCATCCCACGCTTCCGACGGTGGAGCGGTGCACCTCCTGCCCGCCCACGCCGACGACGAGCGCCGCGCCGGGAAAGGAGCCGCGGTCGATCTGCCCGCGCACCTCCTCGTCCGCCGCGGCCAGGCGCGCCTGGTCGAAGACGACGGCCGGCGCGGCGGCGCGGCGGGCCGCGACGCCGCCGTTGGGGCCCGCGGCATCGCTGCAGCCGGCGACGTACAGCGCCAGGCCGGCGGCGCCCATTCGCGCCGCCCGCCAGGCCCCCGCTCGCCGTGCCGATTCTTCGCGATACCGCATTCCGGGATCTTCCATTCGGGTCCGTCCGAACGGGGACGTTGAGCAAGTCGCGTTCCCATAATCGCTTGCAAAGCAAACGCTTGATCCGGGACGATGGATCGGCCGCGTGCGATCGGGCTGGTGAGCGGGGCGCGGTTTGACGGGGGGAGCCGGGACGCGGATAATGTCCATCGACCGGAACCCGATCCACCCTGATGCAAAGAAAGCCGATGAAGCTCCGCGTCCTGTCACTCGCGCTGGCGGCCTGGGGGCTGCTGTGGAGCACGCCCGCGCACGCCTGGGACGAGCTGGGCCACCGCGTGGTGGCGCGCATTGCGTGGGACCACATGACGCCCGCGGCCCGCCAGAACGCCGTACGCCTGCTGCAGTCCGCGCCCCCCGGCTCCGGCATCGCCGAGCTGATGCCGCAGACGGGGACGATGGAGGAGCGGCAGCGCGACTGGTTCGTGATGACGGCGGTGTGGGCCGACATGATCCGCGACCGCGAGCACGCCGGCGCGCGCTACGCCCACGCCGACTGGCACTACGTCAACTTCTTCTGGGAAGTGGGCCCCAACGGCGCGCCGCGCGACCGGCCGGACGTGCCGCGCGCGGGCTTTCTGATCGACCAGATGCAGCGCATCTCGCAGACGCTGGGGAGCGCGGCGGTGCCGGATTCGGCGGAGGCGATCGACCTGGCGTGGCTGCTGCACCTGGGCGGCGACTCGCACCAGCCGCTGCACAACAGCGCGCGGATGACGGCGGAGGACCCGGAGGGCGACCGCGGCGGCAACAGCTACCGGCTGGCGGGGCTGTACCCGTTCAACAACCTGCACGCGTTCTGGGACTCGCTGGTGGGCTTCGCCATCCCCTGGGGGTCGATGGAGCGGACGGAGGCGGCGTACGTGGGCGGCATCGCCCAGGGGATCGCGGCGCGCTGGCCGCAGTCGCGGATGCGCGGCCGGCTGCTGCCCGGGCAGTTCGAGGAGTGGTCGAAAGAAGGGCTGCGGGTGGCGCAGCGGGTGGCGTACACCACGCCGCGCAACGAGCGCGCCTCGTCCGCCTACCGCCGCCGCGCCTGGGCGGCCGCCGAGCCGCGCATCGCGCTGGCCGGCTACCGGCTGGCGGACCTGCTGAACAGCCGCCTGGGAACGTGACGGAGCCGTTACACGCGTCGTGAATCGCGCCCGGGGTACGTTCCGTACTTCCGGGCGCGAAAACACAGGGAACTCCAACGAGGAGAGCAGACGCGTGTCGCAGCCGAATGACGGCTACAAGCATGACGAAGGACTCCGGGCTCGCATCCAGGCGTTTTCGCCGGACGAGCCCGGAATTGTTTTCCCCTTCTCCGCGCGGCTGGCGCGGGAGAACGGATGGACCCGCGCCTACGCCGAGCGCGTGGTGGAGGAGTACCGCCGCTTTCTCTACCTGGCGATGACGGCGGGCCACGTGGTCACGCCGTCGGAGCAGGTGGACCAGGCGTGGCACCAGCACCTCACGTACACGCGGTCGTACTGGGACGACCTCTGCGGACGCGTGCTCGGCCGCCCGCTGCACCACGAGCCCACGAAGGGCGGCAGCGCGGAGAGCGGCAAGTTCGCGGACCTGTACGCCCGCACGCTGGACAGCTACCGCGCGGCGTTCTGCGCGGAGCCGCCGCGTGACGTGTGGCCCGCGCCGGCGGAGCGGTTCGCGGGCAAGGCCCACGTCCGCCAGGTGTCGGACGCGACGCACTGGATCATCCGCAAGCCGCGCCTGCCCCGGGGAATGGCGACGGGCGCCGCGGGGTTCGGGGCGCTGCTCCTGGTGGCGGCGTGCGCGGGAAGCGAGGACGAAGCGTGGATGATGATCGTCGGGCTCGTGCTGGTGGTGGCGGTGATCTTCAGCCTCGTCAGCACCATCCGGCCGCGGCGGCCCGCATCGCGACGGGCGCTCCTTCGGGGTGGGCGCCGCGCCGGCAGCCGGGGCGGAGGTGGCGCATCGTTCTTCGGATTCGACGCGTCCGCCGGTGGTGGCGACTGCGGGGACGGCGGAGGCAGCGGCGGCGGCAGCTGCGGGGACGGCGGCGGTGGCGGGGGATGTGGGGGCGGTGGGTGTGGCGGAGGTGGGTGTGGGGGTGGATGATGACGCGAGTGGCGGGTTTGGAGCGGCGGAGAAGCAGGGGGACCCGCGGAGGATGAGCGGGTGAACCCCGACGCCGGGAAAGCGACAAGTCCCGTCCGGCTCGCTCGCGCTCGCCAGACGGGGCTTCAACTGCAGGTGGATCGAGAGCTTGTGCTCATGAAGCAGGACCTTTCTCGATCCCGGCCTCTGCGACCGACCTTCAGCGCCCGCTGAAGGTTCTTTTGTTTCGCTCCGCGGCGCGTCTGACGCATCCGGCGCGCGTCGATCTTCCCACCCTCCGAACGCACCGATACCGCGGCAGACGCCTTGTGCGCGCATGCATTTGTGGCTTGCGTGGTACGGCGTGTTCTGTGTACACATTGAGGCATCGCAGCGCCCGCATCTCACCCTCTGCGAGCGAGCCGGAATGCGTGCACTGATCGCGATCCTGCTGATGGTCGGCGTGGCCTCCGCGGTGCCCGCCGCCTCCGATGCCTTTCCCCGCGCCGCGGCGGATCCGCGGGCCGTGCTGCGGCAGGTTGAGCGCGCGCAGGCGGCGTATCGCGCCGAGCATGGGCGATACACGGCGTCGCTGAGCGCGCTGCGGATTGAGCGGGCGAGGGGTGTGGACGTGCGGATCGCGGCGTCGGGAGCCACCGGCTACTCCGCCGTCGCCATCGCGGACGATGAGGAGTGCGCCGTCTACCACGGCCGCGCCCGCCCGCCGCGACACTGGGTGCGGGCGCCGGGGCGAATCGCCTGCCGGGGGCGGTAGGGGATCGGGGGGGGCGCATCGCCACGCCACGGGCTGAAGCCCGCGGCTAGAAATGCCAGAAGCCCCGCCCTGGGCTCGCGGAGCTCGCCCGGCGGGGCTTCAACCACAACGTCGACGGCTGCTTTCGATGCGGTATCGTTCTCACTCGCGTCTGTACGCCCACATGGTCTGGGCGACATGGGATCGCGCGCCGCTCATCACGCCCGCGATCCGCGACCGCATCTATCCGATGATGCAGCGCCATGCCGACAACCTCGGCGCGCGGGTCATCGCGATCGGCGGAATCGAGGACCACGTGCACGTCCTCGCGCGGTTTCCGTCCACGCTCGCCATTGCGATGCTGGTGCAGCGGATGAAGGGTGCGTCCTCCTACCTGGCTACTCAGGTGATGGGGGAGCTCTTCCGGTGGCAGGGTTCGTACGGTGCGTTCACCGTCTCGGAACGCGGCGCGGAGCGCGTCCGGGATTACGTGTTGAACCAGGAGGCGCACCACCGCGATGGAACCACGCACCCGCTGCTGAAAAAAACGGAGGAGTAGCGGAGCGGTGAAGGTGAAGCCCCGCCGGGCGAGCTCCGCGAGCCCAGGGCGGGGCTTCTGGCCGTTCTAGCCGCGGGCTTCAGCCCGTGGTGCCCGTGGTGGCGGTCGTGTGGTTCAACCCGTGGCGCCCGTCGTCGAACCAACATCCTTCCCCGGCGCCCCCGCCTCCCCCTCAGCCGGCGCGTGCGGCACCACCAGCGTCAGGCGGTGGGGGCCCAGGTCGTACGCGAAGCGGCGGGCGGTAAGGGGCTCGCCGTCGGCGTTCACGGTCATCTCCTCCTCGGACTCCACCGTGAGCTCGTGGACCTTGAGGTAGGTGACCTTGGGGTGGTTGACGTGTGTGCCGGCGCGGATCTGCGGAGCGATGCGCACCAGCTCCATGTGCGTCATCTCCTGCACGATGCACAGGTCCAGCAGGCAGTCCGCCGGGTCCGCATCCGACGTAACCCAGTTCCCCCCGCCCGTCCTCCACGCGTTCCCCACGGCGAAGAGCAGGAACCCGTCCTCGTACACGGTCTCGCCGCCGGAGGTGAAGCGGGCGTGCGACGCCTTGAGGTGGACGAACTTCTTTACCCCCGTGACCAGGTAGGCGATGGGGCCCAGCGCGCGCTTCAGGTCGCCCGACGCCTCGTCCGTGGCCTCGGCGCCGATGCCGCCGGTGGAGACGTTGAGGAAGTAGCGGCCGTTCACCCGCGCCACGTCCACCGGGTACGGCTCGCCGCTGACGGCGCCCAGCAGCGCGCCCGCGGGATCGCCGGTGGCAATCCCCATCCCCCCCGCCAGGTCGTTCCCCGTCCCCAGCGGCACGATGCCCACCCGCGGCAGTGCCGGCCGCTTTCCGTCGTCGTCGCGCTCCTCGATCCAGTCGTACAGCCCGTTCACCACCTCGTTGATGGTGCCGTCGCCGCCGCACGCCACCACCAGGTCCGCCCCGTACTCCGCCGACTTCCACGCAAAGCGGTGCGCGTCCCCGGTCTCGAAGGTCACGCGCGGGTGCACGGTGTGTCCCTTCTCGCGCAGCTGCTCCACCGCCGTCCGCAGCGCCTCCACCGCCTCGGGCGAGGGCGGGTTGATGATCACCGAGATGTGCACGGGTCGTTGCCGGTGTGGGGTCGTTTCGTTCGGCTGTCCGTTTGCCGGGGGGGCAAGAACTTCGCCAAGGCGGGGAGTGCGTGAGTGCGTTGGTGCGTGAGTGCGGAAGTAGAAGAGTGGCGCCGCTCCCTGCTTCTCGCTGACTCCCCCTTCGCGCGAGGATAAATGACAGGTAGGCGAAACACATCTCACGCACTATCCGCACTTCCGCACTCACGCACTCACGCACTCACGCACTCACGCACTCACGCACTCACGCACTCACGCACTCACGCACTCACGCACTCACGCACTTTCCCTTGGCTGTTCGGCGTATCTTCGCCTTGACGTGGGGGGGATCGCGATTAGCTTGTGGGGCGTGGTGGGGAGAAGTGGGGGAGAGTGGAGCAGGATGGCGGGAGCGTACACCGGAGCCCCATGAGCGGCTTCCTCGGGAGCTACACGCACCAGATCGATGAAAAGGGGCGGCTGAGCCTTCCCGCCTCGTTTCGGCGAGACGGGGGGGAGGAGCCGCTGATTCTGGTGCACGTAAACCCCGAGTCGCTCACGCTTTTCCCCCGCCCGGTGTGGGGGCAGATGGAGGAGCGGCTGCGCGAGACGCTCCGGCGCAACCCCGGCGCCCGCCCGTACGTGCTGCGCGTGACGGCCAACGCCGTCGAGGTGGTGCCCGACAAGCAGGGCCGCATCCTGGTGCCGCAGCGGATGCAGAAGGAAGTGGGGATCACGGGCCCCACGCTCGTCGTGGGCGCCATCGACCGCATCGAGCTGTGGAACCCCGAGACCTTCGACGCCGTGACCGGCCAGGCCGTCCCCGACGTGGAGCTGCTGGCGCACGAGATCTTTGCCTGACCCTTTCATCCACCGGAGCGCGCATGGTTTTTCCCGCCAACCCGGCCATGTTCGGCACGCTGCCGCCGCCGCCCCCCGCCTGCGGGATGGACCGGCACGTGGGCCCGTTCGAGCCCCTGGGCGAGCTGCGTGACTTTCTGGGCACCGACTGGTTCTGCTGCCGGTCGTGCCGCGCCACGGTCACCCGCCGCAACGTCCGCGGCGCGCTCGTGTCCGCGTGACGCTGCCGTACGCGTCGGGCTACCACGCGCCCGTCATGGCGCGCGAGGTGATGGACCTGCTGCGCCCGGAGCGCGGCGGGACCTTTCTGGACGGGACGCTGGGCGGGGGTGGACACGCGGAGGCGCTGCTGGAGCGCGGGGCGGAGGCGCGGCTGATCGGGGTGGATCGGGATCCGGACGCGCTGGCGGAGGCGTCGGCGCGGCTGCAGCGGTTCGGGGAGCGGTTCAGGCCCGTCCGCGCGAACTTCGCGGACGCGGTGGACGCGGCGGGGATCGAGGACGGGACGCTGGACGGGGTGCTGCTGGACCTGGGGATCAGCTCGCACCAGATCGACGTGGACGCGCGGGGCTTCACCTTTCGCCCCGGGGCGCCGCTGGACATGCGGATGGGACAGGCATCGGCCGGAGAGCCTTCCGCGGCCGATCTGCTGAACACGATGGACGAGGGGGAGCTCGCCAACGTGTTCTACCGCTACGGCGAGGAGCGCCGCTCGCGAAAGCTGGCGCGCATCGTCGCCGAGATGCGGGAGGAGGCGGAGTTCCGGACGAGCGACCAGCTGCTGCGCGCCATCGACCGCGCGCTGGGGCCGCGCACCGAGGCGGCGGACCGGGCGCGCATCTTTCAGGCGCTGCGCATTGCCGTGAACCACGAGATCGAGTCGCTGGAGCGCGCGCTGGAGCGCTTTCGCGACGCGCTGGCGCCGGGCGGCGTCTTCGCGATCCTGTCGTACCACTCGCTCGAGGACCGGCTGGTGAAGAACGCGTTTCGCGACTGGAGCCTGGAGTGCGTGTGCCCGCCCGGCTTTCCCGTCTGCCGGTGCCGCGGCCGCGCGCTGGGCGAAACGCTGACGCGCAAGCCGGTCGACGCGTCGCCGGAAGAGGTGGCCGCCAACCCGCGCGCCCGCAGCGCGCACCTGCGCGGGTGGAGGTCCGCGTGAGCACCGACGCCATGGACGTCCCGGGCCGCCGCGCGCGCCCGCGGACCGTGGAGAAGGGGTCGCACTGGGAAGAGCCGCAGGCGCGCCGCATGGAGAAGCGCGCGCGCCGCCGCGCCTTTCTGCGCCGCGTCTTCTTCGTCCTGGCCGTCGCCGCGTCGCTGGCCTCCGTGGTCTGGCGGCAGACGGAGGGGGTGGCGCGGCAGCGGGAATTGACGCGCATCCAGAACGAGACGTCCATCGCGGAGGCGGAGCGGGTGGAGTGGGCCAACCGCATCCAGGCGCTGCAGACCCGCGCGCGCATCACCCGCGTGGCGCAGCAGCGGCTGGGGCTGCATGTGGCCCGCGACGACGAAGTGGTCCTTCTCCCCATCCCCGCCAACGCCATGGAGGAGCGCCCGTGAGCAGCCACCTTCCCGCGCCCCGCCAGGGCGGCTGGGACAGCGAGCACCGCCTGCGCGCCCGCCGCCGCCTGCTGATCGTCTGCATCGGCCTGGCGGCGGTGCTGGTGCTGGGCAAGGCGGTGTACCTGCAGGCGTTCGAGGCGGACCACTGGCGGCAGGTGGCGGCGGAGCAGCAGCAGGCGCGCGTGCCCCTTCCCGCGCGCCGCGGCGCCATCCTGGACCGCGACGGCGTGCCGCTGGCCCTCACGCGCGAAACCTTCGGCCTCTCCATCGCCCCCAACGAGGTGACGGACCGCAACGCGCTGGTGGGCGCGATGGTGGACGCGCTGGAGCTGACGCGCGCCGCCGCCCGCCGCGCCACCGATCCGAAGCGGAAGTGGGTGGTCCTCCCCGGCGCCTTTTCCGCGGAGCAGCGGCGGGCGCTGGGGGACGCGCGCGGGCTGCACTGGGAGCGGCGGCTGGAGCGCTTCTACCCGCAGGGCCGCGTCGGCCGTGAAGTTCTGGGCGGCGTGAGCGGCGACGGGCGGGCGCTGGGCGGCATCGAGCAGGCGATGGACGAGACGCTGAGCGGCAAGGACGGCTATTCGATTCTCCGCCGCGACGCGCGGGGGAAGCAGGAGGCGTCGGTCCGGCTTCCCGCGGTGGAGGCGACGGACGGCAACAACGTCTATCTCACCCTCGACTTCGACCTGCAGGAGATCGCGGACGCGGCGCTGGACGAGGCCATCGACAGCACCGGTGCGCAGGGCGGCGACCTGCTGCTGATGGACCCGCGCTCCGGCGAGGTGCTGGCCGCCGTCAGCAAGCGGCGCGGCGGCGCGCGGGACGTGGGCGCCTTCATCGAGCCGTACGAGCCGGGGTCGGTGCTCAAGCCCTTCTTCGTCTCCACGCTGCTGGCCACCGGCCGCGCGCGGATGACGGAGCGCGTGCACGGCGAGGGCGGGCGCTGGACGGACCCGCACGGCCGCGTGCACACCGACGTGCACGCGTACGACTGGCTCACCCTGCGCGACGCGCTGCGCGTGAGCAGCAACATCGGCATGGTGAAGTTCGTCCCGCGCCTTTCGCCCGCGCAGCAGTTCGGCTTTCTGCGCGACTTCGGCTTCGGCACGCCCACGGGGATCGACTATCCCACGGAGTCGGCGGGCCGGCTGCCGCGCCCGGACCGCTGGAGCAAGCCCACCGCGGCGTCGCTGGCCACGGGGTACGAGGTGTCGGTCACCCCGCTGCAGCTGGCGCTGGGCTACAGCGCCATCGCCAACGGCGGCAGCCTGATGGAGCCGCGCCTGGTGCGCGAGGTGCGCGCGGCGGGGGGGCGCACCATCGAGCGCCGCGACCCGCGCGAGGTGCGCCGCGTGGTCCCGCGCTCCGTGGCGATGGAGATCCGCGACGTCCTGGTCTCCGTGGTGGAGGACGGGACGGCGACGCGCGCCTCGCTGGCCACGTTCGAGGTGGCGGGAAAGACGGGGACGGCGCGGCGCACGGGGGCGGGCGGGCGCTACGAAGCCGGCGCCTACAACGCGACCTTCGTGGGCTTCTTTCCCGCGCGCGACCCGCAGCTCACCATCCTGGTGCGGCTGGACCGGCCGCAGGGCGACTACTACGGCGGCCTGACCGCCGCGCCGGTGACCCGCGAGACGCTGCAGGCCATCCTGGCGGCGCGCTCGCCCGGTCTGGACCGGCGCAGCCTGCTGGCCACGCGCCTTCCGGCGCAGTCGCCGCCGCCCGCGCCCGGCCGCCGCGGCGCGGACCCGCCGCCGGCCGGCGCGGAGGGCGTCTACGTCTTCGTGTCGACGGACGAGCTGCGCAAGGCGGCCGAGGCGCCGTCCGGCGCCGCGGTGCCGGTGCCGGACGTAAGCGGGCTGCCGCTGCGGGACGCGGCGCGGCGGCTGCATGCGCTGGGGGTGCACGTCCGGGTTCGAGGGACGGGATACGTCACCGCCACCCGTCCGGCGGTGGGGGCGCCGGTGGCCCGGGGCGACACGCTGGTGCTGGTGGGGGAGAGCCGATGAGCAACCGCCGATCCACCCTGGGCGCCGTAGAGGCGCGTCTCGCCCGCGAGGAGCTCCTGGCGGGCGACCGCCGTTTGTCCGACGGCCACGCCGCCCGCGAGCTGTGGGACGTGACGGCGGATTCGCGGCAGGTGCGCGTGGGCGCCCTGTTCTGCGCCTGGAAGGGGACGTCGAACGACAGCCACCAGTACCTGGGCCAGGTCTTCGAGGCCGGCGCGGCGGGAACTGTCGTGGAGCAGTGCATCGAAGACATCCCCACCCCCCAGCTCTGCGTGACGGACGGCCGGCTGGGCGCCGCCTACGCCGCGGCGGAGTTCTTCGGCGACCCGTGGGCGCGGATGACGCTGGTGGGGGTGACGGGGACGAACGGAAAGACGACGACGGCGGCCATGCTCCGGCACCTGCTGTCGGCGGACGGACCGGCGGCCTACATCGGCACGCTGGGGGCGGTCGGGGCGGACGGGGAGGTGATCCCGGGGACGGAAGGGCTGACGACGCCCGGGCCGGTGGAGGCCGCGCGCTGGCTGCGGCACTTTCTGGACGAAGGGGTGGAGCGGGTGGCGATGGAGGTGTCGTCGCACGCGCTGGACCAGGCGCGGATGGCGGCGGCGCGGTTCGACGCGGCGGTGTTCACCAACCTCACGCGCGACCACTTGGACTACCACCAGACCATGGAGGCGTACCGCGACGCCAAGCTGCGCCTGATCCACCTGCTCAAACCGACCGGCGCCGCCGTGCTGAACGCGGACGACCCCGCCTGGCGCGACGTGGCCTCGCCGATCGGGCGGACGATCCGCTTCGGCGTGGAGCGGCCGGGGGACGCGGACGTGGCGGCGGAGGGGATGCACGCCGGCGCCGGGGGGATGCAGTTCACCCTGCGCACGCCGGACGGCGCCGCGCCGGTCGCGCTGCCCATCTTCGGCGGGTTCAACGTGTCCAACGCGGTGGCGGCGGCGGCGGTGCTCTGGTCCATCGGCTGGGAGGTGAACCGCATCGCGCAGGCGCTGGCGACGCTGCCGCAGGTGCCGGGGCGGCTGGAGCGCATTGCCGGGCCGCCACGATCCGCCACCGTGCTGCGCGACTACGCCCACACGCCCGACGCCCTGGAGCGGGCGCTGGAGGCGGTGCGGCCCCTGGTGAGCGGGCGGCTGATCGTGGTCTTCGGCGCCGGCGGCGACCGCGACGAGGGGAAGCGCCCGGAGATGGGGCGCATCGCGGCGGCGCACGCGGACCTGGCCATCGTGACCTCCGACAACCCGCGCACGGAGGACCCGGAGGCCATCCTGGACGGCATCGAAAGCGGCATGGGAAGTGCACCCCGCCTGCGCATTTCCGACCGCCGCGAGGCCATCCGCACCGCACTCACCGAGGGACGCGCCGACGACCTGGTGCTCCTGGCCGGCAAGGGCCACGAGACCTACCAGATCATCGGTACCGAGAAGCGTCCGTTCGACGAGCGCGCCATCGTGCACGAGATCCTCGCGGAGCTGCAGACCGCCGACGGAGGTGAGTTTTGAGCGGGTTCCGCTGGACCGCAGATGAAGTTCGCGCCGCGCTGGAGACCCCGTCTCCCGCGGACGAGATGACCTTTTCGGGGATCTCCACCGACACGCGCAAGATCGAGCGCGGGTCGCTGTTCGTGGCGCTCAGGGGCGCCAACTTCGACGCGCACGACTACCTGGCCCAGGCCGCCCGGGAGGGTGCCGCCGCCGCCGTCGTCTCCCGCGTCCCGGCGGACGCGCCCGCGGGGATGCCGCTGTTCGTCGTCGACGACACGCTGCACGCGCTGGGCAGGCTCGGCCGCCACCGCCGCCGGGCGCTGGGCGGGCGCGTGGTCGCGGTCGCCGGGAGCAACGGAAAGACGACGACCAAGGAGCTGCTGCGCGCGGTGCTCTCCGGGACTTTCCGGGTGCATGCGACGGAGGCGAACCTCAACAACCAGGTCGGCGTCCCGCTGACGCTCCTCTCCGCCCCGGACGACGCGGAAGCCGCCATCGTGGAGGCGGGGACCAACGAGCCGGGCGAGGTCACGCTGCTGTCGCGCATCATCGAGCCCGACGCCGCCATCATCACCTCCATCGGCGAAGAGCACCTGGAGGGGCTGGGCTCCGTCGAAGGCGTGCTGCGGGAGGAGCTGGCGATCTTCGACGGGCTGGCGCCGGGGGGCGTGGCGTTCGTGGCGGACGAGCCCGCCGAGCTGCCGACGGGCGCGCAGGAGCGCATCGGCGGGATGCGGCTGCGGGTGGCGGGCTTCGACGGGCGCGCGGACCTCTTTCCCGACGGCGGCAAGGAGGGCGTGCGCTTTCGCCCCGACGGCAGCACGGAGTGGAGCTTTCGCGGCGTACCCATCCACCTGCCGCTGCCGGGGATGCACAACGTCCGCAACGCGCTCCTGGCCCTCGGCGTCGCGACGGAGTGGGGCGTATCCATCGAGGACGCGGCGAAGGGGCTCGCGGCGATGAAGGTGCCGAAGATGCGCAACGAGTGGCTGCGCGTCGGTACGATGGGGGTGATCGCGGACTGCTACAACGCGAATCCCCCCAGCATGCGCGCCGCGCTCGATCTTCTCGCGACGGTGCCGGCGGAGGGGGAGAAGGTGGCCGTCATCGGCACCATGCGCGAGCTGGGCGACCACGCGGAGCAGCTGCACCGCGAGCTGGCGCTGCACGCGGCGGGACTCCTCGGCCACGGCATCGACCGCGTGGTGGCGACCGGAGACTTCGTCCGCGCGTTCGAAGAGAACCACTCGGATCTCGGCGACCGGCTGATCTCGGCGGAGGACCCCCTGCAGGGCTACGAGGCGCTGCGGCCGGCGCTGCACGGCAACGAGACCATCCTGCTCAAGGGATCGCGCGGGGTGGCGCTGGAGCGGCTGCTGCCGCTGATCGAACGCGACTTCGGCCACTCCGAAGCGCACACCGCCCGGACGGAGGGCTGAACGTGCTGTACCACCTGCTGGTGCCGCTGACGGAGCTGAACATCGCCTTCAACCTCTTCCGCTTTCAGACCTTCCGCGCGGCGGGGGCGGTGGTGACGGCGTTCCTGGTGGCGTTCTGGTTCGGCCCCGCCATCATCTCGCGGCTGCGGATGCTCAAGGTGGGGCAGGTCGTGCGCACCGAGGGCCCGCAGACGCACCTGGGCAAGAGCGGCACGCCCACCATGGGCGGCGTGCTCATCATCCTGTCCACCGTGATCCCCGTCTTTCTCTGGGCGCGGCTGGACAACTGGTACACCGTCCTGGCGCTGGTCACGCTCATCGTGCTGGGCGCGGTGGGGTTCCTGGACGACTACCTCAAGATCGTCCGCAAGAACACCGGCGGGCTCAAGGGGCGCTACAAGATCCTGGGGCAGGCGGGGATGGGGCTGGTGCTGGGGACGGTGCTGGTGCTGTTCGACGTGAGCGGGGAGATCCCCTCCACGTGGACGCAGATCCCGTTCTTCAAGAGCATCCACGTGGAGTTCTGGTGGCCGCTGTACATCCTGTGGGTGGCCTTCATCGTGGTGGGATGCAGCAACGCGGTGAACCTGACGGACGGGCTGGACGGCCTGGCCGCCGGCCTTTCCGCCATCGCCTGCGCCACCTTCGGCGTGTTCGCCTACCTGCTGGGCCGCGTGGACGCGTCGGACTACCTGAACGTGTTCTACCTGCCGGGCTCGGGGGAGCTGACCATCTTCTGCCTGGCGCTGGCGGGAGGATGCATGGGCTTTCTCTGGTTCAACGCGCACCCGGCGGAGGTGTTCATGGGCGACACGGGGTCGCTGGCCATCGGCGGCGTGCTGGGCGCGGTGGCCATCATGCTCAAGGCGGAGTTCCTGCTGGCCATCGTGGGCGCGGTGTTCGTGGCGGAGGCGCTGTCGGTCGCGTCGCAGACGGTCTACTTCAAGTGGACCAAGAACCGGACCGGTGTGGGCAAGCGCATCTTCCGCATGGCGCCGCTGCACCACCACTTCGAGCAGATCGGCTGGCACGAGAGCAAGGTGATCATCCGCTTCTGGATCGCGGGGGTCATCTGCGCCATGGCCGCCTTCGCCACGCTCAAGATCCGCTGATGCCGCGTTCGCTGGC
>DASUVG010000054.1:0-95813 GCA_036379135.1 Longimicrobium sp.
AGGCCGGGGACGCCGTGGCGCTCGCCGTCGGGGGTGCAGCCGCTGGTGGCGGGATCGGTGCCCATGCGGCAGGTGCCGTTGACGTGCGCGGAAAGCACGCCCAGCTGGTTGGGGCCGGCGGGCCGCTGCGCCATGGCGCCCAGCTCCGCGGGCGACCGCATGCGGACGGCGTGCGTGTGCAGCGTGGACACTTCCGACGCGCCCGAGGCGAAGAGGATGCGCGCGGCGGCATCCATCCCCCGCAGCAGCCGCGAGCGGTCGGTGGCCCCCAGCCGGTAGCGCAGCCGCACGCGCCCGTTCCGATCCACCGTAACGCTGCCGCTGGAGCGCGCCCGGTCCGCCCCGTCGCGCACCAGGACGATCATCGACGCCAGCCGGGGGAGCGCCTCCATCACTTGGCGGTGCGCCACGCCAAAGCCGGGAACGACGGCGGCGCTAAGGGAGGGGTAGAAGGGCGGCGTCTCGATCCAGAAGCCGTAGCCGTCGCTGCCGCGCACGAACTCGTCGCAGATGGCGGAGAGCGGAATGCCGGCGGCGCCGTACATCTCCCGGTCGTACCGACCGAAGACGGAGGTGGTGGGGTGCAGGCGAAGGAAGCTGCCCACCCCGCCCCCGCCCATCCCCGACCGCTGCAGCAGCGTGGGCGTGCCCACGGCGCCGCCGGCGAGCACCACGACGGGCGCCTCCACCGTCAGCCTGCCGCGCGCGGCGCCGGTCTCGCGGTCCAGGATGCTGGCGTGCACCCGCTTGAGGGGCGCGCCGCCGCCGCGCTCCGCCAGCTCGATGCGCTCCGCGCGCACGTCGGCGAACAGGCGCGCGCCGGCGGCCAGGGCGGCGGGAACGTACACGTCCGCGGCGGCGCGCCGGGCGCCGTAGCGGCACCCCAGGCCGCAGAAGCCGGAGCGCACGCAGCCGTGCGCGTTGATCTTGAGGGCCGACGCGCTCCACCCCAGCGCGCGGGCGCCCTCCAGCAGCAGCCGGTTGGGCGGCGAGTGCGCGTCGTCCGGCACCACGCGGGTGTGCGTCTCGTCCTCGATGCGGTCGAACACCGGCGCCAGGTCCGCGGGGCGCATCCCCACCGTGCCGTGCGCGGCGGCCCACTCGTCCAGCACCCAGTCCGGCGTGCGCAGCATCACCAGCCAGTTGACCGTCGTGCCGCCGCCCACGGCGCGCCCCTGCAGCATGGGGTGCGCAAGGTCGTCGGTGGCGCGCGCGCCTGCGTCGGCGTACAGGCGGTGGGCCAGGTCCCCCTCGCGCTCGGTGAACTGGCCGTGCCGCCAGAAGGCGCCCTCCTCCAGCAGCACCACCTCGTGCCCCGCCTCGGCCAGGCGGGCGGCGGCCACGGCCCCGCCCGCGCCGCTGCCGATGACGCAGACGTCCGCGCGCACGCGGGTGTCGCCGCGCAGGCGCGCACCCTCGATGATGCTGCTGAGGGTGGGGTCGCCGGAAAGCAGGTCCAGCTGGGGGCGAATGGAGATGACCCGCGCCGTCCGTCCCCCCTCCGTCCGTGCGACCGGCTCCGCGTCGGACGAGGCGCCGGGGAGCGGGCCCTCCCACGCCACCTCCGGCGTGCGCGTGTGCAGCGCCAGGCGCACCAGCGCGGCCTCGCCGCCGACGCGCTGCGCCAGGCGGTGCGCATGGGAGGCGAACGGCGCTTCGACCAGCAGGATCTCGCCCGGCTCGGCGCTGGCGGGATCGGAGCTGACGCGGACGCGCCCGCCGGCGCCGATGCCGTCCAGCATCTCGCCCAGGCGGGCGATGAGGCCGGGGTCTTCTTCGATCAGCACCACGCGCGCGCGGCCGCCGGCCGCATCGTCCAGCGCCTGCACGGCCAGGACGGCGGCCGGCTGCACGGTGGCGCCGCGAAGGGCGGCACGCTGCAGGTCCGCGCCCGCGAAGCCGTCGATGAACCACGGCGCCGGCGGCTCGGGACGATCGTCATCGACCGATGGACGCACGACGCCCTGCACCCAGCGGCCGGCGTATCGGGCCACGGTGGCGCAGGAGAGTGCTTCGGCGTCGAATGCGGGCGCAGCGGTCACGTCGATGGCCAATGAGGAGCGGAACCGATACGTAGATTACACCCGCAGAAATCCCGAAGCAAGCTCCTCCATCCTCCGACCCCTTTCGGAAGCGGCTCCACCTCAGCCTGCGGACCGCAGTCCGGTCATCTGCTCGCTGATCTCCCACAGGCGCCGCGCGGCGTCGTCATCCAGCCCGGCGGGGGAGACGCGGGACGGGCGCTCGTCCTGAAAGTACTCGCCGGTGACCGCCGCGACATCGGGCGATGAGGCCAGGTAGACGGCGGTGCGGGCGCCCTGCTCCGGGGTGCGCATCCAGCGCTTGAACAGCCGCTGCGGCGCCCATCCGCCGAACAGGATCTCCGTGGCCACCACCCCGGGTGCAGCGCGTTGGCGGTGAGGGCCGGCGGCGGCACGCGCCGCGCCAGCTCGCGCGTAAAGAGCACGTTGAACAGCTTGGTGTTGGAGTACTGGCGCAGGCCGTTGTATCCGCGGCGCATCTGCAGGTCGTCCCAGCGCGGGCGGCCGAAGTGGTGCGCGCCGGAGCTCATGGCCACCACGCGCGCCGGCGCGCCGGCCCGCAGGCGGTCCAGCAGCAGGTGGGTAAGCAGAAAGGGCGCGAGGTGGTTCACGGCCAGCTGCATCTCGATGCCGTCCGCCGACTCCTCGCGCCTGCGCGTGTAGACGCCGGCATTGTTGAGCAGCACGTGCACGGCCGGCCAGCGCTCCAGGATCTGCGCGGCGGCGGCGCGCACCTGCGCCTGCACGGAAAGGTCCGCCAGCACCACGCCCACGCGGTCGTGCCCCGCCGCGCGCACGGCCCGAGCGCGCGTGCGCTCCGCCCGCTCGGCGCTGCGGGCGACGAGCACCAGGGTGGCGCCGCGCCTGGCCAGGTCCACCGCCGCCGCCTGGCCGATCCCCGCCGTGGCGCCCGTGACCACGCAGACGCGCCCCTCCATCGACCCCTTCATCCCCTCCCCCACACGTCCTCCGATCCCGTTCGCGACAATGGTGTTACGGGGGACGACTGGCCGCGGGACGCGCGACGGCGTAAATCATCCCCCGGACCGATCCACCCTTTGCTCCCGGACGGAGTATGACGCACGATCTCGACCGCCGCACCTTTCTTCGCCAGGCCGCCGCGCTGGGCGGCGGCGCGCTGGTGGCGCCCTCGCTGCTAGGGCTTTCCGCCTGCTCGCGCGCCGTGGGCCCCGTGCCGCGCTCGCTGGGCTACGGCCCGCTGCTTCCCAGCGCCACCGTGCCGGAGCTGTGGATTCCGGCGGGGTTCACCGCGCGCAAGCTCAGCACCACCCGCGCACCGTCGCTGGTGAACCCGGGGCTGACGGTGCAGTACGGCCTGGACGGGATGGCGGCGTTCGAGGCCGGGGACGACACCGTGCGGCTGGTGCGCAATCACGAGATCCGCGACCCCGCCCCCAGCGCGCGGCTGCTGGGCCCCGGCGCGCGCGCCTACGACCGCAGGGCCGGCGGGGGGACGATGACGCTGGAGGTGCGGCAGGGGCGCGACGGGTCGGTGGAGCTGGTGCGCGAGTTCGTGAGCCTGAGCGGCACGCACACCAACTGCGCGGGCGGGCCCACGCCGTGGGGATCGTGGATCACCTGCGAGGAAACGACGGTGGGCCCCACGGCGGGGTACGAGCGGGCGCACGGCTACTGCTTCGAGGTCCCCGCGTCGGCCATCGAGGAGGTGGAGCCGGTGCCGCTGCGGGCGATGGGCCGCTTTGTCCACGAGGCCATGGCGGTGGACCCGCGGACCGGCTTTGCGTACCTGACGGAGGACATGACGTACGACCCCGCCGTCCCGGGGGGCAGGGGCGCCGGCTTCTACCGCTTTCTGCCCGCGGAGCCGGGCAACCTGGCGGCCGGCGGGCGGCTGCAGATGCTGGCGGTGCGCGGCCGGCCCAACTACGTGACGGTGACGGGGCAGACGGTGGGCGCCTCGCTGGAAGCGGAGTGGGTGGACATTCCCGATCCCGATCCCGCCACGGCGGAAGCGAACCCGTCGGCGGTGTTCCAGCAGGGGTGGGCGCGGGGCGCGGCGGTGTTCCAGCGGCTGGAGGGGTGCTGGTACGGCGAGGGCAACGTGTACTTCAACGCCACCAGCGGCGGCAACGTGGGGGCCGGGCAGGTGTGGAGCTACCGCCAGACCAGCGGCGACGGCGGCGAGCTTACGCTGATCTTCGAGTCGCCGTCGCGCGAGGTGCTGGACAGCCCCGACAACCTTTGCATGAGCCCGCGCGGCGGCCTGGTGATCTGCGAAGACAGCGCGGGCGAGCAGTTTCTGCGCGGCCTGACCACCGACGGCCGGATCTTCGACTTCATCCGCACCGCCGGCCCCTCGTCCGAGACGGCGGGCGCGTGCTTCAGTCCCAACGGCAAGACGCTGTTCTTCAACATCCAGGGCGGCACCAGCGCCACCACCACGGCGACGGGCGGCACCTACGCCATCTGGGGCCCCTGGGAGGCCGGGTCGCTGTGACCTGACGCGGCTTCGCATCATCCCGTCCCGCATCCCCACGCAGACGGGAGCGGGACAAGGAAGGGGCCTCGCGCGGGAGACGCGGAGAACACGGAGAAAAGCTTCTCTCCGCATCCCGGCAGTCTCCGCGCGAGGCCCCTTCCTTTCCGAACTCCGCCCGATCACGCCCGCGGAATCGGCTCACGAAGCGACCCCACCCGTTCAGCCGTCCTCGGGCTCCTCCATGCGCAGGCGCGAGGCGGCGTCCCCGAACTCCAGCCGCGCGTCGGCCTCCCACGGCTCGACCGGCGGATCGCCGTCCTCGCCGTACCTCGCGAGCAGGCGTTCGTCGGTGATGGTGATGCCCGGATCGGGGACGTCGCGAATGGCGAACACGAGCGTCTGCCCCACGCGAAGCTCCTTGCGCTGCACGCGCGAGGCCGGGCTCTCGATGGCGATGACGGCGCCCGTCTCCAGGCTGGCCAGCCAGGCGCCGTGATCGCCCGGCTCCCTGAACGGCGGCGGGTTCTTTACCGCCACCACGGCCAGCAGCGTTCCGTCGTGCGCGTTGGCCAGCCGGTACTCGCCGGGGAGCCCGAACGTGTGGGCGAAGATGGAGTCGCTCACCAGGCTGCTGCTTCCCCACGCGCCCGCCGGACCGGTTCCCTGCACGGAGAACAGGGGCGTCTGGCTCCGTTCGGCGTGCCACATCACCACGTCTCCGGGTGCGATCTCGGCCTCGGCGCGGTCCGGCTCCAGACGGCCGTTCCGTGCGCACACGGTAATGTCCAGCTGCGCGGGCTCGCGCCCCGGCTCGCCGCGCACCACGATGGTGAACGGCGCCCCTTCCGGCCCCGGGTGCGCATCCCCCACCCCCAGGCTGTACCGCACCGTGCCCGCGGAGGTGAACTGCTGAAAGAAGCAGTCGAAGTATCCGAGGGTCCTGCTGTCGATGGTGTCCATGAAAGTGGCTCCTGGCTCAGGGTGCGGAAACATCGAAGGAAAGCAGCAGCTCGGGCTCTCCGCCGCTGATGATGAGGGCGGTCAGCTGGTCCAGGTTGATGAAGACGGGCGGGTCCAGCGGCGGCACCGCGGGAAGCAGCGGAAAGTGCCTCGGCTGGTCGTACAGGGTGAACGTGGTGCCGGAAACCAGCGGCGTGAGCATCAACCCCAGCAGGTTGGTGACGCCGGCGATGCCGATGGTGTTGGTGATCCCCAGCACCGCCGCGCCCAGGAACCCGCCGATGAGCGGGACCGCCATCAGCGCCGGCGCCGCCGCCGCACCGATCAGCGCCAGGACTGCGGACGCCGCGGGCGCCAGCTGAAGCCCCGGCACGCTCATGATGACGATGTCCACGCGCCAGTTGGGAGCGGCATAGTGTGGGTGCAGCGCGAAGTTGGAGGTGAACAGCGCGGAGCTCAGGAACGTGACCGGGATGTTCACGTTCGGCCAGTTGATGTGGAGGCCGGGGATCCTGATCCTGATCCACCGGGTGATCCGGATGGTTTTCCCACCGATGTGGACGTCGGGAATGATGTTGCTCAGGTCGAACGACAGGTTGAAGTGCACCTTGTAGTTCAGCGAGCAGCGCGTGATCTGGACGATGTTGGACGGGATCAGCTTCAGGGTGCCCCCGGAAAAGGAGCCGCTGGCGCTGTACGAGGCGGTAAACGGCCCGAAGGCGCTCGATCCCCCGTTGGTCACGGTACCCAGCTTGGTCTCCGCGACGGCGAACACCTGCCCGGCGGCGTATTCGTCCATCACTGCGACGATATCGGACATTTCGAAGTCTCCTGGCAAGCTCAGAGATTGCCCTTGAGGATGAATTTGTGGCCATTGATGATCGGCGGGGCGCTGAGAACGGGCGTGAACGCGCCCAGCGGGAATGCCGGGTAGGGGATGGAGAAGGCGCTCAGGGCCAGGTTGAGCACCAGCATCACCACGTTCTTGAGAAGGGGATACTGCGTGACTTCCAGGTCGATGATCTTGAAGCCCATCTTTCCGGGCGAAGGGGACGCGTTCGCGACCGCCACCGCGACTGCGTTGATGTCCATCAGCTCGTTGGTGTAGCTGAACCCGGTGAGGTGCATCCGGAACGAGATGAGGAACTGGCCCGGGATCGGCCCGGGGTGTGGCGACGGGAGCGCGGGAAAGGGGTAGAAGTTGACGGTCGGAAGACCGATCTCCGCCAGCCAGTCGAAACCCAGGATCTTGCCCTGCACCGTGCCGGTCAGCGGGTCCGCCAGGCTCCCCTGCGAGAAGTAGCGCGGCCGCTGCTTGTAGATGGCCTTCACGAACTCGTTGCCTCCGGTTTCGTGAAGGGATGCGTACAGGTGGTCGTTCGCGGTGAAGCTCATGAATCCTCCTCATGATGTGCCGGGGTAAGGACGCAGCCAGGAGGGCAGCGCCGCACCCGCGGCGGGGGGCTCGCGTTTCGCCGCCGCGGCAAAATACCGCGGTCCGGCTGACGAAACCGGCCGAGCAGGGGAAAAAACGGTGCGCACGATGGAGCCGGAGCGGGAGCGCTCCGCGGGTTGCCCGGCCACGGTCGGCGGGCACGGTGGAGGTGGAGAGGTGGGGCCGTGTGAGGGGTGCCCGGCGGATTCCGGGCAGGGTGGGCGAGCTGGGCCGGAGCAGGGGGAACGCTCCGAGGAGTGCCCGGACGAATGCCGGGCTATGGAGTGGCGGGTGGAGCGGAGCCGCTCCTCACGCGGCCGGCAGGTGCCGGCGGGACCTGGAGATGACGCCGCTGCCGGGAGGTCCGCGGCTGCGGCCGGTGCCTGGCGTCACGATCCAGGGGGGGCAGCTATCATGCCCGTAAACATGCAAGCGGGCCAGGGTGCATATCCCTTTGTCCCGCTTGCGTTTGCGGCTTTCGCGCTCCCTGGGGCAGGACAGGCGTGGTACAGCCATGCGTGACAGAAATGTCGCATGTGGCCCGTTCGTGACCCTCACACGTCGAAGCGAAGCCGATCGCTCGCCGCCTACTCGTCCGCGCCGTCCCACTCGCGGTGAAAGCGGTCCAGGAACTCCTGCATGAACCGGTGCCGGTGGTCCGCGATGCGGCGGGCGGCCGGCGTGTTCATCCGGTCGCGCAGCAGGAGCAGCTTTTCGTGAAAGTGGTTGATGGTGGGCCCTGCGCTGGCCTTGTACCGGTCGAAGCTGTCGTGCAGCTCCGGCGCGGCCTCCGGATCGTGCATGGGGCGGCCGCGGCTGCCGCCGTACGCGAACGTGCGCGCGATGCCGATGGCGCCGATGGCGTCCAGCCGGTCGGCGTCCTGCACCACGGCGCCCTCGGGGGTGGCCATGGGCGTGGGCACGCCCGCGCCTTTGTACGACAGCGCGGCGATGATGCCGCACACGTGATCCGTCGTCGCCGCGTCGGCGCCGGCCTCCGTGAGCCAGGCCCGGGCGGCGCGCGGGCCGGCGGTCTCGTCGCCGTCGTGGAACTTGTGGTCGGCCACGTCGTGCAGCAGCGCGGCAAGCTCCGTCACGTACGGGTCCGCGCCCTCGTCGCGGGCCAGGCGCAGCGCCGTCCGCCGCACCCGGTCCACGTGCCACCAGTCGTGCCCCGTCCCCTCGCCGTGCATCCGCTCGCGCACGAACGCCTCCGTCCGCCGCAGGATCTCCTCCCGATCGCGCATCCCGTCTCCCGTTCGATGATGATGTGGGACGACGAATCTGCGCGGCGGGCGCCGTGGGGGGAAGGTGGGGTGATGCGCGACGGCGGAATGTGGTAGCGGAAGACACCCGGGCGGAAAGAAACGATAGTAAAGGTATCCCCTGCCAGGAGAACACCAGGATCGCGCAGACTTACAGGGCGGTGCTCCGCGGCGACGGAACGTCACCGACTTCCGCTGGATCTCCGGCCTCACCCTTCAGAATCCGCTGACGTAGCGCCGGAGAGGGCGGGCTCGGGGAGGGGAGGGCCGGCGGGGAGGGCGACGCCGAACTCGGCGCCGCCTTCGGGGCGGTTGCGGGCCCACACGCGGCCGCCGTGCGCCTGCACCGTCTGCCGCACCAGCGCCAGCCCCAGCCCCGTTCCGCGCGCCTTGGTGGTGAAGTCCGGCTCCCACACCCGCTCCACGTTCTCCGGCGCGATCCCGGGCCCGTCGTCAAGCACGCGCACCTCCACCTGCCCCTCGGCCTCCCGCACCTCCACCGCCACGGCGCCCCGCCCGGCCTGCGACACCACCTCGCCCGCGTTCAGCAGCAGGTTGGCGAACGCGCGGGAGAGTGCGTCGTGGTGCCCCATCACCTGCGGCAGCGGCTCCGGCGCGCGCAGCTCGGAGCGTACGTGCGGCGGCAGGTGCGTGCGCAGCAGGTACTCCAGCATCTCGCGCACGTCCACCTCGCTCTGCGGCCCGTCGGGCATGCGGCCCAGCTGCGCGAAGGTGCGTGCCAGCTCCTCCAGCCGCGCCGACTCGGCCTGCAGCACCTCCAGCGCCTCGCGCGCGTCCTCGCGGTCGGGGGCGGCGCGGTGCAGCGTGCGCAGGGCAAAGCGCATGGGCGTGAGCGGGTTCTTGAGCTCGTGCGCCACGCGCCGCGCCATCCCCACCCACGTGCGCGCGCGCTCCGCCTCCAGCTCCGCCTGGTGCGCGTGCGCCAGCTCCGCCTCCATGTGGCGAAACGCCCGGCGCAGCACGGCGAACTCATCGGCGGCGGCCAGCCCGTCGTCCGCGGGAAGCGCTTCGCGGCGGCCCACCATCCGTGCCCACCCCGCCATCTCCTCCACCGGGTGCGAGAGCCGCCGCCCCATCCCCCGGGCCGCGCGCAGCGCCAGCAGCGCCAGCACGCCGCCGATCAGCAGCCCCGCCAGCGGGATGAGCGCCACGGAGCGGTTGAGCAGGTACTCCCAGCGCCGCGCGTTGGTGATGGACGCCTCCAGCTCGCCGCGGTGGCGCGCGGCGGCCCGGGCCAGCGCGGGGTCGCCGGAGCGCTCGGCGCGGCGGATGAGCTCGCCGCCGCTGGCGCCCGCGCGCTCCCAGGCGCCGCCCGCGTGCGACAGGCGCACGGCCTGCGACACGGCGTACGCGCCCAGCCCCACCAGCAGCAGCGAGGGGAGCACGGCGAACATCAGCAGCGCGCGGCGAAGCCGGCGTTCGAAGGGACGGCGCCGCATTCACACCCCCCTTGGGTTGACCGGGACGGGCGCGCGACGGAGCTTGTCGCGCGCGACGGGCGCAAGGTAGGCCCGCGCCGGGGGTTGCGGCAAGAAACGCGTGGGATGCAAAGGGGCGGATGACGAGCCTTGAAGCCGGGCTGCGGGCGCGCTTCGACGTGCGCGAGGAGCGGTTCGAGCACGCCGGGTGGGCGGTGGACCTGATCCTTCCCCGCGCCGCGGACGAGCTGATCGACGAAAGGGAGTTCGCGGGCGACGAGCGGCTGCCGTACTGGGCGGAGCTGTGGCCGTCCGCGCGGGCGCTCGCGCGGCACCTGCTGGAGGACGGCAGTGCGAAAGTGCGAGAGTGCGAAAGTGCGAAAGTGGAGGATTGGGACGGTGTGCGCGTGCTGGAGCTGGGGTGCGGGGTGGCGCTTCCCTCGCTCGCGCTGGCGGGGCTGGGGGCGGACGTGCTGGCGACGGACTGGTACGAGGATGCGCTCCTGTTCGCCCGCGCCAACGCGGAGCGCAACGGGCTGCCGCCGCTGCGCACGGAGCCGCTGGACTGGCGTCAGCCGCGTGGCGGGTGGGGCTACGAGCTGGTGATCGCCGCCGACGTGCTGTACGAGCAGCGCAACGGGCCGGTGCTGGCGGCGCTCCTTCCCCGCGTGACGGCGCCCGGCGGCACCGTGCTCATTGCCGATCCCGGCCGCGTGTACGCCGGCGACTTCCTTCGCCTGATGCGCGACACCGGCTGGGTGGTGGAGCAGGCCGCCGTCCTGGCCGAGCCCTCCGCCCCCGGTGCCGAGAGCCGCGTCCGCATCCACCGCCTGCGCCGCGCGGACGGCGCCATCCTGGTGTGAAACCGAATCCACAAAAAGACTGGGTTTCACACAGAGACAGAGTGAACAGAGTCAACAGAGTCAACAGAGTGAAGCCTCGGCGAGATGACCGCCCATCGTGCCGCATCGATCGTTTACCAGCGATCGGATGAATCGCGGAGTACATCGCGCGGCACGAGAAAACTCTGTTGACTCTGCTAACTCTGTGTGAGGCTTATTCTTTTAGCGGATACGGCATGAGGCCAGAGCCCGGCTCAGCATCAACCGAAAACAGGACGAGTCTGGCTCACACGCGGCAGCAGAGTCGGCGGAGGACGAATTCCGTTGACTTTCGTCGACTCCGTGTGAGGCCATTCCTCTTCCAAATGTCTCGATACGGGACACTATATGGGGAGTGAGGCACCCCTGCCCCCGCCCCGGTGGCGCGGGGGCAGGGCGTGGAGACGCGGAAAGCGGATGGGCCGTAAAGGGATGCGCCGGTGCGGGGAAACGGGTGCGGCACGGCACCGGGAATGCTGCCTGAGCGGCGCCTTCCCGACGTTCCTTCCTCACCGGAGGCCGCCATGCGCCATTCCATTCCGTTCGCCGCGGTCGCGTGCACCCTCGCCCTTGCTTGCGGCGAGCCCGCCACCGCTCCGCAGGCCATCGACATCCCCGTGCTGATGGACCACGGCGAATCTCACCACTTCGTCGCGCCGCAGTCCGGCGGCGAAGAGGTGCCCGCGAACACCACGAAGTCCCGCGGGCACGCCACGTTCTGGCTGAGCGACGACGGCACCGAGCTGCGCTACCGGCTCACGGTGGCCAACATCGAGAAGGTCACCCAGGCGCACATCCACCTGGCCGCGGAGGGGGTGAATGGGCCGGTCGTGGCCTTTCTGTACGGGCTGAACCCCGCGGGGATCACCACCAACGGCATCCTGGCGGAAGGGACCATCACGCAGGCCAACCTCATCCCGCGCCCCGCGATCCTGTTCGGCGGGACGATGGTGGAGCTGGTGGCACGGATGCGGTCCGGCGGCGCCTACGTCAACACGCACACCATCGCCATTCCCGGCGGGCAGGTGCGTGGACAGGTGAAGGAGAACGGACCCTCCTGACATCTTCCGCTCCATCGACGGACCGCCCCCGCACCGGCTTTCGGTGCGGGGGCGGTTTGCGTCCGGCAACGGGATCAGCGCCGGGCCAGGCGCTCCACCAGCCAGTCCGCCAGGGCGCCCAGCACCTCCGCGGGCACCTCCTTCGACGGAAGCGCGGCGTAGCTCGCGGGATCGGCGGTGCCGACCGGGTCGGGGACGAAGAGGTGGTTCATGCCGGGAAAGACGCGCACCGTCACGTCCGTGCTCCCGCCCGCCCGGATCGCGGCGCCCAGCTCCTCCGCCTGCTCCGGCGTCACCTGCCGGTCCGTCTGGCCGTGCAGAATCAGCACGGGGACGCGCACCCGCCGCGCGACGGGGAGCGGATCGTGTTCCATGAACCACCGCACCCACGGAATGCGCGCGGCGGCCGCGTCGCGCTCCACCACCCCTTTGGCGAACGCGGAGTTCAGCGCGGCGCCGGCCATCCCCTGCCCCCGCAGCGCCTCGCGCAGCTGGTGGTCCATGATGCGCCGCCCCGTCCACGAGGGCCCGGCCAGCAGCGCGATGGCGGGGATCCGCGCGTCGGCCACGGCCAGCATGGGCGCGATGATGGCGCCTTCGCTGTGGCCCACCAGGCCCACGCGCGCCGGATCGACGTCGGGGCGGGTGCGCAGCCACTCCACGGCGGCTCGCGTGTCGGCGGCCAGGTCTTCGGTGGTCGCGCTCGACATGTCGCCGCCGGACGCGCCCCAGCCGCGGTCGTCCAGCCGCAGCACGGCGATGCCGCGGCGGCCGAGCGCATCCGCCACCTGCCGGAAGAAGCGGTAGCCGGGGACCACGGGGATTCCCGCGTCGCGGTCCTGCGCGCCGGAGCCGCTGATGAGCACCACCGCCGCCACGCGGCCGGACGCGTTCTTCGGCACGGTGAGCGTGCCCGCCAGCATGTGGCCGGCGGGGGTGGGGACGGTGACGTCGGCGGCGGTGTACGGCGCGTCCGCGGGCGCGGAGTAGTCCGCCCGCTCCGTCCGGCGCGGCGCGATGAAGTACGCCCCCGCCCACCACCGGCTGCCGTCGTGCATCGCCACCATCGTCTCCGTGGCCGCGGCTCCACCGGCGAACTGGGTCGCGAACGTCAAGCGCAGGTACTCGCCGGGAGGTGCGCCGGGAGGCACGGGGAGCGGCGCGGCCTCGGCCATCGTACGGACCGTCACCGCGCCCGGGAACGACGCGCGCGCCTGCCGCACCCCCGCGTCCCACGCCTCGCGCGTGACCATCTGCTGCACCGGCGGCGCCAGCCCATCCCAGCTCTCGGCCACGCGCCCCGCATCGATCTCCTGCAGCCACGTGACCATCGCCTGCGCGGCCTCATCCTCCGGCGTCTGCGCGGCGGCGGGAAGGGCAAGCACCGCCGCCGCCAGCCCACCGAGCGCGACGCGACGCATTTGCCTGACGCTCATCGTTCTCATCATCCCCATCCAGTGGTTGGAGGTCGTCTCAGATCGGCCGCCCCGCCAGGTCGCGGCGATACGCCACGTACGAGTAGACCAGCGGCACCACCACGGCCACGGCGATGGCCGCGCCCGACGTCCACACGCGCGCGGGCTCCGGCAGCAGCGCGGCGAGCGCCATCACCAGCCCCGCCGCCACGAAGGTGCGCCCGCCAACGCGGTGGGTGGCGCGCCACACGCGCTCATTGTCCATGGTCCACGGGGTGCGGATGCCCATGAACCAGTTGCTGCGGATGCGCGGCAGGTAGTTGCCCAGCCCCACGAACAGCAGCCCCACGGAGGCCAGGATCACCCGGTCCACCTGCACCGGCCAGCCGAGCGCGTGGGCGAACGTGGCCACCTGCACCACCGCGAAGAAGAGGATGAGCAGGTTGATGATCAACCGCCGGTCCTCCGCGAAGCGCTCCACGTTGGCGCGGCGCGGGTCGATGCGGGGAAGGAGCCAGAGCAGGCCCAGCATCACCGTCGCGATGAAGGGCTGCACGAGCGGGCCCCAGGGCTTCGTCATCCAGCCGTCCACCTCGCCCTGCAGGTTCCAGTGCGAGGGGATGCGCTGCGGCAGGCGCGCGTAGACGCCCAGCGCGAACGCCCACATGGCCGCCACCACGGCGGTCCCCAGCCAGCGGCTCTTCATCGCTCCTCTCCCTTGCCGAAGAGATCCAGCATCTGCTGAAGGAACTCCTGAAACACGGTGGTTTCCAGCGAATAGACCAGGTTGCGCCCGTTGCGCTCCGAACGCACCAGCCCGGCCTCCTTGAGCACGGACAGGTGGTGGGATACGGAGGCGCCGGTCATGGGAAAGCGCCCCGCGATGTCGCCCGCGGTCAGGTCGCCGGCGCGCAGCACCCGCAGTATCTCGCGCCGTGTGGGGTCTCCCAGGGCGCGCAGGGTCTCGTCCAGCATCGGCTCCCGGTGTGCGGAATCCTTAGACGCTCATCTATTAGACACATGTCTATTAGACGATTATCTAAATATAGGATTCGAGATGGGAAGTCAAGGGGGATGATGGAGGCTCCTGCGCGATCCGCCGCGCCCCCTCCGGGCGAGCACCACTCGCCCACTCCCCCAAAAACCCCTGGGGGAGGTTGGGATTGGGCAGGGATCTCGGTGATTCGACGGGTTGCGAGCTGCGTCCGCGAGCGGCCCCCTCTCCCGGCCTCTCCCCCAACTTCGGGGGAGAGGTGACGCGCACTGAACGTCGGGAGCGCTTGGGAGAGGACGGACGCGAATACTGCCTGCGCGAACGCGATCGAATTCTCCCCTTTCTCCCGCGCAGCGAGGGAGAGGGGCCGGGGGAGAGGGGGCCCGTCGGGCGCCAGCTCGATGCCGTTCGCCGCGCCTCGAACCTCGACCGCAGAGGTATCCGAAGACGAAAAGGGCCCGGCATCCGCGCCGGGCCCCCGTACTCTCGTACTCTCGTACTTTCGTACCGCGTTACCGCCCCAGCACCACGCGGCTCTCCTGAATCACCACGCCGCGTTCGGCGAGGGCGGCGATGTACTCGCGGCCGGGCATGGCTTCGTCGGGCGTCCACACGCCGGGCTTTACCTTGCCGGCGGCCTGCATGGCGCCGGTGATGGCCAGCGAAAAGCCCGTCGTCCGCATCATCGCCGTGATGCCGGTGTCGGCGTCGTAGCGGTCCAGCAGGTCGAAGCGGTAGAGCACGCGCTCGCCCTTGTCGATGCCCTCGGCCTCCACGCGCAGCGCCACCTGGTCCGGGCTCTCGCGATAGTCCTTTTTGAGCCTGGGCCCCACGATGGAGATGAAGACGTCGCGCGGCACCACCTTTACGCCCTTTACGTCGATCGGCTCCATCCCCATCAGGCCGATGTCGCGCATCACGGCCATCAGCTCGGCGTGGCCGGGAAAGCGCAGCGTCTTGTACTCCATTGTGGGGATCTTTCCCTCGTACCGCTGCGCCATGGTGGACAGGCCGCCCGCGGTGTGGAACGCCTCCAGCGTGCCGATGCCGGGAAAGTCCAGGTGCTCGATCTCCGACAGCGCCTTTACCTGCGTCTGCTTCCCGTCGCGCAGCACCCAGCTGAGGGTGGTGTAGTAGTCCAGCGCGCCCTCCAGGCTGTACACCACCTGGTAGTTGAGCGGCGGCTCCGGCTTCTGCGGCAGGCCGCCCACCTTGATGCGCACCGAATGCACCTGGTCCAGCTGCGCGATGCCGTGCTCGGCCAGGATGTTCACCATCCCGGGCGCCAGGCCGCAGTCCGGCACCACGCTCACGCCCTTCTCCACCGCGCGCGACTGCAGCGCCTTCTGCTCCTGCACGATCTGGGTGTTGCCGCCCAGGTCGCAGAAGTGCGAGCCGGCATCCACCGCGGCCACCGTCATCCCGTGATTGAAGTAGTACGGGAACGCGCTCATGGTGGCCGACACGCCTTCCATCAGCTGCCGCACGCCGGCGCGGTCGTTGGCGTCCACCCGCACCGCGGTGAGCCGGCCGCCCAGGTACGGCTGCAGAAAGGCGGGAAGATGGTCGACGTTCAGGTCGGCCAGGACCACGTCGTGGTCTGTATGGGCAAGCAGGTCGTAAGCGCAGGCAGAGCCCTGCAGCCCCGCCCCCAGCACCAGCATCCGCATGGCAGAAAGGCTCGTGATTCGGTGGACAAAGTGCGCACCCCGCGCCGGGCGCGGGGGTGGTGAAGGGCGCGCAAGATAGCGCTCGCGCGGGGGGATGGCAAAGCGGGGGACTGATTCGATGGCGTCCGCCGCGCTGAGCGGCTGAAGCCGCCGCAACGAAATCGGAAAGCCCCGCAACCTGCGCGGGGCTTCAACGGCGGCTCTCGTGCATGCGGATGCAGTCCGCGAAGGCGGAACTTCGTGACTTTCCAGCCGCGGTTTCAACCGCCGGGCGTGGTGCCGGCGCCGGGCACGATCACCGCCGCGACGGGCATTCGCTCCTGCGGCGCGGCGTCCCAGCCGAAACCCGCCTCAGGAACCAGATTCGTGGCCGTTCAGCAGGCGCAGCACGTCGCGCTGGGTGTGGAGAAAGGCGTCGGGGCCCGCCTCCTCCAGCGCCTGGCGCGGAAAGGGGCCCCAGAGCGCCGCGGCGGTGCGCGTGCCGGCGGCGCGGCCGGCGGCCACGTCGTGCGGCGAGTCGCCCACGAACAGCGCCTCGTGCGGCGCCACGCCAAGCTTCTGCAGCGCGAATAGCACGGGCTCGGGGTGCGGCTTGGCCTCCGTCACGTCCTCGGGAGTGACGACGACGTCGAAGTGGCGCACCAGCCCGCACAGCTCCATGCCGCGCATCGCCATGCGGCGGCGCTTGCTGGTGACGATCGCCAGGCCGTAGCCGCGCCGCTCCAGCTCCGCCACCGTCTCCGCCGCATCGGGGAACGGGCGCACCAGGCCGTCGTGGATGCTGTTCTGGTATTCGCGATACGTATCCAGCATCGCCTCCACCTCGCCGGGATCGCGGGCAAAGCGGCGCATCTGCGCCTCCAGCGTGGTCCCGAAGCCGCTGAGCCACTCCTCGTCCGGCAGCACCTCACCCAGGTGCGTGCGCATGGTGTGGCGATAGCACAGCATCGTGAGCTCGGTGCTGTCCGCCAGTGTACCGTCGAAGTCGTAGAGTACCGCCCGTATCCCCTTCAGCGCCGCTTCCGTCATCATCCCCTTCATTCCCCGGTGAGTTGGTCCGGCAGTCTATCACCGAGCGGGGATTGAAGGTAGCCCCTGGCCATCGATCCCGAGTGCCTGAAGCATCAGCGGTGCTACGTTAATTAACGAATGTACGTTCATTATTTGCTCGCGTCCGTCACCCATCGCCAGAACAGGGACGGGATTGAGGGTGTGCCCGCCGCGCACGTCCTCTACGTTGCCGTGGTCGCTGGAGACGACCAGCAGCGTGTCCGGCGGCAGGGCGTCGGCAAGGGCGCCCAGGAAGGCGTCCACCCGCTCCAGCGCGGCGATGGCGCCATCCAGGGCGCCGCGGTGGCCCGTGTAGTCGGTGTCGTAGTGCGCGAACAGCGTGACGTGGGCATCCGCGGCGATGCGGGCGAGGGTGCGGGCGGCTTCTTCGGGCGTGACCTGGGGGACGTCGCTGCCCAGGTGCTCGCGCCAGCGCTCGTTGGTGATGGACGACGCGACGGCGCGCCCCTCCGCCAGCTCCACGGCGCCGCGGGTGAGCGCGCCGACGGACTGTGCGGCCAGCATGGGACCGGCGGGGCGGCGAAAGATGCGCGGATCGGCGGGGGCGCCGGAAAGCGGATACGCGTTGGCGAACGCCGCCGTGCGCCCGGTGTCGACCACGCGGCGCAGCAGGTTCTCGGCGGCGAGCATGGGGCGCAGCGGGGTGGGCACCCACGGGCCGAAGTGGCGTCCGTACTCCGCGGCGCCGTTGCGGCCGGTGAGCAGCGTGGTCTGCCCCGTCCCGCTCTGCGGCAGGCCCTCGACGCCGAGCGTGGCGTCCGCCGCCGCGAGCACCGCCCGCTCGCCGACGATGCGCCCGTCCGCGTCAAGGTGCTCCGCGATGGGCAGCCGGCCGCCCAGCAGCGCCTGGATGCGCGGCAGGTGCGCCACCACGAACGGGTTGTACGCCGGGTCCCCCGCCCCGATCCCGACGCCGTCGAGGAACACCAGGATGGCGCGGCGGGGCGTGGTCACGTGGGATGCGCGTCAGGGGAGATGGCGAAAGGCTGCTGGGCGGGGAATCTAGGCGTGCAGCGGGGGAGGCGGACAGGGCGCTCCGGGCACGAACCCGCCGTTCGTCCGTTGGGGCCTCTCCCCCCGCCGTTCCTCGCGAGAAGGGAGGATTCGATCCCGCCGCGGCATCACCCCAGACGGAAACCGGCCGCCGCGAGATCACTCGCGGCGGCCGGTTCCTTCATCGATCGACGTTACGCCGTCAGGACGGGATCACCAGGCGCTGGCCGGGGCGGATGCGGTTGCGGCGGCCCAGCCCGTTGGCGCTCTGCACCTTTCTGACCGTGGTGTCGTAGCGGCGCGCGATGGTCCAGAGCGACTCGCCGCGGCGCACGGTGTGGCGGCGGACGGCGGCCAGGCGGCGCTGTTCCTCGCGGCGCTCCTGCGCGGCCTTTTCGCTGGCCCGCTTCTGCACGCCCGCGAAGTTGGCGGCGTAGCGCTCCGTGCGGCCGCGGGGCACGCGCACGGCGTAGGCCTTCTTGCCCGGGGGCGTCATGGCCCGCACCAGGTGCGGGTTCAGGCGCTTGAGCTCGTTCTCGCTCGCGCCCACCGCCTCGGCCACCATCGACAGCCGCGTGCCGGCGGGCACCTGCACCTCGTCGCTCTCCAGCGGCATCCAGCGCTGCACGCCGCCCAGCCCGTACTTCGCCGGCTCCTTGCCGATGAGCGCGGCGGCCACCATCAGCGGCACGTACTCGCGGGTCTCGCTGGGCAGGCGGCTGCGGATGCGCCAGAAGTCGGCGTCGCGGCCCTTTTCCTTGCCCGTCACCTGCCTCATCACCCGGGCGACGCGGCCCTCGCCGGTGTTGTACGCGGCGGCGGCCAGGTACCACGAGCCGAACTGTCCGTGCAGGTCTTCCAGGTAGCTGAGCGCGGCGTCGGTGCTCTTCTCCGGGTGCTTGCGCTCGTCCACGTAGCCGTCCACGCGCAGGCCGTAGCGCTCGCCCGTGTCTTCGATGAACTGCCACAGCCCGACGGCCGACGCGTGCGACCTGGCGGTGGGGTTGAAGCCCGACTCGATCATCGAGAGGTACAGCAGGTCCTCGGGCATGCCGCGCTCGCGCAGCTTGGCGCGGATCATCCCCTCGTAGCGGCCGCTGCGCTTGAGGTACAGCGCCATGCGGTCCTGCTGGCGGCCCGTGAAGATGCCGATGAAGCGCTCCACCGGGGCGTTGCGCACCACGGGGATGTCCCACGAGGCGTCCGAAACCGCGGCGTTCGCTTCGCGAACCATGCCGGCGGCAACGGTGGAAACAGGTGCACTCTCCCGGCTTTCACCGCCTGCGGCCGTGGCGCCCAGAACGGCACCCAGTAGCACGGCGACGGGAAACGCGGACCTGAATTCCATGCGACCTCCTATGGCAAGCGCGGGATGCTGTGTCCTGCGATGGTTCTGGAGTCTGCGGCGACCGCCGCGCGTCGAGCTGCGGGCCGGGCTGTGAAAGACCGGCCGCCGGAGCGGAAAAAGATGTTCTGTTTGCTCCCTAAGCTAAGCCACATCAACGGCTTAGTCAACCTCTCCGGTGGATTTCGCCAATATCGCACCCCCGTCGGGAGCATACGTTTACGAGTTTTGGGTGGATGATCGGGCGGATTCGGAGGGCTGCGGGAGGGGTGATTCGGCTGCCGCGGAGAAGGTTGTGTGGGATGGTGGGCCGCCCCCCTCCCCGGCCCTCCCCCACAAACTGCGTGGGGGAGGGAGGATGATGCCGCCGGTTGTCGGGCGCTGCGAAGGGCGCGAAACGACGGACGGCAGATTCCTCGACGGCGCTCCGGGTCCGCGGTGGGAGACGGTCCTCCGCGGCGCGTCCTCGGAATGACGGATTGGATGCCGCGCTGGTCCCTGCCGGAGCGCGAGCGAATTCTCCCCTTTCTCCCGCGCAGCGGGGGAGAGGGGCCGGGGGAGAGGGGGCCCTGTCGGGCGCAGTACGATGCCGTTCGAACCGCTTGATCCCCGCGGTCACCGGCTGCGGACGCGCAGGTGCGTGGGACGCCGCACACGGCCGGGCCGCGTCGGTGGAGCGGGCCGCCCTCGGACGCGCTGCGATCCGATCGAAGCGGGATCGAATTCTCCTCTCCCCCACGCTGTTCGTGGGGGAGAGGCCGGGAGAGGGGGGGCCCGCCGTACGGAACGATCCCGGCCGGAGCACCTGGAATCGCCGTTCTCCCCTCTCCGCGAGGACGGAGCGGGGAGGTGGCCGGGGGGAGGGGCCCCTACGGCTCGTCCGGCGGGCGGCGGTTGGTGCTGATGCGCACGATGGCGGCAAGGCCCAGCAGCAGGCTCATCAGCGCCATGGGCCACGCGGTCACGCGGGGGAACAGGAATCCCACCACCCCCATCGTCAGCAGGATGGCCGCCCACACCGTCACCCACCCCGTATCCTCGCGCCCCACGGTGCGCTGGCCCACCAGGGCGCGCGCCAGCACCGTGGCCGCGCGGGCCAGGCGGCCCAGAAAGCGGCTCACCTGCGAGCCGCGGAACGACCGCTGGCGCGCCTCGCGCGCGGCCGTGCGCGTGGGGGAGAGGGTGTCTTCCAGGTCCGGCGTCAGCATGCGCTCCACCGCGCGCCGCTCCTTGATCCCGATCCCCGCCACCCGCGCCGAGTTGGTCAGCGTCACCTCCACCGACGACTCCAGGTCGCGCTCGAACAGCGCCTCCATCTCCCGGGCGAAGTTCAGGTCGGTCACCGCCACGTCCAGCTCCCAGTTCCCCAGCAGCGACGCCAGGTTCAGGTTGCTGCTCCCCACGCGCGACCAGAAGCCGTCGGCCACGGCCGTCTTGGCGTGGATCATGGGGCCCTCCCACTCGAACAGCCGCACCCCCGCGTCCAGCAGCGGCCGGTACCCCGCGCGCGACATCCCCCCCACGATGGGCCAGTTGTTGTACGCCGGCACCAGCACCCGCACATCCACCCCGTCGCGCGCGGCGGACGCAAGCGCCTCGGCCATCGCGGGGGGAAGGACGAAGTACGGGTCGGTGATCCACAGCCGCCGCTCCACGCCCACGGAGACGAACTGCGAGATGCGGTAGATGCGCGAGCGCCCGGGCTCGCCCTCCACCACGCGCACGGCCACGTTCCCCACCGGGCGCACCTGCCCCGGATCGGGAAGCTCGTCCAGCGGCAGAAACCCGCCGGCTGCGCCCCACGTCTTGGCGAAGGCGCGGTCGATCACGGCCGCCACGGGCCCGCGGAACTCCACCCCCGTGTCGCGCCAGGCGGGGATCCCCAGCTCCGGGTCGCCCGCCCACTCGTCGCCGATGCACATCCCCGACACCGACGCCCACTCGCCGTCCACCGCGATCACCTTGCGGTGGTCGCGGCGAATGAAGTTCAGCGGGTCGGTGACGGACGGGGGCGCGAAGGCGCGCACCTCCACCCCCGCATCGCGAAAGGGCTTCCAGAAGCGGCGCGGCGTGGCCCAGCAGCCGATCCAGTCGTACAGCAGCCGCACCTTGATGCCGTCGCGCGCCCGCTCGCACAGCACCTCGCGAAAGCGCCGCCCGATGCGGTCGTCGCGGATGATGTAGTTCTCCAGGTGCACGTACCGCTCGGCGCGGCCGATGGCGTCCAGCCACGCCACGAACGCCTCGCGGCTCCCGGCGAGCAGGTGCGCCGTGTTGCCGCGCACCTGATCGGAGTCGCTGGCGCGCACCATGGCGCGTTCCGCCATGCGCAGCATGACGCGCATGGTGCCGGCGGGGCTGAGCCTGCGGCCGTGCTCGTCGTGGACCAGGGAGTCCGCGGTGGACCGGGGTGGGGGGCTGGAGATGGCTTTGCGCACGTGGGAGGAGTCGGCCGTCGGGACGGGGTCGCCGCGCCGGATTCGCAACTCGTTTGCCACCGCAATCTAGCCCCCGCCGCGCGCCCCCTGCCAGCGCCGCGTTTCCGCCCGTTCCAGGTCACGGCGAGCGACAAAACCGCATGGGCCCACACCGGGTCCGCAAAAGAGAACGGGCCTCACGCAGAGTCGGCGGAAGTCATCCCGAATCCGGGAAAAGAATCAAGATGCCGCGACTTCTTGTGCGCCGAAGCAGGCCACCAGCGGAGCCGTGCCGTTTCCTCTGCTTTCGCGGTGCGGAAGCCTGATCGAGGTGAGCGGACGGCATGGCGCGCCCGCGGGCGAGGAACGATCCCGCGGAGTGTCGGGAACGGGAGAGAGATGGAATGCGGCAGGGGGCCATCCGCATTTTTGTCGGGAGGATGCGGATCGCCGGAGACTCTCCGCGGCGCACGTGAACCAGCCGTCCACACCACCTGATGCGCGAGCTTGAGACCATCCACCCACCCCACGGTCGAGGTGAGTGGCTCGCTTGCCAACGCGGGTCTCTTTCCGGGACCGGCGTCACACGGAGTCGGCCGAGCCCGTGGGGGAGCTCGATCAATCCATGAGCGCAGCCACGTAGAACAGGCGGTGCCCGGGGTCGTCGAAGTCGATGTCCATGCGCTCGGCGTGGTTCGCGATCGCGAGCGCCGCGTTGGGCACCGGCTCGAACGCCGGGTACTCGGACAGGTCGAAGCGGGGGACCCCGGAGTCTTCGTACTCCGAGATCCACCACTCCGCGATGCCGATGAACGCGGTTCGCGCGGCGTCCCGATCCCTTGCCCGGATCGCCCGGCCCAGCGCGGCCCAGTGCTGGTGGTCGAAGAGCGCGGGCACTTCGGGGGGCGGGAGGGGTGCGCCCGTAAGCAGGGCGTGCAGGACTCGCTCCGCCATGGGGCCGTCCGGTACGGCACCGGATAGACGCGCCGGATCCGTGAAGTCCCGCGCCAGAGCGGTGCAGGTCACGGCCTCGGCCGCGTCGGTCGGCTCCCCGCCGGCGCGCGGCGCCGAGGCCAGGTCTGCGATGCACCGGAACCAGCGCAGGCAGCGCTCCACCGGGACGCCGGCGGCGCATTCCAGCGACGCCAGCTGCAGGAGCGCCGTCCGGTAGGTGCGATAGTGCGCCGGCCACTGTTCCGGCGGTGAGCCCGCCATGTACGCGATCGTGGCGCGCGGCTCGGGCGCCAGCCGCGCGTACTCGCCGGCGCCCCCGGGCAGACGCTCCGCTCCCGGGACCGGTTCTTCGGCCAGCAGGCGGCGCAGCGTTTCTACGGTCCCGGGAGTGATCGGCATCACTTGAGCCCGCCGAAGCGCTGCCCTTCGGCCGCGGCGCGGCCCATGGCGTTCCCCGCCACCGCGTTGGGAGACTGCCCGGCCTGCACGTCCAGCGTCGCGCGCAGGTACTGGCCCGGGACGTCGCCCGTGAACGTCAGCTCGCTCTCGCTGAAGCTTGCGCGCATCTTGATCCGTGACAGCCGCTTGAGCTCGTCGATGGAGTAGGTGCCGTCGGCCACCAGCTGCGCCACGCTGGCCACGAACACCAGGATGCGTCCCACGATCCCCACCTCCCGCGGCGCCTTGCCCGAGGGCTGAAAGCGCTGCCCCAGCGCATAGTGCGCGGTCAGCATGGGATCGAGCGACGTGGCGATGAAGGGCGAGGCCCGTACCTCGGGGCGCACGTCGCTGTACGCACCCGGCACCTGGCTGGCCACCCCGCGCCGCTCCCTCACCAGCTCCTTTTCCCTGTGCTTGGCCGCGAACCACGCCGCGGTCTGGGGCGCCAGTCCGGCGATCTCGGCGCGGATCGCGGCGAGCGAGCGGTCCAGCTCCGCGAGCTCACCGGCCTGCGCCATCCGCCGCTGGAACGCGGCCAGGCTGGTTACGTACCGCCCCAGCAGGAAGTGGAACCGGTCGTAGTACGTCTTTCCCTCCGCCTCGTACGCCGTGGCGTCTCGTACGGAGGCCATCTTGTCCTGCACGGTCCGCACTGCGGCATCGATCTGCGCGGCCGTGGGAGTGGCTCCCGGCGGAAGCGACGCCGCCAGGGCGGCGTTCACCGCGTCGCTCAGCTGCCGCGCGCCCACATACTGCCGGTTCAGCTTTTCCTGGTACTCGCGGTCGGCGGCGGCGGGCTCCTGGCCCGGGGTAATCCACCAGTGCAGGCCCCGGTACGCGGCGGTCGCGCCCTCGGTGCTCACCCCGTCGCCGATCTCGCGAAGAATCGCGCCCAGCGCCGTGATCTTGCCTTCGACGGCCGCGTCGATCGCGGGTGGCGCGGCGGCGGGGGGGACCGAGGTGCCCCCCGCGCCGGGAGCCGAGGTCATGGTGCGGATCTCGCCCACCAGCTGCTGCGCGGCGCCCACCCTGGCCAGCCGCGCCGCGTTCCCCGCGTACTTGCGCGCCAGGTCCGCCAGGAACGTTTCCAGCGACATCTCCGTGCTGCGGATCATCAGCGCGGGGCGGCCGCCCTGCTGGCGGAAGAACATGCTGTGGCTTTCGCCGCCGACGGTGGTGAATCCCTTGCGCAGTCCCAGCCACCCGGCCACCCGCCCCGCCACGCCCTGGACGCCGCTCACCACCAGCTTCCCCAGCCTTCTGGCCGCGGTGACGATCCACGTGACCAGCGAGTCCAGCGCCTTGTCGATGGGCGCGCGAACCTTGGCCAGCACGCCCATGATCTTGTCGCTGACGCGGCCCAGCCCGGCGAAGCCCGCCAGGAAGTTGATGGCCAGCGTAAGCAGCCCGGCCAGCACGTCCTCCACCTTCTTCGACGCCGCGGCCACCTGCCCCGCCGCGATGGCGGTGATGGAGTTGACGAAGCTGGTCACCACCTGGATGATCCTCGAGATCTTGTTCACGAAGACCATCACCATGTCGTAGATGGACAGGATGGCCGTAATGAAGCCCGCTCCCGGGATGAACATGGCCACCAGCTTGGGAATGGCCTTCTTGGTCACCGCATCCACCACCAGGTCGGTAATGCCGCCGATCACCATGTCCTGCAGGCTGCCCAGCGCCTCCTTGATCTTGTCCCACGCGGCGGCCGGCCCCTGCGTCACCAGCGTGGCCACGATGTCGAACGTGGTCTCCATCGCCTTGACCGCCGTCTCGCCCACCGCCCTGACCAGCTTGGCGCGCACGTTGGCCCAGGTAAGGCCCAGCGCGCTGAAGACGAACTTCACCAGCTCGGGCAGGCTGAACGCCGTGGGGATGTAGATGCCCGGCAGCGAGCCCGTAAGCCAGTCGATGAGCCCCTTCTTGAGGTGCGTGCCGAAGCGGTCCTTGAAGCCCATGAACCCGCCCTTGGCCGCGCGCCCCAGGTTGCCCACGAACGGCAGCGGGTTCTTGAGGATGCTCAGCAGCGCGTCGCCGGTCTTCTTGATGTACCCCGCGGCCCCGGGGCTCACCACCTCGAACACGATCACCAGCAGCTTCATCACCTGGCCGGCGGCCCAAGAGAAGAAGCCGCCGATGATGTCCAGGAACACCCCCGCCACCTTGCCGAACGCGCGCGGAAGAAGGACGATGTCCTCCAGCGTGAGCGAGCGCACCGCGTCCATGAACTTGCCGGGCGCCGCCCGCACCTGCGCCATCAGCCCGCTCAGCGACTCCTGGAACCACGCCCACGCCTTGCCCACGGCGTTGCCCTTCTTGATGTTCTCCCAGACGTCCTCCTGCCCGATGAACTTCATGAACCCGCCGATCACCGTCTCGGGCGTGCGCGGGTACGGGTCGTGGGTGATGGGGTCCTCGCCCATCAGCGCCTTGACCAGGTCGTAGCCGCGCGTCCCCTGGGCCAGGCCGGCCAGGGGGCGCAGGATGGCGTCGCGGATAAAGCCCAGGATGCCGGTGATCAGCCCCTTGGCAAAGCTGATCAGCCGGTCCACGGGCTCGGTGAAGATGCGCTTGGCGCGGTTCCACACGCCGCCCAGGTCGAAGATGTCGCTCCAGCTGAGCGAGTCGAGAAAATCGTCGATGGCCTGCTTGAACAGCGACCCCGTCATCCCCAGCGACTCGATCTGCTGCTCCACCCACTTTCCCACCTTGTCGAAGACGCCGTAGTTGTCCAGCGCCCGCGTGATGAGCCCGCCGCCGGGGATGAACTCCACGATGGCGCGCATGATGTTGGCGGCGCTGCGCTCCACCCGGCTCATGTTGACCGGGTTCACGCCCAGGATGATGGTGAGCATCCTGAAGCCGGGGATGAGGTTCGCCTTGTCGGCGAAGTAGTCCAGCGCGTCGCTCAGCCCCAGCCGCTGCACCTGCTCCGGCGCCTGCTGCGTGACCGTGGCGTCCTCGCTGCGCTGCACCGCCGCCGCCTGCGGCGCGGCCCCCTGCTGAATGGTGTGGGTGAGCTCGTGCGCGATCAGCTCCTTCCCCTCGCCCGTCTCCGGCCGGAACTGGCCCTTGCCGAAGAACACGTCGCCGCCCACGGCGAACGCCTTTGCGTTCAGCTGCCGGTTCAGTTTGGCGGCGCGGTCGCCCGTGTGCACGCGCACCTTGCCGAAGTCCGCCTTGAAGCGCGGCTCCATGAAGCGGCGCACGCTCAGCGGCAGCGGGTTGCCGGCCCCCCGGGCGCCCTGGATCTCGGCGGCCACGTTGGCGCCCACGTTGGGCATCCCCTCGGCCTTGCGCTGGATGGACGGCGGCTGCGGCGCCTTCGGCTTCACCTCGCCGCGCTTCAGCCGCTCCTCGTCCTCCGTCAGCGGCCGGCGGAACAGCCCCGTATCCGCAAAGCGCGCCACCTGCGGCGACTGCCACTTCTGCGGCCCGCGCTTCAGCCGCTCGAGCTCGTCCTTCTCCTTCTCCTTTTCCTTCCCCTTGATCTGGCGAAACACGCCGCCCGCCGCCGTGCGCACGAACGCGATGGCGCGGTCGGGAATGGACATCCCCACCACCGTCTTCGCGGTCCGGTCGGCTTCCTTCTCGGCGGCGTCACCCGGGGACGAGACGCGCAGGGACGACGGCTGAATGCGCGGGGTGATGCGGACGGAGGGGGGCTGCACGCGCGCGGTGGCCGCGGCCGCGCTGCGCTGCACCTGCAGCGGAGTGGCGGACGCACGGCTCACGGTGGCGGCGGACTTCTGCTTTACGGCTTCCACGCCGTGCGCGCTTCCTGCGAAGTAAGTCGTTATCCCCGGTGCGATCTGGCCGCCGAGGCGGCTACGCGAAAACTCCAGAATTGCGCTGCGATCGTTGCCGCAAGAACGCCGCGCGGCGGCTGCCTGTCTGCGCGGGGGCAGCCTTTTACGGATCGCGCATCAGGTAATCCGGGCAGCCGGCTCCGGTGATGCTTCGGAGACGCTTATCCCTTCCCAAAAAAATTCTCATGGCCCCTCACTGCGCCCGCTGGCCGCCCTCCGTTCCCGAAGCTTCGCCAGAAGTGTTTCTTGATCCCGTCGTGCGACGACACTCCGACACCGCCGGAGCGCCCGATCGCGGAGTACTGTCCACTTGCCCACTCACGCACTCACGCACTCACGCACTCACGCACTCACGCACTCACGCACTCACGTACTTTCGTACTTCCCGCCCGTCCTCACCCGGTGCGCCCCTCCTTGAGGAACTCCCGGCGAATGCCTTCTTCCATGTCTTCCAGCTGGATCACGAAGTCGTTGCGGCTGAGCGCCTTGAGCGAGGAGTAGCGCACCACGTTCATGATGGTGCCGCCCGTCAGGTCGTGCTTGTCGGCCAGGCGCCCCAGGTCGATGGCCGGCTCCAGCACGGCGCGCGGCGAGAACGCGTTCTGCCAGATGCGCCTGCGCTCCGCCGGCTTGGGCATGGGAAAGTAGACCACGGAGTGAAAGCGGCGCAGAAAGGCGTCGTCGATGTTCCCCTTGAGGTTGGACGCCAGGATCACCACGCCGTTGAACGACTCTATGCGCTGCAGAAGGAAGCTGACCTCCTGGTTGGCGAAGCGGTCGTGCGCGCTGTCCACCGACGTGCGCCGCCCGAAGAGCGCGTCGGCCTCGTCGAAGAACAGGATCCAGCGCCGGTTCTCCGCCATGTCGAACACGCGCCCCAGGTTCTTTTCCGTCTCGCCGATGTACTTGGAGACGATCATGCTCAGGTCCACCATGTACACGTCGCACCCGCAGTGCTTGCCCAGCAGGCAGGCGCTCAGCGTCTTTCCCGTCCCCGACGGCCCGTAGAACAGGCTGGTGAACCCGGGGCGCAGCCGGGCCCGCATCCCCCACTCGTCCAGCAGCGTGTCGCCGTGGCGCAGCCAGTGGCGAATCTCCTCCAGCTGCTCCATCGTGCCGCCGGGAAGCACCAGGTCAGACCAGTCCAGCCCCGTCTCGATGAGGCGCGCGGGAAAGTCGCTGCTGAACGCCGGCTTTCGCTCCTCCCCCGTGGTAAAGCGCGCCAGGTGCTCGCCGGACAGGGTGAGCGCGCCGCTCAGGTACGGCTCCGCGGGCGACGCCGGCGAAAGGCGCAGGACGTTGTGCCGCGCGAACGGGTGGTCGCCGTCGAAGAGCCGGGAGACGGCGAAGCGGCCGGCCAGGTCGTCGCCGGCCAGCAGGAACGCCGCCGTCTCCCCCGTGGGGACAAAGCCGCCGTGCGTGGTGCCGTGCCACCCGCCGAACTCCGTAAAGCCGCGCTCCGTGGCCTCGTTGCGCGCCCACAGCACGTCCAGCAGCTGCGGGCGCACGTGGGGGATGATGGACAGCACCAGCACCAGCCGCTCCGCCGGCGCAAGCCCGTGCTGGCGGACGAAGCCGGCGTAGCGGCTGGGCCCCAGCTCCGGCGCGGCGGGGAACGCGAAGCGGGCGCCGCCCTCGCCCCCGCCGAAGTACGACGTAAGGCGCAGGTTCAGTACCTGGGCGAACCACTCCAGCTCGCGCTCCAGGTCGCGCGCGTTCAGCGTCAGGGCGTTGTCCATTCCGTGTAGATCGGGTGCGTCATCCACGGCAGTTTCACCAGGCCGATCCCCCAGGGCAGCTGGCCCAGCAGCACGTCGAACGAGGCGGGCTCCACCCGCAGCAGCCACCCCTGCCCCCCGCGGTGCAGCAGCCCGCCGCGCCGCAGAAAGGTCTCGCGCAGCAGCGCGGGCGAGCTGTTCTTCAGCACCGTCCAGTGCGCGATGGCGGAAAGCAGCACCCCCTGGCACTCCTCGCGGTCCTCCGGGCGCAGCAGCCCCTCGGCGACCAGCAGCGTCGCGTCCGGCTCCAGCCCCAGCAGCACCTTGGCCAGCCCCAGCTCCCACTCCTGCACGTCATCGCGGCCCGTGGCGAGAAAGTGCAGCAGCGCGGCGGCGTGCGGCAACGCGTGCTTCGGAATCGCGTCTCCCTCGCGCAGCCCCGTCCGCTCCATCAGCATGGCGATGAAGGGGTGCAGCAGGATCAGCCCCGCGTTCGCCACCGCCACCCCGAACGGCTCCCCCGCCGCCTCCCCCTCCCGCGCCGGCGTCTTCGCCGACGGAGCCGCCGTGG
Source organism: Longimicrobium sp. (assembly GCA_036379135.1). Lineage (GTDB taxonomy): Bacteria > Gemmatimonadota > Gemmatimonadetes > Longimicrobiales > Longimicrobiaceae > Longimicrobium. Next base: position 28,943 of record DASUVG010000054.1, read on the forward strand.
CTCCGGTCGATCCCTCCGCCGCGCTGCCCTTCGCCGCCGCAGCAGCAGCCGCTGCCGTCGCCGTCGTCACAGTCGCCCCCGGCCCACCCGCCGTCGTCGATCCCACGCCGGTCCCGCCCGGCACAGCCTCCTGCGCATCCTCCAGCGCCCCGTCGCGATCCGCCGCGCCTCGCGAAGCCTCGCCGCGCTTCCCGCCCTCCCGCCGGGGGGAGCGCGCCGCCTCACGCGCCGGGGCCATCTCCGGCAGCGACGCGAGCAGGAGGGCGATCGCGCCGCCGGGGTCGCCGCCCGACGCGCGGGAGGAGGCGGCGGCGAGCCCCTGCGGCGTGTCGTCCACCGGCCTCGTGAGCGCCTCCGCCAGCAGCGCCGCGGCCAGGGCCAGGCGCGTGTGGCGCGGCGCGGGCGTCGGCTCGGCGTCGTCCACCCGATGCGCGTCCCCGCCCCGCCCTGGCTCCGCCTCCGCCGCCTCCGTCCGCGGCGGAGGCGATGCCGCGGCGGCGGGGGCGAGCAGGCGCAGCAGGACGCGGCGCCACCGGGCCGGCACGCGCGGCGGGAGCGCGGCGATCCACGCGGGCGCATCCGCATCCTCCAGCATCTGCAGCAGGCGAAAGGCGAACGCCCGCGGGTCCGGCGCGGCGGCCAGCGCATCCACCCACCGCATCCCCTCCGCGCGAAATGCGATGCGGAGAGATCTGGCCACTTCGTCCACGACCGCGCCGGACGCCGCCCAGGGGAGCGTTCCCGTGCGCAGGTAGTGCAGCAGCGTCCCGCGGCGGTCCTCTTCCGGTGATGAAGCGCCGCCGGCGTCCGCCTCCCACACCTCGGGAACGCCCCCGCGGCGCAGCACGGCCAGCTCCACCGCGGCGGCCTCGCGGATCAGCCGCGGCAGCTCCTCCGCCAGCGCGCCGGCCGAGCCCAGCCGCAGCCGCAGCTCCAGCCGGGGGATGCGGATCACCCGGTCGTCCGGCGCCGCCTGGTCGAACGCCTGCTCCAGCGCGGGGAGCAGCGTGTCTTCCCACGCCGCGCGCAGCTCCCCCCGCAGGGCGAACGCGTCCGCCTGCGAGGGCGCGCGGACGCGCCATACCTGCCGCCGGATGCGGTGCGGCGCGCGGGCCATGCGCTACCTCAGCTTCGGCATCGCGGCCTTGACGGCCACTTCGACGCTTACGTTGGGCGCGTTCGACAGCGCGCTGTCGATGTTGATGAGGGTGGGTGCCAGCACCGTGCTCCCCGACAGCGTCGCCATTCCCTTCGACATCTGCGCTACCGCCACGTACGCCTCGCTGCCCAGCGTTACCTCCGCGCCGCTCTGCGCCAGGTAGCCGGCGGTCTCTTCCAGCGTCTTGCCCAGCTCCGCCTGCGCCGCCTCCAGCTGCGTCGTCACCGCCCGGTCCTGCGGCGAGGCCGCCGCCAGCTCGGTGAGCACGGTCACCTTCTCCTCGCGCACCCGCGCCTCCTCCACCATCACCCCCAGCATGCGGTCCTGGAAGGTGGTGGTGGCGCGCTCCGGCGTCAGGCCGACGGTCCCGGCGAGATCCCCCGTCCTGGGCGCCGTGTACCGCTCCGTGGCCGAGGCCATGGTCGACCACTGGTTGTTGATCAGCGTGTCGTACGTCCTGCCCACCGTCCCCAGCACCTCGTTCTGCAGGCTGAGCTGTCCCTGCTGGATGAACTCGTTCTGCCACTCCACCTGGCTGCGCAGGTGCTCCGTCTCCGTCTCCACCCAGCGGTCCAGGTCGTTGCGGGCCTCGAAGACCACGTCCAGCTCCGGCTTGCGGAACACCCACTCGCGCTCGAAGGTGCGCTTGGGCGTGGGCACCGTGCGCACCGGCGGGGTGCGCACCACCGGCGGCCGGACCGGCGGCGTGGTGAGCACCGGCTCGTCCTCTTCCACCGGCTCCTCCTCCAGGTGGTAGGGAAGCATCACCTCCGCCACCACCGTGTTGGCGGCGTCGTGCAGCAGCACCAGCGTGCCGCCGCGGGGCACGCCCCCGAAGTGCTCCGTCTGCGGGTGGTCCGCGGCAAAGCGGCTCCAGAGCAGGCGCTCGTCCTTCTTCTCCTCCTTCCAGCCGATGATCTCGTCCAGCCAGGGAAGCCAGGTGGTCTGCGTTCCCGCCGCCAGGTTGTCCAGCGGGTTGAAGAAGCCCGTGGTGGCCACCGGCGCCGCCTGGAACGAGAGGTCCGCGGCCGCCTGGATGGCAGAGCTCATCCCCTGCTGCAGCGCCGCGGGGTTCAGGCTGTACTGCGCGTAGCCGCCGGACACGCGGGTGCGCGCCGTGGCCGCGTGGCTGCGCAGCTCGGTCGTCTTGCTGGCCGTGGCGCCGCGCACCTGCACGCGCGCCTCCTCCTCCTGCGCGTGGAACAGCTCCCCCTCGTCCGCCGCGTGCAGGATCTGCCCGCTGTAGTGCAGGGTGAACGCCTCGGCTTCCTGCAGCCGCTCGTCCGTGTCGCGGCGGATGAGGGTGTGCAGGTGGTGCAGGTCCGTAGTCCCCCGGCGCCGCGGGATCACGCGGGTGCGGTCGGTCCCCAGCAGCACCGCGCGCACGGCGAAGGGCAGGTTGCGCGCGTCGATCTGCTCCTGCACCGCCTCCAGCGCCGTGGCCACCGGCTTGCCGACCACGCCCTCCACCCGGAAGAAGTCGAAGCGGCCGATCTGGAACGCCAGCGGGTTGGCCGCCGGGCTTCCCGCGGCGGCCCAGGCGGCGGCGTGGTAGCCGTATGCCTGCGCCTGGGCCCCGCGCCGCGAAAGCCGCCAGCTCCACCGCATGTGAAGGGGGTCCGCGCCGCCGGCCGCGTAGTAAAAGGGAATGGCGCGGTCCTCCAGCGGCCGGTCTTCGCGAAAGCTGGGGGTCACCCGGACCGCCAGCGTGGACGCCGTGCTCACCTGGAAGTGGTTGATCAGCGCGTCCAGCCGCTGCACCAGGAACCGGGCGTGCTCCAGCTCCCCCGCCGTGCGGCTGGTGACGGGGGACGGGTAGAATCCCGTGCGGTTGACGTCCGACGCGCCCGCGGCGGCCAGGTCGCCCAGCAGCAGGTGCTTGGGAAAGGAGGTGATGGGGGGCGAGCACCAGGTCTGGTCGCCGAACAGCCGCTCGCGGAACTCGTTGTACGCCTCCACCACGTCCTTCAGGAAGTCGTAGTAGTACTGGATCCCCGTGGCCCCGCCGCTGAACGCCGTGCGGTACGCCGTCAGCCGCGCCGTCCACGACGCGCCGGACGCCTCGCTCACCACGTCGCCCAGCACGCCGCCGGCGACGGGATAGATGCGGGGGAGCGCGTCCACCAGCCGGGCGTGGATGGCGTTGCAGGCCGTGCGGTACGCGGCCGTCAGCGCGTCCGTCGTCGCCAAGCCGGCGGCGAGCACCGGGCGCTCCGCCGCCATCTCCGGCAGCCCGCCGTACGCCTGCGCCGGCGTGGACGCGCCCCCGCGCAGCGCCGCCACCGTGTCGGGGCCCACCAGCAGCAGCTTGCGGGTGTTCACCGCCCGCGCACCCAGGTTGTCGCAGTCCGTGCCGGAGCACAGGTCGTCGCCCTGGCGGTAGCTTTCCATCAGCAGCACCGCCGTCATCTGCCCCGGCTGCCGCCCCGCCACCGCCGCGAACTGGCTCAGCGGCCGCCCCGGCTCGCCCTCCGTCCCCTGGGGGACCAGCTCGTAGGCGGGGAACATGGCCGCGTTCACGTCCCCGCCCCGGTACAGCGGCGGGTACGCGGGATACGTCTGGTCGTAGACCTGAAAGCGGTCGTAGACCGTGTCCCCGTCCAGGTACAGCAGGTCGCCGTCGGTGGTGATCCCCACGCCGCCCGTCACGCGCACAGCGCCGCCGGTGAACGAGGCGCGCAGCCCGCACGCCACCCCCACCCCCGACAGCCGCGCGCGCGACAGCCGGATCTGGTCGTCCGCGTACTGCGCCACGCTGTTGAGCTGCGTGTGCGTGAGCACCTGGTCGCTCTCGAACACCGTGTAGCCGGTGGAGACCTCGTCCAGGCTGGTGACGACGGGTGGTGGAGGCATGGCCGTCAGGCTCCGTTCAGGTGGTTCATCCCGGGTCCGGAAGCAGACCCGCGTCCGGATCCGTGGCGCTCATCTCGATCATGGAGCGGGCGGATGGTTCTCCCGATCGCGCATCAGGGGTGTGATCGGCCTGCTCCCGTTCGCCGCGAAGATCGTCCGACGATCCGCATTCGTCCCTCTCGGAAAAACGCGGATGGCCCTCTGCCGCGCTTCCATCCCACTCCCGTTCCCGACGCTCCCAGGGATCGTGCCTCGCCGACCGGCGCGCCGTGCCTCCGCTCACTTCGATCCGGCCTCGGATCGGAGAACAGAGGAAACGGCACGAGAAAACTCCGCTGACTCCGCTAACTCTGCGTGAGGCCCCGTTCTTTTCGAGGATCCGGGATCACTCCTCCATCGTCCCCAGCGCGGTGTGCCCCAGGACGAACTTCTCGGGAGCGCGGCAGTCGCGCAGGCGCTGCGGCGGATACACGTTCTTCGCGCGGAACAGCGTGTCGATGAAGCGGCGCAGCTTGGTCGTGCGGTCCGCCGTCTCGCGCCCGGCGCGCAGATGGATCCAGTCGCGGTACAGCCGCTCCAGCGCCGCCATGTCCTCCGCGCCGATCCAGCAGACCCTGGGCTGGATGTGCGCCGGCGTCTCCTCGCGGATCACCTGCTCGGCCCAGCGGCGGAACTCCATGTCCTCGAAGCGCCCGCCGAACGCGGGAAGCACCACGTGGATGCGGTACGAGTAGGGGTCCTCGTCCGCGCAGTCGGTGCAGTTGGGGTCGGGGCAGATGGGAAGGAAGGGATCGTCCTCTTCCTCCGGCCGCAGGAGAATGCTCTCGATGAGGTACATCCCCTCTTCGCTGTACGTGGTGCGCAGGTGCTCCATCAGCTCCTCGATGGCGGCCTCCATCGCCTCCGGCGTGCGAAAGTACTCGATGCGCCGCGCCAGCACCTCGCCCCGGTCGTCCACCACGTTGAAGAACCAGCGCACCCCCTCCGCCACCGTCCGCCGCCGCTGGTAGCCCGCCGGCGTGCTCGCGAAGCGGATGGCGCGCCGCATCTCGTCCCGCGCCAGCGCCTGCGTGGCGTACCGCGTGGTGCCGCTGAGCAGGATCTTGTGCGTCACGGGGTGGCGCACGCGAAAGCGGAACTCGTCGTCGGGCGTGCCGTCCACCTCGGCGTAGACGTCGTACGCCACGTCGCCCAGGTTGCGGCGGGTGGCGTTCGCGATCCCCAGCAGCCCCGCCAGCCGCCGCTCAAGCCCGGAGACGTTGGCGCTGTTCCACAGGTCGGCGTCGCCGTCCAGCGAGTAGTCGTACGCCATCCCGCGGCGGCGGCCGGTCTCCGGGTAGTCCGTCAGAAAGTCGCACTTGTAGCGCACCATGGCCGCCGGACCCAGGCCGAACTCCGTGCGCATCACCTCCGCCAGCTCGTGAAACGCCTCGCCGTGGCGGGCGATCAGGTGGTCCAGAAAGCGGTTGCGGCGCAGCGTCATCTCCGCGTCGTCGTCCAGCCCCGCCTCCAGCCCGCCCTGCACGTCCCCGTCGCGGTAGATGAGCCGCCAGTCGGGAAAGGTCTGCACCGGCTGATGGTGATACGTCCGGGTGACGCGCCAGTCCGTGCTGAACAGCTGGGGAACGGACGCCAGCTGCGCCATGAAGTCCGCCATCAGCTGGTCGAAGAAGAGCAGGTAGCCCTTCATCTGGTACGCCAGCCGCCTGCGCCGCTCGTCCGCGCCGCTGGGGAGCCCCGCCTCGCCCAGGCCGTAGAGCGCGGGAAAGTGGTTCTGGAACGAGTAGTACGCCGCCGGCGTACGCCAGCGCCCCAGGGGGATGGGCAGGTCCTCGCCGCGCGGCGTCTCCACCGCCGCCGTCGCCGCGGCCGCCAGCGCGTCCCAGTGCGGCCCCCACTCCGCGCGCTCCACCGTGAACGGCATGTGGCGCTTGTAGAAGACCAGGCGGCAGCGGTCCGCGTCCAGCGTCGGCTTGCGCCCCAGCTGCACCGGCACCCGCCACTTGCTCTCCGGCGGGCGCGACGGGGGCGCGGGCTGGATGAGCAGGTCGCGCACGGCCCGCACCCCGGGCACGTCCATCGCCACGCTGATCACGTCGGAGAGGCGGATCTCCGTGCGCAGCTCCGCCGCCGCCAGCTCCGCCGCATCGATGAAGCCGTGCTCCAGCGGCGGCCCGTCGAAGATGTCCTCGCTGCCGTACGGCGTGCCGTCCGCGTGCGTGCGCGCCTGCATCTGCGCCAGCGTGTACTGCATCACCGGCGGCGACAGGTACTGCTGCACGGCGAACAGGATCTCCGCGTGCACGCGGCCCAGATCCGCGCCGGGCTCCAGCTCCACCTCGCCGCAGAGCACGAACCCCTGCTCGCGCACCTCGTCGAACGCGACGAAGTCCTCGCACAGGTTGCGGTTGGCGTGCAGCCGCTCGCGCACCCGGCGCAGGGTGTCCGCCCGCGCCGCCGCGGGGAGCCCGTCCATGTACTCGATCGTCACCTCGTACAGCCCGCTCAGGTTCACCAGCACGAACCCGCGCACGTCCGCCGGCCGCGCCCGCTGCAGCGCCCCGCGCCGCGTATCCGCCCACATCGTCTCGGTGGCGGGGTGGATCCACGCGTTCTTCACCCCCTCCAGGTCGATCAGCAGCCGCCGGTAGTCCGCCGTGGTCAGCGGCGCGGAGGGGAGGATCTGCCGCGCGGTAAAGAACTGGCGCTGCATGGACGCCGCGTTCCCCGTCTCCGCCGCCAGCAGGTCGACGATGGGAAAGCCGGCGCGGTAGCCCAGGTCCGTCAGCGCGTACGCCAGCAGCTCCAGCGTGGTGATGCCGGGGTCGTGGACGTTGTGGTCCGTCCACACCCGCCCCGCCAGCGCCCGCACCTGCTCCAGCCCCAGCGCGAACAGCGTCAGGTGGTCCAGCGCCTCCGCCGCCGCCGTGGACGGATCGACGGGCGCCGCGGCGGCGATGGCGGCGGCGGGGGTCGCGGTGCTCACGGCGCCTCCGTGATGGTGTGGGCGCTGTCGGAGACCAGGATGGTGTCGGGGGTGGCCGGGCGCGCCACGTCGCGGTCCGTGCGGTCGATCTTGTCGCCCGTCCAGCTGAACATGCGGAACTCGGTCACGTAGTCTACGTACGGCAGCTCCTCCACCAGGTCCAGCAGCACCGAACGGTAGACCGCGCCGCCGAAGCCGATCTCCGGCCCGTCCGCGAACGCCCACGGCGAAAGCGCCTGCACCAGCGCGTCCTGCAGCTGCACGCGGTAGTGGTTGAAGTCGTACCCCGTGCGAAACCGCACCTGGAAGTCCAGCCGCACCTTCTGGTAGCTGGGATTCTTCACCGCCACCTGCACCTGCATCCCCGCCCGCGCCCGCACGTGCGTCGTGATCTGGTCCAGCGTGTCGGCGTCCACGCGGGGCTGCAGCGGGTCCACCGCGTTCTGGTTGCGCAGGTCGGGGACGACCACCAGCATCACGTGCCCCGGCGCCATCCACGATCCCTCGCGGGCGTGGGGGATGCACTTTACCCGGTGCACGCCGGGGAACGCCTCCAGCACCACCCGCTCGTAGTCCCAGCGGGTCAGGCAGCGGTCCCGGTGGCGCAGCCGCTCCGCCGCGCGGGTGTGGAACGCCGTCGGCAGCTCCGCCCCGCGCCCGCCGAACGACGCGTACGGCTGCCTGACCGACTTCACCCCCGCCAGTCCGTACTTCAGCTTCGTGATCGTCCCCGCGGGGAGGGGCGCTTCGAGGTGCGCGGGGTCGTACCCCTCGCTCACCAGCGCCACCTCCACCCCGTTGGATGCCACCGCCACCAGCTGCGACACCGCCGCGGAATCGCCCGCCACCGCCGCGCGGATCCACACCGGGCCCGCGGGGAGCACCGTGTTCAGCGTGGTCGCCTCGGGGGGAATCACCAGCTTGACGATGCCGCTGGCCAGCAGGTCGCGCGTGGTATCCAGCACCAGCTCGGCGGGCCCCAGCGGCTTCCAGTAGTTGTCCGCCAGCGCGAACCACTCCAGCGTCTCGCGCGGCAGCTCGGGGTCCGCGCTCCCCGGCGCCACCTGAAAGAGCAGGCTCACCCCGTCCCCCGCCACCGTCTGCGCCAGCCCGATCAGCAGCTCGCCGGCGTGCGTGAAGGAGGGGAGCAGCGGGACGTCCGTGGAGGCGACGAAGGGGAGCTGGTCGCGCTGGTACCCGTGCTCGCGCATGGGCCCGAACGGGGCCAGGTGAAAGAACTGCAGGTCGGGGTTGGCGAAGTGGTCCATCGAGGGGGTGCTGACCCCCACCCGGTCGGTGGAGGCCGCGTACGAGAGCGAGATGGCCTGCACCGTGGGCGTGTACGGCTCGAAGAGCACCGCCGGGCTGGGATCGGTGATCGTCGGCGAGACCAGCGCCAGCACGTTCTCGATCTGCTTCTTGCGGTACTCCGCGTGCAGAAAGCCCTTCTCCAGCGTCAGCGTCAGGAACCCCTCGCGCTCCGCCGGCGCCAGGGTGAGCGCGGCGCCGTACACGGGCTCCGCCAGCGACCGCCGCTCCGCCCGCTGCAGCGACCAGTGCGCGCCCGCCCGGTGCAGCGCCAGGATCTCCCCGCGCCGGCCCTGCCCCTGCTGCGCCACCACCGTCCCGGGGGTGAACGTCAGCGTGCGCGGCAGCGTGGCGTTCGCCGTCTCGAACAGCCGCACCCCCGTCGCCTGGAACCCCGCCCCCGGCGCCGCGTCGTCGAAGCTGGCGCGCACGGTGAAGGTGGCGTTGCCCACCGCCGGCGTAACGCCGTACCCCGCGTAGTGCGTGGCGAAGCTCGCCGGCGCGTCCTTCCACGTCAGCGCAAGGCTCAGCGACGACAGCTTCTTTCCCAGCGCCTCCGGGTACGCCACCAGGAACCGCGACCCTGCCGTGGGCTGGGGGCCAAAGGGAAGGAACGCCTTCTTGGGGTCGATGGTCCCCGCGTCGCTCTGCAGCGTCAGCGACGTCACCCCCGACGCCGACACCGACACCCGCGCGTCCTCCACCACCACCCCCACGAAGTCCGCGTACCCCACCGCCGCCCCCGCCGCCAGCTGCACCTGCATCACCGGCGTGGTGGCCGCGTAGGCGTAGCCGTGCACCGCCTGCTGGTAGTCCGCGACCGCCCCCGCCGCGCGCGACAGCGTGCACACCAGCCGCAGCGCCGCCCCCGTCAGCGACGCCTCCACGCCGTCCGGCTGCACCCACCCCTTGGCCCCGGTCAGAAAGACGGAGAACGCGCCCGCCAGCGACGCCGTGGTGAGCCCCGTCCCCGCCACGCCGGACAGGGTCAGCTCCAGCGTGACCGTCCGCTCCCCCTCGCTCAGCCGCAGCACCGGCGAGGCGACCGCGAACCCGATCGCCGCCGGCGGCAGCGCGTCGTGCCCGAACGCGGCCCAGCGCGGCTCCTCCGCCGGCAGCTCGCCCCCCACCCCGTCCGCCGAGTTGGCGATCGGCGCAAAGCGCACCGTCCCCTCGCCGTCCAGGCAGATCGTCCGCAGCGACTCCACCTTCGCGGGCCCGATCACGGACGACCGCACCGGCGCGTAGAGCAGCTCCGTCCCCGTGGCGTCCTTTCCCGCGGTGAACAGGTGCTGGGGCCCCACCTCCACCGACGCCGCGCCCTTCTTGAGCTCCAGCACCACGTGCGCGTGGTCGGCCACCGGGTCGCGGCGGCGCAGGCGCAGCACCTCCTGGTAGTAGAAGTCCAGGTGCCGGCCGGTGATCTCGTTGGCCAGCGCCTGCGGGCGGCGGAACAGCTCCAGAAAGGCGATGAACAGCGCGGCGTGCGGCTGCGTGCGCGGCGCGTTGAGGGCGCGGTACGCGTCCAGCGCCGTCTCCGTGCCGGTAAAGAGCGCGCTCCAGTCCGGCACGTCCACGTCGTCGCCGGTGTGGTCCGCGGGGTGAAAGTTCACCCGCTCCGCGAACCGGCCGGCCCACCGCCACAGGTCGGCGGGGGTGCGTTCGTCCACGTCGGCAAAGTGCGCGTCCAGCTCCCGGGGGGTGCGCTCCCCCTGGCTCTGTCCCAACTCCAGGATCAGGTTCTGGACGATGTCGCGGTCGGCCATCGCGTCACACGTTCTCGAAGGCGGCGCGCACCTCGCTGCTGTCGGTGGCGTAGAACGGGTACACCAGGTTGAAGCGCGTATTGGTGGCGCGCACCAGGTAGTCCAGGATCAGCGTCACCCGCCCCTCGTTCTGCCCGGAGGTATCCAGCGCCAGCGTGACCGGCTGGATGCGCGGCTCGTAGATGAGCACGGTGGTGCGGATGCGGTCCTCCAGGTACGTCTTGAGCGTGGTGCTCATGGGCTCGAACAGCACCTCGTGCATGTCCAGCCCGTACCGCGGGCGGAGGAAGCGCTCGCCCAGCGCGGTGCCGAAGAGGATGCGCAGCGAGGCGTGGACGTCGTCCTCGTCCTGCGTCATCAGCACCCCGCCCGCCACCGGCGCGAACTCCGGGGGAAAGCTCCACCCCGTCCCCAGGATGGAGGTCTGCAGGGGTGCCTCGCCGAGGTCGCTCATGTGTGGGCTCCGTTCAGGCGATCATGACGGTGGGCTCGCCCACCGCCGCCATGGCGCCGCAGATGCAGGTGTCGGTGCTGCGGATGGCCGGCATTCCGCCGATGAGCACGGTGCTGCTCCCGCTGGGAAAGGCGCTGGCGGTGGGCTGGTGGGCGTTGGGGGGGAGCGAGCAGACGTGCATGTCCCCCGCGACCGCCGCCGGCATCCCGCCGATCAGCACCGTCGCGTTCCCCGGGCCCACGATCGTCCCCCCGTGCGTGCTGGTGTCCCCCACCCGTGCCGCAGCCGGCATCGACCCCTCCAGTGTGGATCCGTGATGAAACCCGCCGGGGGCGGCCCGGTGACCGGCCCGGTGATCCCGTCCCGGCCCACATCCAGCTGCGTCCGCGGGCGGCCCCCTCTCCCGGCCTCTCCCCCAACTTCGGGGGAGAGGTGACGCGAGCCCGACGACCCGAGCGATCCGGAACGCAGACGCGACCGCAGGCCTTCGGAAACGGGATCGAATTCTCCCCTTTCTCCCGCGCAGCGGGGGAGAGGGGCCGGGGGAGAGGGGGCACCATCGGGCGCCAGCTCGATGCCGTTCGAAGCGCCGAGGTGCCCTGCAACATCTTCCGCAGCGCGCCGCACTCTCGGTCCCACCCCTCCCCCGCAGTTTGGGGAAGGGGTCGCCAGCCGTCGCGAGGAACGAGCGAAAGGCCTGGCGGGGGAGAGGGCCCCCGAACGGGTTCACACATATGTGAATAAACCTTCATTCACATACTGCATGCTGCGTCAGTTCAGCTGCAGCAGACTCCCCTTTACCTTCGTGATGGCGCTGCTGGAAAGCTCCGCCCCCGACGCGCCCTCCATCTTCAGCTCCGAGCCGCCCTTCACGCTCAGCGCCGTCCCGCTCTCCAGCTTGAGCTCCGTCCCCGCCTTCAGCTCCAGCTTCTTCGCGCTCTCGATCACGATTCCGTCCGCCGTCATCTCGATCTTGTTGCCGTTCTGGTCCACGATCTTGATGGCCTTGTCCTCTTCGCTCATCGTGATCTTGTTCCCCGCCGGCGTCTCCAGCGTCACCACCACCGTGTCGTCGTTGAAGCTCAGCTTCATCTTCGACCGGCTCTGGTAGCCTTTCTCGTGGTTGTCGTCAGACCCCGTCAGGTGGGCCGCCTTGGCGCTGCTGTGCAGCATCCCCAGGATCACCGGCTGCCGCGGGTCGTCGTTGACGAAGCCGAGAACCACCTCGTCCCCCACCTCCGGGCGAAAGAAGAAGCCGCGCTCCTCCCCCGCGTCCACCGAGGCCACCCGCGCCCACGCCCCGTCCGCGTCCGCGCTCACCAGCGGCATGCGCACCCGCACCCGGTGCTCGCCGTCGGGATCGTCGTTCGTCACCACCACCCCCACCTGCAGCCCGCCCACCCCCGGCAGCAGCGCCCCGGCGCGGGGCGCGGAGACCGGTGCCTCTTCCGCGCGCCACCCCTCCGTCCCCCCGAACTGCACGTGCGTCTTCCACCCCCCCACCAGGTCGAAGTCGTGCCGCACCCCGGTGACGAACACCTTGCCGCTGAACCGCGCGCCCACCCCGGCCAGGTCCACCAGGTCACCGGGCTTGACCGTCGCGATCCCCTCGCACTTCACCCGTCCGCTGGTCTTGCTCATCCGCGACTTGAGCCACTGCGCGTCGGCCCAGGCCTGCGCCTCTTCCTCGCTCACGGCCGCGTGCGCCAGGTCCAGGTGCGGCAGCGCCACCACCTCCGCCAGCGTATCGGCCTCCACGTTCCCCGCGCCGGCCACGCCCGGGTCCGCTGCGTCCTTTTCCACCACCGCCTGCTGCGCCGCGTCCCACGTGCGGCTCTTTACCGCGCCGTACTGGCCGCGCGCGTCCATCTCCGCGTCCAGCTCCAGCAGCGTGGCCCCAAAGGTCAGCGCCACCGCCGCGTCGCCGTCGAACACCGGCGCCTTCACCTCCACCCCGGGCCCGTTGGTCAGCACCAGCCGGCCGTTGGCCTCGGCCCGCGCCACCAGGAAGTCCCAGTCGGTGCTGGCGTACTGCACCAGGTGGGGATGCGTCGCCGTGGTACTCTCCACCTCCCCCTCCACCCCCGCCCCGTCCAGCAACGCGGTGATCACGTCCGCGTCCGTCTGGTCCAGGAAGTAGGCGCTCTTGCGCCCCACCGTCAGCTTGACCGCCGCGTGCCGGCACTCCACCACCAGCTGCGGCGGCGCGTGGTCGCGCACCTTCAGGCTCTGCCGGACGACGATGCCGGTAAAGAGCGAGACCGGGTCGGCCCCCGCGCCCGCCAGCACCTCCACCGTCTGCCCGGGGAGAAAGGTGTCGGCGTCGCTCAGGGGAAAGCCGCCCGCCGACGCCGAGCCGTCGGCGTACACCAGGCGCGCGCTGCTCACCCGGTTCACCGTGCCGCTGACGTACGCCGCCACCAGGTGGTGCTCGCGCGCCACCGCCTCGCCGCCGGCCTTTACGGTGAACTCGCGGTGCTCCGCGGGGATCGGAAGGGTGCGCTCTTCGGGAATGGCTACCTCCCCGCGGTGGAGAGGGCGGCGGCGAGCGCGGGCTCCAGCGCGCGAAGCTGCTCCGCCGGGGGAAGCACGATGCGGGTGCCGGGAGCCAGGACGCGGAAGTTGTCCAGCCGGTTGTAGCGGGCCACCGCCAGGTACCACCCCGGGTTTCCGTAGATGCCCGCGCACAGGGCGGGGAGCGTGTCCCCCGCCTTGACCACCCGCACGTGCGTGAGGTCCGCCGACTGGTCCTGCTGGATGGCGACCCGCGTCTGGTCGTCGGAGCTGTCGGTAAAGGTGGCGGAGATGATCGCCCGCAGCGGCACCCCGTCGGGCTTGAACAGCTTGTAGGCGATGGATGCGCTCTTGAGCACGCACCGCTTCACCTGCAGCGTCCCCCAGACCACCTTCAGGTAGTTGGGGCGGTGGATCTCGCCGTTGTAGCCCGTCACCGTCTGGAACTTGGCGATGGCGTCCTGCACGTTCAGCGCGGTGCCGGTGGCGCCGGTGCCGTCCAGAAAAAAGGCGAGCGACATGTCGCCGGGCTTCACCTTCTTGAACTCCATCCGGCTCCCCGTCGTCCCCGCCCCCTGCGCGGCGTCGTACTCCATCTCGTACGCCAGCGTGATCTCGTTGGGGTTCACGAACGCCCGGAACTCGTCGATCGGCGAGCCCGAGAAGTCGGCCGTGGTAAAGGCCTTGATCACCACCTTTTCCAGCGTCCCTCGGTCGGGCATCCGTCAGGGCTCCGCCTTGTGGGCCAGGATGTCGAGCACGCGCTCCACGCACTCGGCCACGATCGCCTGCTTGTCCGCCGTGCCGCCCGGGGGAGACGCCGCCCCTCCCGCCGCCGCGTTCCCCACCTCCACCGAGATCACCACCTCGTCCACGATGATGGGCATGCCTTATCCGCGGTCCATGGTGAAGTGCTGGTAGAACAGCTGCAGCGACTCGATGACCACCGCGTTGTTCGTGGCGTTCAGGTCGCTGGCGGTCCACTTGGTGGGGTACGCGTTCACCAGGTGCCAGGTCAGCAGCGGCGTGTGCTCGTCGCTCAGCAGCGTCACGTCCACGTTGTTGGGCGTGATGACGAAGTCCTGCGTGCAGGAGCGAATCCAGTCCGTCACCGCAGAGTTCAGCAGCAGCCCGCGCTTGAGCACCAGCTCCGGGTACTTGGCGCGCACGGGGTACTTCTGCAGGAACCGGTTTTCGCCCCCCTCGGCCACCTCTTCGGTGCTCATCTCCACCGACAGCCCCGACACCTCGCTGAAGCGCGCGTCGTTGGCCCGGGCGGCCAGCCCCAGCACCTCCACGCGAAAGTGAAAGCCCACGGGCGGATAGTAGAACGGCATCGGTCCCTGTGGTTCAAAGCTCCGTCGTCACCGGCCGGCCTCCGCGCGAGCCGCCGGCTGTCCACCATCCGTCACGGCAGACATCGAACTGCGTCCGCGGGCGGCCCCCTCTCCCGGCCTCTCCCCTAACTTCGGGGGAGAGGTGACGCGAGCCCAGCGTCCGGAGCGATCCGGAAAGCAGACGCGGCCGCAGTCTGTTGAAACGGATCGAATTCTCCCTTCCCCCACGCTGTTTGTGGGGGAAGGGCCGGGGATGGGGGGCCCCGTCCGGCGCCAGCTCGATGCCCTTCGAACCGCCGGGGTGCCCCACGACATCCTCCGCAGCGCGCCGCCCTCTCAGTCCCCCACCACCCCTCCCCCGCAGTTTGGGGGAGGGGTCGCCACCCGTCGCGAGGAACGAGCGAAAGGCGTGGCGGGGGAGAGGGCCTCCGGCCTCAGCCCTCCTGCACCTCGAGCCCTTCGTGGGCCAGCTCGATGCTCTCGATGGCCACCTCGTTGCCGGTGGCCTTGAGCGCCGGGCCCTCTACCTTGGCGGGGAACGCCCGCGTCACGTTCCACTTCATCACCGGCTCGTGCTTGTCGTTCAGCAGGCTGATGGTAAGGTCGCGGCGCTCCACGTTGGCGAGCTTGGCCACGGTGCTGAGCCAGCGGAAGAACTCCGTGTCGCCCGCGAAGATGCCGCGCTTGAGGACGATGTTGTTGAACTTGCGCAGCCCGGGCATCTTGACCGCGGAAAACTCCTTGAAGTCGCCGTCGCGGTACTCGATCACCTGGGCCTCCTGCGTAAGGCCGGAGACCTCGGTGAACCCGGCGCGCTGCCCGCGCCAGTCTACCGTAAAGTGGAAGGCGGCAATGGGATACAGGGTTGGCATGGTGCGCATCCTCCCGTCGGGGTCAGGTATGGGCCGGTGCCGGCCGCGCGGTCAGGCCGGTCACGAGGTCTGCAGCTTGTGCGAGAACTTGAGGATGATGAACTCCGCCGGGCGCACCACCGCCATCCCGATCTCCACGTTCATCCGCCCCTCCAGGATGTCCACCGCGCTCATGGTGGTTCCCAGCCCGCAGCGGACGAAGAACGCCTCCTTGGGCGTGGCCCCCGCCAGCGCGCCCTCGCGCCACTTCTGCGTGAGGTAGTTCTCGATCATCCCCCGCACCTTGACCCAGGTGTTGGCGTCGTTGGGCTCGAACACGGCCCAGTAGGTGGACTTCTTGATCGACTCCTCCACCATGTTGAAGAAGCGCCGCACGCTTACGTAGCGCCACTCGTTGTCGTTGCCGGCCAGCGTGCGCGCCCCCCACACCAGCGTTCCCTTGCCCGCGAAGGTGCGGATGGCGTTGATGCTCTTGCCGCTGGTGGGGTCCACGTTCAGCGGGTCCTGGTGGGCCGTGTCCAGGCGGATGACGGGCTCCAGCACGTCGGCCAGGCTCACGTTGGCGGGGGCCTTCCACACGCCGCGGTTGGTGTCGGTGTACGCGTACACCCCCGCCACCGCGCCGCTGGGCGGCATGATGACGAAGCGCTCCTTGAGCGCCGCCTTGACGAAGTTGTAGACCTCGGTGTTCGCGGTCCGCAGCAGCCCCAGCGAGACGGCCTCCACCGGCGCCGGCTCCACGGGCTCCGGCTCCTCTGGCTCCTCTGGCTCCTCTGGCTCGACAGGCTCCTCGTCCTCATCCTCATCCTCGTCCCCCTCGACCGGCTCCACCAGCCCCACGACCGGGTACCACACGTCCACCGAGGACAGCTCGTCGGCCGCGTAGTTCAGCGTGGTGCGCACGAAGGGGTAGTAGACCGCGCCGTACTTCAGGTCGTTCATCCCGAACAGGCTGCGCGCGGCTTCCATGTTGGTCAGCAGCGTGTCCGCTTCCACGCCCGGGACGTCCGAGTCCAGGTCCTGCGCGAGGTTGCCGCGGTAGGCGTCGAAGATGCCGAAGCGGTCGCCCAGCACGCCGCACTGCTGCAGCACCGCCTGCACCACCGTGCCGTAGCCCGCGCGGCCCAGCTTGGACGCCTCGGGAATCACGATCAGGGTGGGCTCGTCCTGCAGCTTGAGCACGTCAAGGCCGTCCTCCAGGTCCTCGCCGTCGATCTCCGCCCCGTACAGCCCCACGGACACCACGTAGCACTGCCCGCCACCATTGTCGAAGTACATCTTGATGGCGTAGTACATCAGGTAGGTGGGCAGAAAGGTGTCGCCGGGCGTGACGCCGGACACCTGGAACCCCGAGATCGAGAGTGCGCCCGTATCGGGATCCTCGTTCACGCCCACGTCGATCACCTCGGGGAACGCGAAGCCGAACAGGTCTTCGTACTCCTTGAACGAGTAGATCTTGGTGGGCTTCATCAGCAGGTCGCCGTCGGCGGAGCGCCGCGCCTTCTGGGTGTAGCCGATGAACGCCGGGACCGCGGTCTCCACCTCGGCGACGGAGGGGGGAAAGACCGAGATCTCTTCTACGTAGACGTCCGGGGTCTTGTACGTTGGCATACGCGCCACCTCACGGTTTGGACAGGTGGATGATCAGGTCGGCCTTGGCCCGTTCCACCCCGGGCTGCGGCAGGTTTGCCATCAGCACATCCTGTTGCCTGCTCAGCTGGATCCTGCCCCGCCCCCGCTCCCGCCGCGCCACCGGCGCCTGGGAGCGAAAGAGGACCACCCGCTCGCCGCCCGGCGCCAGCAGCGACGGCGGCAGGTCGGTGCCCGTGAAGCTGCCCACGGGTATCTTCACGAAGTTCACCCTGGGCCGCGCCTCGGCGGTGAACCCCGCGTCGGCCACGGCCAGGCCGTTGAACTCGGTGTTGGTGTAGCCGTCCACCACCACGTAGTAGCTAAGCACCTCCTCGCTGGCCTGGAACGCGACCTGGAGCGCGGGCGGGTCGCCGTAGAACTCCTCGCGCACCGTGACCTCCACCACCGCCGCCACGTCGCGCTGGCGCAGCTCGGCGTCCAGGTACAGCGCCGTCGTGGCGAGCACGGGGCCGGGGAACGACTCGTTCACCGTCAGCGGCCCGGTGGCCCGGCCGCGCAGGTCGTACGACACCGCCGTGCGCCCGTCCGCCGCCGTCACCGTGTCCACCTGCACGGCCCCGCCCGCCCCGTCGCGCAGCGTCACCGTGACCGGCCGCCCCGCCTGCGTGAGGGTGTGCGCGAAGGTGTCGCCCACGAAGGCGAAGACGGGCGCCAGCGCCAGCGCCCGGGCGTTCGCCGCGTTGGTGTAGCGCAGCCGCCGCGCGGGAAAGCCGGCGGGAAGCTGCGTCACGTTGCCAAAGTGCGGGTTGTTCAGCTGCAGCCCCAGCCGCAGGGTGGCGCCGCTGACGGGCACCAGGGGAAGGCCGCCGGGGCCCGCCTCGTACAGCACGTGCACCACGCCCTCCACCTCGCGCGCCAGCAGCCGCCCGTTGCGCAGCAGCGCGGCCGTCTCGGCCGGCACCACCAGGCTGAAGTCGCGGCACGCGCCCGTGTAGTAGGTGTGCGCCACCTGCAGGGTGAAGAGCGGAAGAAAGCGAACGTTCATCGTCCCGACATGGCCGTGGTGATCCCCGTCACCGGCGGGCGCATTGCGCCGGGCTCCATGTCCTGCAGCACCACCATGCGAATCTTGTAGATCACCGAGGGAAGCTGCTTGGCGCCCACGAATCCCCAGATCTGGTTCAGCTGCTCGTAGGTGGGCGACTGCAGCTCCACCGCGAGCCGTTCGATGCCGGGGTCCAGCGCGGGGTACTGCGTGGGGGTGAACACCGGGTGGGACTGAAAGAAGACGATGACCAGGGAGATGAACTTGAGCGCCTCGTCGTACTGCTTGTAGTTGGCGCCGATGAGGGCGTGCACGTTGATCTTGACGTCCGGCTCGCGCACCACGTGCTGCCCGTTCACGTAGGCGTGGGTGGGGAGCTGCGAGCGAACCGTGCGCTCCTCCTCCAGGTTGATCACCGTCATCCCCAGCCGGTCTTCGTCGAACCCGTACTTGTTGTTCACGTCGCTGGGAAAGCGGGAGAGCACGACCGTCTCCTGGTCAACGCCGGTGCGGGCGGTGATGAAGCCGTTCAGCTCGTCGCGGATGAACTCCAGCGCCAGGTCGAGCATTCGTCGTGTCGGGAGGGCCGAAAGGGGACGCGGAACCGCCGCGCCGTGCGCGCGGACGGGGATGGAAGGGTCCGCCGCGGCGGGGCGGCGTACGGTGCTGTGGGACGGGCGGAGTGGGGCGCGGAAACCTGGCGGGTGGGAAAGCCAGGCCGGAACTTTCGTGTGGGGACCACCGGCGGCGGGTCGTAGCCGCACACCTTACCTGCCAACTATGAAACGGAACAAATTGCGCCGCAAGCACGCTGTTTGTTTATCCGCCCGCCCGCGGCAGGCTCGATGACGCAAATCATTCTGGCAAGCAGGATTGCCCCCTGTGCTGCACCACTGCTCGCCCCTGGGACCCGTCGAACACCGCTGGAAAGATCAGCGAAATCTGCTCCACTTGCAGGGAGCAGATTATGCCGGGCGCTGCAAAGAGGCCGGCGGATGTGCTCCGCAGGCCTCCGCGTTCTCGAAAGATCCGAGTGATTCCGAAACTACAAAAGAATTTCTCACGCAGAGTCAGCGGAGTTAGCGGAGTTTTCTCGTGCCGTTTCCTCTGCTCTGCGGGGGTTCTGGTGAGCGGAGGCATGGCGCGCCGGTCGGCGAGGCACGATCCTGGAGCTATTGGGAACGAGAGGGAGATGGAAGGCGGCAGGGGGCCATCCGGCGTTTTTCGGAGAGGGATGCGGATCGCCGGACGATCTCGGCAGCGCATCGGGAGTGAGCCGATCACACCACCTGATGCGCGATCTGGAGAACCATCGGCCAGCTCCGCGATCGGGGAGCGATCATTCCGCAGGTTCCGTCCGTACGCTCGGAGAAACGTCACGCGGAGAATGAAAGAGGACGCGGAGAAAACCGTCTCCGCGTCCTCTTTCCATTCCTCCGGGTCCTCCGCGTGATCCTTTCCTGCCGCGGTCCGGATCAGAACAGGGTGATGCCCACCAGCACCTGGTTGCGCTCCAGGTTGCCTCCCTGCGTCTCTTCGGCGAACTCGCTCACGCGGCGGTACTGCGCATCCAGTCCGAACATGGGGCTCAGCTGGAACCGCGCGCCCACCTGCCACCCCAGCTGCGTGCGCGAGTCCTCGAACTCCGGGTCCGCCGCGCTGGCGTCCTCGATGGTGTACTGCCCCAGCCCGCCGTGCACGCCCACGTACGGGGTCACGGGGAACAGGGGGATGTCGATGAAGTAGTTGGCCTCGGCCAGCACGCCAAAGCTGGTGCTCTCGCGGTCCACCTCGGTGGCCTTGCCGGTGGTGTACGCCGTAACGCCCACCCCGATGTTCATCGGCAGCACCAGCTCCGCGCCGACGCTGAACCCGTCGGCAACGGGCGTCTGCGTCTCGCGGTTCTCCACGTCGCTGGCGTTGAACAGGTAGTGCCCCTTGAGCGCAAACCCGCTCTGCGCCTGCGCCGTGCCGGCGCTGGCGAACAGTGCCGCCGCGGCGAGCACCGGAATCGTCTTCCGCATCTGCATGTTCCTGGTCTGGGACGTTCGCGGAGCGCGGCCCCGGCCAGGCCGGGGCCGCGCTCGTCGGTCGCACTGGTGTATCCGCCTGCCGGCGCGAAAGTTCCGCTTTCCGCACCTGCTACCGCATCAGCGGACGTCCATCAGCTCCACGTCGAAGACCAGCGTGCTGTTGGGCGGGATGGGGCCGATCCCGCGCGTCCCGTACGCCAGGTCGGGCGGAATCACCAGCGTGCGACGCCCGCCCACCTTCATCCCCGCCACCCCTTCGTCCCATCCCCTGATCACCTGCCCCGCGCCCAGGGAAAACTGCAGCGGCTGCCCGCTGGCGCGGCTGCTGTCGAACTTGCTGCCGTTCTGCAGCGTGCCCGTGTAGTGCACGAAGACGGTGTCGCCCGCCCTGGCCTCGCGCCCCTCGCCCACCGCGTCGTCGCGATACTGCAGCCCCGACGGGCTGGTCGTCATCCCTTCATCCGCCACGTTGGTTCTCCTGCCGGTTGTTTTCGATCGATGATGATCCCCCCGCCGCGCGAAGGTCCGTCGGCTCGCCGCAACCCTCGTTCCCCGAGGCGCGGCGGCGGGGGCCGGACGAGTCCTCCGCGGGCGCGCGAATCACGTTTGACGGCAATCTCCGCGCATCGTACACTGCGGATGCAGGCGCCGCGCGGAGCCGGCGGGCGCGCGGCAAGGCCATCCATCCACCCGACGATCCGGAGGCGCGAGATGAGCGCAATCAGGCGGCGGACGCGGCGCGGGCTCTTTGCCGCGGCCACGGCGGCGATGCTGGGGTTCGGCGCGGCGCAGGCGTTCGCGGCACCCGCGCCGGCGGCGGCGCGGGCGTGCACGAACGCGCAGTGCGACGCGGACTGCAAGCGCTGGGGCTACGACGGCGGCATCTGCGCCGGCTCGTGGGGCTGCGCCTGCTGGATCCAGTAGGCGCCGTCCCGCACCTTCCATCCACCGAGACGGAGGCGACGATGAAGCGCAGGATTCGGGGCGGGATGTTCGCCGCGGCAATGGCTGTGGCGCTGGGGTTCGGCGCGGCGCAGGCGTTCGCCTCGCCGGGCGCGGCGGCGGACGCGGAGCGGGCGTGCAGCGGCGGCCAGTGCAACCGCGACTGCAGGGCGCGCGGGGCGGACGGCGGCTTCTGCGACCAGGGCGGATGCATCTGCTTCATCCAGGCGGGGTGATCCGCATCCCCCTTCGGCGGCGGCGCTGATCCGCATCCACCCATTTGACCGCCCGAGCGCACGCCCGCTACTCTGTGGGCGTGCGCTTTCGTTCACCGTCCACCCGCCCTCACGCGCCGCCATGAACATCCTCCGCGCCCTGGCCGCCCTGCTCGCGCTCTCGTCCGTCGCCGCCCCCGTCGCCTCCGCCCAGCCGGCGTACCCCGCCGAGCAGCGCGCCCGCGACTCGGTGGAGGCGCTGGCCGCGTTCCGCGGCAACATCGGCGCGATCCACGACCGCGACCGCGCCACGTACCTGACGTACTACCTGCAGAGCCCGCGGCTGGCGCGCACCGGCCCCGGCGGCGTGAGCTGGGGATACCAGGGGATGACGGGCGGCGACCCCGACTCGTGGCCCGACACGCTGGTGGCCACGCACTTCGAGGTCGTTCCCCTGGCGCCCGGCGTGGTCTACGGCGCGTACCGCTACCGCGTGGTGCAGGGCGGCAGCCAGCGCGGCGTCAGCGAGCGCGTGCTGGTAAAGCAGCCGGACGGCAGCTGGAAGATCGCCGTGAGCACCGCGTTCGGCTCGCCGGGCGACGCGCCGGTCCCCGCCTTCGCCCTCACCGGCGCCACCGTGATCGACGGCACCGGCGCCGCGCCCCTCCGCAACGCGACGGTGGTGATGCGCGGCGGCCGCATCGCCTGCGTGGGGGAGTGCCAGACGGGGCCGGAGGTGCACACCATCGACGCGCGGGGCAAGTGGATCATCCCCGGGCTCATCGACGGGCACGTGCACTACTCCCAGACCGGCTGGGCGGACGGCCGGCCCGACGCGGAGGACGTGCGCGCCCGCTTTCCCTACGACAGCACCGTGGCCGCGCTTGAGGCCCACCCCGAGCGCTTCTTTCGCAGCTACCTGTGCTCCGGAGTGACGGGGACGTTCGACGTGGGCGGCTACCCGTGGACCTGGGCGCTGCGGGCCCGCGCGGAGGCCAGCAGCGCCGCGCCGCACGTGGCCGCCGCCGGGCCGCTGCTCTCCACCATCGACCACTGGGTCAACACGCCGGGGCAGCGCCAGTTCATCTACGCGTCCAACGACAGCACCACGCGCGCGGGCGCCCGGATGATGGCGCACTACGAGAGCGACGCGGTAAAGGTGTGGTACCTGGTGAACGAGCAGACGCCCGACACCGCGCGCTTCAAGACCCTGCTGCGCGCGGCGGCGGACGAGGCGCGCCGGGCCGGCATCCCCCTGATCGTCCACGCCACCGACCTGTGGGCCGCCCGCGACGCCGTGGCGGCGGGCGCGCGGCTGCTGGTGCACTCGGTGGAGGACGTGCCGGTGGATGACGAGTTCCTGCGGCTGGCGCGCGCCGCGGGCACCCTCTACACGCCCACACTCACCGTGTACGATGGGTACCGGCAGCTGTACGAGCGCCGCTTCGACGCCGCCGGCCTGCCCATGGAGTGCGTGGACCCCGCCACGCGCGCCAAGGCCATGCTGACGGACTCGCTCCGGCCGCAGAACCTTCCGCCCACCTTTGGCGCCCGCTTCGACGCCCTGCACCGCATCACGTCGGACAACCTGCGCCGCGTGCACGCCGCCGGCATCCCCATCGTCATGGGGACGGACGCCGGCAACCCGCTCACCCTGCACGGCGTGAGCGTGTACCGGGAGATGGAGGCCATGGCCGCCGCCGGGATGTCGCCCATGGACGTGCTGGTCGCCAGCACGCGCAACGCGGCGATGGCGATGGGGCGCGATTCCATCGGCACGCTGCGGGTGGGGATGGCCGCGGACCTGGTCGTGCTGGATGCCGACCCGCTGGCGGACGTGCGCAACCTGCGCGCGGTGCGCCTGGTCGCCCGCGCCGGCGAGGTGTGGACGCGGCGGGAGCTGGAGTACCGGTGAAAAGTGCGGGAGTGCGGGAGTGCGGGAGTGCGAGAGTGCGAGAGTGCGAGAGTGCGAAAGTACGAAAGGATGAGAGCCTGAAGGGATGTTGATTCGCATCCTGTCCGCGGACGACGCGGCCGCGTACCAGGCGCTCCGGCTGCGCGGCCTGCGGGAGTCGCCCGAGGCGTTCGGCTCCACGTACGAGGGCGAGGTGGATACGCCGCTGGAGCAGATCGCGGAGCGCCTGGCCCGCGGCGCCGATCGCGAGAACGTGATGTTCGGCGCGTTTGATACGGACGGCGGGGCCCTCGTCGGCCTCGCCGGCCTGGGCCGCGGAACGAGCTTGAAGACGCGCCACCGCTGCGGTGTCTGGGGCATGTACGTGGCGCCCGAAGCGCGCGGCCGCGGCGTGGGCCGCGCGCTCATGTCCGCGCTGATCGGCCACGCCCGCACGCTGGAGGGCATCGAGCGCCTCGTGCTCGGCGTGGAATCCGGGAACGAGGCCGCCCGCGCCCTCTACCACGCCCTGGGCTTCGTCACCTACGGCATCGAGCCCCAGGCCTACAAGCTCGACGGCGAGTACTGGGACTCGGAGCTGATGACGCTGGATCTGCGGCAGGTCGTGGAGTGATGGGAAAAGCGGCTGTTTGCACCGTGCAAACAGCCGCCGATTTTTCTGCCCTGGCGCGCTCGACCCTCCGGACAGATAAGCCGAAGCCTGGGAAACGCGGTTCTGTAGCGCGCGACGTCGCGCGTCAGCAGCTCCAGACCGGCTACGGCTGCATGTGCGCCAATGTAAAAGTCAGGGAGCGGAGAGCCCTTGGTGCCTCCGCGCTTGCGATATGCCCGAAATGACTTGGTGAGGCAGGGCGATCCTCAACCCCTTGCCGCCCAAGCCCTTCCCACTACCGCCGTTCGCTTCTAGTTTTGACGGCTGGACGCGAACGGACACCCGCCGGGAAAAAAGGCTACGCCGATGGACGACGCACGGTTCGAGGAGCTCAGGCAGCGCGAGTTCAGCCGGCTGGACGCGCTGGGGCACGTGTACCTGGACTACACGGGCGCCGGGCTCTATTCCGAGTCGCAGGTGCGCGCCAACGCCGAGATGCTGTGTAGCAGCGTGCTGGGCAACCCCCACTCGCGCAACCCCACCTCGCTGGCCGCAACCAACCTCTGCGAAGACGCCCGCACCCGCGTCCTGGACTACTTCAACGCCGACCCCGACCTGTACGAGGTCGTGTTCACCCTCAACTCCAGCGGCGCGCTCAAGCTCATTGGTGAAGCGTACCCGTGGGAGCCGGGCGGGCGCTTTCTGCTCACCGCGGACAACCACAACTCCGTCAACGGCCTGCGCGAGTTCGCCCAGGCGCACGGGGCCGACGTGCGGTACATCACCCCCGGCCCGGAGCTGCGGCTGAGCGGGGTGGAGGAGCACCTGGCCGGCGCCGAGCGGGGCCGGCACAACCTGTTCGCGTTCCCCGCGCAGTCCAACTTCTCGGGGGTAAAGTACCCGCTGGAGATCATCGACGTCGCGCACCGGCACGGGTACCACGTGGTGCTGGACGCGGCCGCGTTCGTCCCCACCAACCCGCTGGACCTGCGCCGGTACGCGCCGGACTTCGTCTGCATCTCGTTCTACAAGATGTTCGGCTTTCCCACCGGCGTGGGCGTGCTGCTGGCGCGCCGCAACGCGCTGGGGGAGCTGCACCGGCCCTGGTTCGCGGGCGGCACCGTGCGCTTCGTCAGCGCGCAGAACCAGGTGCACATGCAGCACGTCACGGGGCGCGCGTTCGAGGACGGCACCCTCAACTACCTGGGGATCGCGGCGGTGCCGGCCGGGCTGGACTTTCTGGACGAGATCGGCATCGGGCGCATCAACGCGCGCGTGATGGAGCTTACGGAGCAGCTGCTGCGCGACATGCTGGCGCTGCGCCATGGCAGCGGTGCACCGATGATCCGCATCTACGGCCCCGAGAACATGGAGATGCGCGGCGGCACCATCGCCTTCAACCTGCTGGATCCGGAAGGCGGGCTGGTGGACTTTCGCATGGTGGAGCAGCGCGCCAACGAGGCCGGCATCTCGCTGCGCACGGGCTTCTTCTGCAACCCCGGCGCGGCGGAGTTCGCCTTCGAGTACCCGGACGAGGACGCGTTCCGCTGCATCAAGCAGCTCACGCCCGAGACGTTCAACATCCAGGTGTTCAGCGACTGCATGAGCGACCACCCGGTGGGCGCCATCCGCGCGTCCGTGGGCATTGCCAGCAACCGGGCGGACCTGGCGCGGCTGATGGAGGTGCTGTGCTCGTTCCGCGACGCCGGCTGCGAGTCGCCCGCGGGCACGGAGCTCCCCGCCCTGGCCACCGTGGACTGACCCGCCTTCGTCGCTCCCCGGACGCACGAAGCCCCTCCCGGCATCCGGGAGGGGCTTCGCTTTTCATCCGCCCGCGCATTGGGTGAACGGGTGAACGGGTGAACGGGTGACGCGTTCCGCTGGGGCCCTCTCCCCCGCCGACTTCGCCGCTCGTTCCTCGCGGCTCGCGGCGAGGAACGAGCGAAAGGCCGGTCGAGGGAGAGGGCCCAGCGGATCGGAAGAGCCCCCGTTCACCCGTTCACCCGTTCACCCGTTCACCCGTTCACCCGTTCACCTCACGCCCGCTTCTCGCGCACCGGCTCGTTGTCCGGCGGCAGGATGGGGCGCACGGGGTCGTCGCCGGGGTCCAGCGGGTCGTGGGAAACCTCGTCGTGCTCCTCCAGCTCCTTGGGGAACATCAGCGAGAGCACCACCGAGCCGACCAGCACGATGGCCACCACCGCCAGCGAGACGGGGGTGGGCACGTGAAAGTACCCGCTGGCCAGCATCTTCACCCCGATGAACACCAGCACGATCGACAGGCCCAGCTTGAGGTAGTGGAACTTGTCGATGACGCCCGCCAGCAGAAAGTACAGCGACCGCAGGCACAGGATGGCGAACACGTTGCTGGTGTACACCAGGAACGGGTCGCGCGTGATGGCGAAGATGGCCGGGATGCTGTCCACCGCAAAGATGAGGTCGGTGGTCTCCACCATCACCAGCACCACGAACAGGGGCGTGGCCGCCTTTCGCAGCTTTCCGCCGATGTTCTCCTTGACGAAGAAGTGCTTCTCCCGGTAGTCCGACGTCACCGGGAAAAAGCGGCGGATGAGCTTGAGCGCCGGGTTGCTCTCGGGCTCGATGTCCATCTCGTCCTGGGTGGCCATCTTGATGCCCGTGTACACCAGGAAGGCGCCGAACACGTAGATGATCCAGTGGAACTGCTCGATGAGCAGCGCCCCCGCGGCGATCATCACGCCGCGCATCACCAGCGCCCCCAGCACGCCCCAGAACAGCACCCGGTGCTGGTACTGCGGCGGCACCTTGAAGTAGGCGAAGATCAGGACGAAGACGAAGATGTTGTCGACGCTGAGCGCCAGCTCGATCAGGTAGCCGGTCAGGAACGCCAGCGCGTCCTGGTGGCCGCCCACCCCTTCCACCGGCAGGTAGCGCAGCCAGATGGCGCCGGCGAACAGGCCCGCCAGCACCACCGTGAGTCCCGCAAAAAGCCCCGCTTCGCGCACCTTTACCACGTGCGCCTTGCGGTTGATCACGCCCAGGTCGATAGCCAGGATCACCAGCACGAGTGCGGTGAAGGCCGCGTAGGGCCACACGTTTCCGTTCAAACCGTATTCATCCTCCACGATGCCGCGCCGTTGCGCGCGGTCTGGACACGAAAAAAAAGCGAGCCCTTCGTCCGGGGCACGGCCACGCGGCCGCCCCTGCGACGAAGGTCTCGCCCTGACGATGATTGCCCTGCAGGCATCCGCGTCCCAACCGGACCGTGCGGACGCGAGCCCGCAGTCTTGACGATCCGGCCGCCGGCTTTCTCGCCGGTAAGCTACTCCCCTTCTCGTTTCGTTCTCCTGAACCTACCCAGCAATTCTCCTGCCGTCAACGCGTTAGGCGATTTCGTCTCTTACGGGCGCGGCGCTCCTTTGGAATGACCGAGGGGATGTTGTGTGGATCAGGGAGACGCGCGGCAGCCTCCGGTTGCGGACGCGCAGGTGCGAGGGACGCCGCACACGGCCGGGCCGCCGGAGTCCGCGCAGGCGGACTTTGCGTAGTCGTAACGGCGAATTCATTCGCTCCTGCGGGCGGTCGGCAGGTTACCCGCCAAGGATGCGACCGGTTGTCGAGCGGATGACATGCGTCATTGACGTACGTAAGCCACTGACGTACATTCACTCTACACCGGAGCGATTCCAATGGCCATGCGCGACGATCTGTTCCAGGAGCTCCTCGAGAGCGTTCGCCAGGGCGGCGCCATCATTCGCGGCGACCTGCCGCCGGGCCGCTCGTTCCACTTCGAGGACGAGGACGTAAAGAAGCTGCGGGAGCGCATGAAGCTCTCGCAGGCGCGCTTTGCCGCCATGCTGGGCATCAGCGTGGGAACGCTGCGCAACTGGGAGCAGGGCCGCCGCAGGCCCGAAGGCCCTGCCCGCGCGCTGCTGCGGGTGGCGGCGGTGCACCCCGAGGCCGTGCTCGACGCGCTCTCCCGTCCCGTGGAGCCGTCGGACCCCTCGGGGCCTCGTCGAACCTGACTACCGCCCCTTCTGCGCCAGCCGTGGTCTTTCGTGCGGGCGCCGGAAACGCGAGGCACGGCGCGGCAAAACACATCGGGGAGGCTGCCAGGCGGCAGCCTCCCCGATCCTTTTCGTCCTGAGCGCCAGGAGCCTACTTTCGCAGCGACCTGGGGGGACCCAGGATCTCGGCCATCAGCACGGCGCGGCGCAGGGCGCCGGGGTCGCGCATCTCGTCCATCAGCCCGTGGCGCGCGGCGGAGCCCGTGGAATGCCCGTCCACGTACTTGCGGTGAAAGAGCACGTGCTCCTGCTCCCAGTCCACCTCGTGCTCCAGCGTGACGGCCTCGCCGGGCATGGGACGCGCCTCCACCGACATCCCTTCGGTGGCCTCCAGCGCCACCACCTCCGCCGGCGTGGCGCCGGTGGCGTCGATCTCCGTGTCGCCGGCCACCTCGTCCCACATCAGCTCCGAGGTGCTTTCCTCTGACGCGGCGCGCGCCGGGAGCACCGCGGGCGGGCCGCCCGCGACGTGCAGCACGTGCTCCGGGGGCACCTGCGACGGATCGTAGAGCGCCGCGGGGGGAAGCTTCGCCCGGGCATTCTTTGCCGCGTTCGCCACCGCCGACCAGATCATCCAGCCGATGAACAGAAGGACCAGGAGCTCCATGGCTCAGCCTCCGCCGCTCCCCGGCGTCGCCGGACCCGCGGGCGCGGCCAGGGCGCGGCGCATGGAGGTGTCGCTCTGCATGTTCTGGATGCGGGTGTAGTCCATCACCCCCAGGTTGCCCTTGCGAAAGGCCTCGGCCATGGCGAGCGGCACCTGCGCCTCGGCCTCTACCACGCGGGCGCGCATCTCCTCCACGCGGGCCCGGTTCTCCTGCTCCAGCGCCACCGCCATGGCGCGCCGCTCCTCGGCGCGGGCCTGGGCGATGCGCTTGTCGGCCTCGGCCTGGTCCGTCTGCAGCTCCGCGCCGATGTTCTTGCCCACGTCCACGTCGGCGATGTCGATGGACAGGATCTCGAACGCCGTACCCGCGTCCAGCCCCTTGCTCAGCACCGTCTTGCTGATGTTGTCGGGGTTCTCCAGCACCGCCTTGTGGCTGGCCGCCGAGCCGATGGTGGAAACGATGCCCTCGCCCACGCGCGCCAGGATGGTCTCCTCGCCCGCGCCGCCCACCAGGCGGTTGATGTTGGCCCGCACCGTCACGCGGGCGATGGCGATGAGCTGAATGCCGTCCTTGGCCATGGCCGCCACCCGCGGCGTGCTGATGACCTTGGGGTTCACCGACGTCTGCACCGCCTCCAGCACGTTGCGCCCGGCCAGGTCGATGGCCGTGGCCTGCTGAAAGTTCAGCGTGATCCCCGCCTTCTGCGCCGCGATCAGCGCCTGCACCACCCGCTCCACGTTGCCGCCCGCCAGGTAGTGCGCCTCCAGCTGCGTCACGTTCAGCGGCAGGTCCGCCTTGTGGGCGGTGATGAGCGGGTGGACGATGCGCGCCGGGTTCACCCGCCGCAGCTTCATGGCGAACAGGCGCGTAAGCCCCACGTACACGCCCGACGACACCGACTGGATCCACAGTCCCAGCGGGATGAACTGCAGAAAGATCACGATGCCGATGAAGGCCAGGAAGATCAGGAACAGGGTGGATGCGATGGGATCCATCGTCGTGTTCTCGGTCCGGGGGATCGAGCCCTGCGCCCGGGTGGGCGAAGGGCGGCGCCGCGGCGGTCGCTCCGCCGGGCGCGGAGGCGTCTACGTGGCTGGGATGGAATAAGTTGCGAGTTCCTGCTGCTCCTCGTTCGCGATCGGGCGAGGAGCGCTACTCGGCCGGAGCCTCGTCCGCGGCGGCGGGCGGGGGAAGGGGGACGGCGCGCACCACGTGGCGGTAGCCTTCCGCGCGCAGCACGCGCACGGGGGTGCCGGCGGTGATCCACCCCGCCTCGCTCACCACGTCCAGCCGCTCGCCGGCCACCTCCGCCGTCCCCGACGGGCGCAGGTCGGTGAGGGCGATGCCGTCGATCCCCTCCAGCTCCGGGCGCGGCAGCGAAGCGATGTACCCCTCGTCGCGGCGCAGCATGCCGCCCAGCAGCGGGTCGCCGGCGCGCATGCGCGAGTACAGCCCCCACGCCGCCACACCCACCAGCGTAAGGCTGCTGACCACCGCGCCCACGGCGATGGCCACGTCCGCCGGCCCGGGAACGGGACCCATGAGGGAAAGGACGATGCCGGCGAGCACCGCCAGCAGCCCCAGCAGCGCCGCCACCCCGTGCCCGGGGATGAGAAAGACCTCTACCGCCAGAAAGAGCAGCCCGGCGATCACCATCAGCGCGGGCATCCACGGCGCCAGGCCCAGCGCGCCGGCAAAGCGCACGGGGCTCGCGTGGGCGGCGGCGGGGACCAGGGCGAGCAGGGCGGCGGCCGCGAGGGCGTGGATCGGTCGCATCCGGAACGGGTGGCGGGACGGAAGGTGTTGCGGAGGATAAGTCTACACGCGCGGGGCGCCGCGTCCAAGTGCCGCGATCAGCGGTCGCCCGGCCCGATCCACTTTTCCGCCTTTGGCGGGACGAAGCCGTGCATGCTCTGCACGAGCGCCGCCGGGTCGGTGTCCTCCAGCACCATGGCGCGGTGCTGCGGGTGGATGAAGCCTTCCCTGACCCCGTGGTCGAACATCGCCAGCAGCGCGTCGTAGAAGCCCAGCACGTTCAGCAGGCCGCACGGCTTGGGGTGAATGCCCAGCTGCGACCAGGTGATCACCTCGCAGAACTCCTCGAAGGTGCCGTAGCCGCCCGGCATGGCGATAAAGCCGTCGGAAAGGTCCGCCATGAGCTGCTTGCGCTCGTGCATGGAGCGCACGACGTGAAGCTCGGTGAGCCCGTGGTGCCCCACCTCGCGCTTGAGCAGCGCCTCGGGAATCACGCCGATGGCCTCGCCGCCCTCGGCCATGATGGTGTCGGCCACGATCCCCATCAGCCCCACGTGGCCGCCGCCGTAGACCAGGCCGATCCCCTCCTTCACCATCACCCGCGCCATCGCCTGGGCGGCGGCGGCGTAGTCCGGCCGCAGCCCGGGGTTGGACCCGCAGAACACACAGATTCGCTTCACGGTCTCTTTCCCTGCAGTCGATCGTAAGAGGCCCCGCCCGGAACGTGTCCGGAGCGGGGCCGATGAACCACCGTCCGGCCGGCCTTCAGTGGCCGCCGGCGTGGCCGGAGTCGGCGTGCGCCGCGTGCCCCGTGTCCGCCGCCGCCGGCGCGGGCGCCGGTGCAGTGGCGGGCGCGGTGGCAGGCGTCGTCGCCGGGGTGGCGGCCGCGCCCTGCGGCGCCGTTGCCGGGGCCGTCGTGGGCGCCACGGCGGGCTGCACCGCCGGGTCCGATCCGCCCACCATCTCGGTGGTGAGCGGCGGGGGCGGCGCGGCCGCGTCGTTGGCGGGCGCGTCCTGCTGCGGATCGGGTTCGCGGGCGCACGCGCCGATCAGGGAGAGGCTGATCGCGGCTGCACAGACCAGGGCGAAACGGGCCATACGTCCTCCAGTACGAGAGATGCGGTCGAGAGCGCCACAGGATACGCCCCGCCGCCTCGCGCTGGCAACGCCCCTCCCAATCCACGACGCAAAATAAACCGATTCGCTCCATCCGCACAGCCCCGCCAGAAGAAAGGCGGTTTCACACAGGGGACGCGGAGGGGAAAAGACGAGGATGCGCAGGAAAAACGCTGTTTTCCCCCGCGCCCCCGTCCAGTCCCGCTGCGTGAAGCTGCCGTGCTGGCGTGCACCGGGGTGATCGGCTTCAGCCCGCGAAGGCGGCGACCAGGTCGGGAGCGGGGACGCGGTAGTCGGAGAGGCGCACGCCGCGCAGCGCCTGGGGCACCTGCGGCCGGCCGAAGCGCACGTAGTCGAACTCCGCCACAAGATCCGTCGCGCGGCCGGCGATGACGGTGCGGTTGAAGGTGGCGGGATCGTTCCACAGCTCCGGCACCAGGTCCCAGCCGCTGTACGCGTTCACCCCCACCTGCACCGTCTGCGGCAGGTCCGGGCGAAAGAAGCGCTCCTGCAGCGTCCACTCCGCCGCGCCCTCCGGCCGGGAGAAGACCAGGAAGTCGGCCCGCACGCGCACGATCCGCAGCTCCATCCATCCCGCCGGCACCGGATGCAGGTTCAGCGCGCTGCGGCCGTTCACCGTCGTCTTGGTCTCCAGCACCGGCTGCCCCGCGCGCCCGGCGATCCCCGTGGTGGCGAACAGCCAGTTCTCCGCGCGCGGCTCCCACGTCTCGGCCGTCGTCGCGCGGGGCTCGCGCACCATCAGCCCCGCCAGCGACCAGGTGACGGAGGGCAGGTCGCCGCCCGTCCCGCGCGCCCGCACCCGCGTGGTCGCCACGAAGTCGCCCGTGATCTGCTGGAACAGAAAGGGCCCGCGAAAGTCCGCGTACCACCCGCTGACCGTCGGTTCCAGGCGCAGCACGCCGCCGGCGTCGATGCCCAGGGCGCGGATCATCTCCGGCCACCCCTCCGCGGCCCCGTGCGACGTCCACCGCCCCAGCGACTCCGGTCCGTCGAACTCGTCGCCCAGACCGTTGATCGGCGGTAGCGCAGGGGCTTCGCCGCGTGGCGCCGGGCCGCCCACGATCCGCTGCTGCGCGGCCAGCGGAGCGGAGGCGAGCAGGGAGAGAACCAGGATCGTGCGAATCATAGGTCAGGTGAGGCGGGAGTGGTCGATGAGGAACGCGCGGATCGATCTACGGCCAATCAACGCCCCCGCGAAACCCGCTCTGACGCATTTCCCCCGCGGCTAACCAGATCCTCACCCGCAGAAAATCCTGCGCTCATACCGAGCCGGAAAAACAGCGGGTCTCACACCCGTTCTTTAGCGGACCCCGGTCTCACCCACGACCGTTCGTGGGGCGGCACGAGACAACTCAGCTGACTCTGCTGACTCTGCGTGAGGCCCATCTTTTACGAACGCCAGCGGCCCCGCCCCGGAAGAATCCTGAGAGCAGAGCCGCAGTTGAGCGAGCGGAGACGTCCGTCAGGGGGCGCCGCCGTCTTGTGGGCTCAGCCGGGAGTGGGGAGGACGAGACGAGATCGCAAGAAGCTGATCAACGTGCTCCTGTGTCAGGTACGAATAGCTCTGCGGCGCCTTCAACGAAGCGCTCAGCCTGTCGAGCGGAACTGGACTGCCGAATACGCAGACACGCTCGATTCCGATCGCCACGGCGCGCTCTGCACCCTGGTAGTAGCGGAAATATTCCTCGCGTTCGATCCCGCCAACGTCCTTAAAGCTTTCCCAAATGGCACGCGGGCAGCCTTCCGAGATGCTGGAGATCCGGAAATAGCCGATGATCGCGCGGATAGGACTGGATGCATACACGACCACGTACTGTACCTCCCGCCCAAACCGCCGACGACGAAACTCTACCCGTTTCTCGCCACGGATGATGGCGTTCGCATACCGCGGCTGAATCGGCAGGAGTGCTACAGTTGGAGTTGGCTGCGCAGCCATGCTCGGCCTTCCGGCTTGATTCGGGTAATGGATTGCGGCGGCTGCGCAAAAACGCCGTGCCGCACCAGCTGAGCGGTGGGAATCAGCGGCTGGATGGCGCGAGCCTGCCGAAATAATACCGCAAGCACCTCCTTGCTGCACAAGTCCCGGATCTGCTCCAGGCTGTACACCGTTCGTTTTCCAACGGAGCGTGCGATCTCGTCAGGGTTGGAGGAGCGCACCGCCCGCTCCGCCACCCCGAGGGCCACGAGTCCCTGACCCACCTCCGAGCGATAGAACCACAACAGCGACCCGGGCTCGATGTCCCGAACGTTTGCGTGTGACAGGTACGCCTTGCGGATCGCGTTTCCGTACGGGCGGGGATCCGCGAAGCGCAGCTGATCCTCCGTTTCCGGAAACAGGAGGTTGCTGAACTGGGGCAGGATGGGAATTACATACCATTCCACGCCCTCCAGCCTCACGTGCGGAGGACCGTAACGGATGTGAAACTCCAGAGGGCCCAGCTGCAGGCCCTCGTCTCGACTCGTCCCGATGGGCTTTACGAATTGGAGCTCGCCCAGCCCGGTTTGCGCGTCTGCAACCGTGAAACCGAAATCTTCGAACAACTGGGTGAGGTGCGTCTGCTTCTCGAACGTAGTGACGTACAGCCACTCATACCCGTTCCGCACCGCATATTCAAACACTGCCTTCAGCAGCAGCTCGCCGTACCGAAAGCCGAATGCCCCCTCTGCGACCTTCATCGTGCAGATCTTCAGAACACGGCCCCGCGCGGGGACCGGCGGTTTGGTTTCCGGGTTCACGATTACCACTGCCGCGAGCTCACCCTCAGAGCCCTCGATCATCCAGGACTGCCGATGCTCGCGCTGGCACTTCTCCAGCCAGCCGTCAAAGCCGGGATAGTCTCCGCGAAAGCTGTCGAAGATGGGATCTGCTGCGTTCAGGCGGTACGCCGGGACCGCGCTCACCAGGGGCGGCGGGGGCGGGGTTTCATCCGCCAGGTCGGAGATCAGCCGGATCGCCTCGCCGACGCGGGCTACACGCTCCCCAATCCCCAGCCGCCGCGCCTTGCGATGTATTCTCTGGTCTTCAGTGACCAGATAGTCCACCGCGTTCGAGTGCAGCGCGATCAGAAGCTGGTCGTCCACCCAGTCGTTCGTCCCCACTGCCGCACGTCCGATCACCTGGATGAACGTGTCGGACGCGGACGGAGGGTGGATCAGACGTGGATACTTCTGCACCTGCTGCTCGAAGAGCGCCTTTCGCTGCGGCTGTGGATCGCGTGCGATGTCGCGAGCAACGGCCGGGTGGATGAATACCTGGTGTCCGTGCCTGACCGCGAGGCTATGCAGGCGCGCAGCATCCGCGGCCAGCGTCGAACCTGTCGGTTCATTCGTCGGCTCCAGTGGAATCAGGACGTTCGTGTCGACTAGAAATTTCATCTTTTCTCGGTGGCGGCAGGGCTGGACCGACGATAATCGCCCAAATTGCACTGCGCCAGAGACTTGGAATCCCCGAATCCGCCAACTCGGGAATTATTATTTCCACGTCCGCCCCATAGAGTCGGCCCCACCCCGGAAGAATCCGGAGCGGGGCCGGACAGGTCACGTCCCGTCCGCCTGCAGGAGCGAATGAATTCGCCGCGACAACTACGCAAAGTCCGCCTGCGCGGCGCCTGCGCGGACTCGGCGGCCCGGCTGTGTGCGGCGCTCCACGCACCCGCGCGTCCGCAGCCTGGCAGCGCCGCACGCTTCGGCATCAACTCCGGCGACTCCGTTCAGGTCCCCCTTCCACCAGACCAGCGGCCCCGCCCCGGACGAATCCGGAGCGGGGCCGCATGTTGAGGAGCAGAGGGTGCCGTCAGCGGGCGGCGGCCATCTCCTCGCGCTCCTTCTTGGCCGCCTCCACTAGCTTGGGCACCTCGTGCTGCGGCACCTCCTCGTACGCGTGAAAGGTGCGCGTGTGCGTGGCGCGGCCCTGCGAAAGCGAGCGCAGCGTGGTGCTGTACTTGTACAGCTCCGCCTGCGGCACCAGCGCACGAACCCGCTGGTTGCGGCCCGCCGGCTCTATGCCCAGGATCTGTCCGCGCCGCTGGTTCAGGTCGCCGATCACGTCACCCAGGAAGTCGTCCGGCGTAAAGACGTCCACCTGCATGATGGGCTCCAGGATCACCGGCTGCGCCTTCTCGGCCGCGGCGTTGAAGGCGATGATGCCGGCCATCTTGAACGCCTGCTCGCTGCTGTCCACCGTGTGGTAGCTGCCGAAGTACACCTCCGCCTCGAAGTCCACCACCGGGTACCCGGCCAGGATGCCGCGGGCGGCCGCCTCCTGCACCCCCTTGTCCACCGCCGGCACGTACTTGCCGGGAATCACCCCGCCCACGATGGAGTCGGTGAACCGGTAGCCCTCGCCGCGCGGCAGCGGCTTGATGCGCACGTGCGCGTCGCCGAACTGGCCGCGCCCGCCCGTCTGCTTCTTGTGCTTGCCCTGCGCCTCGCTGGGCGCGCGGAACGTCTCGCGGTAGGGAATGCGCGGGGCCTTTACCACCACCTCCACCCCGTTCTTGCGCTTCAGGCGCTCCAGCTGCACGTCCAGGTGCAGCTCGCCCAGGCCGCGCGCGATGGTCTGCCCCAGCTCGGCGCTGTACTCGGCCGAGAAGCAGGGATCCTCCTCGTGCAGCTTGTGCAGGCCCAGCGCGAGCTTGTCCTCTTCACCGCGGTTCGCGGGCTCCACCGCCACGGCGATGTCGGGCTCGGGAAACTGCACGCCGGCCAGCACCAGCGGGTGGCCGGCGGAGCTGAGCGAGTCGTTGGTGTGCGTGTCCTTGAGCTTGGCCACCACGCCGATGTCGCCGGCGCGCAGCCCGTCCACCTCCAGCCGCTCGCGTCCCTGGGGAATGGAAAGGTGCGACAGCTTTTCGGCCTTTTCGCGCGTGGCGTTGAAGACCTCGGCGCCGTTGTTCACCGAGCCGCCAAAGATGCGGAAGAACGAGAGCTCGCCCACGTGCGGCTCGCTGGTGGTCTTGAACACCAGCGCGGCGAAGGGGTCGCTGTTCAGGCTGCGGACCTCCACCACCGTGTCGTTGCGGCCCTGCGCCAGCTCGGCGGGACGCTCCTGCGGCGAGGGCATGAGCTCCACCAGCTTGCTCAGCAGGGCGCGCGCGCCCCAGGTGCGGGTGGGGGCGCCGCAGAACACCGGGACCAGGTCGCCGCGCAGCATGGCCTGCTTGAGCGCGTGCAGCGCCTCGTCGCGGGTGATGGTGTCGCCTTCCAGGTAGTGCTCCAGCAGCGTGTCGTCGGTGCTGGCGATGGTCTCGATCAGGTCGTCGTAGTACTTGTCCACCATGGGCTGCAGGTCGGCGGGGACGTCTTCTTCGTCGTAGTCGCCGGTCTGCGTGTTCTCGTGGTAGAAGTGCACCTTGTCGCTGAACAGGTTCACGATCCCCCTGAAGTCCTCGGCCGTGCCGATGGGCACCTCCACGGGGATGGCCTTGGGCGTAAGGTGCT
This sequence comes from Longimicrobium sp., assembly GCA_036379135.1. Taxonomy (GTDB): domain Bacteria; phylum Gemmatimonadota; class Gemmatimonadetes; order Longimicrobiales; family Longimicrobiaceae; genus Longimicrobium. The sequence goes on from DASUVG010000054.1 coordinate 65,512, forward strand.
CGCGGACGTCCTGGTATACGCGCTCGAAGTCGGCGTTCTGGCGGTCCATCATCGACACGAACAGGATGGCCGGCAGGCTGCGCTCCTGGATCAGCTCCCACACCCGCTCCGTCCCCACCTCCACGCCGTTCACCGCGCTCAGGCACACCAGCGCGCCGTCTGCCACGCGCACGCCGGCGCGGGTCTCGCCCAGAAAGTCCAGGTAGCCGGGGGTGTCGATGAAGTTGATCTTCGTCTCCATCCACGCCGCGTGGGCCACGGAGACGTTCATGCTGATACCGTGGCTGGTCTCTTCGGGGGTGAACATGGTGAGGGCGGTGCCGTCATCCACCGATCCCTGGCGCTTGCTGCTGCCGCTCGTGAAGCAGCATGCATCCACCAGGGTCGTCTTTCCCGATCCGCCGTGTCCCACCACGCACACGTTGCGGATGCGGTCCGTTGTGAAAGAGGGGGCTGACGCCATGTGCACCTCCGGGGCTTGGGGGAGGGTTTGCGGGGCCGACCGTTCCATGACGCGGACGGCTACGGTCACAGTTGCGCGGTGGGCGTGCGAGCGTCAAGGGTTTCCGTCCGGGCCGGCCGCGCCGCGGAGTGCTCCCGACGGCGGGGCGCCGCGGGGAGGGGGAGAACCCGTCCATCACGCATCGGTGACCGGCGTACGGGGATGCAAGAAACGTACGGCGGAGAGGGGGGCGGGGAGGGGAATAGCGGACAAGGGGACAAGGGGACGGGGGGACGGGGGGACGGGGGGACGGGGGGACGGGCGAAGGGAATCGCGGTCGGTCGATAGGGAAAGACGAAGCGCCCGCGGGATGTTCAGCCGCGGGCGCTTCGAGTCGATGGATCAGGATCGGCGGACCGCGTCGTCAGCGGGGCTCGTAGACGTACTCCACCCTGGCGGGCGGGGTGCAGGCGGTGCACGAGACGCCGAACGGGCCCTGCTTGATCAGGTTCCCGCCGCGCAGGGTCATGGTGTCGGCCTTGATGGGGGAGCTGCTCTGGTCGTAGTCGAAGATCAGCTGGTCGCCCCTGCGGGTGATTCGCGCGGCACGCGCCACCGGCGTGGTCACGGGCGCCACGCTTACGTCGTCGTGCGCGTACGTCAGCATCACCATCTCGTAGGCGCGGCGCCCCTCCGTGTCGGAGCGGATGGTGATGCTGTCGTACACCATCAGCCACAGCTGGCGGGTGCCGCTGGGATAGGTGTGCTCCGCCAGCACCATGGGGTCCGAGGCGCCGTTCAGGCGCGTGAGCACGTACGTGTCGGACAGCGGGTCGGTGGAGATGGTGCCGGTTCCCTCGCAGGCGGCCAGCATCACCGCCGCGGCCAGTGCGGCGCACGATCTGACGAGGTGGTTGGGACGCACGGCGCCTCCTTGTGTGGGCACGGATTCCCGGCGGGGCTCGAAAGGCGGCGCATCAGGCGTGCCGCGCCTTCACGCTGCACGGCGAGCGCGCCCGCGTGCAGCCAGGGGAGAGGAACGGGCGACCCTCTCGCCCGCGATTCCGACGTTTAACGCACGGACAGCCGCAAACCTGACGCGCCGTCCGTTCGCCCCTGAAGGTAATGACACCCATCCCGCCGTTGTACCCTACCCGCGCGACCACGTCGGGACCACGCGCCGCCACCCGCCGTCGAGCCGTCGCCGCGGCCGCGCGGATCCGTAGGACAGCCGCCGCGCCCGATTCCCTGTTCCCTACCCCTCCGCCGCCACCGTATCCGCCGGCTGCAGCACGCCCTCCTCGCTCTCCGCGATCAGGTGGTCCACCACGGCCTTCAGGTCGCCCGTGCGCTCGTAGACGGCGATCTGACGGTCGGCGCTGCTTCCCTCGTCCATGATGCGGAACGCGTACTCCACCTCGGCGCGCGTGCCCAGGTCGTCCACCACGTCGTCCACGAACCACTCCAGCATCTCGCGGATCAGCGCGCGCGAAGGGCACTCCTCCTGCTTGCCGAAGTCGATCAGCTGCCCGTCCAGGCCGTAGCGCACCGCGCGCCACTTGTTCTCCTCGATCAGGTCCGACGGGTACACGCGGAACGTCATGTTGTCGCGCCGCAGCTTCCACAGCTTCTTGATGACGGCCTGCAGGATGGCCGCCACGCACACCGCCTCGTCCACCCGCGTGCAGACGTCCAGAAAGCGGTATTCCAGCGTGGGAAACGCGTGGTGCGGGCGCAGGTCCCAGTAGATCTTGCTCCCGTTGGGAATGCACCGCGTGGTGACCAGCGTCTCCTGCAGCTCCTCGAAGTCGCCCCAGCCGCGCATGATGCGGGGCACCCCGGTCCTGGGAAAGTTGCGAAAGATGACGCTGCGGTAGCTCTTGAGCCCCGTGTTGCGCCCCATCCAGAAGGGCGAGCTGCTGGACAGGCAGAGGATGTGGGGGATGAAGTAGCGCGACACGTTCATCGCGTCGATCAGGAACTCGTGGTCCTCGATCCCCACGTGCACGTGCGTGCCGAAGATCAGCAGCTGCTGCGCCAGGTCCTGCATGTCCTGCCGCACGCCGATGTAGCGCTCCAGCGGCGTGATCTCCTGCGTCATCCAGCTGCTGAACGGGTGCGTGCCGGCGGCCACCACCTTGAGGTTCTTGCGCGCGGCCAGCCCCATCACCATCCCCCGCAGCCGCACCAGCTCCGCCTTCACCTCCTGCGGGGTATGGCAGATGTTGGTGCCCACCTCCACGATGGACTGGTGCAGTTCGGGCTTGATCTCGCCCAGGAGCATGTGGTCGTCTTCCAGCAGCTCCGTGATGTACGATCGCAGCTCCCGGGTCTCGGGGTCGATGATCTGGTATTCTTCTTCGATGCCGAGGGTGAGCGAGGGCTCCTTCATGCGGCGTCCCGGTAGGGTGCGGGTTAGGGCTGGTGGTGCGAAGAAGATGGCCGCCGAACGGCCCGGTCGCTGCGAAAAATTTCTGCACGGATCGCGCCGGTGCACGCCTCACGCACCGCGGACGCTCAGCGCCCCGCCATCAGCGCGACGCCGCCGATCACCACGCTGCCGTCCACCAGCGCGCGGTGCATGATGGTGTTGGCCACCCACCCCGGCGTCTCCGGGGGCTGCCCGCCGCCCAGCCAGTAGAGCAGCAGGTCGTGACCGTACAATTCCAGCGTCATGGGCAGCAGCACGGGGTCCGCCAGCATCTCGCGCGGGGAGGGCCAGCCGCGCTCGCGCTGCGCCTGCTCGAACGCGTTCTCCGGGTCGGGATGCTCGATGGAGTCGGCCACGTAGTCCGGGTGCTCGCGCTCCATCATCTCCAGCAGGAACGCCACCGGGACTTCGGCCGCGTACTCCGCCCGCGGGATCCCCTCGGTCCTGTGAAAGCTCCCGAAGTTCATGGAGCGGCAGGAGAGCTGCGCCGCCCGGAGGCGCGTTCCGTCCACCGTCACGCAGGGGCGGCCGGGCGCGTAGCCGAAGCGTGCCCGCCGCTCCTCCCACGGCTCCATCCCGCCTACCGCTCCTCCACCAGGAAGGTGGATACGCTGCTTCCGCCGCCCGCCGTCACGTTGAGCAGCGGGTCGGTGGCGATGCGGGTAAGGCAGCCGTCCACGTGCGCGGTGTTGGTGACGTAGGGGGCGATGTCGACCATCCGGTCCGTCACCTGCACGCCGCCGTCCACCCAGCTGGGGAACGGCTCCTCCGGCAGCACGATGCGCTCCTGCACCACGTACGGCGCGTCCAGCGCGGCGCGCAGCGTGGCCTGCCACTCGTCGTCCGAGACCAGCCAGCCCAGGACGATGCCGCGGCCGCCGTAGTCGTCGTTGGGCTTGAGAACCAGCCGCTCGCGGTTGCGCGCGGCCCAGGGAAGCAGGTCGATGGTCGCGCCGTCCTTTTCCGTCCGCCGCTCCTCCACCACGCGCGTCCAGGGCACGTGCGCGCGCACGGCGGCCAGCTCGTCGGCCTGGAACATCCCCGCGTTCCGCTCGTCCCCCAGCACCGCCAGGCTGGCCTTCTTGTAGACGATCTTGCAGCGGAACGGGTTCACCATGCAGACGGCGCCCTCGCGGACCGCGCGGACCACGGGGCTGTCCATCCCCATCCGCAGCACCAGCTCGTCGATCAGCACGCGCTTGTAGATGAGGTCGATCTGAAAGCCGTTGGGCGCGAACAGCTTTCCCTCGCGGTACTCGCACTCGCGCGGGTCGTGGATCTCGGCCTGGATGCCGTGGGAGCGGAAGTAGTCGCGAAAGAAGTTGAACTCGCTGACCGTGGGAACGTCGCTCCAGTCCAGGATGCCGATGCGCGGCAGCGCGCGCCCGCCGCTGAACTCGCGCCAGGCGCCCAGCAGCGCGTGCAGCACGCCGTGCCGCGCGGGGAGCGGGTGCAGCACGTGCGACTGGAGGAAACGCCCGGTGACGGGGAGAGCCAGAAACACCTCGGAGAGGACGTCCATGTACGCCGGCCCCGCCGGCGTCTCGGCGTTGTACTCGGTAAAGCGCAGCGTCTGGTCGTCGGACGAGAAGAAGGCGTCCAGGCGCGACGTGGGGCTGGGGGACGCGAAGCCGGGGTCGTCGTGCACCAGCGTCTCTTCCCAGTCCAGCAGCCGGAACTGCGCGCGGAACGCGTCGTCGCCCACCGCGCGCTCGTGGATGCGGGTGAACGCGCGCATCAGCGTGGCGATCTCGCGGCGGATCCAGCGGTACTGGCCGGGCGTCAGCATCCGCGGGCGCAGGACGGAGCAGAGCGGCCGGTCGCCGAAGTACATCCCGCGCCGCCGGTGCTCCTCGTCCATCCGCCCCGCGCACTCCGCCGCGAGCTCCCCGTCTTCCAGCAGCCCGTGCCAGCGCGCGATGGCCCCGCGCGCGACGGCCGCGTCGCTCACGCGTGCCCCTCCGAGGCCTCTCCGTCCACGATCTCGTCCGGCGCGTCCCCCGGGTCGCCGCCGGAATCCGCCGCGGACGTGCCGAACCCGCCGCCGATCAGGTAGCCGCCGTCGTCGCCGTCCGGCCCGGGGCCCCCCGCATCCGCCGCGGCGAACGAGTCGTCCGGGGCCGGCGGCGCCTGGCTGGCGCTTCCCCCGCCGATCAGGTAGCCGCCGTCGTCGTCGTCCCCGGGGCCGGCCGCCTGGCTGGTGGTGGAGAGGTCGTCCGCCGCGGCCGCATCGCCCGTCCCGGCGGCGTCATCCTGGCCGCGCGCGGACAGCCGCGGGCTCTCGCCCCCCTCGTCGCCCTCCCCGCCGCCCTGCCGGCCCCCGCCCCCCAGGCCGCCGCCGATCAGGTAGCCGCCGTCGTCCGCCGCGCCGGTGACGGAGTACGACGCGTCTGCCGGGGCGCCGGCGCGCGGCGCGTTGACCACGGGCGACGCCGCCACGGCCGCGTCCAGGTTGCGGCGGCCCTGGAAGAGCGCCTCCCAGCCGATGGCCGCCGCCTGCTTCCGCGGCTCTTTCGCCAGGCGGATGGCCATGTCGGCCATGTGCTTGACCACCCAGTCGAAGTAGTGCGGGGTGAGCGAGTACACGTCCATGTCGGGCGCGGGGTTCATGAAGTCGATGGCGTAGGGCACGCCGTCCTTCACCGCCCACTCCATGGAGTTCATGTCGTAGCCCAGCGCCCGCACCAGCTTGAGCGAGTCGGCCACCACGCGGCGGCCCAGCTCGTCGCTCATGTGGGCGTGGTCCACGTGGTACTTTCGCTCCCCGGGGTCGTACTTGATGGGAAGCACCTCTTCCTGCCCCAGGCAGATGCAGCGGATGAAGTGGTCCCACTTGATGAACTCCTGCACCACCATGGTGAGCAGGCCCGAGCCGTCGTAGTGGTAGATGAGCTCGTCCAGCGAGCGGCAGATGTACACGTCCTTCCACCCGCCGCCGTGCGCGTCCTTGAGCACGCAGGGCAGGCCCACGTAGTCCACGATCCCCTGCCAGTCCAGCGGATACTGCAGGTTGCGCAGCGACTCTTCCTTGACGATGCCGGGGATGTACTCCTTGTTGGGCAGCACCACGGTCTTCGGGTGCGCGATCCCCAGCGAGGTGGCCAGCGCCGCGCCGAAGAACTTGTCGTCGGCCGTCCACATGAACGGGTTGTTGACGACGGTGGTGCCCTGCAGCACGGCCTGCTTGAGGTAGGTGCGGTAGAACGGCACCTCGTGACTGATGCGGTCGATGATGACCGCGTACTCGGCGGGCTGGTCCATCCGCGGCGCGCCCAAGGTCACGTACTCGGCGGTGACGCCTTCGTTGCGGCCGTTCACCTCTTCGATGAAGGCCGGCGGAAACGACCACTCGCGCCCCACGATCAGCCCCACTTTCAGCGTCATCTGCCCGTCCTCCGCCTGGCGTTCATCAAGGAATCAAGGATGTGCCCTGCCGCCGGCCCTTCTCCCCACCTGCCCATGCAAGGAGAACGAGAGATCCACCGGCCGGGGACCGTCTTACTTCCGCACTCACGCACTAACGCACTCCCGCACTTCCCTCAGTCGCTGCCGCCGATGTACGTGCGGATCATGCTCATCCAGTACGGCCAGTCGTGCGACCAGCCGTCCCACAGCCGCAGCGCGTTGCCCACGCCCTTTTCCCACAGGACGCCCGACAGGTAGCGGTTGTTGTCCACGAACGGGTCTTCGCGGCCCGTGGACAGGATGATGTCCATCCGCCGCAGCGCCTCAAGGTGCCCGTGGTCGTGGAGCTCGCTCACGTAGTGCGACGGGTTGTGGGCCTTTACCGCCTCGTCGTAGTAGTCCCCCGTCTGCTCGCGGATGTCGTACATGCCGCTCAGCCCGATCACCCGTCCGAACAGGTGCGGGTGGCGCAGCGCCGTGTTGACGGCGTGGTACGCGCCAAAGCTGGCCCCCACCGCCATCAGGAACGGGTTGGGGTTGCGGCTCTGCGAGAAGGGAAGCACCTCGTGCAGCAGGTAGTTCTCGTACTCGAACTGGCGGATGGCGCGCTGGTGCGGGTGCTTGTAGCGCGCGTACCAGCTTTCGGCGTCCACGCTGTCCACGCAGAACACCTGCAGCCAGCCGTTGCGCAGGTGCTCGCCCAGCGCCTGCATCATCCCCCGGTCCTCCCACTCGAAGTAGCGTCCCATGGAGGTGGGAAAGACCAGCACACGTGCGCCGGCGTGGCCAAACACCAGCAGGTCCATGTCGCGGCCCAGCGAAGGGCTGTGCCAGCGGTGGTGCTCGCGGTTCACTCGGAATCCGTCTCCGGCAGGCGTGGTGGCCAGGGGGGGCGCGGCGGCCCCGCGGGCGGTGCGCGCCCACACGCAAGCCGCGCACCCGCCCCAACGTACGGGGCCGGTGCGCGGCTGCAAAGAGGCGGGGGCGATCATGCGGTTGTAGCCGATGCTCGTCAGGGCGCAAAAGGGTTGACGATCTCGAGAACCGGCTTTAAGCATGTGGGCACCACCCTGACCTCTATGGAGAACCTGTGATGAAACGATGCATCAGAGCCGTGGTGTCATTCGCGCTGGCGTTCGGACTGCTGCTGGTTCATCCGGCCAGGGCGGCCGCCGAGAGCGTGATCACCATCTGCTACTACATGGGTGATGTCCGCGACACGTACGGCGGGAGCGGTGCGTTGTGGTACTGCGAGGTATGGAACGGTAATGAATTCTGGGGTGGCTGGACGGAGGTGGTCAGATACGACTCATGATGGAGAGCGGAGTCGTTCTCCGCCCTCCATCCCGCGGCTCAATGCCAGTTGGCCGGGAGCCTGCGGACGATGATGCGCTCCACGCCGTCTTCGTCGCGATCGATGTAGGCTGCCAGGCCACTGCGGCTGATCGCGTCCGGAAGCGCGCTGCCGGTGATGGTGCCAAGATACTGGCCTTCCGGCGTAACCAGATCGATCGGCCCCGGCTCGCCGACCACCGGACCGGTACGCTCGATCCAGAGCTTGCCGGAGGGCGCGACGCGCAGGCCCCGTAGAGCCGGAATGGTATCCGCGAATTCCAGCTCGGCCAGCCGGCGCTCGATGTCCTGCCGGCTGGGCTCCGGCCGGCCAGCACGGCCGCCGCCGCCGATCTGCACGCGGATCCCCCCACGCCCGCTCGCCATCAGCTCGCGCTGGTTCTCGCGTCCCCGCTCACGGTCGGCCTGGGTGGTGAGGCGCGTGCGTACGGGGCGCTGCAGGTAGCGCACGGTCTGACCGCTCGCGTCCAGGATGCGGACCGTATAGCCGGACGTGAAGCTGAGCGCCATCTGCCCGTTGGGGATCACGCCGAGCAGCACCGCGGGGCTGAACATCGGCGGCGGCGAGATCCTCATCTGCACCTGGTTGGGCCCGGTGGACTGCTGGTCGATCCGGATGGGCTGGGGGATGTTGTACAGGCGCGTGGGCGCCCCGCCCGCCAGCGGCTGGAACAGGAGCGGCATCGCATTCTGCGTCTGCGTTCCCGATCCCGGCCGCGGCGGCTCGCGGTACGTAGCGACCACGCCGCCGCGGGGGTGCCAGCCGATGCCCCCGGCGAACCCGGGCATGAAGTCTTCCACGATCACGTTGCGAATAAAGGTCCCGTCGGAACGAAACAGCGAATATCCGCGCCGTCCGAGGTCGGAGACGACGACCGTTCCGTCACCCCCTACCGTAAGCGACAGGGGCGCCATCAGCTCGCCGGGACCCTCGCCCTGGGTGCCGATCTGCCGGATGAAGCGGCCGGTGCGATCGTAGACCATGATGCGCGTTGCCTGCCGGTCCAGCACGTACAGGTTGTCCGCCGCGTCGAACGCAACGCCGGCCACGATCCCGAAGGTCTCGTGCTGGGCGCCGTCGGCGCGGCCGACGGAAAAGACCTGCGCGGGAGTGCCGGCAAGCGGGCGATCGCGCTCGGGAAGGCGGACGACGCGGTCCTGCGCGGCCGCGCTCGCCGACAGCAGCGCCGCGGCCAGCAGCGGCACGGCGAATTTGAGTTCGATGCGAATCATCTTCCGTCACCCGGAGTGATGGTGTGGCAAGCCCCGGCGCATCAGGAGCGCCGCGTACGGACGGGTGTGACTCCGGAACCCGCGCCCGGGTTGCCGCCGGCAGGATGAGCGATCGATGAAGGGGCCGCGCGGCGATCAGGCGAGGGTGAAGTACACGCGCCCCTCATCCACCGAGACGCGGTCCAGCTTTACGTGCACCGCCTGGCCCGGGGCGGGCTTGCCGCCGCCCGTCTCGGCGACGGAGCGCACGGGGGGATCCTCGATCTGCACCTCCACGTCGCCGTCGCGCCTGCCCAGCACCGTCGCGGCAAAGCGCTCGCCCACGCGCTCGCGCAGCACCCACGCCTCGGCCACGTCGATGGCGCGGCGCTCGAAGCGGCTCTCCCGGCGCTCGGCGTCGTCCATCGTCTTCGGCAGGCGCTTCAGCGTCTCCACCTCCGCCGCGGACGGGCGCTCTCCGGCGGACAGCTGCACCAGCAGGTCCAGCACGTAGCGGTCGCACAGGCGGCGCAGCGGCGCGGTGGTGTGCGCATAGGGCATGGCCAGCGCGTGGTGCAGCGGGTCCGCGGGAAGCTCGCCGTCGAACGCCACGTAGTCCGCGCCGCGGTTCACCCGCTTGGCCTGCCACAGCAGCGGGGTGATCAGCGCGTGCGAGATGTCGACGGTGCGGATGAACTCCGCGTACGACGCCGACGCGGGCCAGGCAAAGCCGAGCGCCGCGGCGGCGTGGCGAAAGCTCTCCACCGCCTCCGGATCCGGCGGGCCCATCACGCGCACCAGGCCCACGCGCGCCTGCAGCATCGTCAGCGCGGCGGCGTGGCCCGTGAGCAGCGACACCTGCTCGTTCCACTCCTCCGACGGCTGCGGCGCCTCGAACTCCAGCGCGTATCCCAGCCGCCGCGTGGTGAGCTGCGTCACGTGCTGGGCGACCAGGGGGATGGAGACGCCGCCGCGCGCGGCCTCGACCGCTTCGCGCAGCTCGCCGAAGCGGCGCATCGCCATCAACCCGTCCGCCCACTCCTGATCCGCGAACAGCTGCTCGCCTCCGCACACGTGCTCCACCACCTGCGTGTAGGTGAGCTGCGCGCGGCTGCGCACCAGCGCGCGGCGCACGGCGGTGGACCTGAGCTCCGCCGCGCCGTCCAGTCCGAACTCGAAGAGGATGGCGGGACGGTCCTGGTCCGGGAGCAGGCTGCCGGCGTCCTGGCTCAGGACGGGCGGATACAGCGGCTCCTTGCGGTCCGGCCCGTAGACGGTAAGCCCGCGCTGCCACGCCTCCGCCTCCAGCGCGCCGCCGCGGTCCACGAAGAAGCCCACGTCCGCGATCGCGTAGAAGAGCCGAAAGCCGCCCTCCGGCTCCGCGTGGATGTACAGCGCCTGGTCCAGGTCGCGGCTTCCCGGCGGGTCGATGGTCACCAGCGGCAGGTCGCGCCGGTCCTCGCGCCCGCCGTCCGCCGTGGCGACGCGCTTCGCGGCGGCCTCGGCCTCCGCCAGCACCTCGGGCGGAAAGCCGCAGCGGATGCCCAGCTCCGTGCGCGCCGCATCGAGCGCGCGCTCCACCACGTCCTGACCCCCCGTCCGATCGCCCGATGCCATGCGCGCGCCGTGTGCAGGTGAACCGCCCGCCGCGGCAGCCTCCGCGCGGGCGCAATCAAGCTGGCGCGGCGGCGGCGGCGAGCGCAACCGGAACGGGAGGATTCACCGGGGGCACGCCGGGGAGCAACGGCGCTTCCTCGTCGCATGCGCACGAAAACGCCCCGGCCGCTCACGGGAGCGGCCGGGGCGCCGGATGCGGATCTGCGTCACGTCAGGGTCAGGCGAAGCACGTCATTGCCTCGCGCACGAACGAAGAACCTCGGCAGCGGATGCATCCCCTCATCATCGCCGCTTGAAACCGGTCTGCCGTACTCTACTCCCCCAGCTTCCTGCGCCGGATGCGGGAGATCGTGGTTTCCCGCACCAGGTAGAGGAACGGCCTGGGTTCGCCGCGGGCGATCCGCTTCATCTCCGGCCAGTGGCGGTAAACCGTCCGCGCGATCTTGCAGGTGCCGGCGATGGTGTCGGTTCAGAAAGAATGCGCCGATGGAGAACTGCTTCAGCACGGCGCGTTCGTGAGGGCGGTGCAGGATGTTGCGGTCGGAGCTGACGATGCACCACTCCCGCTCGCCGGCGTAGCGCAGCACCATCTCGTCCGGCGCCTGCTTGAGGCCTACGTCGTACACGTGAAAGGCCGCCTCACCCAGTTCGCGGAGGGAGCGGACCAGGCGATGCGGCGAGTTCTCGTCGAACAGAAAGACTACGCCGCCGTCAGCCACCGCTGAAACGCAAGCGCGGTTTCGACGTGGCGCGGGCTGATCTCGTACGTCCAGGCCACGTGCTCGACGGTCTTTTCGCCGTGCGCGGCGTACTCGGCGCGACAGGCTTCGGAGAGCGTACGTGTGCGGATGCCCACCTCTTCCACCCGCGGTGCGCCGAACGAGAATGCCGGGTCGATGACGACGCCGCCGTGCCGACCCAGCGGCCACCAGCGGCTCGCGACGTCGTTCAGGTCGAAGTCCAGCTGGTCCAGGTACGGTTTTACCAGCGTAGGAAGCTCCAGCTGGCCGTGGCCGCGCAGACGGATGAACGACTCGGAGCCGTCGACGTTCTGCACCGCGCCATACAGCACCTGGCCCGGGTCCACATACACCTGCCGGAGCGCGAACGGGTGCTCGGAGGCATAGAGCCGCGCGGCAACCGTCGCGGCTTCCTTGATCTCCTGCCACGACGCGCCTGCCTTGTGAAAGGCACGGATGTAGAGCAGCTCCACCAGCTCCACGAACGTCAGGGCGCGGTCGCCCTCCAGCTCAGGAAGATCGGTGCGGATGAGCGGCGGGTGCACCGTGGGCCCGGCAGCCCGGTTTCGCCGGTAGCCGAACGCCCAGCGGCGCACCGTCTCCGGCTGCTCGTGCAGAAGCGTCGCGGCTTCGGCCGGCGTGTAGAGTCCGGTTCCTGGAAGCATGATGATGGACCTCCCCACCTGAAGACCGCGGTTTCCCGTGCTACGTCGGGAGACGCGGCCACTCTAGTGCGTGTTCACTCTGTACGCAATGATCAAGCGCACGCGCCCTTCTACTTTCGGCCTTTCTTCGCACTCCGTCAAGCCCGTCGGGTCTGGCTCACCCGTTCACCCCTTCACCCGTTCACCTCACTCCTCCCGCAGCGCCTCCAGCGGGGTGTGGCGAAAGACTTCGCGGCTGGCGAGCAGGCCCACGGCGGCCGAAAGGGCGGTGACACCCAGCGCGAGCCAGAGCAGCGGCAGCACGGGGACCGCGTAGTCCACCTCGAACAGCCACTCCGCCAGCGCCCACCCGGCTGCCACCGCCAGCAGGATCCCCGCGAGGCTGGCCAGCAGCCCCAGCGCCAGGTACTCCGCCAGCAGCACCCGCGCGATCTGCCGGCGGGTGGCGCCCAGGGTGCGCAGCAGCACGCTCTCGCGAATGCGCTGCAGCCGGCCGGCGAGCACCGCGCCCAGCAGCACGATGAACCCCGTTGCCACGCTGAACGCGGCCAGAAAGCGGATCACCGCGGCCACGCGGCCCAGCACGTCGTCCAGCGCGGCCTGGATGGCGGTCAGGTCCAGCACGGCGACGTTGCTGTACCGCCGCACCACGTCGCGCTGCGCCGTAGCGCGCGTCGGCCCGTCCGGCGCGCGGGCCAGCATCACCCACGTCTGCGGCGCGCCCCGCAGCACCTCCGTGGGGAACACGGCGAAGAAGTTGGGCTCCAGCCGCTGCCAGTCCACCTCGCGGATGGAGGTGATCCGCGTCGGGATGCGAACGCCCTGCACGTCCCAGGTGATCTGGTCGCCCACGTCCACCTTCAGGTCCTCGGCCACGGAAACGTCCATCGACACCTCCGCGGGGCCGCCGCGCGCCGCCCTGCCGGCGCCGGGACCCCACATCCGCCCGCGCAGCAGCTTCTCCGAATCCACCAGCGTGTCGCGGTAGGTGGACCGGTACTCCCGCCGCACCGCCCATCCCTCCGGCGCGTCGTCGTTCCCCGGCGGGCCGTCGCGGCGCTCGTTCCGGCGGTCCTCGGCGCCGCCCGCGCTGTCCGCCGCCTCCGCGTCGTCGCCGCCGCGGCCGGGCGCCAGCGTGGTCGCGGGGACGCCGTTGATGGAGTGAATGCGCATGGGGATGATGGGCGCGCGCTGCAGCACCGCCGTGCCGCCGCCGGCCAGGATCTGCCGCACGCCGGCCTCCTGGTCCTGCTGCACGTCGAACAGCAGCAGGTTGCCCTGGCTCTTCGCGTCCACCCGCAGCGGGCGCAGCAGGTTGCTCTGCATCAGGTAGACGACGGCGAGCAGGAAGACGCCGAAGCCCAGCGCCAGGACGACCACGCGCGTCTGGTTCCCCGGGCGGTGCAGGTTGGCGATCCCCTGCCGCGTCGGGTAGCCCAGCGCACCCGTCGGGGCGCGGCGGGCAGCCTTCGTCACCAGCCACGCGCTCAGCCACAGGGCGAAGAGCGTCGCCGCGATCCCGGCGGTAAAGCCGATCCCCGTCCGGATCTCCCCCGCCTGGAGAAAGACGAGCGCGACGATGCTGGCTGCCAGCAGCGCCCATCCGCCGATCACCCAGGGGTCCCGCCGGCGCGTCTCATCCGCCTCCACGCGGCGGCGGATGGCCTGCAGGGGGGAGATGCGGCGCGTGGCGATCAGCGGCAGCAGCGCAAACGCCACCGCGATCCACACCCCCACGCCCACCCCCGTCAGCACGGCGGGAAGGCTGAGCGCCGTCTCCACGTCCACCGGCAGCAGGTCCTCCAGCAGCCGCGGCAGCACCCACTGCACCGCCAGGCCGATCGCCGTGCCCAGCGCCGCGCCGATCAGCCCCATCACCCCCGCCTGCAGCAGGTAGATGAAGATGACCTGCGGCGCCGTGGCGCCCAGGCAGCGCAGCGTGGCCACCGTGTCGCGCTTCTGGGCGATGTACGCGCCCATCGCGCTGGCCACGCCGATGCCGCCCAGCAGCAGCGCGAAGGTGCCCACGAGCGAGAGGAAGCTGCCGAGGCGCCGCAGCGCGCGGTCCAGGTCCGCCTGCTGCTCGCGCGCGGTGCTGATCCCCACCCGCTCGCCGCGCAGCACCGCGCGGCGGTCCGCCAGCAGCGCCTCCGCGCGCTCCGCGGGCATGCGCGCGTACGCCTCGTAGTCCGCGCGGCTCCCCATGCGGATGAGCTGCGTCTCGCGCACGTAGCGGGCGGGGATGTACACGCGCGGCGCGAACAGCGAGCCGATCCCCACCGCTCCGGGCACCTTCTCCAGCGTGCCGATGATGGTGAACGTCGACTCCCCCAGCTGCAGGGCGTCGCCCACGCGCGCGTCCAGGGCGATCAGCAGCGCCGGATCGACGAGCGCGTTGCGGCTGCGCTGCAGATCCATCCACCTCCCCGCCGGCCCGGTGACGATCTCGCCGTAGAACGGGTAGCCGGGCTCCACCGCGCGCACCTGCGCCAGCCGGGCACCGCCGGTGCGCTCCGCCAGCGCCATGGACGCGAACGACGTCACCCGCGCCACGGGGATGCGGGCGCGGCGGAGGGAGTCCAGCACCCGCTCCGTCCGCGGGCCGAAGGGGCGGTTGCTGCTCAGGCTGACGTCGGCGCCCATCATGTCGCGCGCCTGGTCGCGCACGCCGGCCGCCAGGTTGGCCGCAAACGACTGCGTCGCCACCAGCGCGGCGACGCCCAGGGTGATGGAGCTGAGGAAGAGAAGCAGCCGGCGGCGCGCGAAGCGGCTCTCGCGCCAGGAAAGCGCCAGCAGGGGGCGCAGGCTCACGATGTGCCGCCCCGCTCGTCGCTCACCACCGCGCCGTCGGCCAGGCGGATCACCCGCCGCGCGCGGCCGGCCAGGTCCAGGTCGTGGGTGACCAGCACGAGGGTGGTGCCCAGCTCCCGGTTCAGCTCCATCATCAGCTCGATGATGCGTGCGCCGGTCGCGGCATCCAGGTTGCCCGTGGGCTCGTCCGCGAAGAGGATGGACGGCCGGTGGATGAAGGCGCGCGCCAGCGCCACCCGCTGCTGCTCGCCCCCGGAGAGCTGCGCGGGGTAGTGGTGTCCGCGCCCGCCGAGCCCGACCCGTTCCAGGAGCTCGTCCGCGCGGGCCGCGCCGCCGCCGTTGCCAGCCAGGTCCAGCGGCACCGCCACGTTCTCGCGCGCCGTGAGCGTGGGGATGAGCTGAAAGGACTGAAAGACGAAGCCGATCTTCTCGCGCCGCAGCCGGGCGCGGTCGTCTTCCGACAGCGCGCCCAGGTCGGTGCCGTCCAGCAGCACGCGGCCGCCGGTCGGCCGGTCCAGGCCGGCCAGCAGCCCCAGGAGCGTGGTCTTGCCGCTGCCCGACGGGCCCACGATGGCCACCGTCTCGCCCGGCTCCACGCGAAAGCTTACGTTCCGTAGCGCCGACAGCGGACGTCCGCCGCTGCGATAGGTTTTCTGGAGATCGTCCGCAATGAGCATCGTACCGCCGTTCGTGCCCCGAATCCGCCCGTGGTGGGCCCTCGTCCTGCCGTTCCTGATCTTCGGATGCGGGGACGCCGAAAGCAACCAGCCGCGGTCCGATTCCGCCGCGCGGAACGCGTCCGGCGACGAATCGTCATCCGATGCTAACCGGCGCATCGTCATGTTCCTGGGCACCAGCCTGACCGACGGGTACGGGCTGGAGCGCGAGGACGCCTACCCCGCCCTCGTCCAGCAGAAGATCGATTCCGCCGGCCTGCCGTGGGAGGTGGTGAACGCGGGGCTGAGCGGCGAGAAGAGCGCGGGCGCGCTGCAGCGGGTGCGCACCTGGCTCATCAAGCAGCCGTTCGACGTGCTGGTGATCGAGACGGGCGCCAACGACATGCTCACCGGCGCCGACCTGGACACCATGCGCGCCAACATCCAGGGGATCATCGACACCGTGCGCGCCGCGCGCCCCACCGCGCACATCGTGCTGGCGGGGATGCTCGCCGCGCCGAACCTGGGGGAAAGCTACGTGCGCCAGTTCAACGGCACCTACCCCGGGCTGGCGCGCGAGAACCAGCTGACGTTCATCCCCTTCATCCTGGAAGGCGTGGCCGCGCAGCCGGACCTGAACCTGGCCGACGGCATCCACCCCAACGAGCAGGGCCACCAGCGCGTCGCCGCCACCGTCTGGAAGACGCTGCAGCCCATCCTGCGCGCGCCGGCGGCGGATGAGGCGGGGAACCCAGCCGCTTCGGCGGATTCAATCCCGGGCGGGTGAACCCGCGGCTGGAAGAGCGGGAAGCCCCGCAAACTGCGCGGGGCTGCGATTCACGGACGTTTGGGCGTAGCGAACCACGGCGCCACAGGCCCGCGGCCGGAACGGCCAAGCCCCGTCTCGCGCGCACCCTGCAGTCCATCTCTCCGAATGACCAGATTCGGAACGCCGGGGACGGCGCCGCCGGAAACAGCAGGAACTCACCTCCTCATCCCGTCGAAACCGGAACGCGGCGTTTGCGTATGATGATGCCGTCCAAGCGGATGAGCCTTCTGGCCGTCCACGGACGTTCACCTTTGCAGGTGGGAGAAACTTGAAGAAGTCGACCGCCATCCGGCTCACGCTGGTGTCGTCGATGGCCCTGGGCGCGGCCTCGTGCGGCGAGGACCGCCCCCGCCAGACCATGCGCGGGTACTGCGATCCCGCCAACCCCGAGGTGTGCGAGGACCGTCCGCGCACCGGCTTCGTCCCCATGTACTACCCCATCTTCTGGGGCGGCTACTACTACGACAACCGCGGCACGGCGCGCACCGGTCCCGGCGGGCCCATCGCCCGCAGCGCGCCGGCGCCCAGCGTTTCGCGCGGCGGGTTCGGGCGCACGGGCTCCGTTCGCTCCGGCTCCGGCCGCGGCGGCGTGGGCGCCTGAGCAATGCAGCGCCACACGCACCCGCCGCGCGAGGAGTGGGAAAAGAAGGTGGAGGACGTGGGCCTGCGGCACCACACCGCCGGCGGCGTGCCGTACTGGCACGAGGAGGCGCACTACACCTTTACGCTGGACCAGGTCTACCGCGTCGAGAACGCCACCCGCGAGATGCACCGTCTGTGCATCGAGGCGGCCGAGGCGGTGATCCGCGACAGGCGCTACGCCGAGCTGGCCATCCCGCCGCGGGCCGTGCCGCTGATCGAGCAGTCGTGGGAGGCCGACGCGCCCTCGCTGTACGGACGCTTCGACTTTTCCTACGACGGCACCGGCGAGCCGCGGATGCTGGAGTACAACGCGGACACGCCGACCAGCCTGGTGGAAGCGGCCGTGGTGCAGTGGTTCTGGCTGGAGGAGCGCTTTCCCGGCGGCGACCAGTTCAACCGCCTGCACGAGGCGCTGGTGGAGACGTGGACGGAGCTCAAGCCGCACCTGCTGGACGCCACCGTGCACTTTGCCGCCATCGAGGACGTGGAGGACGAGTCCACCATCCTCTACCTGCGCGACACGGCCGAGCAGGCGGGGCTGCGCACCCTGCAGCTGCGGGTCCAGGACATCGGCTGGGACGGCGCGCGGTTCGTGGACGTGGACGGGGCCGAGATCCGCTGCATCTTCAAGCTGTACCCGTGGGAATGGATGATGGGCGAGGAGTTCGGCGAGCACCTGGCGCGCGCCGCGGGAAGGATCCAGTGGATGGAGCCCGCGTGGAAGATGATCCTTTCCAACAAGGGGATCCTTCCCATCCTCTGGGAGCGCAGCCCGGGGCACCCCAACCTGCTCCCCGCGTACCGGGACGAGTTCATGTTCCGGCAGGGGGTGGACGCCTACGTGGCCAAGCCGCTGCTGAGCCGCGAGGGCGCCAACGTGCGCATCGTCTCGCCCTGGCACGAGCCGGCGGCCAGCGGCGGCGACTACGGCGAGGAGGGGTTCGTGTACCAGGAGTACGCGCCGCTCCCGGAGTTCGAGGGCCACCGGCCGGTGATCGGCAGCTGGATCATCGGGCAGGAGCCGGCCGGGATGGGGATCCGCGAGTCCGTGGGCCCCATCACCGACAACCTGAGCCGGTTCGTGCCGCACCGCATCGTCAACCCGCTGCGCGAGCGGCCGGCACGGTAGGCGTCCGGCGGCGGGAGCATGGCCAAAGGGCACGCGGACGGCGGTGGAACCGGCCGTCGCTCCGCGTGCGCCATTTGCCTTGTGCACCCGCCTAAGTGTACGTTGTGTACAACCGCAAACGGAACGCGCGACAACGATCGGATCGGAAGGAGCAGGAGCATGCAGCCGCCCAGGAGAATCAGAAAGCTGTTCACGGGAGACGCGCCCACGGACCGGGAGGGCGTGCGGACGCTGATGGAGAAGCTGGCCCGGGAGGGGGATGAAGGTGGGCACACCGACGTGCGGCTGATCCCGCAGATGCGGGAGGCCGTGATGGAGCGGGTGGAGCGCGCGTCGCTGCGCACCGCCGCGCGGGAGATCGGGATGAGCCCGTCGGGGCTCAAGAAGTTCCTGGACGGCAACATGCCGTACACCAAGACCATCCACCGCCTGCGCCGCTGGTACCTGCAGCACGTCGCCGAGGCCCGCGAAGAGCTTTCCGACGAGGACGCCTTTGCCGCGCTGCGGGTGCTGGTGCACGACCTGCCGGCCGGCGTGCAGGCGCAGACGGTGGATGCCATGCTGCACTGCATGGAGCAGAGCTACACGCGCAGCCGCCGCGACATCCCCCCCTGGGTGGCCGAGATGCGCGCCCGCTACGGCCTGCCGCCGCACTGACCGCCTGGCGGGAAAAGAAAAAACCAGGTTCATCGCGGATCTGGTTGCAGACTGCGGTCGCGCTCTCCAGGGGCGGGATGACCGGCGATGCAGTGGAAGGGTGTCAGGGCACGGCGGCGGGTGGGGGTTGCTCCACGCGTGTGTGGACGCGTCGGCAACGGCAGAGGGAGGGAAGCGCGGCAGGGGGCCATGAGAATTTTTCCGGGAGATACCTGTCCCGCCATCCTCGTCCCCAGCCTGGCGCCGACCTCCTGCCGCAAGCGCACCGGAGCCGGCCTCCACGAACACCCGATGCGCGATCTGGCGAAGCCTGGGCCCGCGAGAAGGCCGGGGCGTTCCCGAAGAGGTTCGCGCGAGGGGACGGTTCGCGGGATCGCGCATCGGGTGAAGCCGGAATGGTGGGCTGCGGGGCGCTGCGGCGGGAAAGGTGTTCCAGAGAAAAATGCAGATGGCCCCCTGCCGGGCGTCCATCCGGCTGCAGTTCCCGACGTCCTCAGGGAAGCCCGGTGTGCCCCGCCCCCGCCGACGCGCAGGACACGGTGGTCGCGCATGGTGAACCCGCCACCGCTTCCCGCCAGGCGTGGCGTGCAACCAAATCCGCGATGAACCGGAAAAGAGAGGGGATGCGGAGACGTGATGCCGTTCTCCGCGTCCTCTTCGTTCCTCCGCGTCCTCCGCGTGATCCATCTTCCGGCTTCAGGGGATGGCGCCGGGCTTTCCGGCGATCCGCCGCAGCACGCCCGTCTGGCCGGCGTGGTAGGCCTGGTGGAAGAGGATGGTGCCCAGCAGCGAGCGCACCGTCTCCGTCAGCTCGCCGCCGCTGTCGGGGCCGGGCATGGGACGCTCCAGCGCCTCGGGCGTCAGCGTGGCGAGTCCCGCCAGGAACCGCTCGGTCTGCGTATCGAACGCGGCCAGCAGGTCATCGAGCCGCAGCGCCTCCGCCGCGTCGCGGATGGCTGGGGCGCCCCGCTCGTAGCGCTTGACCGCGTCGCCCAGCACCGGCTCCTGCCCCACCAGCGGCAGCACCTTGTCGTACACGTTCACCAGGTGGCCCACGATGAAGTTCAGGCAGTTGCCATCGGGCTGCGGCTGCACCAGGCTGTCCTCCTGCGTGAGCCCGGCGGTGTTCGCGCGGACCACGCCCTGCGTCATCCCCGCCTGGTGCTGGTAGATCTGGATGTCGCTGATGACTGCCGGTTCGGCGGTGCTCATTGGGCATCTCCATGCGTCAGGATGATACGATTTCGTACTATTCGATTTCCAACTATGCACGATGAGACCGGCCACGTCAAGACCGTGGCGGCGAGCGGCGGATGCATCGTATCTTCCGAAATCGTAGCATCTGCTCCCGAGAAACCGGCCATGGCACTGGAATTCCTCTCCCCGCTGCACAAGGCGTCGCGCCAGCTGTCCGTGTACCTGGAGCCGCCGCCGGGCGAGCCGGGGCTCACGCCGGTGGAGGGGCATCTGCTCAGCTACCTGAACAGCTACGCGCCCGCGGCCATCGGCGAGCTGGTGCGGGTATTCGGCATCAAGCAGTCCACCTTCACCAGCATCCTGGACCGGCTGGAGAAGGACGGCCTGATCCGCCGCGAGATGAACCCCACCGACCGCCGCTCCTTCCTCATCCACATCACCGACGAGGGACGGGCGCACGCCGAGGAGTCCAACCGCATGCTGCTGCAGCTGGAGGAAGCCATCCGCGCCCGCGTGACCCCGCGCGACGTGCAGGGCTTTCACGCCGTGATGCGCGCGGTCGAGGAGATCACCCGGGTGCGGCTGCGCGAGCGGTAAAGAAAAGGGATTGCACGCAGAGCAGCGGAGGGGCAGAGGAGCAGAGAAAATCAACTGCTGCCCTGCCCCTCTGCCGCTCGGCGCGCGTGCTTTTCACCGGGCCAGGTTGATGTTGACGTACTCGTCCTCGCCGGTGACGTCGCGCTCGACGTGGTCCCGCAGCCACGCGGGGATCTGCACGTCGAAGTCCTCCGACGGAAGCTCGATCTCCGCCAGCACCAGCCGCCGCCCGGCAAAGCGGTCGATCTCCCACGTCAGCTCGCCCTCGCGGACCTTGAAGCGCAGCTTGCGGATGCGGCGGCCCTTCGTCAGCGACCAGAGGCGGCGGAAGGTGGCCTCGTCCGCCTCTTCCTCGATCTCTGTGCGGCTGATGCCGGAGCCCAGCTTCACCGTGCGGAAGTATCTGGGCGGCTCGCCGTGGCGGCGCACGCGGCGGATGCGCTCCTGCAGGCGCTCGCCGGGCAGGTAGCCCTGCACGATCTCCGTCCGCACGGCGCCGTCCGGCAGCGCGGGCATGCGGCGCAGCAGGAACTTGCGCTCGATCTCCTGGTCCGCGCCGGCGGCGCCGCCCCGCATCTCCTCCGCGAGCGCATCCACCCGCGCCAGGAACGCCGTCGCGCGCCCGGCCAGCCAGCTCACGCACGCCTCCGTGTACAGCCGCTCCATCTCCCGGTCCGCGGCGGTCTTGAGCGCGCTCAGGCCGGGGACCGGGTCCGGCTCCGGGCGCGGGTCCATCT
The DNA here is from genome assembly GCA_036379135.1 of Longimicrobium sp. Classification (GTDB taxonomy): domain Bacteria; phylum Gemmatimonadota; class Gemmatimonadetes; order Longimicrobiales; family Longimicrobiaceae; genus Longimicrobium. Next base: position 86,632 of record DASUVG010000054.1, read on the forward strand.
CCTCCGCCGCCACGCGCTCGGCGTCCAGCAGCAGGCCGGCGACATGGGCGTCGTGCATCTCGCCCAGCGTGTCCTGCATCTTCTTGATCCGCTTGACGGCCCAGGCGGCCTCCGGAAAATCGTCCGTGAAGGGCTCCAGCAGGTAGCGCAGGCGCTTGGCGGAGATGCGGGCCTCGTGAAGCGCCTCCTGTTCTGCGATGGAGCCGGATGCATCCAGCTTCTTACGCAGGTCCGCCACGTGCGCGACGACCAGGTCCGCCACCACGCCGGCCATCCGTGGCTCCTCGCGCGGGTCCGCGGCGGAGACGTGCGCCTCGTACGTCGACAGGCTCCGCGCCAGCCGCTTGCGTTCGCGCCCGAAGTCGTGCGCCACCTCGGCGCGCAGCGAGCGGTCCAGCTTTTCCTGCCGGGCGCGCAGGCGCTCCAGCAGCCAGTCCGCCCCGGGCTGCTCGGCGTCGGAAAGGGCGTCGCGGCGCGACTGCATCCACGCGATCATCACCTCGCCGTCGCGGCTGGCGCCGGTGGCGCCGGCCAGGGCCTTGAGCCGCCTGCGGTCCTTGCCCCCGATCGCCTCCTCCAGCCAGTCGGCATAGGCGCGAACGGTGCTGCGCAGCCGGCGCAGGCCCACGCGAAAGTCGTGGAGCGCCTCCGCGTCGCCGGCGTCGTCAAGGCGCACGCGCGCGGCCTGCGCCTCGTCCAGAAAGCGCAGCGCCAGCCAGCGCGCGCCGCGGTGGGCGCCCAGCTCCAGCAGGCTCACGCGCCCTCGCCCAGCCAGCGCAGCTGCCGCGGCGGGAGGGACCACGCCAGCACCGCGTTGCCGCCGGACGGTGGATCGTCGAACTCCAGCAGCACGGCGCCCCCCTTCTTCATCTCCACGAACGAGTCGTTGCGCCCCGTCAGCAGCCAGCCGATGAGAAAGCCCAGGTGCGGCTCGTGGCCGATGACGGCGACGGTGTCGCCCAGCTGGTGCGAGCGCAGCCATCCCAGCAGCTCGTCCGGCCGCCGCTCCGGCGAAAGCTCCTCCAGCGTGACGACCTCCATCCCGCCGTAGGCTTTCGACACGATCTCCGCCGTCTGCGCGGCGCGCACCAGGCGCGAGCTGGCCAGCAGGGTGAGCCTGGGAACCACGCGGTGCAGGCCGCGCGCGGCGCCGCGCATCCGCTTGCGGCCTTCGTCCGTCAGCGGGCGCATGCCGTCGGGCTGCCCGCTGGCCGCGAACGAGTCGCGGTCCTCGGCCACGCCGTGGCGGATCACCAGCAGCTTCATCTCCTCCTCCTCATCGTCGTCATCATCCGGTTCCGATCTCGGTACCAAGCACACCGTGGGCCGTTACAATCGAGCGGGGTGGCGGGCTCCGGCGAGCGCCCCCTCCGGGCTCGTAAACCTCGCCCACCTCCCCCAAAAACCCCTGGGGGAGGTTGGGACAGGGCAGAGTCAGCAGGCTCGACGAATCGGATCGAGCTGCGTCCGCAGCCGGCCCCCTCTCCCGGCCTCTCCCCATAAACCGCTAAACCGCATGGGGGAGAGGTGACGCGCGCCGACAGGCCCACGCGATCGAGCGAGCCGAAGCGCGATCGAATTCTCCCCTCTCCGCGAGGAACGAGCGGGGAGGGGCCGGGGGAGGGGCCCCGTCGGGCGCAGTTCGATGTTTGCCGTCGAACCGCGATGCAATCCTCTACCCGCCCCGGTCAATCATCCCAGCCGTCATCCGACGCCTCCACCGTTACCTCCGCGGAGCCGTCGGCGAGGTAGGTGACGTGCACCTGCCAGGGGCGGCAGCAGACCTGGCAGTCTTCCACGTACTCCTGACGCGGGCCGCTGCCGGGGTCCAGCGCGATCTCGACGCTCTCGCCGCAGTAGGGGCAGAGCACGGCCGCGCCGGTGTCGGCGGTGCCGTCGCCCAGCGGAAATTCTTCGTCCAGCCCGGCGTCGTCGGGCTCGTCTGCAATGTAGATCATGCGATGATAATGCGTCGGCGGGGGCTCATCACCAAGCGTGCCGCTTGCCGGGCGGGGGCGGCGCCGGGTACAATCCACCCGATCGCGTCGCCCTGATCCCCCCGCGCAGGTACCCCCATGAACCGATTCGCCCCCGTCTTTCGCACGGCCCTGGTGCTGGCCGCCGTGACCTCGCTGGCGGCCTGCTCCGGCCCGCGCGAGGCCGAGACGCCCGAGCCGGAGGCCCAGCCCGCCGCTCCCGCGCGGACGACCGAGGCGCCGGCCCAGCCGCAGGGGCAGCGCCCGCCGCCCGCCAGCCCGCGCGACACCGCCGAGATGCGCATCGCGGACGACCGCGTCTACGTGGACTATGGCAGGCCGTTCATGCGCGGCCGCGCCATCATGGGCGGGCTGGTGCCGTACGGGCAGGTGTGGCGCACGGGCGCCAACGCGGCGACGACCCTCATCACCACGCGCGCGCTGCGCGTCGGCGGCACCACCGTCCCGGCGGGCACCTACACGCTCTACACGCTGCCGGGCGAGACCGCATGGCAGCTGATCATCAACCGGCAGACGGGGCAGTGGGGGACGGAGTACGACCAGGCGCAGGACCTGGCCCGCATCCCCATGCAGGTCGCGCGCACGCCGGCGCCGGTGGAGCAGTTCACCATCGCGCTGGAGCCGGGCGGCGGCAACCTGGTGAACCTGGTGATGACGTGGGAGGACACCCGCGCGTCGGTTCCGATGGAGATCGTCAACGCCGGGGCGCAGTAGCACGATGGACGCACAGACGCGGACGGCGGAGTTCGGCGAGCCCTTCGCCCGCTTCGGGGAGTGGATGGAGCGCGCCATGGCGGCGGGCGTGGCGGAGCCCACGGCCATGGCGCTGGCCACGGCGGACGCGGAAGGGCGCCCGTCCGTGCGCATGGTGCTGCTCAAGGGCTTCGACGAGCGCGGATTCGTGTTCTACACCAACCTGGAGAGCCGCAAGGCGCGCGAGCTGACCGCCAACCCGCACGCGGCGCTCTGCCTTTTCTGGCAGCCGCTGGAGCTGCAGGTGCGCATCGAGGGCCCCGTCAGCCCCGTCACCGCCGCCGAGGCGGACGAGTACTACGCCTCCCGCGCGCGCGGCAGCCGCATCGGCGCGTGGGCCAGCCGCCAGAGCCAGCCGCTGCCCTCGTACGACGAGCTGATGGCCCGCGTGCAGGAGTACGAGGCGCGGTTCACCGGCGACGACATTCCGCGGCCGCCGTACTGGTCCGGCTTTCGGCTGGACCCGCGGCGCATCGAGTTCTGGCAGGGCCGCCCCAGCCGCCTGCACGAGCGCGAGCGATTCGACCGCGATCCGGCGGATGAGGCGCGGTGGTCGGTGCAGAAGCTGTATCCCTGACCTGCTCACCGCTGGCCGACGTCTTCGCTGAGGATCGGCTTGATGTCGATGATCGGCGTCCCGTCCAGCGCTTCCAGGCTGCGCACCCGCACCCGCGGACCGTCGATGGCGGTGATCTCCACCCGGTGCAGGCCGATCGGGTTCGGGCGGTGCGGCGAGCGTGTGTTGAACACTCCCTCCTGCGGCCGGGAGGTGTCGCCTCGCGGGGGCACGCTCAACACGTCGCGGCGCGCGCGGTCCAGCCAGGTGAGGACGAGGATCTCATCCCCCACCCGGATCCCGCGCAGCCCCTCCACCACATCGGACTCGAACACCAGCCAGGCCTCCGGCGCGCCTTCGTCCGCCTGCCGCGGCGCGGATTGCAGATCCGTCAGCGGAGACTCCACCCTTCCGATGGGCTTTACGTCGAAACTCGTCACGCTCGACTCCCTGATAAGCGGATGCCGTTCATCGCACGCGTGCCGTCGAGATCATCGCGGCCAAGGTGAGCGGCGGGCAGGAATAGAAGAATCGAAGAGGACAAAAAGAATAGGGCGCCGACTTCACCTATCCGACGCTTGCTTCCCACCGGACCGGCCCCGACCTTTGCGCGGGCCGGTTCTTCGTTTTTCCCCATCACCCCTCCTCCGAGACCACGATGCCGCGCTATCTCGCTCTCGTATGCGCCGCGATGTTCGCCGCGCCCGCCGCACACGCGCAGGCGGTGGATTCCGTGCGGCACCTGCCCGCCGCCGCGCTCCGCGAAGCCGTCGCCGCGGCGCCGGGCGAGCAGGTGCGCGCCATGTACGCGCGGATGGTGGTGGATGCGGGCGCGTACACCGTCATCGCGCTGCGCCGCACCGCCGACGGCGAGGCGGAGGTGCACGCGGAGTGGGACGACGTGATGATGATCCAGGAGGGCGCGGCCACCCTGCTGAGCGGCGGCGAGGTGAGCGGCGCACGGCAGACCGCGCCCGGCGAGCTGCGCGGCGGCCGCATCATGGACGGCACGCGCCGCGCGCTCGCGCCGGGCGACGTGGTGACCGTGCCCGCGGGCGTTCCCCACCAGATGCTCGTCGCGCCGGGGGATTTCATCACCTACCTGGTCGTAAAGGTGCGCCGCGCAGGTGCCCCGCCATCCTGACGGATCGTGCATCCCCATGCGTGATCGTGAGATGCGTCTCTCGTCCACCACGTGTCTCCCGGAGACCACCTGTGGCGCATTCGTTGCGTTGCGTGCGCAACGGTGGCGTGAAAAAACCCTTGTGCTATTTGGGATGTTGTGTAGAATTTGTGCAGCAGTGTTGCACGGAGCATAATCATGGCGATGCACAACAAGCTGCCCCAGGAGCAACAGCCCGGGGATGAGGGGGAGGAGATGAACGTCCACACGTACCGCTCCGCGCGGCCCGCGGGCGACAAGGTGGTGCCGCTGCACCGGCGAATGCCGCCGCCCACCGCGCGCGGCGGCGAGCGCCCGCTGGTGCAGACGGTCGAGCCGGCGGCGTGCATTCAGCGCGCGTACTACCTTGAGGCGCGCAAGGCGTTCAGCAGCGACGCGGCCCTGGCCGACGCCATGGGCGTGCACCGCAGCCAGGTCACCCGCTGGAGCCAGGGGCGTTCCGCGCAAACGGGCAACGCGTGGCTGCTTCGCGACCTCGCGGCCGCCGTCTCGCGCCTGGCCGACCACTATCAAACGGGCACCATCAACCGCTGGCTGTTGGGCGCCAACCCCGACCTCGACGGCGAGCAGCCCATCGAGCTGCTGCGGCAGGGGCGGCTGCCCGAGGTGCTGATGGTCATCCAGGCCCAGACGAGCGGCGCCTTCGGCTGACGATGGCGGACGAACGCAGCATCGCGCACGGCGAGCTGTGGAGGGCCTTTCCCTGGGATCGCGAAGCGCCAGAGGGAGGGCCCTTTTCCGTTCGCTCCGTCGCGCCGCCGCACATGCAGAACTACGGGCGCTTCGACCTGCACGGCCGGCCGTCGGTGCTGTACCTGGCCCAGACGCCGGGGCACGCGGTGGCGGAGGTGCTGCGCGGCCTCAAGCGCAATCCCGCCGATCCGGACCGACACCGCCTCTCGCGTGAGGACCTGACGGGCGCCGGGAACCCGCGGGCGCTCGTTCGCGTGCGGCTGCCGCCGGAGCTTGCGGACCGGGTGCCGGACTTCGGGCGCGGGGACGTGCTGGAGCGCTTCGGCGTACGGGCCGACGAGCTGTGCTCGCGCGACCGGCGGGTGACGCAGGCGGCGGCGCGCCGAATCTACCAGCATCCCGACCAGGTGCCGGGCTTCTTCTCGTGGTCGGCGTTCCACGGCGACTGGCACGTGCTGCTGGTGTTCCTGGACCGCGCTCCGCTGGCCCGGCTGGAGTTCGGCGAGCCGTGGATCGTGACAACGGATGATCCGGCGGTGCGCGAGGCGGCGGAGGTGCTGGGGCTGGACGTGTAGTAGCTACCCGGATCCGCCGTAGGTGCCCTCTGCGTACACCGTCGCCCCGTCCGCCGCGGCCACGCGGAAGCGGTGCTCGGAGGCGGCTTCGTCGATCAGCAGGACCGCAGTGGAGGGGAGAGGGAGCGGCGCGCGAAAAGCGATGCGCATTCGCCGGAGCGCGGCCGGCTCGCCGCGCAGGCGCTGCGCGACCAGCGTGTGCGCCGTGCGCGCGGCGAGGGCGTACCCGTGCAGGATGGGCGCGCGAAAGCCGAAGGGACGTGCCGTCCACGGCCACAGGTGGATGGGGTTGTAGTCGCCGGAGACGCGCGCGTAGCGGCGCCCCGCGCTGGCGGCGAGGGGCCAGCGCGTCAGCTCCGTCCAGCTGTCGTCCGGCGGATCGGCGGGGCACCGCGGCAGGGGCGACTCCGCGTCGCGCGGACCGCGGGTCCGCACCATGAAGACGGACGTGCCCTGGGAGCAGAGCTGGCCAGCGCCCATCCAGTTGCGCGAGAGCACCGTCAGCTTGAGGCCGCGCGGCGTGCGCTCCACCCGGTCCAGCTCCACGCGGCAGCGGATGGCATCGCCGGGCGGCAGGGGGCGGGCCCACACCATCTCGGTGGAGACGTGCACCACCGCGCCCAGCGGCAGCGGCGTCTCCAGGCCGGCGAACATCTCGAGCGCCAGCGCGGTTTCCCAGGTGGCGCAGTAGAACGGCGGCGCGGCGGGCCGTGCTTCGAAGAACGCGGGGACCGCATCGCCGCCGGTGGCGCGCGCGTAGTCGTGCACGCGCGCCGGGTGGATGCGGATGTCCGCGCGCTCGCACGCGGCCTTGCGTCGCGGGGCGAAGACGTCCGCGGCGGGCGTGGTGCCGCGGGCGCGGACGCCGCGCGCGGCCAGGCGCAGCATGGAACGGATGTGGGACGGCGGGCGGGACATAGGCCTCCCCTTACGCCCCGGCGAGCAGCTGCACGGCCACGGTGCGCTCGCGCGGGCCGTCGAACTCGCACAGGTAGATCCCCTGCCACCGTCCCAGCACCAGCCGCCGCTGGCTGACGATTACGGTGAGCGACGGGCCGAAGAAGCTGGTCTTGAGGTGGCTGTCGCTGTTCCCCTCGGCGTGGCGGTAGAACGGCTCCTCGTGCGGCACCAGGCGGTCCAGCTTGCCCAGCACGTCGTGCACCACGTCGGGGTCCGCGTTCTCGTTGATGGTGAGCGCGGCGGTGGTGTGCAGGCTCTGGATCACGACCGCGCCCTCGCGCACACCGCCAAGGGAGACGATCTCCTGCACGCGGTCCGTGATCTCCACCATCTCGCTGCGGCGCGTGGTGCGCACCCGGATCTCCTCCATCAGGGCCTGTCTCCACCTCGGGGTGCGTCGGATGCCGCGGGATGCGGGCGAGCCGCACGCAACATCCGCGCGAGCGGCGATCCATCGATCGCGGTCGAAAGCCCCATCCGGCGGCGCGTGAGCGGCGGCGAACGGGGCTTCCCGGTCTCTCTGGGCGGATTCTTCCATCCGCGGATTCACCCGCGCATCCACGCCGCCCGTGGAGGCGCGAACCGCGGCTAGTTCATCGACGGGTCGCGCGCGGTGTGCTGCACCAGGAACGGGGCCTCGTGGCGCGCGGCGTCGCCCACGCGCACCACGAAGCGGTAGAGGCCGGGGCGAGGAAACTGCACGCCCACCAGCGCGAAGATCTGGTTGGCGGTGCTGAACTCGCCGGGCGGCACGGGCGGCGCCATCATCTCGCCCTCGGCCTGAAAGATCGCGGTGCCGTCCTCGTCCTCCATCGACACCTGCACGGTAAAGGCGCGGCCGCTGTCGCCGTGGTCGGCTTCCACGCGAAAGGCGAACACCATCTTTGGGTGGATGACGGGGAACTCGGCCGCAGCGATGCGGTCGAAGATGCCCATCAGGTTCAGCTTGCCTTCCTGCGAAACGTTGGCCTCGTCGGCCAGCACCGCCATCGGGATCTTCACGGCCTTGGTCCTTCGGTTGATGATCAGGGCGCGGGACAGTCGTCCGTCCCCTGGCGCACCCACAGGCGGTCCACCTTCGCCGTCTCCGGCAGCGCCTCCGCGTCCAGCGCCCCCGCCGGCGGAAGGGCGGCGGTGGAATCCAGCGCGAAGCTCACCCCCGGCGCGGCCGGGAACCAGACGGCGACGCGCCCCTCGCCCGCTCCGGCGCAGGCGCGGCCGTAGCGCGCGCGCAGGTCCGCCAGCGTGGAGCCCACGCCCACGCCCGTCCCCGTGCGCACCCCCGTGGTGTCGACGACGATGCGCTGCACCCGGTCCTTCTGCAGAACCAGCGTCACGGGGTGCCCGGCCAGGCGGACGGTCATCCCGCGCTCCGTGGTCCCCTCCTGCTGCCAGGTGGTGTCGCGCGCCTCGGGGCACAGGGTGCGCACGTCGCCGGCCAGCATGTCCAGCCGCAGCGGGCCAATGCCGTAGCGGGTGACGCTCACGTCGTCCACGCCGCCGCATCCGCCGGCCACCACCTCGCTGCCGCGGCGGATGCGGATGGTGTCGGCCGCCTGCGCCACCTCGCGCCCGTCCGCCGCGGCCACCCAGGCGCGCACCGTAAAGCGGCTGGTGGTGTCGTTCTCCTCCGACGGGCGGCGCTGGCGGGGCGCGGGGGGCATGCGCACGGCCTGGCGAAACTCGCCGCTGGCGCCGGCGGCCAGGGTGCCCAGCGGAAAGGTGAGGCGTGTTCCCTCGCCGGACGAGGTCATCTCCGGCGGCGGCGCGCTGTCGGAGGGAATGGAGTCGCGCAGCACCTCCACGGGCGTGCCGACGAACAGGTTCAGGTCGCCGGCCAGCGGCTGGTCCGTCCCGTTGACGACGGTCACGCGCAGCGTGTCTTCCTCGTTCCACGCCCAGTCCGTGGCCACGTACAGCCGCACCTCCACGCGGCGCGGCACGGAATCCAGCTTCACCGGCTCGCCCCCTCTGGCCGCGCCGCCGCGGTCGCGGCACGCCGAAGCCGCCAGCGCCGCGGCCAGCATCATCCCCATCCGCGCGAGCCTGCCCGTCATCCTCCGCATCCGACCGTGCGCCGCCCTGGTGAACGCCTCTACCCGCCAGGCAACATGGCGCCGCGGGGGCGCGCGCGCGAGTCCCGCTTTTGCGTGCGGGCGGCCCCTTTCATATCATCCCCCGCGCCGGCGCCCCCGACGGCGCGCAACCCGGGACCCCGCAAGGACGCAGATGCCGGAGAAGCAGCCGCAGGACAACCCCACGCTGAACGTGGCGCAGCGCACGCGCACGGCCACCGAAGACGAGCGGCTGCTGCAGTCGCCGGCAGAGGCGCCGCAGGCGGAGGACTTTACGCGCAGCGACCCGTGGCGGGTGTTCCGCATCATGGGCGAGTTCGTGGAGGGGTTCGACAACCTGGCGCGCATCGGGCCGGCGGTCACCATCTTCGGCTCGGCGCGCACGCCGGC